>JBEGRF010000064.1:0-8616 GCA_041180605.1 Actinomycetota bacterium | reverse complement strand
TCTCGTGTCTCGGTACAACTCCGACCTCGCGAACAACCTCGGCAACCTCGCAGCGCGCGTGGCGACCGTGGTCGAGAAGAAGTGCGGCGGCATCGGCCCCGCTCCGCAGCGCGGCTCGCATCTTGAAGCAGTTGCGAACGAAGCCGTACTCGAAGCAGATGCCGCGTGGTGCAACGTGCAACCGAGCAAAGCACTTGACTCAGCATGGAACTTGATCCGTGCGACCAATGCACATCTCGAACAGAACGAACCTTGGAAGAAACCTGCTGGATCCGAAGTCGACGCCGTGATGGGCGACGCACTCGAGGCGTTGCGCATCGTCGTGATGCTGGCGAATCCTGCTCTGCCGACGACGACACAGGAAATCTGGCGACGCATCGGCCTGCCGGGTCGCATCGAAGACCGTCGTGTACCGAAAGATACGGCATGGGGCGGATACCCCGGCGGGCTGCACGTCGAGAAGGGCGAGCCGCTCTTCCCACGCAAGAAAGGATCCGTAAAGTGACTGCACCTACGTGGGTCGACACACATTGCCACGTTTACGACGACCGCACTCCAGGCGGAGCTGACGGAGCCATCGCGAACGCCACGGCACACGACGTCAACAAAGTTATCGTCATCGGCACTGATGCCGATACGACCGAAAAGGCTCTCGACATCGCTGCACGACACGACAACGTGTGGGCAACGGTGGGTCTGCATCCACACGACGCAAAGCTCGGGTTCGAAACCATCCTGCCCTTCGTGAAAGGTGCGGACTCCGCTGAACTGCGTCGCAAGAAAGTGGTGGCAATCGGCGAATGCGGTCTCGACTTCTTTTACGACCATTCTGACCGGAGCATCCAACGACAGGTATTCGCCAAACACATTTCTCTCGCCAAGCAGCTCGACCTCTCGTTGGTCATTCACACGCGAAATGCGTGGTCAGACACGTTCGACGTGCTCGACGGCGAGGGCATGCCGAACCGAGTGGTGTTTCACTGCTTCAGCGGCGATGAAGCAGAAGCACGCCAAGCCGTGTCGCGCGGCGCGTGGCTCTCGTTCTCGGGCATCGTGACGTTCAACAAAGCTGACGACATTCGTCGCGCCGCGAAATATTGTCCTGCAGAAAAGTTGCTCACCGAAACCGACGCACCGTGGTTGGCACCCGTGCCGCATCGAGGCAAAGAGAACGAACCTGCCCACGTGCGACTGGTCGGAGAATGTCTGGCAGAGGTGCGCGGCGAGAGTGTCGCCACGGTCGCCGAAACCACGGTGGCAAATGCCCACGCGGCGTTCCCCGGCATCATTCGGTAGCGTCAGAAGCCCTCGCGAGTCGTCATCGACCGCGCAGCCTTGACGAAAGGAGCCGGACCGGTGTTCCTCAATGTAACCGACCGCCGCCGCATCACCCTCGTTGCGCTGCTCACTCTTGTGACAGTGCCGGCCGTCGTCTTCTTTACTCGCGGCGAACCACAGGCGCAAGTCGCAACTGTCGCGGCGGCTGGCGTCAACGTCAGTTCCGACGTCACCACCACGACTGAGACTCCTGCTCCCGTATTTCTGGAGGGTCCTGCAGGCATAGCGCCGACCGGCACAGCAGTGATCGCCTACCCGAGTGCCGACAACGTCGGTATCACGGGGCTCGCCACATTCAGCAGCTTCAACGGCGCGCCGAGCACCGTTTGCAATGCTCCGATCGCCCCCTACGGGACGACGCTCGTGGTGAAGAACCTCAACAACGGTCGATCAATCGCCTGCTCCAACGTGATGATGCCGTCGACGCCGGCCAATGTGAGCATCGTGCTGCACACTCGGCTCTTCGTGGAGCTTTCCGATCTCGTGAATGCTCCGATTCCCGTATCGATCAACTGGTGACGCTCACCCGTTCGCAAACGTCGGAGCTGCTCGCCCGACACGGCCTGGCACCGCGCCGCATGTTCGGGCAGAACTTCGTGGTCGAACCTGAGACGGTTCGACGAATCGCTTCTCTCGCCCGGGTCGGAGAGGGTGACCACGTATTGGAAATTGGTGCGGGGCTCGGTGCCCTCACCTTGGCGCTTGCCGAGACTGGCGCACAGGTGACCGCAGTGGAGATCGATGACGGTCTCGTGAAGGTGTTGCGCGAGAACGTGGCAAAGTGCAGAAACGTGCAAGTCGTGCACGGTGATGCGATGCGCCTGGAGTGGGGCTCGCTGCTTGCCGCCAGCGCGTCGTGGACGGTCGTCGCGAACTTGCCGTACAACGTGGCGACGCCGCTCGTCGCAGACTTGCTTGACGGCGTCGTACGAGTGCAACGATTACTGGTGATGGTGCAGAAAGAAGTGGCCCAGCGCTTCGTAGCAAAGCCAGGCGACGAGGCGTTCGGTGCCGTCAGCGTAAAAGTGAATTATTGGGCTTCAGCGCGAATCGTGGGTGAAGTCTCTTCAGCGGTGTTCTTGCCGCGACCTCGCGTCGCTTCGTCGCTCGTCGAAATTACCCGACGTGACGTGCCTGCGGTGCCTGCACCGTTCGGGCCGTTGTTTCAGCTCGTGAAGCAGGGGTTTTCGACCCGTCGAAAGATGTTGCGCCGCGCCCTCGACGGCACGGTCACCCCGCGCGACTTCGAAGTTGCCCGAGTCAACCCCGAAGCGCGCGCTGAGGAGCTCACTCTCGAAGAGTGGTCGCGGCTCACTGAGGCAGTGCTCGCCCGCTCCAAGAGCGCTCCCACGGAGGATGCGCGGTGAGCGAAGTCGTCACGGTCGCAGCACATGCAAAACTCACCCTTTCACTGCGCGTGACTGGTGTTCGCGCCGACGGGTTCCACCTCATTAACGCCGAGATGATCTCGTTGCGGCTCGCCGACACATTGCAGATCGACCCGCGGGGCAGCGGTATCACGGTCGAGGGACCGTTCTCCGAAGGTGTTCCGACCACCGCCGACAACTTGGTTGCGCGCGCGCTCGCACTGGCAGGCAAGTCAGCGAGCATCCGCATCAACAAGCAGATTCCGAACGGGGGCGGGCTGGGCGGTGGATCCTCGGATGCTGCCGCAGTACTGCGTTGGGCCGGTTTCGCCGACGTCGTTGCGGCGTCACGACTGGGTGCCGATATTCCCTTCTGCATGGTGGGCGGTCGGGCGCGCGTCAGCGGCATCGGCGAGGTCGTCGAACCAGTGGCCGAGAGTCAGCGACGCGACGAACCGCTCGACATCACGCTGGTTATCCCGCCGCTGCACGTTTCGACACCGGCCGTGTACAAAGCGTGGGATTCTCTCGACGCATCAGCACGACATGCCGAAGTGAACGACCTCGAGCCCGCTGCAATCACCGTTGAACCTCAGCTCGCACGCTGGCGCGACCGTATACGAGAGGCAAGCGGCGTTTCACCGGTGCTCGCCGGTAGCGGCGCGACGTGGTTCTTGCGCGGCAAGCACGAGATTGCCGACGCACTTCGAGACGCGACAGTCATCGTGACGTGCAGTCGCTGAAGTCATGCAGTTCGCGGCAGCGAGTCGCTATCGCGACGAAGACGATTTACTTGCTGTTGCGCTGATGGCGAGTGCGGCGAAGCATCTTCTTGTGCTTCTTCTTGCGCATTCGCTTGCGACGACGCTTGACGAGTGATCCCATGCGAGCTCCGACGCTACCCTGAAAGCTGGTGCTGAAACGCGCCATCTTCTTTCCGGGGTCGTTCAACGGCAGGACAGCGGGTTTTGGTCCCGTTTATAGGGGTTCGAATCCTCTCCCCGGAACCACGCGACCCGCGCGAGTGGCAGACTCGGCGCAGCGCTCATGAGCACGACTGCCGTCATCCTTGCCGCCGGCCACGGCACCCGCATGAAGTCTTCGCGACCCAAACCTCTGCACGTGATGTGCGGACGGCCGATGGTGTTGCACGTCATCCACGCGCTCGAAGCCGCGGACCCTGCGCGCACCATGGTGGTGGTCGGTCATGGCGCTGAGCGCGTCACCGACGAAGTGCGACTCGCAGCTCCCGATTGGGCGAACGTTGATTTCGCAGTTCAACACCGTCAGCGTGGCACGGGCGATGCCGCATCCGTCGGGCTGAGTGCCCTCGACGAACGCGACGGGGTGGGTCACGGCGACGTCGACGACGAATCGACGGTCCTCGTGATGCCCGGCGACACTCCCCTCCTGCGCGCCGAAACCATTGCCCGGCTCGTGCGAGAGCATGAGTCGTCGTCGAATGCGGCCACGCTTCTCACCGCAGACCTCGAGGAGCCGTACGGATACGGCCGAGTGCTGCGCGGCAAAGACGACGCGGTCCTGCGCGTGGTCGAAGAACGAGATGCGACGCCCGCAGAACGCGCGATACACGAAGTGAACACGAGCATCTACGCCTTCAAAAGAGGCCTCCTTGGCCCTGCACTCCGTCGAATCAAAAACAACAACGCACAATCGGAGTACTACCTCACCGATGTAGTCGAAGTACTTACTTCGGTCGGACACCGTGTCGGTGCGACCAAGGCTGACGCCGTCGAGGTCACCGGGGTCAACGACCGTTGGCAGCTCGCTCTTGCCGAGCGCGAACTACGGGCGCGCACAAACCGCTCGCTCCTCCTTGCCGGAGTCACAATGCTCGATCCACGGCAGACCTTCATCGACGTGACGGTACAAATTGGACGCGATGTCACCCTGTTCCCCGGGGTCATCCTGCAGGGTTCGACGACCATCGGCGACGGCTGCACAATCGGGCCGTCGGCGCGCCTTTCGAACGTGCAAGTCGGTGCGAACTGCCGAGTCGAGCAGACGACCGCACGAGATTCTGTGATCGGAGACGACTGCGAAGTCGGACCGTACGCGTTCTTGCCCGAAGGAACCAAGGTCGAATCGGGCGCCAGAACCGGTCCGTTCTATGATGGCTCGCGATGAACAAATCGATCGACAAAGTCACCACCAAACGGATGGTGCTCTACAGCGGTCGGGCTCATCCAGAACTCGCGAGTGAAGTCGCGAGCCACCTCAACATCTCACTCGGCCAGGCTGACGTCGTCGAATTCGCGAACGGTGAGATTCGACCGCGATTTGGTGAGAGCATCCGCGGCGGCGATGTTTTCATCATGCAGTCGCACTACGGCCACAACGGTTACAGCATAAACGACGCGATCATGGAGCAGTTGATCATGATCGACGCCGCCTATCGCGCATCCGCCAAGCGCGTCACGGCGGTGTGCCCCTTCTACGGTTATGCACGACAAGACCGCAAGGCCGCGGGACGCGAGCCCATCACTGCGCGCGTCGTAGCCGACATGTTCAAGGCAGCGGGCTCCAAGCGCATGGTGTCGGTGGACTTGCACAGCGGACAGATCCAGGGATTCTTCGAGGGCCCAGTCGATCACCTCACTGCGATGCCGGTGCTGGAGAAGTATCTGCGCGAGAACGCACGCGAAGGCGTCGTCATCGTCTCGCCTGACACAGGGCGAGTAAAAGTCGCAGAGCGATTCGCCCAGCACCTGAGTGACATGAACGCCGACGTGGCGTTTGTATACAAACGTCGCGAAAAGAACAGTGTCAACGTGGCGAGCGCGAAAGAAGTCATCGGCGACGTCGACGGTCGACTCTGCGTCTTGACCGACGACATGATCGACACCGCCGGAACGATGGTGTCGGCAGCAGAACTTCTCATGTCGCGCGGTGCCAAAGAAGTGTGGGCCATGGCTACACACGGCGTGCTCTCCGACCCGGCGATCGACCGACTAAAGAAGTCTCCGATCAGCCGAGTGGTGCTCACGAACACCATCCCGCTGCCGAAAGAAAAACGCATCGACCGCATCGAGGTGCTGTCAGTCGCCAAGATTATCGCTGATGCACTGGCAGCGGTGTTCGAAGAGACGAGCGTGAGCGAGCTCTTCGGCGGCGAAAACCTCGCCTGACGCGCCCGCGCGACACATCGCTGCACCCTGACGCGCCTGCAAAAGCCGCCCATAGACTGACCAAATGCCAACAGCCCTGAAAACTCAGGTCGGTCGCCCGCTCGGGAGCGCTTCCGCCCGTCGCTTGCTCTCGCAGGACCAGATTCCCGCCGTCGTCTACGGTCACGGCATGACACCGGTCGCCGTCACCGTCGACCGCAGAGATTTGCGAGTCGCACTCTCCGGCCCTGCGGGTCTGAACACCGTGCTCGAGCTTCATGTCGGCGGCGACAAGTACCCCGCAATCATCAAAGAAGTGCAACGCGATCCCGTGAAGCGCAACGTGCGCCACGTCGACTTCCAGCAGATCAGCATGACCGAGGTCATCACCGTTCACGTGCCGCTGCACCTCAAGGGCACTGCGAAGGCGGTGTTGGCAGAGGGCGGCCTCGTCGACCCTGTCGTCAACTCCATCGACGTACGCGCGACCGCTGCCAACATTCCGAACGAGATCGTCGTCGACGTCACCAACATGACGATGGACAGCGTCGTTCGTCTCGGCGACTTGCCAATGCCTGCCGGTGTCACCGTCGTCGGGGATCCTGAGTTCGTCGTCGTCACCGTCGTCACCACGAAGATCGAAGAAGTCGCACCAGTCGCGGCGCCCGCAGAGGGCGAAATCGCCGCCGAGGGTGCCGCTGCAGAAGGCGCAGCCGCAGAAGGTGCGGTGCCCGCCGAAGGCGACGCCGCGAAGGCCGCGGGTGGCAAGCCCGCCCCCGCAGCCGGCAAGCCTGCTGCGGGCGGCAAGCCCTCGAAGTAAACCGCGATGCGGTAAGCCGTCATGGCACTCCTGCGTCGCACGAAGCGACCAGAGCGTCGCGGCACACCTTTTTCTGCGCTCATCGTCGGTGTTGGTAACCCCGGGCGCGAGTACGAACGCAGTCGTCACAACGTCGGCTTTGAAGTGGTCGACGAGTTGGCGCGTCGGGCCGGCGTGTCGTTGAAGGCTTCACGCGACAAGAGCCTGCTGGCGGAGGTGCACACCGACTTTCTTCACTACTTGCTCGCCAAACCGATGACCTTCGTCAACAACTCCGGCCAAGCCGTGGCTCCACTCGCCCGACGGTTCGGCGTGGACGATCTCGAGCGCATCATCGTGGTGCACGACGAACTCGATCTGCCGCCCGGTGTCGTGCGTGTGAAAGTGGGTGGAGGTCTCGCCGGTCACAACGGCCTGCGATCGATCACGCAACATCTCAAGTCGCAGGACTTCGTTCGTGTTCGAATCGGTGTCGGCAAACCACCGAGCAAAGAACGCGGGGGAGATCACGTGCTGTCAAAAGTGCCGCAAGATGAGCGCAAGTTGCTCGACGAAGCCGTGGTTCGCGCGGCTGATGCGGCCGAGCTCATCCTGAAGCACGGCGTCGATACAGCGATGCAACAGACGAACGCCGGCTGAACGGCCGCCCGATGATTGCTGCGGAGAACCTCTCGCTCTCGCCGCTGACCGAGATCGCGGCAAGCCACGGTCGTGATCTCGGTGTCGGCCTCGAGCCGGGCTCCGTCGTCGCGTGGGCGGACCAGATTCGACCGATTCTCATCGCCGCTCTCGCGCGGTCGCGCCCAAACGACGTACTCCTCGTCGTTACACCCACCGACACCCAGGCCCGTGTCCTCTTCGACGACCTCCGCGCCTATGCGGATTGCGAGGTCGACTTCTTCCCGTCGTGGGAAACGCTGCCGTTCGAGCGAGTCAGCCCCGCTACGGAGACGATGGGAGAACGGATGCGGCTGGTCGCGCGACTACGCCGCGCCTCGCCGCGACTGATCGTCGCCCCGATACGTGCAGTGCTGCAACGGTTGAGCCCGGCGAGCCACACCTTCGAGCCGCTCGTCATTCGTCGTGGTTCAAGCCTCGACCTCGAAGCGGTCACCAACACTCTCGTGGAGTGGGGCTACGTGAGGGAACAGCTTGCCGAGCACCGAGGCGAGTTCGCACGACGTGGAGCGATCCTCGACGTCTTCGGGTCGACTGACGACTCCCCCGTACGAATCGAGTTGTGGGGCGACGACGTCGAACGACTGAGTGCGTTCTCGGTGAACGACCAGCTGAGCATCGCGGAGCTCGATGAAATGGTGATCTATCCCGCCCGCGAACTGCTAGTCGACGATGCCGTGGCGGCTCGCGCGCAAGAACTTGCGTCGCAAGAACCGTGGGGGCGCGAACAGTGGGAACGCGTCGCTCAGCGCACGGGTTTCGACGGCATGGAGAACTGGCTCGCATGGCTCGTTCCCGATGTGACCACGTTGATCGACGTTCTGCCCCGAGGCTCAAGGCTCGTCGTGTGCGACCCGGCGTACCTTCGGTCGCGCGCCAAGGAACTTCATCGCGAAGAGCGCGCGGTCGCCGAGGCGCTCGCGTCGACGTGGTCGTTCCAAGTGTCTGACGCCCTTCCGCGCCTGCATGTAGAAGTTGATGACCTGCTCAAGGACACGTCCGTCGAAGTATTGCTCTCGGTCGCGTCACCTGGTCTCGGCGACCCGAGCGATGGGGCAATCAGCGTGGCAGCCGGACGTTGGGGTTCTGCGGTCACGACCAACGACCAGCTCGCGGAACGAATGCGCGAGTACCTGCAGCTCGACTATCGAATCGTGCTCGCGTGCGACTCGCCTGAATCCGCTGCACGGTTTCGAAACGACCTGTCTGCATTGGCCGTGCCGAGCGTTCTGCATGCCGAGGTTGGCGCAGATTTCGCCGCCGGTGCAGTTCACGTCGTGGTGCG
>JBEGRF010000063.1:0-3165 GCA_041180605.1 Actinomycetota bacterium | reverse complement strand
CAAGGGCAGAGACTCGTCGTCCTGCCTCTGGCACCCGGCAAGGCGCTCTTCGCGGAATACGTCGACAACGCGCTGCACGTCTATGAACTCAACAGCTTCATCAATCACGGCGCGGGCCCCCTCAAGACCCTCGGCACCGTCGGTGCGGGCGAGGTGTTTGCGCACGAAAACTTCAGGGTCAAAATCATTGCTGCCGACTTCGAGAGCATCTACGTAGAAATTCAGCGCTGACCGCGCCGTGCCCAGGCGCGGCAGTTCGCGCGAGGGCGGCGCAGCGGCGTGGGTGCGCCGTGCTGGCGACATGCGAAGCGGCGCAGCGGCACACCGTGAAGCGTCTAGCCTTCGCGTCGTGACGAGCGTGCACGAGCCGACCGCTCGCGAGGCCGCCAGCGAGCCGCAGGTGCACCTGCAACGCAAGGTGCCCGGCGCGGTGTCGGCCGGGGTGCGGGTGTTGTCGGGCGGGCGGCGCGTGGTGTGGGTGGAATTCGACGATTCGGTGCACAAAGGTGCCCTCTCCAGCGCTGCATCGCAGGTGCTGACCAACGCCGCCAACACGGCGCGCGACAAGCGGCTGCCGCTCGTGTTGTCGATGGCGTCGTCGGGCGCCGACATCTTGGAGGGCGTCGCCGCGCTCGACGGATGGGGTCAGGCTGCGCGCGCAATCACCCAGTGCTCCGGCGTGGTGCCGACGATCGCGATCGTGCACGGCCCGGCGGTGTCGGGGCCCGCACTGCTCATCGGGTTGTGCGACGTGACGATCATGACGAGCGATTCGTACGCGTTCGTGTCGGGCCCCGCGATGGTGGCGCAGATGACCGGCATCGAAGTGAGCAACGAGGAGTTGGGCGGCACCGACATCCACTCGAGGCAGAGCGGAGTGACGAGCCTCGTTGCAAACGATGTTGCACATGCGGCGGCGCTGCTTGAAGAAGTGTTGCGCTACCTGCCCGACCACGTCGACGAGCTGACGGCGATGATCGAGACGGGCGACCCGGTGAACCGGCCGTGCCCCGACCTCGACACGATCCTTCCGGCGGCATCCACCGGCAGTTACGACGTGCGCAAAGTGATCGAGTCGATCGTCGACGACGGCGCGTACCTCGAGTTGCGCTCTGGATGGGCCGGCAACATCGTGACTGCGCTCGCGTCGATGGGCGGGCACTCCGTCGGCATCGTCGCCAACCAACCGCTTGCGCTCGCAGGAACGCTCGACATCCAAGCGTCGCAGAAGGCGGCGCGATTCGTGGCGTTCTGCGATGCGTTCAACATTTCCATCGTCACGTTGGTCGACACGCCAGGCTTCTACCCGGGCAAAGACCTGGAGTGGCGCGGGATGATCCGCCACGGTGCGCAACTGGTGTTCGCCTACGGCCGTGCGACGGTGCCGCGCGTATGCGTGATCCTGCGCAAGAGTTACGGCGGCGCATACATCGTGATGGATTCAAAGAAGATGGGCAACGACATTTGCATCGCGTGGCCCACTGCAGAGTTGGCCGTGATGGGCGCCGGACAGGCTGCGGCCATCTTGCAGCGGCGTGCGACGCCAGAAGAACGCGCCGCGTTCGAGCGCGACTACGAAGAACGGCTCTTGAACCCGTACGTCGCCGCCGAACGCGGGTATGTAGACGCCGTGATCGCCCCGTCGGAGACGCGCACCGAAGTGGTGGCGGCGCTCGACATGCTGTCGAGCAAACGTGAGAAGTTTCCCAAGCGAAAGCACGACAACGGCCCGCTCTAATCGCGGGTCAGCGCGCCGTGCGCGCGCAAATGTGCACGTCGACGCGCCGTGCGCGCGTCTTGGCGACTCGACGCGCCGTGCGCGCGCATTCGTCAAGTAGCGTGAACGAGCGGGAGAGGAAGCTCCCGACAACGAATTTCGAAAGGCCTCACGATGGCTGAAACAATCACGATCATTGACGACCGCACGGGCAAACAAGTCACCGTGCCGATCACCGGAGGCGTGATTCCCTCCTCCGCGCTACGCCAACTCGACCCGAAATTGCGGGTGTACGACCCGGCGTTTCTCTCCACTGCGGCGTGCAAGTCGGCGATCACCTATCTCGACGGCGACGCGGGCGTGTTGCGCTACCGCGGCTATCCCATCGAGCAGCTGGCGGAGAAATCGACGTTCCTCGAAGTCTCGTATTTGCTGCTCAACGGCGAATTGCCGACCGGAGCGCAGCTCGAGAAGTGGTCGTTCGACGTGATCCACCACACGATGATCCACGAGAACATGCGCAAGCGCTTCGTCGACGGCTTCCACTACGACGCGCACCCGATGGGCATGTTCACGTCGGCGATTGCCGCGCTGGGCACGTTCTACCCTGATGCAAAAGACATCCACAAGAAGGAGTCGCTCGACAAGCAGACGCTGCGACTGATCGCCAAAGCGCCGACGATCGCGGCAATGTGCTACCGCTTCAGCATGGGCCTGCCGTTCGTCTCGCCGAACAACTCGCTCGACTATTCGGCGAATTTCTTGAACATGATGTTCCGCATCGGTGACGACCACTTCGTCAACCCGGTGCTCGCCAAAGCGATGGACCTGTTGTTCATCTTGCACGCGGACCACGAGCAGAACTGCGGCACCACCGCGATGCGGGTGGTGGCGTCGTCGAATGCCGACCCGTACAGCGCTGCGGCGGCTGCATCTTCGGCGCTCTACGGCCCGCTGCATGGTGGCGCGAACGAGGCCGTCGTGCACATGCTGAGCGAGATCGGCTCGGTCGCGAACGTTCCGGCGTTCATCGCCGACGTGAAGGCGGGCAAGGGCCGACTGATGGGCTTTGGCCACCGCGTGTACAAGAACTACGACCCGCGCGCGACGATCATCAAGAAGGCGGCGTACGACGTGTTCGAGGTGACGGGCAAGAACCCGCTGCTCGATATCGCGCTGAAACTCGAGGAAGCCGCGCTGAAAGACGACTACTTCGTGTCGCGAAAGCTGTACCCGAACGTCGACTTCTATTCGGGGCTGATCTACCAGGCGCTCGGCTTCCCCGCTGAGATGTTCACCGTGTTGTTCGCGATTCCGCGCATGACGGGTTGGCTGGCGCACTACGCCGAGCTGCTGCGTGACGACGAACAGAAGATCTCTCGACCGATGCAGTGGTACACCGGCGCTGACGCACGCGACTACGTCGCGCTCAACAAGCGCAAGTAGTT
>JBEGRF010000062.1:0-56928 GCA_041180605.1 Actinomycetota bacterium | reverse complement strand
GGAGGCTTCTGTCGACGTCCAGTAAGGGTCACCGACTACCCCGGTTTGAAACGCCGCATCAAGAGGTGACTCTGTCGTGACGATGTAGTTGTACAGCGCGTCGAGTTCGTCTTTAGAGGGTACGAAAGACTGGTACTTAATCTCAGCAAGCGGTGGATCTAAGTGTTGAGTGGCTCCGCTCTTGCCGAGAAATTGGAAAATGAGTGCTGTGTTTACAGCACCGGCACCGATCTGCTTCGCTTCGATACGTTGAGCCTTGGCATCCCTACCAAAGATGACCGGACTGCTGACTGGACTCAACCAAGCGGTCCATTCCGGCAGCCGTACGACAGACCTATTGCTCGAAACAGTTGCCATGTATTGACCCCACCACTGCGGGGTTGGGGCAGCGTAAAACACCACTCCACCCAAAGGACCCTTATCGCCAAGTTTGCATACGCCACCGTCCTTGCAGGAACGCACCCGAATGGGCTGAGGCACTTCGTTGGATTGAAGTGCTGCAATGGACTGCGGACTGTGCACCAGCGGTAACAGCGTGCTCATCAACCCGACAACCGCTGCTACTCGCCACTTGCGCATCGCCATGAAGCGAATCTACCTGTGGGTGCTTTGAAGAGGTACGAACATTCCTGCGCGGTCTAGCCTCGGCGCATGACTTACGACTTCGACCGATTCTTGCGTTACGACGAGATGGCTGCGTGGTTACGCGCACTCGCAGCCCAACACCCAACATTGCTCACCGTCGAGAGCTATGGACAATCACACATGGGTCGCGACCTGCTCGTGGCCACGATTACTGACACACGTACTGGCGAACACCACACCAAACCCGCGCACTGGATTGATGCCAACATTCACGCCGTCGAGGTAACTGGTGGTGTTGCGGCGCTCTACATCATCCATCACCTCGTCACGAAGTTCGTCGCTGGTGACGCGACAGTCGTCGAGGCGCTGCGCACTCGCACCTTTTATATAGCGCCGCGAGTGAACCCCGACGGCGTTGAAGACGCGCTCGCCGATCGACCGCTCTTCCACCGCTCGAGCGTGCGCTCTTGGCCGTGGCGCGACGGCCACCGGTGGCCCGGCTTGCATCCGCAAGACATCGACGGCGACGGTCGCATTCTCACGATGCGCATCGCCGACCCCGACGGTGCGTGGATGCCGCACCCCGAAGAACCGCGAGTGATGATCCCTGTCGGTCCGCTCGGAGCGCCAGCAGGCACAACTCGCTACCGACTACTCACCGAAGGGTTAATCGAAAACTACGACGGCTTCACCATCGACCAGCCGCGCGACCCTGCTGGTCTCGACTTGAACCGCAACTTCCCCGCTGGTTGGGGCGTCGACGTGCTCGGTTCGGGTGACCATCCGATGAGCGAACCAGAGATTCATTCGCTCGTGCGCGCGGTGAAAGCGCGGCCCAACGTGTGCGGCTACAACGCGTTCCACACTGCAGGTGGTTTCATGCTGCGGCCGAGCAGCAACCTTCCCGACTCGAAGCTCCCGCCGGAGGACCTCTTCATCTTCAAGAAGTTCGGCGAGCACTCGACACCGCTCACCACGTATCCCGTGCACTCGGTGTTCGAAGACCTGACCTGGGACAAGTCGCGAGTGATGGGCGGCGCCGGCGACGACTGGGCGTACGACCACCTCGGCGTCTACTCGTGGACGACCGAGTTCTGGGACGCCATCTTCCGCGCAACGGGCGAACACTCGCCTACCGACGTGTGGTACGTCGGCCCGACTCCGGCACAAGACTTGGCCGTCTGCCGCTGGAGCGACAAGAACGCACCAGGTTCATACGTCGCCTGGCGCACGTTTGACCACCCGCAACTCGGCACGGTGGAACTCGGCGGCGCCGACGCGTTCCACATCTGGACGAATGCTCCGTCGCCGCTCTTGCGAGCCGAAGTTGCCGCCCACGCCGACGTCGCGATCTATCAAGCGATGGCATCCCCGCGCCTCGAGATCAAACTGGCCGAGGCGATTTCACTCGGTGGCGACGTGTGGAAAGTACGGCTCGGCGTGGCGAATACCGGATGGCTGCCGACCACCGTCACCCAGCACGCAAAGAAGATGAAGATCGTGCTTCCGGCCGTCGTCGAGATCGCCGGCACGGGAGGATCATCCGTTGACCTGGTCGAAGGCGAAGCCCGAGTACGAATCGGTCAACTCGAAGGGCGTTCGAAAATGCTGCTCGACGGCGGAGCCATGTCGGACGGCACTTCGGATCGCCATCTGCACACCTGGGTCGTGCGTGCCAAGAGCGGCACGACGCTCGTCTTGTCAGCGTCTCATCAGAGGGCGGGTTCTGCGTCGACCACGGTCACGCTTCGATGACCGACCGTGGCGAGATGCGAGTGCCACGCCTTCCACGCGATGAATGATGCGCAAGGGATGAGCACGAGATTCGGGTACGACACGACGGGGTCCCCGATGGTGAGACCGTACGTGAACCAACCGACGCCCATCGCCGCGAGCAACGCGAACGACACGACCGATACTCCGTAGAGACGCGGCGAGCGAACAGCCCGCCAAAACTGCGGAAGGATCGACGGTGTACTAATCACCACGCCGACGATCCCGAGCACGGTCTCTGAATATCGGGCGATCAGCAGGCTGAGTGCAAGCGTCACCACGAACGTGACCACTGGCGCCCACAATGGCAACGCTTGCTTGTAGACGAGGTATGCCGCCAAGAACAAGAACGCAACTTCGATGTTCACATTCGACAAAATCATCGGGATGCTTCCGGTCGCCACCCCGTAGACGATCCACATGATGGTGCCGGCGAGACTGATGATCGTGCCGAGCGGAGCGACTCCCTCGACGCTCTTCTTCGTGTACGCACGAGTTACCTGCGGCCAAATGAATGCAACTCCGAGCATCGCGGCGAGCGCACCCGAAACTGCTTCCAACGTCACCCGCCCACCGTAATGCGAGCAGCGTTGCAGCCGTAGCCTGACGGCGTGTCACGCACCACTTCGAGCGGCCAAAGTTGGGACGAACGATACGCCGAAGAGAGTTTCGCATTCGGAACCGAGGCAAATGATTTCTTGCGCGAGGTTGCAGCGCGACTTCCAGTCGCGAGAACTCTGTGCCTGGGCGACGGCGAGGGCCGCAACGGGGTCTTCCTCGCACAACTCGGGCACGACGTCGTGACGGTCGACCTGAGCCCGGTGGGGGTCGTGAAAGCAAGGCGACTTGCGGCTGATCGCGACGTCGAAATCGACGCTCGTGTCGCCGATCTCGAGACGTTCGAGCTCGGAACGGCCTCGTGGGACTGCATCGTTTCGGTGTTTTGTCATCTGACACCTGCGCTGCGTCACAAAGTGCACGCGGCCGTCCCTGACGCGCTGCGACAAGGCGGCTGCTTCGTGCTCGAGGCGTACCGAGCAGCCAACATCGGCAGAGGCGTCGGCGGACCTCAGAATTCCGAGATGACCGTCGAGCTCGAGGACATACTTAGCGACCTCGGCGCGACGACAGGCATGACGATCGAGGTCGGTCGCGAGATCGAACGCGAGATCGTCGAAGGCAAGTACCACAACGGCATGAGCGCCACCACGCAGGTGCTCGCCCGCAAGCGGTGACCCCCGTAGTGCCGCGCGCCCTGCGACTTGGCATCATCGTGGTGCTCGCTATCGCACTGCTGGTCGTGGGCGGACCGTGGGTGTACATCAATTTCGTCCGTGACGAAGCACCCGAGAGCTTTCTCGACGAGGCGACTGCGGTAGTCGCCGAGCTCACCGACCCGTCAGGTATGTGGAAGGTCTCTGCAGACTCACAAGTCGGCTACCGCGTCGACGAAGTGTTGTTCGGCCAGAACGTCACCGCTGTCGGGAGAACCAGCGCGGTAACCGGCGAGGTGACGATTGCCGACCTCACGGTGACGACAGCACGATTTGAAGTCGACATGACTACCGTGACGAGCGACGAACCCAAGCGCGACGCCCGGTTCGCGAGTCGCATCATGGACACCCTGAACTATCCGACTTCCGCCTTCGTACTCGATACCCCGATCGAGTTGGCCGCCGAATCGACCAGTGGTTCGACGTCGCACGCTGCTCGCGGCACGCTCACCCTGCGTGGCGCGAGCAAGAGCGTCGATCTCACGGTCACCAGTTCGTTCAGCGACGGCCGCATCGTGGTGGTTGGCGAGATTCCGATCGTCTTTGCGGATTTTGGAATCCCGAACCCGTCGATCCCCGGAATCAGTACCGAAGACTCCGGCGTGCTCGAATTCAACCTGGTCTTGGAGCGGTGAACGATGCTCACCGTCTATGGCGTCACGTTGATCACGCCGAAAGCCAAGGATGACGCACACGAGAAGCTGCTACGAGAGACCGTCGGGCATCTGCTCGAAACCTGGCTGGAGACCACATGGCCACATGACAAGCGCACCAACACGACACAAGTGGTGATGCACAGCAGCGTGACCGACAAGGTGTTCCGCTGCGAGATCTCCGAACAACACCCGAGCGACGACGCGCGACAAGTGACGCTGATCTCGCTCTTCCCTTCGCGGCGCGGCGACTTGTGCGTCGACGTACGGCGCGAAGTACGGCCGACCGGTTCGCTCATCCTCCCCCGCACGCGCAGCGAACGACCTTCCAAGTCGCTGACGTCACTGGTGGCTGACTTTGCTCGCGAACTTCGTGCTCGCGACGCGAACAATTTCATCTCCGGCAGCCCGAGCCGAGTCTCCACCGCCGACGAAGGTGCCGCCGTTGCCGCACTGCTCGACGCTCCGTCGCGTCGTCTTCCTGTCGTCGTCGAGTGCACGAGCAAGAAGGGCGCCAACACGGCAACCACGGTCGACACCGCACGAGTGCTAACCGGAATCGCCCACGTGTACCACCTCACGACTCCGGCTGCTGAAGACGGCTTCAACACGTACTACGGAAAGAGAAAAGCGAGTTCCAGCTGGGTGCTCGTCGCCTGGCCGCGCGCCGGCCAGAGCGTCCTGCTCTCGGAGTACCCGCAGAGCGACGACGACCGACTCGTGGACGAGCTGATTGCTGCTGCGGTTGGTGCGCTGCCGATCCTCCCGCGGCCGACTGCGCGACCGCAAGGCACGCCGTCGGTACCGATCCAACAAGTGGTGGCGAACACCTCCTCGACAGAGGTCGGCAATCTGCGCCGAAAGAACCAGGAACTCGAGCAGCGCGTCACCGAACTGCAGGCCGACTACGACGATCTTCACGAGAATCTGACGATGACCGAGCATCTGAGCGCCAAGATGGCCGAAGATCGTGACCGCTATCGCGACCAGTTGACGTCATTTCTGCTGCTTCGCGACGACGCCAAGCAGTGGAACAACAGCACGCACGTGCTCGAATTGGCAAGAAAATCGTTCACGATGCTCGACTTCCACGACGATCTCGAAACGCGACTGGGTGCAACCCAGTTCCCGCCGGCCACCAACCAACGCATCTTCGGCAGCCTGCTCGAGCTGAACAACTTGGCTGCTCGGCTGCGCAGGGGCGACATCGAACCGCATCTCTTCAATACGTACTGCTCGGAGAAGTTCAATTTTGCCTCTTCGGTCAGCGACAACGCCATCAACAAGTTCGGCAGCGATTACACCATCGTGTGGAACGGCGCACCCGTGCAGCTCGGTCCGCACATTCGCTGCAACGAAGTACGAATCTACTTCTATGTCGACTCGTCGCGGCGGCGGGTCGTGATCGGCCACATCGGCGGTCACCTCCGCGACAAGACCACTCGCTAATTGCGGCGCGTCAGTCGGCGCCACGCACTCTGGGCGAGCGATGACGAGAGAAACGGCAACACTACCCGATACACGGCGCCGGGGACGACGACGGTCTTTCCTCTCTGCAGTGCTCTCATCGCCGCCGCTACCACTTCATCCGACGACAGCCACATCCACTCGGGCACTCTGCGAGCGAGGTGCTCGAGACCTGCGCGCCCGTGCAATGCCGTTCGCACATAACCCGGGCACACCGCGACGACGCGCACGCCTCGAGGCGCGACTTCCAGCGCGAGGCTACGCGCGTATGCGGTCGCGTGCGATTTTGCGGCTGCGTAAGGTCCGGCTTTGCGCATCGGCGTGAAAGAAGCGATGGACGACACGATCACGACGTCACCGCCACCACGAGACAGCATTCGCGGCACGACGATCTCACAGAGTCTGACGACTCCAGCCGACAATAGGTACGCGATCTCATCCAACGTGTCTCTGTCGGTGCTTCCAACTGCTGCTGCATGGGTGACGCCGGCGTTGGCGACGAGCACGTCGACCTCGCCGCACACGGCCCCGACCCGCTCGATGCCGTCGCGGTGAGACAGGTCGGCGACGACGATCTCGGCACTGGCTCCGGCACGACGCGCATCGTCGGCGACGCGCTGCAGTTGTGAGGCATCGCGTGCTACCAGCACGAGATCGTGGCCTTGCGCGGCGTAGTGCCTGACAAATGCTTCGCCGATACCAGAGGAAGCACCGGTAACGAGCACGCGACGTCGGCTGGACGAATTGCCCACGCTTTGAGCCTCGCACACTCGGCGATTTAGGGTGAACGCCATGCCTTCACCCGTTTTCGAACTCTCCGACGCATACATCGATCGTCTGGCCGCACTCGATCCTGGTTACGCGACTGCACTCGGCATCCCGGGAAGCGACCACTTGATGACCGACTTCAGCCCCGCCGGGCACGAGGCGCGCGAGACGCTGAATCGGGCGACGCTTGCCAAACTCAACTCGCTCGACACCTCGAGCGACGGTGACCGACTCGCGGCCGGTGTGCTGCGAAACTCCCTCGAGTTGTCAGAACGAGAGTTTGCAGCAGGCGAACACTTGCGCACCATCAGAGTGCTCGCCGGTGACGTCGACTACGCACGTTCTGTGTTCGACCTGATGCCGACGAAGACGGCGGAACATTGGCGCACCATTGCAGAGCGAATGTCCCGCGTACCGGGAGCATTCAAAGGAATGCGCGACTCGTGGAGCCTCGGCATTCAGCGAGGCGTGGTCGCACCCCGTCGACAGGTGTTGGCAGTGGCGGAGATGCTCGAAGGTTGGGCCGGAACAGCATCTGCTCCGGGGTTCTTCACGACGCTCGCCGAACAGGGCGCAAACGTCAGCGGAGCACCAGCAGACGGTCTTCGTGCTGCAGCCCGCGACGCGTCGGCGGCTCTCGCGGAAACTGCCCGGTACCTCCGCAAGACGTATGCCCCAGTGGCTGATCCGCGCAACGGCGTCGGCGAAGACCGACATGCGCTCGCACGACGCCGGTACATGGGCATGGACATCGATGCCGACGACGCGTACCACTGGGGCCTCGAAGAAGTGCGCCGACTCGATGCGGAACTGCGCCGTTGTGCCGCGGAGATCAAGCCGGGCATGTCGCTCGACGGCGTTCGTGCCTACCTCGACAACGAGTCTCCCGAGGCGATCGAAGGCGAAGAAAACCTGCGTGACTGGCTGCAAAACCTCATGAACGATGCGATGGACTTTCTCATCAGCAACAAGCACTTCGACATTCCGGTGGGGATCCGCAAGATCGACGCGAAGATCTCGCCCCCCGGCGGTGCTGCCGCGCAGTACTACATGCCCCCGAGCGAAGACCTCAAGCGCGCGGGAAGCACGTGGTATCCCGCGAACGGACGATCGCGCTTCCCGCTGTGGAGCGAACCGACGACCGCGTACCACGAAGGTGTCCCAGGCCATCACTTGCAAATCGGCACGGCAATCGTCAACCGGGAGAAACTGTCGCGCTTCCAGCGCAACGAATTCGTCAGCGGACACGGCGAGGGCTGGGCCCTGTATGCCGAGCGACTGATGGACGAGTTCGGTTTCCTCAACCGACCCGAGTACCGACTCGGGTTCCTCTACGCCCAGGCTTTCCGTGCGGCACGAGTGGTCGTCGACATCGGAATGCACTGCGAAAAGAAGATCCCGAAAGACTGGCCTTGGCACGCGGGCGAGACGTGGAACCCGGAGCTGGCGCTCGAATTTCTCTCGGCACGATCGTCAAGCGACCAAGCGTTCAACCGGTCAGAGATCGATCGCTACCTCGGATGGCCCGCGCAGGCCATCTCGTACAAACTCGGGGAGCGAGTGTGGCTGCGTCTGCGCGACGAAGCCAAGGCGAAGCACGGTGCGGCGTTCGACTTGCGCGCCTGGCACACCTACGCGCTCGACCTCGGCAATCTCGGCCTCGAGTTGTTCACCAAGGAGATGGCGCGGTTCTAACCGCAGTCGCGCATCGCGATTCGTGGTGCTGCAGCCAGCGAGAGAAGCGTCGAAGTCAGCGGGTGACGACGACGGTCGTGCCCGGCTTGGCCCACCGGTAGATGAACTTCACGTCTTCGGTCGCCATGCGCACGCAACCGGAGCCGGCGAACGAACCGAGCTGCGCCTCGGTTTGCATCGGTTTGCCGTTCTTGAGCGGAATCTCGTGGAAGCCGATGTTGCCGCCGTCCGGGCCGAGCGCGAATCGGGTCATCCAACGAAAGTTCACGTTCTCAAAATCGAGGCTGAACGACCATGCCGACTGCGTCGTCACCTTGTAGATGCCGGGCGCCGGCACCCCTCGTCTGCCCGACACCGGCATCGAGCGAATCACTTGCTCGTTCTTGTCGACGACCCATACCCACTGCAACGAATTGCTGTAGACGACACGTCGTCCTTCGCCCGTCTTGCGCGGCAACTCGGGCGCGAACTGGCGCGACTCGGTGATGTTCGGCGCGATAGACGGCAGCGGCGACACGTCGGCGGCACCGGACGACACGGATTCTCCGCTCGAGTCTTGCGAAGCGAGCACAGGAGCACCCACCGAGAGTGCGGCACCGAGCACGACAAAGAACACTCGACGCTTCACTCGCCGCCACTCTCCCTTGGCTCGACGACTTCGTACCGCTCGCCCACCGAACTGAGCACGCCTTGGATGACTGCGGCCGCCGGCAAGCCGAGGATTGCCCCTGTCGGCCCGAGCACGGCACCGCCGATGATCGCCGACGCGAACGCGACACCTGCATGCAATTGCATCTTCTGCGCCGTGATCTTCGGGGCGATGAGGAAGTTCTCGATTTGCTGGTACACGACGATGAACCCCAGCACGAAGAGTGCTTTCAGCGGTGAGTCGATCACCGTGAGCAACAGCGGGAGCACGCCGGCGACATAGATGCCGATGACGGGAAGGAACTGCGAGACCACGCCGACCCAGAGGGCGAGCGCTATCGGTGCAGGAGTGCCGATGGCTTGGAAGGCGATCCAGTGCAAGAACGAAGAGACCACTGCGAGAATCGCGCGCGACGAGAGGTATCCACCCGTCTTGTCGACGGCCATCTCCCACACGTCAAGCACGACTCGTTGTCGTTGCGGACGCAGCCAACTGCATATCGTGCGCCTGAGTCGCGGGCCGTCGGTTGCAAAGTAGAACGTGAACAACAGGATGGAGAACACCTGGAAGAGCGTGCTGAACGCTGAAACGCCGAGTTGCACCGCACGGTCTGCTTGTGAGTTGAGGAACTCGCGCACCGGCCCCTTCGGGTCGTCGATGGACTCGAGAATTTCGCCCGAATCGAGGTCGGTGCCGAACGTGTCGTTCAAGAAACCGACGACGTCGACGACGTACTTATCGCGGTTGTCGGTGAGTTCCGATGCCTGATCTGCCACCAAGGCACCCATGACTGCGACGAAACCCACGGCGACCACTGCAACTGCTCCGAGAATGAGGCCGGTCGCCACGCCCCGTTTCATGCCTCGGCGAGCGAGCCGGTTGGTGCCTGGCTCGATGGCGAGGGCGACGAACAGTGCGATCACAAGAAGCAAGACGAACCCAAAGAGCCGGTCCCACAGCTCCCGCACGAGGACGGTGCCGAGGAAGCCCAGCCAGAACAGCACGATTGCACGGGGCACCCAACGTGGCATTGCGGTATTCGTGTCGTTCGTGGTGGCCACGACTTCCAGAGTACCGATGCACGTTGCTATCTCGTTTTGCAACTTCGTCCTTGAGTCGTAATGTCGTCGCACGATGGCACGATGAAGGTATGAAGTTGTCGAGTGCCGTACTCGCCGATGCGGTCGATTCCGTCCGCGAGAGCCTCGGCAAGGCGCTGCGCGATCGTGTCGCCGGCCCCGACGGAGAAACTCGCATGATGCAACTCATGGAGCCGACGGCGCCACGCTGGTTCGCAGATGACCGACCGATCCGACGCGTGCATGCCGATGCATCGATGTTCATCGGCGGTCTTCGCGCGCTTCTCGTGCAGTCATTGCACCCGCTGGCGATGGCAGGTGTCGCCCAACACTCCGACTACCGCAGCGACCCGTGGGGTCGACTGCAGCGCACAGCCGACTTCTTGGCGGCCACGACGTTCGGCCCAGCCGACGAAGCACAGCGCGCGGTCGACACCGTCAATCGCGTGCATGAACGCGTGAAGGGCGTCGCGAGCGACGGGCGTGAATATTCCGCCCGCGACCCTCACCTCTTGCGGTGGGTGCACATCATCGAAATCGACAGTTTTCTCGTGTCGCACCAGCGGTTCGGCGAGTTTCCGCTGGATGCAGAGGGATGCGATGGCTACGTGAAAGACGCTGCGCTCATCGCCCGCAAACTCGGCGTGCCGGCCCCGCCAGAGTCGGTGCGTTCGCTGCGCGACCAAATTTTGTCGTATCGGGCAGAGATACGAGGCACGAAAGAGTCACGAGATTCCATGCGCTACTTGTTGGTCGAACCGCCGCTACCTCCGGTGGCACGTGCGGCATATTCGTTGTTGGTGGCTGCGACTGTCTCGACTCTCCCGAGGTGGTCGCGACGGCCCCTGCAATTGCCTTATTTGCCACTGACCGAACGATTCGCTTTGCGACCGCTTGGTGATGCAGTCACGCGGGCCGTGCGCTGGGCGATGCCGCCGCGCTAGCAGCGCGCCAGGTCGACGAACGCGTCGTAGATCCCTTGCTGCTGCGGGTCGTCAGCGGAGGTGTCTTCGGGATGCCACTGCACGCCGACAATGCGGTGTGCTTCGTGTTCGATTGCTTCGAGCAGGCCGTCAGGAGCATGGCCGACGGCTTTGAAGCCAGGCGCGAGCACGTCGATGCCTTGGTGGTGAAACGACGCGCCACGAATTCGTGGAGACTTCGTCGCTCGTGCGAGAAAGCAGCCCTGTTCGAGCTGCACGTCGTGCAAGACGAACTCCGCTCCGACAGGAAACTCTCCGGGCGCATGGCCGACGAGTGATGCGGCATTTGGCAGGTCGCCAAGGTGCTGCACGAGCGTGCCGCCGAGCACCACGTTGGTGAGTTGCATTCCGCGGCACACTGCGAGCACGGGAATCTCGTTGGCGATTGCGGCTCTCAGTAACGCGGTTTCGAATCGGTCCTGCTGCGGGGACACGCCGTACACCTGGGGCGATGCCTTCTGCCCGTAGAGCGACGGGTCGACGTCTGGGCCGCCCATCAAGACGAGTGCATCGAACCGGGAGACCAGTTCGCTCGCGTCATCGCCGACGAACTGCTGCGGGGCGATCACAACCGGCTCGGCGCCAGCCCGCAACAGCGAGTTGAGGTAGCGCTTGCCGGCGAACGCCACTTCGTCGCGCGACACCTTGCTCGGGGCACCCGTTCGACCGGCGACTGCAATGAGCGGAGTCACTTGTGCAACGCTATGCGCAGCGGGCGTGCGAAATCGCCTCGCGAACCGACCAAGGTTCGCCCTAGTCCCAACCACGTTGCCATCGATCGCACCTCGCGTGACACCCGGGCGACCACGCTCGCCGCGGCGACTCCGCGCTCGAGATACGCAGCTTCGACGTGAAGGACGTTGTTCGCGCGGTCGGCTTTCATGTCGAGACGACCGACCAGTTTCTCGTCGCACAAGACGGGCAGCACGTAGTAGCCGAATCGCCTCTTGGGCTTAGGGGTGTAGATCTCGATGCGATAGTGAAAGTCGAAGAGTCGCTCGTTACGCGGCCGGCACCACACCAGCGAATCGAAAGGCGACAGCAATGCCGTGGCGCGCACGCGCTTGGGCGGCGCTGTGTTGCGGTGGACGTACGCCTTCTGTTTCCAACCATCCACGGCGACTGCACGCAGCACCCCGTCGTCGACGAGTTCGGCGATGAGCGGCTTTGCTACGGCAGGCCGCTGTCGGTAGTAGTCGGCAAGGTCGTCGGCTGTCGCGATGCCCTGTGCGATGGCCGCGCGAATGAGCAACTCTTTGCGAGCATCACGTTCGGTCGGTGTCTTGGTATTCAACACGTGGGGCGGCAGTACCCGCTCAGGTGTGTCGTAGATGCGAGCGAAGTCGGTACCGCGGCCCCGCGACATCAACTCACCGGTGAGAAACAAGTATTCGAGTGCGGTTTTCGCTTCGTCCCAGTCCCACCACGTGCCTTTCTTCTCGGTGCGGGTACTGAGTGCTCGCGCGGTGACGGGGCCGTGTCGCTCGACATGTTTCAACACGCGCTTCACGTACGACTTGTTGTCGTCGTAGAAACTCGTGAGCCCCCAGTGCTTCACCTTGCCGGTGCGCGCGGCATGCATCTTCCATCGAAAGAGTGGCTGCAACTCGACAGGCAAGTGGGCGGCTTCGTGCCCCCAATATTCGAAGATCTTGCCCTGTGCAGTGGCCTTGGGTATCGCCGCGCGATCGTGGTCGCCGAGTCGCGCGAACAGGGGCAGCTCTTGGCTTCGCACAAGCACGTTCACCGAATCGATCTGCACGACTCCCAGCTGCTTGATGACGGAGATTGCTTCCGTCGTCTTCGACTTCGCACGAGATCGCGGGCCGGCAAAACCTTGTGCGCCGAGCGCCAGGCGGCGCGCTTCGACGATGCTTACTTCGTCGAGCCGCTTCGGCATCGAAGACGCGCTATTGGGCGACGGTGATGGTGACTGAGTTGATGACCACGTCGGTCTTCGGGCGGTCACCCACGCCAGTCGGCACGTTCTGCATCTTCTCGACGACTTCGAGCCCCTTCACCACTTGGCCGAACAGCGAGTACTGCGGCGGCAGGCGACAACCGTCAGGGCCGCTCACGATGAAGAACTGCGATCCGTTGGTGTTGGGACCGGCATTTGCCATCGCCAACGACCCGACTTTGTACTGGTTCGGCCTGGGGAGTTCGTCGCCGAATCGGTACCCCGGGCCGCCGCGACCCGAGCCCTCGGGGTCGCCGCCCTGGCAGACGAAATTCTTGATGATGCGGTGGAAGATGATGCCGTCGTAGTAGTGGTGCAACGCGAGAAACACGAAGTTGTTGACTGTGCGCGGCGCGTTGATGGCATCGAGGGCAATGACGACCTCACCCAACGAGGTGCTCATCGTCGCGGTGTAGCGCTTCGATGCATCGATGCCCATCTCCGGCGGTTCGGCGAATCGCTGTTGCTTTGGTGACGAACCGTCGAACGAAGGGAACTGTGCAGGCATGGCGAGCCACGCTATCGGTGCACGATGCAACCAACGAAGCCGCCTACGCTGTTCACGTCATGAGCGACACGAGCAATCAACGCGACGAGCAGCCTGAGCTCGACAAGATCGAAGCAGAACTCGCCGAGATCGAGCTGATGCTCGAGCGCCTCGACAAACCGAACTCCTGACGCGCGTTCAGCGCGCGAAGCACCCGTCAATGTGGTCGTTCACGATGCCGACTGACTGCATGAACGCGTACATCGTCGTCGGCCCGACGAACGTCCAACCGCGACGCTTGAGCTGTTCCGAGAGTCGTTTCGACGACGGCGTGTGGGCTGGGATGCCGGGCGGCGTCGAACGGTCACCTTCCGGCGCCGTCGCAACGAATCCCCACACGAATGAATCCAACGAGCCGAGTTCTTCGACGAGCTCGCTGCATCGCCGAGCATTGTTGATGGTCGATTCGATTTTGCCCCGATGTCGCACGATGCCTTGGTCAGCAAGCAACCGAGCGACATCGTGCTCGGTGAACGATGCAACGCGACCAAAGTCGAAGCCGGCGAATGCTCTGCGAAAGTTCTCTCGCTTTCGCAGGATCGTGAGCCAACTCAGACCGGCTTGAAAACCTTCGAGGCAGATCTTCTCGAAGAGCCGAACGTCGTCGTGTACCTGGCGACCCCACTCGTCGTCGTGGTACTTGACATAGAGCGGGTCGTCACCGCACCACCAGCAGCGGCGCTTGCCGTCGGGATGCGCACTCAGCCAGTCGCCAGGATGGGAAGACGGCACCGTGCGGTTATCTCGCGAGAGCGCTCGTGCAGTCGATTATCTGTCGCGCAGTTTGGCGAGCAGACGCAACACCTCGAGATACAGCCACACGAGCGTGACGAGGAGGCCGAGCGCCGCGAACCACTCCATGCGGCGCGGCAGCGCCATGCGCTCACCCTGCTCGATGAAGTCGAAGTCGAGCGCCAAGTTGAACGCGGCAAGACCGGCAACGAACAGGCTGAAGATGATGCCGAAGCCGCTGCTGCTGGAGAGGAACGACACGTTCGCCCCGAACAAGCCGATCACGAACGACACGAGGTAGAGCACTGCGACGCCGAGGGTGGCGCCGATGACGATTCGGCGGAACTTGTCGGTGACGCGAAGCACTCGGGTGCGGTAGAGAAACAACATCACCCCGAACACCGCGAGCGTCGTGCCGACGGCCTGCAGGACGATGCCCGAGTATGCGGCATCGAACATTTTCGAGATGGCGCCGATGAAGAGGCCTTGGCCGACCGCATACACCGGGCCCAGGATGTGGGAGGACAACGGCTTGAACATCGTGATGATGACGGCGATGAAGCCCACGATCGCCCCGACCAACGCCATCGGCGGAAAGGCGAGCACACCGGGCTGCGGTTCGGCGACTGCGATCCAACCGACGGCAGCAGAAATGAGCAGCAGCGCAAAGAGCACGAGGCTGGCGCTCGCGGCGCCGCTGACGGTCATGACGCCCGGTTGGTACTTGGTGACTGGGCCGTCACTGATCGGCGGAGCCCACGTGTTGCCTTGGGCAGGTGCCGTCTGGGCGGCTGCCCAGCCGGGTTCTCCGGCATGACGCTCACGGAGTTTTTCGAATGTTGACTCGTTCAGGACGGGGTTCGACATGCCTTCATAATAAGGAACGCCACAAGCCTGGACACGGCGAAACGCCGTTTGGTTCGTCACATGATGACGACCGCAATCGCCACCTTATCGGCGTCGCGAACTACATCGATGTGAACGATGCAAGCACCGTTTAGTCAGAGTGCGACTCCCTTTCGTTCGCATCGCAAAAATCCTCGATCTCGGGGGTTGCGGATTTGGAGTCTGTCGGTATCGTTGAGCGCGCTCGCGCCCCACAAGGGCGCGAGTGTCATATTCGGCTCGAGAATGGGTGGGGGAATTCAATGGCCAAGGATCGCATCGATCGAGACGAAGAAGATCTCGTACGTCTCTATCTCACCGACATCGGCCAATACGTCCTCCTCACCAAAGACGACGAAGTTCGTCTCGCCAAAGAAATCGAAGAAGGCAAGGCTGCGGAGAAGCAGCTCGAAAACTCAGCGCGCATGAGCGCGCAGCGCAAGCGCGAACTGCGCAAGATCGCCCGGGTCGGCACGCGTGCCGAGCGCCAGTTCGTGCAATCCAACCTGCGACTCGTGGTCTCGATCGCCAAGAAGTACCAGGCGTCTGGGCTTCCCTTGCTCGACCTCATCCAAGAAGGCAACCTCGGTCTCATGCACGCCGTCGAGAAATTCGACTGGCGCAAGGGTTTCAAGTTCTCCACCTACGCAACGTGGTGGATTCGTCAGGCAATCACCCGCGGCATCGCCAACACCGGTCGAACCATCCGCCTGCCAGTTCATGCAGGTGACACGCTCGCCCGTTTGCAGAAGGCTCGTTCGCGCTTGGAACTCAAGTTCGGCCGTCCGGCGACGCTTGCCGAACTGGCTGCAGAGGTGGAGATGCCGGAAGACAAGGTCACTGAAGCCCTCCGCTTCGCCAACGAACCGCTGTCGCTGAGCGAGCCGCTGCGTGAAGACGGTGATGCCGAACTCGGCGACGTTGTCGAAGACCGATCAGTCGAATCACCGTTCGAAGTGGCGGCCACCGCGCTGCTCCCCGAAGAAATCAGCCGACTGCTCGCACCGCTCGACCAGCGCGAACGAGAGATTCTTGCCCTCCGCTTCGGTCTCGACCGTGGCGAGCCCCGCACGCTCGAAGAAGTCGGTGAAGCGTTCAACCTGACTCGTGAGCGCATTCGACAGATCGAAGCGCGAGCAATGAGCAAGTTGCGCCATCCGTCGAGCGACACCGGCGCCCGCGACCTGCTGTCGGTCTGAACCGAGTCCACCGTGCTGTGCGCGGTCGGTGACTTGATCGAAGACATCGTCGTGCAGTTGCACGACGAGATGCAGCGCGATACCGACACTCCTGCCACCATCACTCGGCACCGCGGCGGAAGCGCGGCGAACGTCGCCTACTTCGCGGCGAAACTCTCCGGAGCATCGCGATTCATCGGATGTGTCGGCAGCGACGCGCTCGGCGAGTCACTCATTGCGATGCTGAGCCGCCACGGCGTGGATGTGTGCGGCGAGCGAAAAGGTCGGACTGGTTCGATCGTGGTCGTTGCTACCGCCGACGGCACGCGGACGATGTTGACCGATCGGGGCAGCGCGACGGAGCTCAATTCTTGGAAACCCGAGTGGCTCGAGCGAGTGCACGTCGTGCACCTCCCGCTGTACTCATTTTCGCACGAGCCGTTGAAGTCGGTATCTCGCCAAGCTGCCATCTCCGCTCGAGAGAATTGCCGTCTTGTCTCACTCGACCTTTCTTCGGTGGCTTTGATCGAGCAGCTCGACGCACCTATCGTGCAGCGACTGATCAATGATGTGCGACCAGACGTGTTGTTCTGCACCCGCGCCGAGGCTGAAGCGGTCGGCATAACGGCTCAACTTCTTTACGGCGCGAGTCTTGCGATCGTCAAGGATGCCGAGAGGCCGATTCGCGTGTTCGATGCCGATGGTCTCGAACAGATTTTCGACGTGCATGCGGTTCGACAGGTCGTCGATGCGACAGGTGCTGGCGACGCATTCGCCGCGGGTTTCCTCACCAGTTTTGCCGCCCGGCGCGCCGTGGCTGATTGCATCGCGGCCGGCCGCGACCTCGCGGCTCGCGTGGTGACGTACGCGGGTGCGACGCTGGAGAACGAATGATCTCGCCCAGGCTGTCCCCCGAAGTCGCTGCGGCACTGGCCGACCGCCTGCCCGTTGTGGCGCTTGAATCGACGATCTTTTCCAACCTGGGGTTGCCGTCCCCAGCCAACGCTGAGGCGCTGGAGCGATGCATCGCGAGAATCCGCTCACACGGCGCGGTCCCTGCCATCACGGCGGTGTTTGATGGTATGCCTCGGGTCGGTCTGGCGCCTGTGGAGCACGAACGCATTCTCGGAGAAGCGCGCAAAGTGGCGGAGCGCGACTTGGCGATTGCAATCGGCGAGCGGTGGTCGTTCGGCGCGACGACGGTGTCTGCTTCGCTCGCGCTGGCGGCGGCAGCCGGAATCCAAGTGTTCGCCACGGGCGGCATCGGCGGAGTGCACCGCGGCGTCGAACAACACGGTGACGTAAGTGCTGACTTGCCCGCGCTCGCGCGACACTCAGTCATCACGGTGTCTGCTGGTGCCAAATCATTCCTCGATCTTCCGCGCACGTTGGAGATGCTCGAGACTCTCGGCGTGCCGGTAATCGGCCATCAATGCGACGAATTCCCGGCTTTCACGGTGGTGTCGAGCGGCATTCGTCTCGCACATCGCATCGACGACCTTGACGTGCTTGCGCGTGTTGCCGCCGTGCGACTCGGCATCGGCGGCGGCATGCTTGTGTGCACGCCAGTGCCCCAGGCAGAAGCCATCGACGCGAATGTCATGAACACAGCAATCACGCGGGCGTTGACCGAAGCCGATCGCAAAGGTGCGACTGGCCCCGCCGTGACACCGATCGTGCTCGCCGAGATCGCGCAAGAAACGAGCGGCGAAGCTGTACGCGCAAATCTCGCGCTCGCTGAGAACAACGCTCGACTTGCCGCAGAGATCGCAGGTCGATTGACCGCTGCGTCTGTGGCCTGACCGCAAGCGACCACGACGCACTACGCGGTTTACGTCCTCCAACAAGGTAGCCGGAATGCACACATCTCTTCGGGTGGCGGTCACAACGAGGAGGTCTGCGGATGTACGCATGTTGGACGGTCAAAGGCGGCAGTGGCTGCACGGTGTTTGCTTCAGCGTTCGCGCTGGCACTCGCTAAGCAACAAGGCAAGGCGTGCGTCGTCGATTTCGGCGGTGACGTTCCCTCCGTGCTCGGAATGGCCGAACCGGCCGGTCGCGGCATTCGTGATTGGCTGGCGATTCCGCACCGCACGCCGCATACGTACCTCGATTTGATGCTGCGGGCCACATCAGAGCTCAGCGTCATTCCAGCTGGTACTGCATCGTCATTTGGAGAAGATGCATTTAGGGAACTCGTCGAGGCTGCCGACTCCAACACTGTGCTCGACTTCGGCACGTTGCAGCCACCTGAGTCGATCTGCGATGCATTGAGAAGCGACTGGTTGATCATCCGACCGTGCTACCTGGCGCTGCGTCGCGCCGCTCGACTCTTGCGCAAGCCGCGAGGTGTGGTCGTCGTTCGAGAAGCCGGACGATCACTTACCTCGCGCGACATCGAATCCGTAGTCGGCGCACCAGTCATCGCCCAGATCTCCGTTTCTGAAGGGGTTGCACGGAGCGTCGACGCCGGACTCCTCGCCACTCGCCTACCCAAGCAGCTCGCGACCGAACTCGAGGCGTTGCTGTGAGCATCGTCTCGCTCGTGCGGCCCACTGAACCCGACTGGGCATCATCGTCTCCCCTCGGAAAGTGGTTCGCAGATCCGCTCGTGCGGGAAATCATGGTGAATGCCGGACGCGACATCTGGGTAGAGCGAGAAGGCGGCGTCGAGCACGTTGGTGCGCTGCGCAGCGGTGAGCTGTCGCGCATCATTGAGAGAATCTTGCTTCCGATCGGTCGTCGGGTCGACCAAGCGTCTCCCGTCGTCGATGCCCGCCTGCACGACGGCTCGCGCGTTTGCATCGTGATTCCGCCGGTCGCAGTCGACGGGCCGTGTCTCAGCATCCGTCGGTTTCATGTGCGGGATCTTCCGCTCTCGGCATTCGGGGACGAGAGCGTCGTCACGATGCTGAGCGAGATCGTGAGACAACGTTGCAACGTTCTGGTCACCGGTGCGGCATCGAGCGGAAAGACCACGCTTCTCAATGCTTTGTGCGCGCACGTCGCCAAAGGAGAACGCATCATCACCGTGGAAGACATTGCCGAACTTCGTCTTCAGAGCGATCACGTACTGCGATTCGAGGCTCGTCCAGCGACGTATGACGGAGCACTCGAAGTCGGCGTGGCCACGCTTCTCCGTAGTGCTTTGCGCATGCGTCCTGACCGTTTCGTGCTCGGAGAAGTGCGCGGCAGCGAGGCGGTCGACATGCTCACCGCAATGAACACTGGGCACCACGGTTCGCTCGCGACCTGCCACGCAAACTCGCCCGACGACGCGTTTCGTCGGGTGGAGTCGATGGTGCTCCAGGCAGCCCCGCAGTGGCCTCTGACTGCGGTACGAGAACACCTGCAGGCTGCTGTCGACGTCATCGTCCACATGGAGCGCTCCCCCAACGGGCTCCGTCGGGTTCGAGAAATCGCCGAAGTGTCGATGCGTCCAGATGTTCTCGGCACGAAGACGCTCTGGTCACACGGAGTGCAACCAGCTCGTCTCTCCCGCGCCCGAACCTGAGTCGCAGCAAATGAATCGCGTCATCTTGAGTGCCATACGAGTGCGGCCCATCCATCGCTACTTCGTTCGTCGGCGGTTCGGTTCTCCGCATCGCTTCGTAACGCCGAAGATCTCGCTTGTCGCTGTCAAGAGACTCAAGCGGCGTGACACACCGTCATCAGGCGAGGTGCTTGCTGCCGCGCTTGACAACATGGCGCGCGAACTCCGCCTCGGTGCGTCACTTCATGCAGCCATCATCGCGACGCTCGAACGTCAGCCGATCACGACCCTTCATTGGCTGATTGAGGCCGCGCATCGTGGAGACTCGCTCCATGAGCTGCCATCCCGTCAACCTGCCATCGATCCTGAAGTTTCCCTCATGCTCCGGGCGATCCAAGCAGCGAGTGAAGGTGGCGACCCAGTCCACGCCATGGAGTCCGCCGCCCGCACCTTGCGTTCAACGGCCGCGGTGTTGGCGGATTCTCGTTCCGCGGTCTCACACACGAAGGCGTCAATCAACGTACTCACATGGGTGCCGCTCGTCGTCGTGTTGTGGCTGATGCTCCAAGACGAATCTGTGAGACGATTCTTCGTTTCTCCCGCCGGGGCCATTTGCCTCACGGGCGGACTCGGTCTCAACGTGCTTGGGCGATCTCTCGTTCAGCGGGCGACCCGAAGGGCGACGATGGTGACGTCCGAAGTCCCCGACTTCGTCGACCTCGTCTCCATTCACCTCCGCTCAGGCAAGCCACCAGCACTCGCGTTTCTCGCTGCGGCTGATGCAAGCAACGGAGAAATCGCAACGGCTGCGCGCATGGTGATGGAGACACAGCGAGACGGGCGGCGGTTCGTCGAAGCACTCTCGGAGCACCGAGCGACGTTCTCACTAGGCGCCCAACCGCTCATCGATGCTCTCATCGACACTGAACGTTACGGGCTCTCGTCTCGTGAACTCTTCGAACGCCTGTCTGCTGAAGCTCACGCGCAGCGCCGGCGCGAGGCAGACCGCAACATTCGAGCACTACCGGTTCGTTTGACGATTCCGCTCGTTGGCTGCGTTCTCCCGGCATACGTTCTTCTTGCCGTCGTCCCGCTTCTGGCGGGTCAACTCACATCGGTCGATCTCGGCCCACATCCACTCACGGAAGGAACACCCTGATGAAGCCGCAACGCTCCTATCGCACGGATCCCGGCCAGGCGACCACTGAATATGCACTCGTCTTGATCGGTGCAGCAGTAATCGCCCTCCTCGTCGTCGCATGGGCGACAGATGGCGGAGGCGCAGGTCGCATCGGAGAACTGTTTGAGAATGTCTTGTCGAACGTACTCAGTCGATCAGAGTCGATTGAAGGATGACGGTCCTCCGGCGATCGACTCTCGATCGTGGACAGGCAACCGTCGAGTTTGCGCTCGTTCTCCCTCTCTTTGCCCTGCTCATCGTCACGCTGGCGGACGTGAGCGTGATCATGCGCGACCAGATGCTCGCCGACGTATTGGCGCGCAACTCCGCGCGGCGAGCGAGCACGGCAAGGACTCGCGACGAAATACGCCTGCTCGTTACTGAAACCCTCAGTGAATCGGGCAGGCGTGATGCCGACTGGTCGGTCGACATCGACGAGTCGGCGGTAACCGTTCGCGTCGAAATCGAGCCGCACACGTCACTCTTTGCATCCACCACGAAGTGGCTGTCCGGCAGGCGGGTCATCGCCGGAATCGCGACGTTTGCGACCGAATACGAAATCACCGACGAGTAGCGTCAGCCGCATGACGGCACTCGCCACCGTTTGGGTATTCGGCGATCAATTGAACCGCGCCATCGGAGCATTGGCCCAAGCATCACCCGTGAGCCACCGAGTGCTTTTGGTCACCGCGGCCGACAAGATCGAGTCACGGTCGTGGCACCCGGCCCGAGTTTCGCTCATCACGCGGGCCATCGAAGCGTTCGCAGCAGATTTGCGCAGTGAGGGTTTCGACGTCGACCACCGGCATGCTTCGTCAATGCGTGCCGGCGTCGAAGCGCATCGAGCCGAGTTTGCACCGAGCGAAGTGATCGTGACGGAGCCGAACTCATTCACCGCTCGCAAACTGGTGAACGACCTCGGTTGCATCGTGGTGAAGAGCAACCAGTTCTTGTGCCATCCGACCGACTTCGACAAGTGGGCAGGCACTCGCAAATCGTTCAAGATGGAGGACTTCTATCGTTGGCAGCGCCGCCGCACCGGATATCTGATGAATGGCGAGTCACCGGCGGGCGGCGAGTGGAACTACGACGAACTGAACCGCGAGAGACCACCCAAAGACGGCCACGACCGTTGGCCGGAACCGGTCGACGTGTGGGCCACCACTCGCGAAGGCGCCCTGGAGAGGCTCGACTTCTTCGTCAACCGAGTACTTCCCATGTTCGGCCCGCACGAAGACGCGATGCTGACAAACAACTGGCATCTCGCACACTCCGTGCTCTCGCCCTACCTGAATCTTGGCCTGCTGTTGCCCAGTGAAGTGTGCGACCGAGTCGATCAGGCGTTCCGCGACGGTCGAGTGCCGATCAACTCCGCCGAAGGCTTCATTCGCCAGGTCATCGGCTGGCGCGAATACGTGTGGAACTTGTACTGGCGGTGGATGCCGGACTATGCATCGATGAACGCACTCAGCGCAGACCTCGATTTGCCGCCGGTATTCAGCGGGCAAGCAGATACCGAGATGCGTTGCGTCGGCAGTGTCTTGCGGGACCTGCAGGCGCGCGGTTGGGTGCACCACATTCCGCGACTGATGGTGCTCGGAAATCTTGCGCTCATTTCCGGGATCAACCCCCAACAATTCACGCGATGGATGTGGGACTCATTCGTCGATGCCGCCGAGTGGGTGATGGTGCCGAACGTCGTCGGGATGTCTCTGCACGCAGACGGCGGGATGATGGCATCCAAGCCATACGCAGCAGGAGGCGCATACATCGATCGCATGAGTGACTACTGCGGCGGATGTGTTTTCGACCGCACCAAGCGCGTCGGTGACGACGCCTGCCCGTTCACCACGCTGTATTGGGATTTCATGCTCCGCCACGCCGCGCGCTTCAAGCGCAACCCGCGCATGGCCACCCAAGTGCGAGCAGCACAAAAGCTCGGTGACGCCGAGGGGGTGCGCCACCGAGCTCAGGAAGTGCTTACTCGTCTCCGTGCGGGCCGCCTGTAGGCAGAGTTCCATTCACCATGTCGGTGATTCGTGTGCGAGCTTCTGCGACGAGCGCATCGATGACCTTCTGAACGCTGACACCCTTCTCTTTGGCGAGGTCGGCGATCGACTTGCCTGCCTGCAGACCAGAGCGAATCTCTTCGCGTGTCATGCCGAGCGTGTCTTCGAGCACCGTGCTTTCCGGCATGCCGGGCATCCCGTGGTCACGTCGACCGTGCGCACCATCTCGGCCGAATCCGCGACCCATCTCGGGCATATCGCCGTTCACCATTGTCGTGACTCTGGCGGGGAGGTCGGCCAAGATGGCATCGGCACGAGCCTGCGTGAGTTCGCCGTCAGCGACACGAGCTTTGATCTCATTCGTCTCTGCTGCGACTATCGCGTCGACCACTTTCTTGACTGCGACGCCTCTGGTGCCAGCGATATCGGCCAGCGAAGTGCCGGGTTTGAGTGCGTCGCGAAGCGCTGACGCGGTCATGCCGAGTGCGGCTGCAGCCGCGTCGAGGTGGCCGCCGTCCGATTTGTCGTGGTCATGTGCAACCATCGCACTGCGATCTGCACCAGCACCATTGATGCGGGCTGACGCCACGCCAGTCACGGCAACGCCGAGCACGGTGAGCACGCCGATAGCGATGAGGGCCTTGGCTTTCTTGCTGAACATGTCGTCTCCTTTTCCATCGTCCACCCGATGGTGAACGGCTACAACTCTGGCGCACGAAAGTAAGGCGACAGTAAGAAATCCGCGATAAGAGCACAAGATGTCGGTAAGAAACGCCGTTTCGGGAGATGACGTGACGCTGCGTCGGTACGGTTCTCAGGGTGAAATCGCACGGTTGGCGGGTGCTCGTTGCCGAAGACGACTCAGCGGTGCGTAACGCAGTAGTACGCGTACTCGAGCTGGATGGGTACCGGGTGCGGGCGGTGAAAGACGGCCGTGCCGCACTCGATGCAATCGTCGACGATACGCCCGATGCAGTGGTCATGGACGTCATGATGCCATTCGTCGACGGGCTCACCGTCTGCCGTGAGGTGCGGCATCGTGGCAACCGAGTACCGATCCTTTTGCTCACCGCACGTATAGAAGTGGACGACCGTGTCGCTGGTCTCGATGCCGGGGCCGACGACTATCTCACCAAGCCATTTGCGGTCGCCGAACTTTCGGCGCGAGTGCGCGCCCTGCTACGGCGCAACTCCGCCCCCGAGAAGTACTCCCTCTTGACCGTCGGTTCGCTGCAGATCGATCGGGACACCCGAAGCGTCACACGAAAAGGCCGCCGAATCGAACTCACAAAGACTGAGTTCAACTTGCTCGAGCTGCTTGCCGAACAAGCTGGGCTCGTCGTCAGCAGGGACTACATCTACGACAACGTCTGGGGTTACAACTTCGAGACGAACTCCAAATCGCTTGACGTGTACATCGGCTACCTGCGGCGAAAACTGAACTCAAGAGACGAGACTGACCCGATACGCACCATACGCGGCGTGGGCTACAGCCTGGAAACAGTGTGAGTTTTCGTACACGACTCTCATTGCTCATGAGCACGCTCGTTCTGGTGTTGGTCTTGCTGACGTCGGTTCTCATTTATCGAGCGGTCGACCGCAGCCTCAACGACCAAGTCGACGAGTTCTTGATCGATCGAGTCTCGAGCATCGCAGCCCGGCTCGAGGAAATGCCCCGGGGATTCTTCGATGTTCCAGGGAGGAGGTTCCGCACTCCGCTCGGTGACGTACTCGTCGACGCGCGCTTCGACGTGTCCAGTCAGGTCATCACTCCGGACGGTGAGGTGGTGTTCGCCATCGGGCAAGAAGATCTCCCGATCACCGCGGTGGACATTGAAGTGGCGAATGGCGGCAATCCGACGTTCCACGACATCAAGGTGGCCGACGAACCTTCGCGGATGTACGTGGTGCCGATTCGTGGCGGCGGCGCACTGCAAGTCGCCCGCAATACTTCTGAGATCGGCGAGGCGTTGAATCGTGTCGGCTTGTGGTTGCTCAGCGTGGGAGTCGCACTTGTGTTGCTCGCAGCTGCCGTGAGTTGGTGGCTTGCATCGCTCGTCACGGCCCCGCTGAGGTCACTAGCTACGACGGCCGAGGATGTGGCTGTCACCGGTCGACTCGACACCGATGTGCCCGAGACGGGACCGCGCGAGGTGGCTTCGCTTGCGACGAGCTTCAATCGGATGCTGAGAACGATTCGCGGGTCGTTCGATCGCGAACGGCGTTTCGTGCAGGACGCGAGCCACGAACTGCGCACACCGCTCACGTCGTTGCGTGCCAACAGCGAACTCTTGCTGCGAGACGACCTGACTCCAGAGGACCGGAGGGGCATTCTCTCCGACATTCGTGTCGAGGTCGACGAGATCACCGCAATCAGCACCGAACTTACGACGCTGGCAGTCGATCAAACACAACTAGAGCAACCGCTGACCGTCGAGCTCAGCGACGCCGTGTCGGTCGTGGTCGATCGCGTCCGCAAACGGTCTTCGCGAGGCATCTCGTTCTCGGCAGAAGTGATGTCGCCGACACTGGTCAACGTACGTCTTGCGCAGTTCGAGCGCGCGGTCTCGAACCTTCTCGACAACGCCGTGAAATTCTCGCCTCCTGCTTCAAGTATCGAGGTAACGGTCAGAGGAGGTTCTCTGTCGGTGGTCGACCACGGCCCGGGGATCAGTGACCTCGACAAGCCACAGGTGTTCACGAGATTCTTCAGGGCGGAGTCGACGAGGTCGATGCCCGGCTCAGGACTCGGCTTGTCCATCGTGAAACAGTTCGCCGACGACCATGGCGCCACTGTCGAGGTGCTGGATACCCCGGGTGGTGGTGCGACGTTCGTCTTGCGACTGCCGGAAACCTCGACCAGCAGCTGACGCAATCGTCAGCGACGCGCCGCACGCTCTTGGGCGAGTTCGATTGCTGCCTCTTCGGCGACGAGCCGGCGCATGCTCGCGACGCGTGCCTCGTTGAGCACTCCAGAGCCCAGCGCTTCACGCACTGCGCAACTCGGTTCTTGCTCGTGTTTGCAGTCACGAAACCGGCATCTTTCGGCGATTGCAAACACGTCAGCGAATGCCCGCTCGATGCCGTGACCGCTCGTCCACAATCCGACCGCACGTAACCCCGGGGTGTCGACCAGCCAACCGTGGTCTGGCAGAGGCACGAGATCCACGGCAATAGTGGTGTGGCGACCTTTGTTGTCGCCCCGACGGGTGGCACCAGTCTGTTGGGTGTCAGTGCCGGTGAGTGCATTGACGAGGGTGGATTTGCCGACGCCGCTCGCCCCGAGCACGGCCACCGTTGCGCCAGTACGCACATGGTCTCGCAAACCGTCAAGGCCCTCTCCCGTCACGCTGCTCACGACGTGCACGGGAACGTTCGACGAAATCATCGCCACTGTCGCGCGTGCCGACTCCACATCAACTGCGTCAATGGTGTCGCTCTTGGTGAGCACAACGACCGGCTGCGCACCAGAGTCGAACGCGAGCACCAACTCCCGCTCGAGACGCCTCTCATTCGGTGCACTGTCAAGTGCATGTACTAGGAAGACCGCATCAATATTCGCGGCAATCGTGTGGGCTTCAGCCCGCACATCATCCGATGGGGCGCGACGGACCAGTTGCGAGCGGCGCGGCAAGACGGCGATGATTCGGTCACCGCCCGGGGAGACGACGATCCAGTCGCCCACTGCGACGTCTGCGCCGATGTTTCGCACTCGTCGCTCAGTCAACGAGTTCGTTGCCGCACTTGATGATTGCGCCACACAGAGATATGTGCTCCAGCCACGGTCGATTCTCCGCACTCGCCCGATGAGATGTCCGTCACTGAGCGTTCCGAGTTTTTCGAGCGCACTACGGAAATATTCGGTGAAACCGAGTTCCGTCAAAGCGTTACGCACTATGCGTTTCACGATAACTGGTTGCGAATTTCGTAATCGGGTGCTTGACTGCCCGACTCGAATGTCTTACAACGGAATACTGCTGCATGTCACGCCCGCTCGTCATTGTTGAATCGCCAGCGAAGGCAAAGACCATCGCCAAGCTCTTGGGGAAGGACTTCGTCGTCGAAGCATCAGTTGGTCACATCGCCGATCTCCCGAAGTCTGGTCTGCAAGTCGACGTCGAGAATGGCTTCACCCCGAATTACGAGGTCACCGAGCGCGGATCGAAAGTCCTCCGTGATCTCAAGGCAAAATTGAAGGGCGCTTCGGAGTTGTACCTCGCAACCGACGAAGACCGCGAAGGTGAGGCGATTTCGTATCACCTCGTGGAATACCTGAAGCCGAAGGTGCCGGTCAAACGCATGGTGTTCCACGAAATCACCCGAACCGCGATCGACGAAGCCGTGCGCAACACCAGAGAGATCGACAAAGAACTGGTCGATGCCGCCGAAGCGCGGCGAGTGCTCGACCGCCTGTTCGGTTACACCCTCTCCCCGGTGCTGTGGCGCAAGATCAACCGGGGTCTCTCGGCGGGTCGTGTGCAGAGCCCGGCAATCCGACTGGTGGTGGAACGCGAACAAGAACGCATGAACTTCGTCATCGCCGACTACTGGGACTTGGCCGCTGTAACCGCGACGAACCCGTCGTTCAAGGCAGTTCTCTCGATGCTGAACGGCATGCGAGTCGCGACGGGCCGCGACTTCGACAACAAGGGTGTGGCCAGAGACGGCGTCGCCGTGGTCACCAAAGAGCGGGCCGAAGAACTCACGTCCGCCCTCACCGGCAAGAACTTGGTCGTTCGGTCACTCGACGACAAGCCATATCGCAAGTCACCAAAAGCCCCGTTCATCACCAGTTCGCTGCAGCAAGAAGCCGGCAACAAATTGCGACTGAGCGCTGGCGAAGTGATGCGAATCGCCCAGGGCTTGTACGAGTCGGGCTACATCACTTACATGCGCACCGACAACGTGGGTCTGAGCGACGATGCCATCTCTGCCATCCGTGCCGAAATCAGCGGCACATTCGGTGCGAAATTCGTACCCGACGAGCCACGCACCTACAAGTCGAAGGTGAAGAACGCCCAAGAGGCCCACGAGGCGATCCGCCCGACTCTCCCCTTGCGATCTCCCGACTCGCTACGTGGCGAGCTCAATGCGGTCGAGCTCAATGTCTACCGACTCATCTGGCAGCGCACGCTCGCTTCGCAGATGGGCGACGCACAGGGCACAACGCTGATGGTGCGCCTCGGCGCCGAAGCAAAGATTGCAGAGCCTGCTGACTGCGAGTTCAGTGCGAGCGGCACCACCATCACCTTCGCCGGCTACCGGGCGGTCTACGAAGAGGTTGACGACGACCGCAGCGACGACGACACCGAAGCGATTCTTCCCGCACTCAAGGTCGGCGACGAGATCTCGGTGAGCGAACTCACCGCAGTCGGCCACACCACCACGCCGCCTGCGCGCTACACCGAACCGACGCTGGTGAAGAAACTCGAAGAACTCGGTATCGGCCGACCGTCCACGTATGCGAGCATTCTGAAAGTCATCGTCGACCGCGGATACGTGTGGAAGAAGGGGCAGGCTCTCGTCCCGAGTTGGACGGCGTTCGCCGTCGTTCGCTTGCTGACCCAACATTTCTCCAGCATCGTCGACGACCGATTCACTGCAATCGTCGAAGAAGAACTCGACGAGATCGCCCGCGGCGAACGCGATCGTGCCACATGGTTGCGCGAGTTTTATTTCGGTAACGGCAAGGAACTGCCGGGTATCTTCCCGGTGACCGAGGCAGCAAAAGACTCGATTGACGCTCGAGAAATCAACGGCTTCATCGTCGGTAAGCATCCTGAGAGCGGGGACATCATCGAGGTGCGGCCTGGCAAGTTCGGGCCGTACGTGCGCACCGGCGAACGAACGGCCGGAGTGCCCGAAGACCTCACCCCAGAAGAGCTCACCGTCACGAAGGCGATCGAACTGCTTGATGCGCCGAGCAACGACGAGCCAATCGGGACGCACAACGACCTGCCCGTCTACGTGAAGTCGGGCCGCTACGGCCCGTACGTGCAACTCGGCGACCGCAGCGACGACAAAGACGCACCGCTGCCAAAGACCGCATCGCTCTTCCCCGAGATGAAGCCAGCCGATGTGACAATCGAAACTGCCACCAAACTGCTGTCATTGCCGAGGGTCGTCGGCGTCGACCCGAGCGACGGTGTTGCCATCACGGCGCAGAACGGTCGATACGGTCCGTACATCACGAAAGACAAAGACAGCCGAACGCTCACCACCCACGACGAGATCTTCACGATCACGCTCGACCAGGCGCTCGCACTTCTTGCGCAACCGAGAAAGTTCGGCAGACGTGGAGCCCCGAAGCCGCCGCTGCGCGAGTTCGGCACCGACCCAATCTCTGGGCGACCAGTCATCGCCAAGGACGGCAAGTTCGGCACGTACGTGACAGACGGCGAGACGAACGCGAGCCTCACACGCGGAGATCGTCTCGAACACATGAGCCCTGAGCGCGCATTCGAGTTGCTTGCCGCACGCCGCGCCAACCCACCGGCGCCGAAGAAGCCGGCGAAGAAGTCCCGCGCCACATCGACTGATGCCGCGCCGAAGAAGAAGTCACCTCGAACCAAGAAGTCGAAGAAGAACGACGACTGAACCTGGCGCACCGACGCCCTAGCGTGAGGGCGGTGCCAGGCAAGTACATCGCGTTCGAGGGTGTCGAAGGCTGCGGAAAATCGACGCATGTCAAGCGACTTGCCGCTCATCTCGATGCGCTCATCACTCGCGAGCCGGGAGGCACACCCGTCGGTGCCACGTTGCGGGCGATCATGGCCGACACGTCCAACACGCACCTCTCGCCCCGCGCCGAGGCGCTGATGATGGCGGCCGACCGCGCCCAACACTTGCGGGAACTCGTAGTGCCCGCGCTGGCTGCCGGACGGCACGTCGTGAGTGACCGGAGCGTCTACTCGTCGCTCGCCTACCAGGGGTATGGCCGGCAACTCGACCTCACGGAGCTGCGCCGATTCAACGACTTCGCCATCGAGTCGCGGTGGCCCGACCTCGTCGTATATATACGTGTCGACCTGCAGGTCGTGCGCACGAGACTGCTGAAGCGAGACACCGACCGCTTCGAGCGCGAAGACGACGACTTCTTCAGGCGCGTCATCGAGGGCTTCGACCGACTTGCCGAAGAAGAGCCAAGACGCTGGCTGGTCATCGACGGGACGCCACCCAAAGACGAACTCGAGCAGGTCATCCGCCGCGGCGTCACGGAACGACTCGGCCTGTGACTACGAACGGATCGTTGACGTGAGCAGTATCTGGGGCCAAGTCGTCGGACAGGATGCCGCAGTCGCCCGGCTGCGCTCGTTCGCCGAGCGCCCGACCCATGCATATCTCTTCGTCGGTCCAGAAGGTGCAGGCAAAGAAGTGGCAGCGCGGGCATTCGCGGCTCGGTTGGTGAGCGGCACCGACCGCGCCGAGGACCGTGTCGTCGACCTCGTGATGCGCGGAGGCTTCGTTGATGTGACGGAGATCGTTCGCGAAGGTGCCGCAATCGACAACGAGGAAGCACAGGCCATCGTGCAGGCCTCCGTCCTCACGCCGACCGAGGCCGACATGCGGGTCGTCATCGTTCACGAAGTGCATCTCATGCGCGACATGACTGCAGCGCGGCTGTTGAAGACGTTCGAGGAACCGAACGATCGGCTCGTATTCATCCTCCTCTCAGAGCAACTGCTTCCGAGTCTCGAGACGATCGCTTCCCGCTGCGTAATGGTGAACTTTCCTGCTCTCGACCAGACCGTGATCGTGAAGCAACTCACCGCGGAAGGCATCAGTGCCGAAACCGCGCGGCGAGCCGCACGTTCAGCGGGAGGCAGCCTGGTGCGCGCTCGCATTCTCGCGACCGACACGGCTCTCGCAGAACGTCAAGCTGCGTTCGCGGCGGTGCCCTACCAACTCGATGGCAGCGGAGCAGCAGTCGCAAAGGCCGTCGAAACCGTGAGCAACCTCATCGAACGAGCAGCAGAGCCGCTTTTGTCTCAACAAGAAGCCGAACTGGAAGCCCTCGAAGACCGCGTGAAACTCGTTGGTGAACGCGGCAGCGGCCGTCGTGCACTTGCCGAGCAGCACAAGCGACAGCTTCGCAAATTCAAGACTGACGAACTTCGGGAGGGTCTCGCTCTGATTGCCGCCGAGTATCACAAAGTCGTGACGAGCCTGCAGGACGGGGTGGACCCGACTATCTATTCGCGCGCCGTACACGACGTGCACGATGCAATCTCGGCGATGACGTTCAACGTCAATGAGACCCTGCTCTTGCATGCACTCTTTGCCAAGTGCCCGTCGTTGCACATGATCGCCGGCAGACGCGACCTCATCGAGGCATGACGTCTTCGTGGCGCGAAATCTTCGAATCTTGACATGAAAATCGGCGTTCTCGTCGTCGCCTATGAAGCGAGCTCCACACTCGAAGCCGTACTGAACCGAATCCCACAGGAGTTTCGGTCTTCACTCAGAACCATCTTGGTGTGCGACGACGCGAGCACCGACGGCACCTACCAAGTTGGGATGCGAGTAAAGCAAGCACGCCCCGATCTGCCGCTTGAGGTGATTCGTCGTCCGGTCAATCTTGGATATGGCGGCAACCAAAAGGCTGGTTACCGCTGGATGATCGACAACGGCCTCGACGTCGTCGTGCTGTTGCATGGCGACGGGCAGTACGCACCCGAGTTTCTGCCGCAGATGGTGCAGCCAATCGTGGAAGGTAGCGCTGATGTGGTGTTCGGCTCGCGGATGTTGCAGCAAGGCGCGGCCCTGCGGGGCGGCATGCCGAAATACAAGTTCATCGGCAACAAGATTCTCACCCTCTTGCAGAATCGTTTGGCGGGTGTTCGTCTCAGCGAGTGGCACAGCGGCTATCGCGCATACTCCATCCGATCGTTAAACGGCGTCGGTTTCGAACTCAACTCCGACTACTACGATTTCGACACGCAGATCATCCTGCAGATGATCGAGTCGCGTCAGCGCATCGTGGAGATTCCAATTCCCACCTTTTATGGCGACGAACTGTCGAGGGTGAACGGCATTCGCTACGGGTGGCGTATTCTCAGACACACACTGCGATGGAGACTGTCTCGCTGACCAGCCGTCAGACGGCGAACATCGTCGCCCTCGCGAGCAGCATCCCGAGCCTCATCGGGAATCGGCGAGGCATCGGCATCAGTTGGGACTCCACCGACTACATCGCTGTCGGGCTCAGCATGTCCGCGGGTCGGGGCGCGCTCGACGTGACCGGGCAGCCGATGGTTATTCGCCCGCCGGGGCTATCTGCTTTCGTCACCATCGGCGACTGGTTGTCCGTGTCTCCCGACTTCACTTTGCGAATCGTCAACGCGGTCTCGATGATGGTGGTCGTGTGGGGCGTCCACCGCTTGCTGGTGCGGGCCGGTGTGCGAACGATCGCCAAATGGATCGGAGTCGCTCTTGTTGCGTTGAGCCCGGCTCTACTCGACATCTTCACGATGGCATGGTCGGAACCGCCGTTCATTGCACTAGTCGTGCTTGCGATGCTCGTCGTCACACGCCCGCGTGCTTGGCCATGGGATATCGCATTGGCATTGGTCTTCACGGTCATGTTCTTTGTTCGATATATCGGGCCGTTTTATGTTGCACCGCTTGCATTCGTAGCGGCACTCGTACAACTGAAGCGTTCGGGTTGGCTGCTCTCGTTCATGCGGGCTGGTAGCGCTCTTGCGGTGTCGATGGTGGCGCCGTGGTTGTGGTTGATGCGCAACAAAGAAATCAGCGGCTACCTCACCGGCTATCGCGAACCAGGCGGCGGTAGTTTGCTGGACCCCCTCAAGACCTTCACGGGAACCGTCGGAAGTTGGCTCATCGCCCGGCCTCCACTCGATGGCAACGGAGGCATCTATCTGAAGTGGGCTGACTTTTCCCTCTTCATGCAGATTGCCGGGGTCCTCGTATGGGTATTGATCCTCGGCTTGATTTCGGGATACATCGCAATCCGATATGCATGGCGACGTGACAAGCATCTGCAACGCCCGAACACCGCAGTCCTCATGGCAAGCGCCGTGCTCTTCGTGTTCTACGGTGCGTTCTCGGTGTATCGCTTCGTGTACGACGAGATGGGTCCGCTTGACTCTCGCATGATGAGTGGCTTGTACGTGCCGCTCGTGCTGATGTTTGTCATCGCTGGCGACTCTCTTCAGGCAGACTCATCCCGCGTGTCGCGAGGCATCTCTCGCGCACTTGCCGTGCTCGGCATCGCCGTCGTCGTCGGGCACGGTGCTGTCTCGGCGCGCGACAGCATTCGATACGGCAGCGAGGGCCGATACTGGGGTTCGATCACCCACAAGCTGCTTCCAGTGCATTTGTTTGCCAACGGCCTACCGAGCAACTCTGTGCTCTACAGCAACGAGCCGCAGAGTCTCTTTGCTGCAACCTTACGCTGGCCGATTCGCAATCAATTTCTCATTGACAAACCGCCTCTTCTCCCTTGCGATCGTCGCTATTTCGTCTGGTACAACCAGACATATCTGCCGGACGGCAAACCCGTAGGTGGCGAAGTGATTTTCGAGGATGCAATCGCGCAGGTCATCGACCTTGACACGTGCGACACCGACATCTCACGCTTCTGGCCGTAGACCAAGCGGTAGGGTGAGAAGCCGCGCCCGAGTGGCTCAGTGGTAGAGCAACGCACTCGTAATGCGTAGGTCGCGGGTTCGATTCCCGCCTCGGGCTCCATAGCTCTTCATGACCGATTCAAGCGGGGAACTTCTGCATAGCACGATTCATGGCATTTGCTGGAGGGATAGCATTTGAGGCAGTGCGATCCCCAAAAGTCATCTGGGCGGTCATCAAGGCCAGAATCGCTGGAATCGGGTACGGCACTCGCCAAAAAGCTCTAGAAATTGAACACCTCGCGGCTCAGTTTGAATCTCTCGGACTCGACTATCGCGCTGCATGCGTCGAAGCTGATCGGGTCGTCGCCGCGAATAGTCTTCGTCGTAGCGATAGCTCGTTGCACTATGAACTCTTCGCCGGAATTTCAAGAAGCTTCAGACCTCGGCGAGTACTCGAGATCGGTACCTTCAGAGGCGAGTTCACTGCTTATCTCTCAAGCCTTTTCCCAGATGCCTATATCGAGACTTGGGATCTCCCAGAAGTTCAAGAAGGCGATATGAGGAACTACGTGGACAAATTGATGGTTCACTATCACGATCAGCGAGCATCACGTCTCGAGAATCTTGGGGGCAGAACTAACGTTCAACAGATTCGACGAGACTCAACCAGTCTTTTCAAGGAGACTGAAACCTTCGATCTCATCTGGGTTGACGGTGACCACACATTCCCAGTTATCGCATTTGACCTCATCAACGCCCTAAGACTCTCTAATACGGTGAGCTGGATTGCAATTGACGACATCAAGCTTGCGGAGATGCGGAGGTCGGTACTCAGTTCTACTGAGGGATTTCGGTGTATTGAGCACCTCGTACGGAGTGGGCACGTCACTTCGCGTCTTATCTATAAGAGAGTTGGTGCATCTGGTCGGCGCTGGCGCGATGATAGACGCCGAAAACATATTGCCGTTCTGAGAAGATCTTCAGAGTAGGGGTCGCCAATTGAGCAGTATTGCGAATCTCCCAAATCAGGTGCGTTCGGCACTCAGCGCGTGCGAACCGAATCAGCCTTATCCGCGATTCGTCTTGGACGACGTGCTCGATAACCAAGAATTCGAACAGTTACTCAAGCACTTTCCTGACCACCTCGTGGGTGAACCAGGAGTCGACAGGTTTGTGAATTACACGATCCGACCGAACGCCCAAGCTTCTGACAAGCTCTCCCCTGAATGGCGTGCCTTCATAGCAACCATTCGGTCAGAAGAGGTCGTCTCGGGGCTGATTAGGGCTTGCTTGAGAGAAACGTCGCGACGTTATCCCGCTTGGTGGAGATGGACGCTCTACTTCCGGCTTCGAAACGTCAAGAACTACGAAATCAATCTCGCATTCAGCGCAAACTACGCGGGTAGGTACCTCCCACCACATACTGACAATTCGTACAAGGTCCTCGCGCTCGTTCTCTACTTTGCAGATCCCTCTTACCGAGGTGCATCCGAAGGTACGCGCTTCTTCAGACCAAAGTCTGATGCCGTTCTCCGAGAGGCCGTAAAGCGTTTCAACAGGCTCTCCGATTCGAGACTCACCAGACTGGCACCGCTGGCGATTCAACCTATGACTTCATGCAGCATCCACGATGGTTCGCTCAAGACTGAACGGGCTCGTCGTGATGAGGACTGGTTTTATCAGAACTTCGTGAATGACTTCAATGTCACATTCCAAGCGAACCGTATTGCGGGCTTTGTGAAGACTCAGAACTCATTCCATACGGTCGATATGCGCGAATCTACGTTCGACGGCCCGAGACGAAGCCTGCTCATCAATTTAAACTTGAGACATTCTCTTCTTGCACGAGCGTGGCAGTCTTTCCGAACTCGAATCTTGGGGCTGAGCAGTTAGGACAGCTTCCAGCGCACTTCGACGGTGACGGTGACCTGTTGCGTACCAAGGTCAATGACCGGTGGCGAACTCTCTGCCGTTGCGTCTGCTTTGGCGCCGACTGCCACATTGGTGGGAGCAGCAATTTCCGTGAGATATACGATCTCTCCAAGTTCGACACCCAACAGGTCGGCGTACGCTTCAGCTTTCGCACGAGCTTTCTTCACCGCATCCTCGCGCGCTGAAACTGCGCCCGCCGTTGCATCAACCAGAATCGGGAACGTCGAGTTGATGGATACGTTCGGACCACCTCGACCAACCAGGAGGTCTATTACATCACCCGCATTCCGTGCATCCCGAATCACGACATCAAAGAGCTGTGCGGCACGATAACCAACGATTTTCTGACCTTCAGTTTCGGTGTACGAGTATTCGGGGTTAACTGCCAGAGTCTGAGTTGAGATATCGGCCTCGTCCACTTGCTGAGACGTCAACGTGTCGCGGACTTCATCGGCAATCATGGACGCCTCAGCAAGGGCAGCCTCGCTCGTATCAGCCAGGACGCTTACCGAGAGAGAAATCCGAACTGCATCAGGAACGACGTCACTGACGCCCGACGCTTGCACGGTGATGCCTTGAGCCACCCCGCCATCGCCGATGGTCACAGTTTCGCCGCATGCCGAGAGCGCGAGCGCACAGACGAGAGAACCGACGAGCAAGCCGAGTTTTCGCATGTGGTCACGCTACCGAAGTAGCATTTGTGGTCATGATCGCAGTAGTTCCGTGGCACTGGTGGTTGGGTGCGGGTCTGCTCATCGCTGGTATCGGTGCAGTGTTCGGAGTGGTAGTTGGATACCTCGGCAAAGTCGAAGCACAAAAGCACCCGACGCGTGCGCAGCGTCGTGCAGAACAGAACGCCAAGTAGCGAGCTAGGGCGATGAACGCCCTGCGAGACGCCGTCCACAGCTCTTCGCTGGCGACGGGCCTGTTGCAACGCTGCAACTTCCCTCTTGAGGAACATCTTCACTGCGCCGTATCGGGGGGTGCTGATTCTGTTGCACTTCTGCTTCTGGCGTCGCGCACGAATCGGCAAGTCACTGCCTGGCATGTTGACCACGGGCTGCGGAGTGACTCCTGCAACGATTTTGTATTCGTGAGGCAGATCGCAGAGGCGATCGGGGCAAACGTTGAACTCCGTACCCTGGCGGTCGAACCGGGCCCGAATCTCGAGGCTCGTGCGCGCGACGCACGATTCGCTGCACTACCGCCGAGCGTGCTCACAGGTCACACTGCCGACGATCAAGCGGAGACCGTCCTCATCAATCTGCTGCGTGGTTCCGGCACTGCCGGCCTGGCCGGCATGCGTAGAGATCGCCATCCGCTTTTGCATCTTCGTCGCGACGAAACGCGGGAATTGTGCGCGGAACTCGGTTTGCGGCCGTTGCGTGACCCCATGAACGAAGATGCCCGATACCAGCGAGTCAGGGTGCGGCATGACCTCATTCCGCTACTGAGAGACATCTCCAAGCGCGACATCGTGGACGTCATCGCCCGCCAGGCGGAGACACTTCGCGACGATGACGATCTGCTCGAAGAACTCGCCGCAATGATCGACGTCACTGACGCACGGGCGCTCTCCGCCGCACCTGTTTCTCTATCGCGACGTGCGATTCGGCAGTGGCTTGCCGACCCGCTTCCACCGGATGCCGCCACAGTCGAACGCGTGCTTACCGTCGCACGTGGTGAGACGACAGGCTGCGATGTCGGGCGCGGCAGACAAGTGCGACGAAGTCAGCAGCGACTCGGATTGCACGACTTGAACGTGTTGTAACATCTTCTGCCGATGTCACAGAAACTTCGCGGAAAGTGGGCGCTCGGAATTCAGCCACGTGATCTGACTTGGATCATCAAGGATCGACTCGCGATCTGCGAGCGGCCCGGAGGATTCGGGGTCAGCCATCGCAAAGTGCGGCGTCAAGAAGAGGTCATCTGGCTACGCGAGAACGAGTTCCACTGCATCGTGAGTGTGAGCGGCGCACCGCACAACTTGCAGACTTACGAAGAAATCGGGGTTCCCTACCGTCACGTTCCGCTGTTGACGAGTGACAACATCGACGATTGGTGCCGAAGCTTCTTCGTCGAGCTGAACTCGCTGCTCTCTACAGGTCACCGCACGATCGTGCATGCCGAAGAAGTGAGCGACCAGCTCGTGAGCATCATGGGTGCCTACCTCCGTTGGTTGGGTGTCGTGAACGAGCCCACCGAAGCGGTCACGCTCATCGAGCGCCTCACCAATCGTGCGATTGAGCCGGCTTCGCGCTCGCTCATCTTCAGAGCGCACGAGTTTCGGCAGAGCTGACGACTCGTCACTGTCACCCTTTGCGTGAACCAGCCTCAGTAATCTGAGATCTGTGGGAGAACAACGGCTCCTCGTCGTAGGGGTCGGCAGCGAACTTGGTTCGTTGGCGACGGCATTGTTGGAGCAACAGGGCCGCTTCGGTGACGTGCACGGTATTGACGTGCATCCGCCTCGTCGACGACTTCGACGAACCACCTTCCACCGAGTCGAACACAGCGACACCGTGCACTTCGTGCGGGAGGTCACATCGATTCGGCCCGACGTCGTGGTGCACCTCGGCGTATGGGAGCCGCACGCCCGGCTCGGCACGAAAGAGGCCAGGCTCGCGACCGGCAACTACGCAACGTCGCTGTGTGAAGCCCTCGCGGGGCTGGCCGGTCTTTCTCGTGTAGTCGTTCGATCAGGTATCGAGGTGTACGGCTCTCATGCTGGTCGCGTGCACGACGAGCACTCGGCGATTGCCCCGACTTCTACGTACGGTCACATGCTGAGTTCTCTCGAGGCGATGATCGCCGAGGCAGCGCCGTCGACGGCGACCACGACAGTTTTGCGACTCGCCCCGGTGATCGGTGCCCACGTGCCGAGCCCGCTAGGTCGTTTGTTACGGCTGCCGTTCGTACCAGTCGACCCAACTTCGCGGGCACAGTTCCAAGTAGTCGCTGACGATGATGCGGCTCGCGCCGTGGTGCACGCAGCCCTGAACGGGCGACACGAAGCAGTCAACGTCGTCGCCGAAAGCCCCGTGCGCATCAGCGCAGTGATGCGCCAAGGTCGCCGACTACCGGTACCGGTGCTGCCGCTGACTTGGCCGATCGCATCTTCGCTCGCCTCGTTGGCCGGAGCCCCGCTCCCCGATCATGTGCGCGAGCTCTTGCAGCACGGTCGCTTGGCTCGAACGTTGACGCACGACCTCGACTATCGCCCGGCACACTCGACCAAAGACGTAGTGAGTCGCCTGTATTCGTGGCCCTCGGTGGTGCGCATCTCGCCGAATCAGCCGCAAGAACGGGTTGCCTGATGCCGTGGATTGAACGACCAGACGGCACGTCGATACACAGCCAAGTGACAGGCCGTACCGACGCGCCGCCCGTGCTGCTCATCCAGGGCCTCGGGATGAACAAGAACGGATGGGCGCTCCAGCGAATCGCCATGGCCACCAAGTTCCGCACGATTGCCATCGACAATCGCGGAGCCGGACGGAGTTCTATACCGCGAGAGCCGTTCACACTCGAAGACATGGCCGACGATGCGGCTGCGGTGCTCGACCACTACGGCTTGCAGGACGCACACATCGTTGGCGCATCGATGGGGGGTGCCATCGCGCAGATATTGGCGGTCAAACATCCGACACGAGTTCGTTCCCTCACGCTTGCTTGTACTGCGTGTCGGAATCTTCCGTGGCGCAGCGAACTTCTGCAGCACTGGGCAGACACTGCCAACGTGCGAGGTCTACGTCAATGGGCGGACGAGTCCGCGCGTTGGCTCGTCGGGCCGCGCTCGTTTCGCCGCCTGGCCCCCGCAATTGGATGGCTTGGCCCGCTCGCAACATTTCGGCCATCGCGCGGGTTCAGTGCGCAAGTGGGCGCGATTCTCGACACTGACGACTCGATGGTCGCTGAACTCGGCCGAATCACCGCCCCCACTTTGGTGGTGGTCGGCAATCAGGACATCCTCACGCCGCGCGCTGACAGCGAGGAGATTGCCGAACGAATACCCCAGGCTGAGCTGGTGGTGATTTCTGGGGCTGCACACGGATTGATGATCGAGCATGCCTCTACTTTCAATCGAGTGGTGCTCGACTTCATCGATCGCGCAGAGCGCACGGTGCGGTCGGCATGTCGTTCGAGCTGAGCAGCGATGCGTGTGGTCGTCGTCGGCGCTGGGATAAGTGGTCTTCTCGCAGCGCGAACACTCGTGGCCCACGGGCATGAGGCGGTGGTATTCGACAAAGGTCGATCAAGCGGTGGTCGGTGCGCCACTCGCCGAATCGGCGGCGCGATCTTCGACCATGGTGCGCAGTTTTTTACGGTGCGCTCAGAAGAGTTCGCTGCCGAGGTGCGCCAGTGGCTCAATTTGGGCATCGCCAAGGAATGGTGCCGCGGATTCGCCGCGAGCGACGGACACCCGCGCTACTGCGGAGTGAACGGGATGACATCGATCACCAAGCACCTTGCCGCCAGTCTCGACGTCAGGTACTCAAGCATGGTGTTCTCTCTTGATCGGCTGTCGGATGGTTGGCGCGTTCATCTGGATGATGGAACTTCGGTCGATTGCGATCAGGTTGTTCTCACTTGCCCGGTGCCGCAATCGATGGCGCTGATTGTGAACACCGATCTGGTCGTACCGGATCAGATTCGCACGATCGAATACGACAAGATCATCGCTGCTCTGGTCGTCGTCGAAGGCAAAACTCAGGTGCCCGCACCGGGTGGTGTTCAGAATGCTGACGAGACATTCTCGTTCGTCGCCGACAACAAACAGAAAGGCATCAGCGAGATGGGAGCGATCACCTTCCACTGTTCCCCCTCCTTCAGCGAACAGCATTGGTGGAGCGACGCGGAGGCAACACATGATCGAGTCATGCAGTCGGCTCGTGCATGGATCGGGGACGCGAAGGTCGTCGAGCATCAACCCAAGCGGTGGCGTATGGCGGCTCCTCGAACCACATGGCAGGAGAGGTGCTGGTCGTCCAACGGGCTCACACTCGCCGGCGACGCTTTCGCAGGTCCGAAAGTCGAAGGGGCTGCGCTCTCTGGGTTAGCCGCCGCGCAGCGGGCGATGTCGAAGTAGGGGTCAGCTCAGAGACTGACGAGGGAATCGAGCAGCGCGCGCGGGGCGCGACGAAGTGCGTCGGTGGCCGCGCCGACGGGCAGTTTGTCGCATTCGGCTTCGGCAACTCTCGCATATTCACGAGCGGTTTCGAGAGCGGCGGAGAGACCCGGACCGTTCCGCACGATCTTGAGAGCCTTGGTGCGTTCTTTGGCGGTGAGCGGCGAGCCGAGTAGATCGAAGAGTTCTCGCGACTCGGGTGCATCGTGTGCCAACGTGAGCAAGACCGGAAGCGTGTAGACGCCTTCTTCTAGGTCGTGCCCGGCAGGTTTGCCGAGTTGCGCATCGGTCGCAACGATATCGAGCACATCGTCGACGATCTGAAAGACCATTCCGTACGCGTCTGCGACGTTGGTGATCACGTCGGTGACGGTTCGCTCGTGCCCCGCAACGAGCGAACCGATGCGGGCGGAAGTGGCGAACAATGACGCGGTCTTGCCTTGGATGCTGACCAAATACGAAGGAATGGTGCGGTTGCGGTCGTAGGTGTGGCGCAGTTCTTCGACCTGCCCTTCGCAGAGCCGACCAATGGTGCGCGCGAGGAGGCCGGCCACCTCGTTGCCGAGCGATGCGGCGATCTCCGAAGCACGCGCCAGGAGAAAATCGCCGGCGACGATCGCCTGCAGGTTGCCCCACTTTGCGTTGACCGTCTCCACTCCGCGACGGGTGGTGCTTTCGTCCATCACGTCATCGTGGTAGAGCGAACCGAGATGCACGAGCTCGCAGGCGATCGAGCCGGCGATGACTTGGTCAGAAACCCGACCCTCGCTGCCGACCTGTGCCGCAGCGACAGAAATCACTGGCCGCAATCTTTTGCCACCTGCGATGATGAGATGCGAAGCAATTTCAGTGAGGTATGCATCAGGGGTGCGCACTGCAGCAAGCAGCGCGTCTTCGACTCGGTCACGGTCGACTGCCATCAACGGCAACTCGAGCAACGGCGAGGCGGCGTTCACCTCGTCAGGCTATGCGCCGAACATGGAAACAAGGGTGACGGTGACTCCACAACGTGCTTCTGTTTGAATTGGCGGAGGTCACAATTCGGCGGAGGTCACAATCGTCGTCGCAACGCGCGTATGACAATTGCGACTCGATTCACGAGCTCGCCATCTGGGGACTGGGGTTGACGGGAGTACACTCTCTGATACGACCGCGACCCGAACAATCGCAAAAAGGCGGTAACAGCAGTGTTCGAACGTTTCACCGACAGGGCCCGGCGAGTGGTCGTGTTGGCCCAAGAAGAAGCGCGACTGCTGAACCACTCCTACATCGGCACCGAGCACATCCTGCTCGGCCTCATCCACGAGGGTGAGGGAGTCGCTGCGAAGGCGCTCGAGTCATTGAACATCTCCCTCGAAGCCGTGCGCGCCCAAGTGGAAGAAATCATCGGCCAGGGCGGCTCGTCTCCATCGGGTCATATCCCCTTCACCCCGCGCGCAAAAAAGGTGCTCGAGCTCTCGCTGCGAGAAGCGCTGCAACTGGGCCACAACTACATCGGCACTGAGCACATCCTGCTCGGTCTCATTCGCGAGGGCGAAGGCGTCGCGGCACAAGTGCTGGTGAAACTCGGCGCCGACTTGTCTCGGGTGCGACAGCAAGTCATCCAGTTATTGAGCGGCTACGAAGGTTCGGGGAGCGAAGGCAAAGGTGAACCTGTCGGCGCCAAAGATACGCCGAGCGAGAAGGGTGGCAGCCAGATTCTCGACCAATTCGGCCGCAACCTCACGCAACTAGCAAAAGACAAGAAACTCGACCCGGTCATCGGCCGTCAACGCGAGATGGAACGCGTCATGCAGATCCTCTCTCGCCGCACCAAGAACAACCCGGTACTCATCGGTGAGCCGGGTGTCGGCAAGACGGCGATCGTCGAGGGTCTCGCACAACGCATCGTCGCCAACGACGTGCCCGAAACGCTGACCAACAAGCAGCTCTACACGCTCGACCTCGGCGCATTGGTCGCCGGCAGCCGCTACCGCGGTGACTTCGAGGAACGACTCAAGAAGGTGCTGAAAGAGATCCGCACCCGCGGCGACATCATCCTTTTCATCGACGAGATCCATACTCTCGTCGGCGCCGGAGCCGCAGAGGGCGCGATTGACGCAGCATCGATCTTGAAGCCGATGCTCGCACGCGGCGAGCTGCAGACCATCGGCGCCACCACGCTCGACGAGTACCGCAAACACTTCGAGAAGGATGCCGCGCTCGAGCGGCGCTTCCAGCCCGTCAAAGTCGACGAGCCGTCGGTAGCCCACACCATCGAGATATTGAAGGGCATCCGCGACAAGTACGAGAGCCACCACCGTGTGACGATCACCGATCAGGCACTCGTCGCAGCAGCAAACATGGCTGACCGTTACATTTCCGACCGTCACTTGCCGGACAAAGCCATCGACCTCATCGATGAAGCGGGCAGCCGCCTACGCATCAAACGCATGAAGACGCCGCCAGACTTGAAGGAGATCGAGAACAAGATCAAAGAAGTGCAGGCCGCAAAGAAAAAGGCCGTGGAAGACCAGCGATTCGAAGAAGCCGGTCGTTTGCGCGATCAAGAGCGCACCCTGCTCGAGGAGCGTGCCCAAAAAGAAGCCGACGTCAAGGCCCAGGGAATCAACCTGTACGACGAAGTGAACGAAGAAGCAATCGCCGATGTGCTCAGCGTGTGGACAGGCATTCCGGTCTACAAATTGACCGAAGAAGAGACCACGAAACTGCTCAACATGGAAGCCGAGCTCCACAAGCGCATCATCGGCCAAGAAGACGCCATCAAAGCCGTCAGCCAGAGCATCCGCCGCACGCGCGCAGGTTTGAAAGACCCCAAGCGGCCAAGCGGTTCATTCATCTTCTTGGGTCCGACCGGCGTCGGGAAAACCGAGTTGGCAAAGACCTTGGCGGAGTTCTTGTTCGGTGACGAAGACGCCCTCATCTCGCTCGACATGAGCGAATACATGGAGAAGCACACGGTGAGCCGGCTCGTCGGCTCCCCCCCGGGATACGTGGGGTATGACGAAGGTGGCCAGCTCACGGAGGCCGTGCGCCGCAAACCGTTCTCTGTCGTACTGTTCGACGAAATCGAGAAAGCACACACTGACGTGTTCAACACGCTGCTGCAGATCCTCGAAGAAGGTCGCCTGACCGATGCGCAAGGCCGCACCACGGACTTCCGCAACACCGTCATCATCATGACGTCGAACCTCGGCACACAAGACCTGCGCAAAGCCAACGTCGGGTTCGGCAAGAACGATGAGGCCATGTCGTACGCCCGCATGCGTGACAAGGTCACCGAAGCGCTGAAGGTGCACTTCCGACCGGAATTCTTGAACCGCATCGATGAGGTCATCGTCTTCCACGAGCACAACGTCGAGGCGATCATGGCGATGGTCGACTTGATGAGCAAGCGTCTCGTCAGCCAGCTTGAGGGCCTCGGCCTCGGCCTCGAGTTGACACAGCCCGCAAAAGAACTGCTCGCCCGCAAGGGGTACGACCCGCAGCTTGGCGCACGACCGCTGCGCCGAGCACTGCAACGTCTGATCGAAGATCCGCTGTCAGAGCGCTTGTTGAACAAACAATTCGTGGCTGGCGAAATTGTGGTCGTAGGCGTGGAGGACGACCCGGAGAACCCGGGCGAACAACGCATCACGTTCAAGGCTGTCGAAGGTTTCAAGCCGCCTGTCGGTGTTGATCTCGCCGGGGCGGGCGAAGGCGGCAACGCCACAAGCGAGTGACCTTCTCGAGCGACATACGTCGCCGAGTAATCGTTCCCCTCCTGCTGCTCATAAGCGCAAGTGCATTGGCAGGATGCAAGGTCGAGCTCAACACGACGGTGAACGTGGCCGACAACGGGAGCGGCACCATCACGGTCACGGCTCTCGCCGACGCAGAGGTCGCTCAACGCGCACCAGAACTCGGCGGGTCGCTGAACCTTGATGACCTCCGCGCAGCCGGATGGAACGTCGAAGTGCAGAACCCCGCACCAGGTGGAGGTTTGTCGATCGTCGCGCAACGCCCGTTCGCCAACGCTGATGAAGCAGGATTCTTTCTCGCTCAGATCTCGGGCGACGACGGCCCACTGCGTGGCCTTACCCTGACTCGCACGGGACGCATGAATGACGCCACTTACACAATCACGGGCTCGGGCGGGCTGCCGAAGGGTCTGGCAGGTTTTGCCGATGCTGAAGCACTGTCCATCTTGGGGGCCAATCCTTTCGATCAAACGTTGGTTCGCAGCGGTCTCGCCTTGAGCGAAGCGCTGACCGTGTCGCTACGCATCACGTTGCCAGGGAAGCTACTCGCGACTGACGGTGTCGTCGCACCGCGTGCCGATGATGACGCGACGAGCACAATTTCGTGGGACATTCCAGTCGACGGGCTCACCACCAAGATCAGCGCTACCACTCGAGACAGCGACCTGTCAGCACTCGCTGCTGACATCGCTTCTCGCGTGCTGCTCGTCGTCTTGATTCTTCTCGTTGTTGCAGCTCTCATCTATGTGGCGACCGTCGTGCACCGTCGGAATCAATCGACACCCGCGTCATAGAGTTGGCGCGTGCCGAGGCTGAGAACCGTCTACGTCTGCTCTTCTTGCGGTGCTGAACATCCGAAGTGGGGCGGCCAGTGCACGGCATGCAGCGCGTGGAATTCACTGGTTGAAGACGTCGTCGGAAGCGATACTCCGGCAGTCTCCAAGACTGTTGCAATCAGTCGCGCTCTCAATGCAAAGAGCGAAGCTCTCCCCATCTCTCAGGTATCGCAGCAGTCGGCGGTGACACACCCGACTGGTGTCAGCGAGTTCGACCGGGTACTTGATGGCGGGCTCGTGCCTGGCTCGGTCACACTCGTGAGCGGCGAGCCGGGAATCGGCAAGTCGACACTGCTCTTGCAAATTGCAGCTGCGTGGTCGGAGCGGTCACTTTATGTGAGCGCCGAAGAAAGCGCGCAGCAGGTGCGCCTGCGTGCTGAGCGACTCGGCGCAGTCGGAGCGAACATGTTCCTCGTGGCCGCCATGTCACTCGCGGACATCGTCGTTCAGATCGACAAAGTGCGACCCACTCTCGTCATTGTCGACAGCGTGCAGACCATCGCCGACGAGACCATCGAGTCCGCACCTGGATCAGTCACACAAGTAAGGGAATGCGCGTTCCGACTCGTGCAAGAAGCAAAGGCACGTGACATCGCGGTCATCATCGTCGGGCACGTCACCAAAGACGGCAACATCGCAGGGCCGAGACTTCTCGAACACGTTGTCGACACCGTGGTGTCATTCGAGGGAGACCGGCTTCATCCTTTGCGAATGGTGCGAGCAGTCAAACACCGCTTCGGCACCACGAATGAGCTTGGTTTGTTCGAGATGACCGAAGGCGGTCTTGTCGGGGTACCCGATGCCAGCAACATGCTGCTCGCCGACCGCCAGATTGGCGTCGCTGGCTCGGTTGTCGTCCCGACGATTGACGGCCAGCGGCCGCTACTGGTTGAGGTACAGGCACTTACCTCGAAGGTGGCGACAGGCTTCACCCCGCGGCGAAGTGCGCAGGGCGTGGAAGCATCACGGTTGGCGATGCTTCTTGCAGTATTGGATCGTCGCGCCGGTACAGCGTTTTCATCCCTCGAGGTGTATGCATCTGTCGTCGGCGGTGTACGACTCAGTGATCCAGGTGCTGACCTCGGGGTGTGCCTCGCACTTGCCTCTGCGGCGCACGACAAACCGGTGAAACCTCATCTTGCTGCCGTCGGCGAAGTGGGCCTCGGCGGAGAAGTGCGACACGTCAATCATCTCGAACGCCGCGTGCGAGAAGCTGCGCGCATGGGGTTTCATCACATACTCGTACCTGCGAATACAAAGTCATTCGAAGCCGGCCAGGCCTCGCTGCTGCGTGTATCAACTGTCTCGGAGGCAATCACCCTCGCCTTCTGAAGGCGTCAAATTGGCACTCCTGTTATGTCAGGTCTTGAAGCTCCAGAAACTGCTCGTCGCCGGGGGACATCCTCAAACCAGCTGCAACTGCGTCAAGCAACATCGTGCGATCCCCGTGTTGTGCTGCGAATCTGGCCACGAGCTCGACCGAGCGGGTGACTCGCCACACCAACGTCGACGTAATTCCCTCTGCGTCCGCCCACGTATATCCGACCGAGCTGAATGGAAGCCCACTCACCATGGAGAGCATCTCTCTCAACTTTTGCATTGCACCATCACCGAATGAGGTCTCGGCGGAAAGCAAGTAGTCCCGAAGTGTCTCGGCGTCAGTAATGATCCGTTCATCTAGGAACAGCTGATGTTTCCCAACACGCCCAGCCCCATCGACGAGCCCGGCAGCGCTCAGCCCGTGGCGCAGTTCAGACAATACGTTGTGAAAGGTCGCGTCTTTCACGTCAATTTCCCAGAGAGCAGTTCGTGCCCCAGACACCGTCGGACGGTCTCGGTGGAAAGCAAGCCAACAGAGCAGCTCCAGTGACTTTGACTTTCGAAATGCGACGTCTCTCCACCCAGATGCGGTGACTTGCACCGGTCCAAGTACTCGAACGAGGAGTGAGTCACGCGACGGTTCAACAAGGGAATGGGTAGTCGAAATGCCGGGAACAACAGACGAAAATCGAACCGGTGAGGAATCAAGTTTCGTCATGGAAGCGGCAGCATGGCGAAGTGTCTGGGCTTCCGAGACCGATACTCCATAGGCGAGGAACCTCTCGTTTGTAGAAGAGATTCTCCAGTGGTCATGCTCCCGTATGACTCTCGTGGGAGTGTGAGCGGGAGCACAGCCTGTGCTGATCACCATCACCCCCTGATTCGGCAGATCATCGAACTCGCTTGAGTATGTGGTCGACACGACAATCACTGGTGATGCCGGATATCTTCTTCTTGCCTGCAACGCCTTATGCATCGCGTCAGATGGTGACTCGGTCACGATGACACTCGGTTCGCATACGAAGTCGCCATACCCGAAGCCACAGACAACCACTTTCGGTTCTTGCAACCATGGGGCGAGCATGGCAGTGTTCAAAAGATGCCGCAGAACCGTTAAGCATTCGACTTTCTCTGCTTCAATGCGCACGATATCTCCTGGCCTCAGAGTCAGCGACACCAATTTGTCGTCAGCAATACCGATCGGGAGCACTACCGCGGAAGGGGTTGGGGGAATGAGCTCTCCCGAAGTCGGAGTTATTGCAGCTGATCGTTCGAAGAGACCAATGCCAGTCGCCAACGACTTCGAATCAGGTCGATCTAATTGCGCTGAGCTGGGTGCGTCTTTGAGGAGCACGGCCCGCTCACGCTGAATGTGCTTCGTTATGCCGAGGGCCAACCCTGCAGAGGCAAGTGCAGGTAGCACGCCCCGCGCATGATGCTTGCTCATGTCAGTTTCTGGTGCAATGTTGTCTCGTCGTACTTCGTCTCGTGGCATCAGATATTCGTTGTTCGCTCCAGCAGCTTCGACGGGATGAGGGCTAGATACCTGCGGACCCACCATGAACGAGACGATGACACCGAAGATCGTCTGTGGCTTTCGCTCCCTCAGCCTCGAAGCCAGTTGACGGGCAACCCTGAGTAGGACGACGGCGCAATCGAGAAAGACACGAATGCTCAGCAACAGAATGATGAGCCACGCGACTCCACTGAGCGCCACATCCACCTGCACCGCAGTGTTTGCCGCGAGAATCCTTGGCCAGTCAAGAAATCTGCCAGAAGTTGTGCCGAGTGAACGTCCGCTCGACCAAAGCAGACGGGAAGTGAAAATGACCGCAACAAGACAGACGATGTTTCGGATAACGATTTCCTTTGCGGAACGTTGTCTTTCTTGCATTATTCGTGCCGAGCGTTGCTTCACTGGTCGACTAATTCAACTTTTCGAGTGGAGGTGACAGTGCGATTACCTACACCGATCATCGAGAGAAGCGACATCTGCACTGTTTGCTGAACGGTCACAGAGACGCGAAGCCCGTCAATCTGAACATGACCTGACAGGCCGTGTCGATCCAGATAGTGACGTGCAGCCAGACTTCCGGCCACCGGATCGATTCGCTCTCTGTCGAGTCGCACATCGACGACTTCTTGTGCTGCAATGCGGGCCGCATTGGCAGCGTGGTCGCTGATTTGAGCATGAGAAGCAATAAGCCTCGTGCCGTCGAATGCAAACGCTGCCACAGCAACAACAGCCATGAAGAGTGACGTGACGAACCCGCTCATTCGTCGACTCTCCATCTGTCAATCACCTCGACGGACGTAGCCGCCACTGTCCGCGCGACAGGGGCAAGCATTGCAACGCCATTCAGAGTCAGGTCACAGGAGAGGCTGACGCGTACGGTCGCAGGGTCGGTGTCGTACGTGACCTCGACCCCAACGTCGAGTGCCGCACATGGAAGTTCGTTCAGTTCCGCATTTTCGCGCGCTACTGACTCCCCCACGGTGGCCATGAATCGCGGATGCACCAGCGAGGCCGCACGGGCCGACTGGTCAGCAACAGTGATCAATCGAAGATGTGTCGTTGCCAAACGGCCCAAATGCACGACAAAGAGGACGAGCATCATCAATATCGGCGCAAGCAGAACTGCCTCGATACTCATTGAGCCACGGTCATGGAGGTGTGAGCGACTCGAACGGCGGCCGAGTTGCAGGCGGCGCACCTCTCCCGAGCAATCAGCGTTCGTCATACGGAACGTACCGTTCACGAGGTACTACGGCCTGGCGAGACACAGAGGAAGCGAAGAACGGAACTGCTTGTGGCAGGCGGATCCAGACCCGCACTGTGACTTCGTCCCTGAGAGACGTCACCTCAGGGGCTCGGGCGAGTCGAGCTCCAAGGGCGTCTGACGTCTCGTAGACGGCAGCAACACCATCAAGGATCCCGGCACCGTGTCGAGCGGCGGCGATGGCGCCTTGGGCCGACACATGATTGGCGACGCTGACGCCGTGCAGGACGACACCGGCCTGCACGGCGATTAATGCGATGACAAACAGCACTGGCACGAGGAGCACGGCCTCAATAGAGACTTCTCCTCGATCGAGGGCGGTGCTAGTCGAGGTTGAGCGAGTTGGCCTTGTCACGGACTCGGTTGGTAATAGTTGCACCGACGAAGAGTGCGAGCGCAATGAGTGCGGCCGCCATGACCACCGTGGTGGCGCTGACCTCACCACGGTCGTAGTCCTTCTCGAGCGATGCTCGGAACCGTGTCATGTAGTACTGCCAAAGCTGACGTGTTGCGGACATGTCTAATCCTTTCTGGGTTGAACTTTCGTACTTCAAGTTGATGTGTGACGAAACGTCCGGGAACGGAGATGAGTTACATGCTCATCACCACCGTCTGCAAGGCCGGATACCCGAGGAAGACCATGAACCCAACGAAGAGCATCATCATTGGAAGACCCATGCGCTCAGTTGCTGACTGTGCAAGTGCCTCCACCTCAGCAATCTGCCGTGCCCGCATCGAGTCGGCACGCGCCGTCAGCGATGAACGAATCTTTGCTCCATGATCGCCGGAGAGATTCATGCTTCCCGCGACCTCTACGACGTCGCTAAGGCCCCATTTCTGCCCGAGCGCACGCAACTCCGACCAGGGAGATCGTCGGGTGAGGCGTGCACGATCCAATCCGGTACGAATCGTGTCGAAGGTCCATCCGTCGCCGGCATCCGCCGCTGAGACGAGGGCCGTCTCGATGCCCGCCCCACCTGCGAGCAGCACGTTGACCAAGTCGAGGTACGCAGAAAACGCGTGTAGAAACGACCGGCGTTTCGCTCTTGCCCGGGAACGCAGGACAATCACAGGTGCTGCCAGCCCAGTGACTGCACCAACGACTGCAAAGACGAGTGCATAGGCGGCGCCCATGAACGGGGCGGTGACAAACCCGAGGCCAATGGCGAGTGAAACGACACCAATCAGCTGACGTGCGACAAGGTCGGTCGCCGACCAGCCAACGACTGCCAGATCGGCGGAATGCAATCGAGCAGTCCTTGTTTGTGCCGCCGAACGTGATCCCGTCGTGATCTTGTGCACCAACCCACTGACCTTCCGACCCCATCCTGGAAACGCAACGAGTGCAAGTCCGAGCCCTGTGAGTCCACCGCAAAGCAAGGCGACTGGGTTCACGCTCCCACCACCGATCGGCGACCGACGAATCGATCCGGCAAGACGACGACTGAGAGCCGTTGCATCAATAAGAGCGCGCCAAAGAAGACGAGCACCACAACTGAGAGCACCACTTGACCTTCTGCGGTGCGGTAAGGCGCGAGGTAGTCCGGGCTGAGAAGAGCAAGTCCACCGACGAACATGACAACCACCGCTGCGATGATCTTCACCGCACTTCTCGTGCGGGATCGCCCGACCCAGATACGTGTATGCATTCGTGCTTCGTCACGGGCACATGAAGCAAGGTGACTGAGTAGCGCACCCAACTCCCGAACCTGACGAGTTGCAGCCGTCGAGAGTGCCGCAACGACGAAGTCTGCCGTCGGATGGTCAACCTCGCGGGCGAACCGATGGAGCGCCTGCGGCAGTGCCGAGTACGTCATCGAGGCAACGAGTCGTTCGAGTGGTTCACGAAGCACCGCGGGAGCGTGGACTGCGGTGGAAGCGATGGTCTGCTCGAGACCGCTGCTTCCGGCCAGCATGTCTCGCAACTGTTCGGTCCAGACTGCAATGGCGTCCACGAGAATCCTGTCGTCACGTCGCGAGTGATGGCGGGTTGCGGCGGTGCTCGCCATGACCGCAACCGCTGCAATTGTGAGAGCTGACAACGTCCAACCCGTCGTCACCCACACGAGTGCGAATACCGATGTTGCAGTGACCACCTGTCGCGGTCGTACCACGCTCGTACCCCGACGCAGATTCAGGAGGATGAGGCGCCCTCGCCAAGCGGAGATGACGACGAAAATCCCGAGTCCGAGCAGAGCCCCGGCAGCGGAAGCGACAACCTGTTGGTTCATGCCGAAACCTTCGGGGAATACTCGCCGACAAACCCATGACGCTCGAGGAGCTGACGCGTGCCAGTGCGCATCGGGTACGGCCACCGGGTAGGTCCGCTGCCTGAGCGCGAGACGATCTCGTTGGAGGTGATGTTGTTGCCGTCCGTGTCGACGACCTCGCAGACTGAGGCAACGCGGCGCTTGCCGTCTCGATTTTCGATGAATATGACGAAGTGCACCGCGCTTGCAACGATGACGTTCACGGTCTCGACTGGCAGACCCGTCGACGCCATCGACACGTATGCAGCCAGCTTCGGGAACACCGATCGTGCGCCATCAGCGTGCATCGTGCACATAGAACCGTTGTTGCCCTGGCTCATCGCCATGAGCATGGGGAACGCTTCTGCGCCTCGCACTTCTCCGACAATTACTCGATCGGGATCCATACGCAGCGCCATACGTGTCAAATCTGCGAGCGTCACCTCCCCCTCACCTTCGATGTTCGCGCTTCGGCTCTGCAAGGCGTCGTAGTCGGGGTGGCGATCCGAAAAATGATCGAGGCCGAGCTCGTAGGCATCTTCGATGGTGACGATTCGTTCGTTCGACGGAACCTCGTTGATCAGCGCACGAAGAAGTGTCGTCTTGCCGGAACCGGTTCCCCCCGCGATCACGACATTTCTGCGGGCACGGACCATGGCGGCAAGCAACGACTGCACGTCGTGGTCGAACACCCCGAGTTCACGGAGCTCGTCGAGGGAGGAGAGTTCGAATCGATGACGGCGAACGATGAGACTCGGACGAGTCGACACTTCCATCACTGCAAAGAGACGCGAACCATCTGGTAATTGCATGTTGAGTTCTGGTGTCCCGGCATCGAATCGCTTCTCAGTGCGGCTGAATCTCGTGCCGGCGCGACGAATGAGGGCAACCAGCTCCTCATCACTCTCGGCGATGGGTCGGCGCTGCTCCCGGCGCCCGTCACGAAGCTTTACCCACACCGAGTCGCAACCCCGAACATGAATGTCGCTGATTTCTGGATCAGCGAGCAGCGATTCCAGCCGACCCAAGCCGAGGACCTGAGCGATTACTTCCTCCACCACCGCGTTTTCATCGAGTGGAGGCCATGAGTCAAGCGGTCGCTTTGCTGCCAGTCGAGCGAGCTCCGCCCTAACCGTGCTCTTGGCCAGTTCAAGCTCATGCTCGGATGTCGATGCGTCACCGACGGATTCAGTTCGAAGTCGCTGGTCTGCGAGCGCGTCGGCCACCAGCTCGGTGAGCGAGCGAATGACCTGGGACTCAGAGCTCACCGCTGCCCGGCCAATTTCATCAGTTGGATTCGTTCGGCCCGTGCGAGATCAAGGGCCATGTCCACTGGCGCGCGGATGGTAACTCGTACTTCGTCGTCAAACTCGTCGGGAAACACGATGTCATGTACTTCAACCGAATTTTCCAATACTTCCGGCAAAGGAGTGTCGACTCCTCGATTTGGGAAGGAGATGGTCACCCGAACGATGTCTCCTGGGCCGACACCGCTCGGAACAGCGCCCTTTCCCAGTGAAATCGGAATCAACGCTTCTGTGTCGCGCAGCGGTTGCTGCTGGGTCACCACGTACTCGGGAATCGGCACTCCGGCGGGCAGATCCACCACGAGTCGCTTCCCGAGGATCGACCCTGCATCCGAAGCGGATACCGCTGCCCGGCGAGGAAATTCACCAATCTCGAGCGCCACGAGATCAGAGGGAGTAATCGTGGTTCCCCGCGGCAAATCTCTCGATGTACCGACGACGGTAAGACCTTCTGCGGCTCGCTGGAAGAGAAAAACGCCGGCGAGAGCCCCGACCACGACGAGCAGCAATCCAAGGAGAAGCTCTGGACTCCGACGACCTGCGCTCGGCACAAAGTCACCATCGTCGACCGTCTCTTGGGGTGTGTCGCGCAGACGCGCGCGCACCGTGTTTTCCGACATCCGTTCCGCCACGGCTGCCTTCCTTTGCTCTCGTTCGTCGGTACCGCAAACTGCAGTCACCAACTATGTGTGTGACGCGAAGAAGTGAAATGGAATTACAGGCCTGTACGCCAAACCGTGCGACGAAATTCTCTCAAGTGGATTTGTGCGAACTTTCAAAGCCACTCAATTAGTGTTTTGGTGTGATTTCAGCCCGCAGTCTCGGCGGTCAGAAAACTCTCCTTGTCGCTTCATTTGTGGCCTTTCTAGCGGTGCTTTTAGGAAGATCAGCACACTCATTGACCAGGCTGCCCGCCGACCCGGGATACACCTACATCGAAGATGCAGTTCGTGACGGTCTTCGATCGATTTTCTACGGAGACCCCTACTTTCACGTCCTCGCACGCGGCTTGGCTTGGTTGACATCACTTGCCCCTCTTCAGTGGCACGCCGCCCTGCTGTCAAGCCTGGTCCACTTCGTGTGGGCAATGTCCGCAGTCTGCATCGTCTGGGTCATTTCGTTGGAAAAGTTGCCGAAGTGGGTTGCGGTTCTGGCCGGATTCCTGCTGGTGAGCGCGCCGCATGCCGCCGAGAGCAGCCTTGGAAACGTAGGAAATGTCAAGTGGCCGATCCTTGCGGCTGCGATTGTCGTGTGCTCATCGAGGCAGGTCGCACAACTCAGCAAACCAGGGTTTGTGGTGCTTCTGCTGACAGCGGGCTTCACTCAACCGATGACGCTGATTTGCGTTATTCCGCTGCTACGACTCAGTTTTGAATACAAGGAATTGCGACATCGGACACTTACGCTCGCCTCTCTCATCCTTGCCACATTTGCCCTCCAGCTGACGAAGGTTGGGCTCTCCTCGGCATCATCGGGTCGAAGTGGGAAGGTGCTCACGCCATGGACAGATATGGGCATTTTCTGGTGGAGCGGTCTGCTCGGACCGCTGACGGTGTCTGTGGCGTCGTTTGCACTTCTGCTGGTCGGCAAACGGCAGTCCATTGTGGTACGCACAATTGCGACAGACTTGGGTTTCCTTTCCATCCTCTTGGCTGGTATTTCGTACGTGATGGGGGGAATCGCCGACCGATATTTCGTGGCCCCGATGACTCTTGCTCTCATTTGTGGACTTCTCGCTGTCTGTGATCTGAAATTCACGCATCCCCATCTCAAGCGAGTCGTGTCCCTGGCATTGCTCGTTGTAATACTGATTCCTACAACAAAGTGGTTTCCCACGAGTCCATATTTGTCTAGTGGTCCACCCTGGTCAGCTGAGGTCAGTAAGGCTCGCGGTCTGTGCTCTCGATCGTCGATAAGAAACATCGAGATACAGATTTCCGCTGGAAGCTTTGTCACTCTTGATTGTGAGTTCATACTCCGTGGTTAAGGCTGGTAGTTGGGCGAACGTTCGCGATGACTTGTATCTCTCTGCTCTGTATCGACTTGCGTATACGACACTGCGTGATGTGGTCGGGGAGGCACATCCCGATCGAGTCGTCGAGGTCGGCGCAGGCCTTGGATTCTCCGAGCTGTCGGGTCAACACTGGATCAGGAGTGACGTGACGGGTGCAGCACCTCTCTCAATCTTCAATTACGCGGAGGCCCTTCCCTACAAAGACTCCTCACTCGAAGCAATCATTCTCAAAGACACGTGGCATCACATTCCGGACATCGAGGGCTTTCTTTCGGAGGCGCACCGAGTGCTGCGCCCTCAAGGCGTTATTGCTGTCTTCGACCCATATTGGAGCATCTTGGGCCGATTCGTCTACCGTTTCTTGCATCAGGAGCGCTGGGACGGAAAGACAGCCTCATGGTCATTCCGTTCCATGAGCCTGTGGGATTCGAACCAAGCGCTCACGTATCTGATGTTGAGGCGCGATCGGATTGAATTCGATCAACGTTGGGGCGGGCAGTTCTCAGTGATTGAGCCGAGACCACTCGTGGGGCCAAGTTTCCTCATTTCTGGAGGTGTCTCTCGTCGTACGTTCGTAAGCGGTCGATGGCTGGCAGCACTTCTGCGCTGGGAAGAGCGCCGCGGGAGCTGGCTCGACCACTTGCGGTTTTTTCATGTGTTCGGCTTGGTGAAGAAATGAACTTCATTCAGCGATATCTCAACAGGCAACTCACACGAGTCTTGGATGGAGTGGCTGACCCAGCAACTCGACACACCGTGAAGATCATCTCCAAGTCAGTTCATCATGACAATACATTCGGCGAGCTTGTCGCGCTAGAGGCCGCATTGCTTCCTGCCCAGCAGTTGGCCAGCCATCTCATGGCCGAGCGTGTCACCAAGAGTCGCAGCGTGGTGCTCGACGCAGCGCTGACCCATGTTGACGACGTCTACAACGCCCTCGACGGCGTCGCCAAGGCCTGGGACGCAGAAACTCGGCTCATCAACGTTTCGTACAACCGTCTGTGGCGTCCCTTCGTCAAAGGATCGCGCCGTCTCAGTCGAACAAAGAGGGTACCCGAGAACTGGATTCCTCCCGACGAGATCGAGAATCAACTCGAGCAATCCGGATTTGAGATCGTGGAGCGGCGCACTGCAGTGATTCTCCCTGTTCCGATTCCGGTCGTCGGTGGTCTCATCAACCGTTGGCTCGCCCCTCTACCGATCTTTCGGCTGTTCTGCGTCTACAACATCGTTGTTGCTCGACCGCAACGGATGTCGAGACCGAGTGACCCTTCGGTGAGCGTCATCATCGCGGCACGCAACGAAGAGGGCAACATCGAGCCGCTCGCAAACCGGATACCGCATCTAGCTAGTCGACAAGAGATCATCTTCGTCGAAGGCGGCTCGAGCGACGACACATGGGTTGCCATCCAGCGGGTGATTGCGAAAAATCGGTCGGCATCCACCAAGATCAAGGCGTTCAAGCAGACAGGCAAGGGCAAGGGCGATGCAATCCGCCTCGGCTTCGCGCAGGCGAGCGGCGACATTCTCATCATCCTGGATGCCGACATCTCCGTACCACCCGAAGAGTTGACCCGCTTCATCGACTTGCTGCGCCGCAACGCGTGCGAGTTCGCCAACGGATCACGCCTCGTCTACCCGATGGAAAAGCAAGCGATGCAGTTTCTGAACCTCATCGGTAACCGCCTGTTTGGAGTCGCTTTCACATTCCTACTCGGCCAACCGGTGCGTGACACGCTCTGCGGCACCAAAGCATTGTGGGCGACCGACTATCAGCGCATCGCGGCACAACGGAGTTACTTCGGCGACTTTGATCCGTTCGGAGACTTCGACTTGTTGTTCGGAGCCTCGCGACTGCACCTGAAGATTCGCGACGTTCCAGTGCACTACAAAGAGCGCGTGTACGGCTCGACGAACATCTCCCGCTTCCGACACGGCGTGCTGCTTCTGCGCATGACGTTGGTGGCGGCGCGCAAGCTTCGCTTCGTGTAGTGCTCCAATAGCCTTCACTTCATGCGTTCGAGCCCGCTGCCGCCGAAAGTGTTGCCTTCGGGGAACGAGGCTTGTTGGTGCGGGAGCGGCCGCAAGTACAAGCGCTGCCACAAACCGCTCGAGGGTCGG
>JBEGRF010000061.1:0-8836 GCA_041180605.1 Actinomycetota bacterium | reverse complement strand
GCTTTCGCCCATTGCGCAAGATTCCCCACTGCTGCCTCCCGTAGGAGTCTGGGCCGTGTCTCAGTCCCAGTGTGGCTGACCATCCTCTCAGACCAGCTACCCGTCGTTGCCTTGGTGGGCCGTTACCCCTCCAACTAGCTGATAGGTCCGCGAGACGCTCCCAAACCGGAATCCCTTTCGTCAGATGTCCATGCGGACTCCCGACGTCATCTGGTATTAGCAATCCTTTCGGATTGTTATCCCAGAGTCTGGGGTACGTTTCTCACGTGTTCCTCACCCGTTCGCCACTAGATCTTCCTGTGTATTGCTACACATTGGATCTCGTTCGACTTGCATGTGTTAAGCACGCCGCCAGCGTTCGTCCTGAGCCAGGATCAAACTCTCCGTCAAGAATGCCTCGCGTTACTCACACGACGATTGCTCGTCGCGCGCTGTAGGCGAGTTGAATTCTTCGAAGGGCTCATGCCGGTTTTTCAGGTTTGCACCTGTCCGCACCGGACATGTCCTGACCGATCAGATGCTCATCTGATCTGGTTATTACTTTTGTCGATGCCACTGCTGAGGTGGCACCAACGAATTGACAGACAGCAATCAGCGACCCGAAGGTCTCCGTTGCTGCCCGCACTGGCGTTCAGTCTTCTCTTCCGTTTTCAAGGAGCTCGACGCAGACACATGCCATCGGCAGAGGTCTCCGCTCTTTCCGCTTTCGGACTCTGACGTAGTCGGGGTCCTGAAACGCGGACTCGCCAGACTAGCGGAGGATGTGTGGACCCCACAACCTGCGAAGTATCAGATTGGCTCGCAGAGTGCCTGGCTCTGAAGGCCGAGATCGACTGTGGACTATTGGGCGAAGGATTATTGGGCGAAATCGACCAGGTGGTACGTGGTCTTACCCTTGCGCACGAGCAGCCAACGATCATGCAGGAGCGGCACGGAATGCAGGTCGGCATCCCCGGTGAGCACGACCCCGTTGGCTCGGACGCTCTTTTGGGTGAGCAGGCGGCGGGCCTCGCTCTTGCTGGCGGCGACTCCGGGGAGGGCTGCCAGCACCCCCGCTGCGTCAGCCAACACCGCCTTACCCATCTTGGTGGCCGGCACTTCGGCGGCGATGAACTTCATCGCCTCTCGAGACGCCGTCATGGGGTCTCCCCCAAAGAGAATTGCGGCTGCAGCCTCGGCGGCGTCGGCGGCGGCTTTGCCGTGGACGAGCTCGGTCATTTCGCGCGCTAAGGCCCGCTGTGCCGGGCGGCTAGCAGGGTTGTCGCGCTGGGCATCGAGCAGGGCGTTCAAGTCGTCGAGGCCGAGTAGAGAGAAACGCGGCAGCAAATTCTCGATGTCGCTGTCGGCGATCTGCACCCAGAATTGACGGAACTGGTAGGGCGAGGTCTTCTTCGAATCCAGCCATACGGCACCCTCGGCCGTCTTGCCAAATTTCGTTCCGTCACTCTTGGTGAGAAGCGGCCACGTCAGCCCGTAGGCACTGCGACCCAGTCGTTTGCGGATGAGATCGATACCGATGGTGATATTGCCCCATTGATCGCTTCCACCCATTTGCATCTCGCAGTCGTAGTGCTCGCAGAGGTGTCGAAAATCGTTCGCCTGGAGGAGCATGTAGCTGAATTCCGTGTACGAGAGTCCGTTCTCGTCGGCGAGTCGCGACTTCACGCTGTCTTTCGCCATCATCTGGTTGACGGTGATGTGCTTGCCGACATCGCGCAAGAACTCAAGCACAGGCACGTCACGAGTCCAGTCGGCGTTGTCCACGAGCGTGGCAGCGTTTGAACCGCTCTCAAAGTCGAGCAGTCGCTCAAGTTGGGCCTTGATGTTGGCGACATTCGCAGTCAGGGTGTCTGCGTCGAGAAGATTGCGCTCCTCACTGCGACCCGATGGGTCGCCAACCATGCCGGTGGCACCCCCGGCCAAAACGATTGGTCGGTGGCCGAGCATCTGAAATCGGCGAAGTGAGATCTGACCGAGCAAGTTTCCGACATGCAACGAGTCCGATGTCGGATCAAACCCGACGTACGCGGCGATTTGTGCGCTCTTCGTGCGGTCGGACAGCTCGGCTCGGTCGGTCGAGTCGTGGATGAGGCCTCGACCGGCGAATTCGGCGACGACGTCACCGAATTTCGACATAGATACAGAGTAGAGCGCAGAGCGATGCGCAGTGTGGCGCAGAGCAACCCCGCGCGATGCTGCGTGACCGCTTAGGTGGTGGCGAGTTTCTCGTCTTGCTTGAGCGCCGAACGCACCCAGTCAGGCACTGGCACCACGTTCGGTGCTCCTGGCGTCGTCGACACATAGACGATGGTCGTATCAAACGACGGCTCCCCCGCCACGCTGCCAGCTATCAACACATCAAATGACGAGGTGCCCCAGCGCCGGACCGTGCAGTCGAGGTGCGCGAATTCACCGAGACGCAAAGGTTTGTGCCAGACGATGTTGACCGTCTTCAGCATGCAGTCGAATTCGTGCATGCGGTCGCCTAGCCGACTCGAAAACCAGCACATCACCGCATCGTCGGAATACGCGAGGTAGTGGGCGTTGAAGACGACCTTTTGCATGTCGCAGTCGCCGTAGCGAACTCGCACCTCGTGCCGATACATGCCCGCGATGCTAGGGAGTCGCCGCCTCAAATTGCCTTCGCCCCGAGGGGGTGTCGCTGAGAATTCTTACCTGCTTGGTTCCAAGATCTTGGGCGGTTGCGCTCCCGAGCTTCAGTTGCGGGCTCGCTGCACCATCCGTGCAACGGTCATCACTGCGCGAGCGTGCTGCATCGCTTGCTGCGCCGAGAGTGTCGGGCCTAGCTCAACGACAAAAGCCATCGCACCGTCCCCGATATTGCGCTGCCAGGTGGCGGCGACGCCCGTGTATCTGCCACCAGTGATTCGCACGAGTGGCAGACCTGTCAGAGAGCCATATCGCGCACGAACACGACCCTCAAAACCCGTGCCAGGTGAAATCATGTTCAGATCTTGGTGGTACCAGATGCCGAGCGTCGGGCGAACCTCGCGAATGAACTTTGTCATCGCTTGCGTCTCTGGCTCGGAGGCTCGAGACGGGCCGGCATATTGCCAAAACCCTGGCGTGCCGATCTTCGCCCATCCGTAGGGAAAATTCCGATTGAGGTCGACCAGATTGGCGTTGCCTCGCTGTTGTAGGGCGGTGCCGTCGGGGTTAATCGACGGAACGATCCACAGATCCACGCCAGAAGGTGGCCGCAGTGTGCGCAGCGCGTCAATGATGAGCAGACCTGCGTCTTCGTCACCGTGAATGACGCCGACCACCATAATCACCACTCCGCCGGGCGCTCCATATCGGTATGCGACCAATGGTCGCCCTTGCACCGACGTGCCGAATGTTCTCTGCTCGCGCAGTTCTGGCTCTTCGACAGCCAGCGAGGGCCGCGTATCGAATGTGAACATTGCGGTCGCAAGGGCCACCGCAGCCAGCACACCTGCACGGCGTCGCGAGACGCGGCGCATCACGCGAGGCGGGCAGCGCATCACGCGAGGCGGGCGGTGAGTGATTCCAGGGTGCGACGCAGCTCCTCGCGCTGGGCAGACACTGCCTGCGGGCCGCCAGCCCCGTGGCTGCTACGCCGACTTACCGCCATGCCGGGTGCGAACAGTGCGGCGGCATCCGTGCCCAAGCCGGGTTCAGCGCGAACGAGGTCGGCGAGCGGCGTTCCGCTCGCGAGTGAGCGCGACACCAATTCGCCCACCTTGGCATGCGCCTGTCGGAACGGCATACCCCGCGCCACCATCCACTCGGCAACGTCGGTTGCTACCGCAGCCGGTGCGTCTGCAGCGGCCCGCATCTTCTCGACATTGAATGTGGCGGCAGCGACCATCTCCGCGATGGCATCCAATCCCCTGTTGACCTGGTCAAGCGAATCGAAGAACGGCTCCTTGTCTTCTTGCAGGTCGCGGTTATATGCGAGCGGCAGCCCTTTCATCGTTGCGAGTAGACCCGTCAGGTTGCCGATCAAGCGGCCGGCTTTACCACGTGCCAACTCGGCTATGTCTGCGTTCTTTTTCTGCGGCAGCATCGACGAGCCGGTGGCGTGGCGGTCACTCAGCGTCGCAAAGCCGAACTCTTCGCTCGTCCAAAGCACCCACTCCTCACCAATACGCGATAGATGAACACCAATCAGGGCGAGCGCGAACAAACCTTCAGCGACGAAATCCCGGTCACTGACCGCATCGAGCGAATTGGCAAAGACTCGCCCGAAACCCAAGCGCTTTTGCGAATCGGAAGGGTCGATGGGCAACGACGTGCCGGCCAAAGCCCCTGCACCAAGCGGCGAAACGTCAAGTCGCGACACGGCATCAAGGAGACGTTCGACGTCGCGAGCCAACGCCCATGCGTGAGCCCGCAGATGATGCGCAAGAAGCACTGGTTGCGCACGCTGGAGGTGCGTGTAGCCCGGCAGGTACGCGTCGGATGCGTCGTCGGCACGACGGTCAAGCACGTCGATAAGTGTTAGCACTCGGCGGGCCGTGAGCCCTAGCTCTCGCTTGACGAACAGACGCAATGCAGTGGCGACTTGATCGTTTCGACTCCTCGCGGTGTGCAGTTTTGCACCCGCCGACCCCGCAATTTCGGTGACCCTGCGTTCGATCGCAGTGTGAATGTCTTCGTCATTCGGAGCAAAAACGAACGTGCCGGCGGCAAGTTCAGACTCAACACGACGCAGCGCCGCGACGATGCCTTGCGTGTCTGCGAGTGGCAACACTCCGGTGGCACCGAGCATCTCTGCGTGAGCAACAGACCCTGTGATGTCATCTCGCCACAGCCGCACATCAAAACCGATGCTCGCGGTGTAGGCCATGAGCGACTCGGATGGAGCTTGGCTGAAACGACCGTGCCAAAGGTGCTTCGCAGCATCATTTGGGGCACCCTGGCCGCTTGAAGTCATCGCGCTACTTCCCGAGTCCGGCAAGCAATCGGAGGTCGTTTGCGAGCCGCTTCGCGCCATAGGTGGACTCTGCGATGCAGAACATGGTGTCGTCACCCGCGACGGTGCCAAGCAAACCCTTCAATCTCGATCGATCCAATGCTGAGGCGACCACATGTGCGCACCCCGGTGGCGTACGTACGACGACCATCGGGTCGCTGAATTCCACTTCGGCGACCCATTCCGACATGACCCTGCGCAATTGCTCGCGCGGGGCTATCCGGTCGGGCTCGAACTCGGGTATCGCGTATGCGCTCTTACCTTTGCCCACTCGCACGCGCACGGCACCGAGATCTTCTAAGTCGCGCGACACGGTTGCCTGCGTGGCATCAATGCCTTCCTTTTTGAGGAGTTTGGTGAGCGACGCCTGGCTCGTTACTTCGCGCTGCGAGATGAGCCGCACGATCACTTGCTGTCGCTCTACCTTGCTAGTCATCGCAATCCCCTTCTAGTCACTTTGTGCCGTCCTTGGTGATGTCGTTCACTTCACAGAGAAAGGCAAGCAAACCGCGAGCTGCATGCATACGGTTGTGTGCCTGACGAACCACACGGCTCACTGGCCCGTCGATGACTTCCGCCGCAACTTCGATGCCGCGGTGGGCAGGAAGACAATGCATGAAGATTGCCCGCGGATCTGCGATTGACATCAATGCCGAATTGACTTGGAACCCGGCGAAGTCACGCATGCGCCGGTCGGTCTCGCTTTCTTGGCCCATGCTGACAAACACGTCAGTATGCACAGCATGCGCGCCTTTGGCGGCGCCTAGTGGCGACGCGGACTGCTCGACCGATGCCGCGCCAAGAGCACGGAGACGAGTGAGTTCGCTCTCTGGCGCACCGTATCCATTCGGGCATCCCAGCCGAACGTGTGCACCTTCGAGGGCGCAAGCCTCGGCCAAACTCCGCGCAACGTTGTTGTAGTCGCCGACCCAGGCGACGATGCGGTTGCGCAACGTGCCGAACTCTTCGCGCATCGTGAGAACGTCGGCGAGGCTCTGCAGCGGATGCGAGTAGTCGCTCAACAGATTGACAACAGGCACTGCATTCGTCGCCGCCATGCGCATGAGCACGTCGTGGTCGAGCACTCGCGCTGCGAGGATCGCGTGATAGCCCGCGAGGATGCGTGTGATGTCCTCGACCGACTCGCGAACGTCGAAACCAACCTCTTCGCCGCGCGTGAACACAGGATGTCCGCCAAGTTGTACGACTGCCATCTCCATGGACTGCCGTGTGCGGTTGGACGGCTTTTCGAAGATCATCGCCACGCCATAGTCGGCGAGTGGCCAACCGAGCGCCTCGGGTCGCTGCTTGGCGAGTGCCAGCACCGAACCCAGTTCACTGGCGCTTAGGTCGCACGTGTTGAGCAAATGCCTCACGCCAGCACCGTCCGGATGATGCCGAGCGCTTCATTCATCTCATCGGTGGTCACGGTGATTGGCGGGGCAAGACGTAACGCGGTCGCGGTCACTGCGTTCGTCACGAGACCCCTTGAAAGCAATTCTGCTTGGACGACTTTGGCATCGGCCGCCGCGCCGAGTTCGACGCCGAGCAGGAGACCGCGACCACGAACGTCCACGACCTTGCCGAGCGTCCGCAGCTGCGTTGTGAGATATTCACCTTTCTCGCGCGCGAGACGCGGAGCATCAATCTTCCGCATGACTTCGATCACCGCACAGACCGCTGCCGTCGCGAGTGCAGTGCCGCTGAAGGTGCTGCCGTGATCACCAGGTTTGAAGACCGAGGCGACCTCGCGGCGGGCCCACAGCGCGCCGACGGGCATACCGTTACCCATCGCTTTGGCGAGCATCACAACGTCGGGTTCAATCCCGGCGTGCTGAAACGCAAACCAGTCGCCGGTTCGGGCGAAACCGGTCTGCACTTCGTCAATCATCATTAGTGCACCACGCTCAGAGCACATGTTGCGAACGGCTTTCAACCACTCGTCGGTCGCGGGAATCACTCCACCTTCCCCTTGCACGCATTCCACGAGCACAGCTGCGACCGAACCGTCGACGGCCGAGGAGAGCGCGGCGAGATCTCCGAATGGCACGTGCACGAAACCTTCGGGCATCGGTTGGAAGGGTTCGTGTTTGGCTGGCTGACCTGTCGCGGCGAGCGCAGCCAGCGTGCGGCCGTGGAAACTTCCCAACATGCTGACTACCTTGTGCCGGCCCCGACCGCCGAACTTTCGCGCAAGTTTGATGCCCGCTTCGTTTGCCTCGGCGCCGGAGTTGCAGAAGAACACTTGTCCGCCGCAACCGAGCAAATCATCGACCATGACTGCTGCCTTCGTCGCAACAGGGTTGGCAAAGAAGCTGCTGACGTGCAAAAGAGTGTGGGCCTGCTCCGCTATCGCATCTGCAATGACAGGGTTTGAGTGACCGAGCGAAGTAACCGATATCCCCGAGAGAAAGTCAAGGTATCGCTTGCCGTTCGAATCCCACAGTTGCGTGCCGTCGCCGCGTACGAACATGACCTGTGGGGCTCCGAACACCGGCATGAACGGGCAGTACGCGCCTGCCATCGATGCGACGTCGGGCGCTGAGGTAAATGCGTGCGACTCGGTCATGATGTTGCCTCGGTCATGCCGCTGCCCCATCTGCGACCACCATCGTGCCGACACCGGTGTCGGTGAGCAACTCAAGGAGCGTGACGTGCGAAACCCGACCGTCCAGAATGTGTGCCGCAGAGACCCCGCCGTGCACCGCATGCAGACAACTGTCAAGTTTGGGAATCATTCCGCCGCTGATGACACCTTCTTTGGTCAACTGGGTGATGTCGGCAGGCGTCAGTGTCGGCAACAATGACTCCGCGTCGGCAGGGTTGCGCAGAACTCCGGCGATATCGGTCAGAAACAGAATCTTCTGCGCCTTCAGCGACACCGCGAGAGCACTCGCAGCGGTGTCGGCGTTGATGTTGTAGCTCTGACCTGAGGTGTCGGTGCCAAGTGTGGCGACGACCGGAACGACACCGTCATCGAGCAGCCCTTGCACTGCCATCGGATTCACTGAGACGATGTCTCCCACGAACCCGAGTGCCGGGTCGCGCTGCACACATTGAAAAAGCCCCACATCGGCACCGGAGACGCCGGCCGCGTTTGCCCCCGATTGGTTGATGAGGGTGACAAACATTGGGTTCACCGACCCCAGCAACACCATGCTGACGATCTCGATGGTTTCTGCATCGGTGACCCGCAGTCCGTTGTGGAAGTTCGGCTTCTTGCCGAGTCGTTCCATCATCGCCGTTATCTGCGGACCGCCGCCATGCACGACGACTGGCTTTATGCCCACAGCATGTAGAAGCGCAATGTCGCGAGCGAATACGACCATCGAATCCTCCGATGAATCAGCGAGAGCGTTTCCGCCGTATTTGACGACGATTACCTTGCCAGCAAATCGCTGCAGATAGGGCAATGCTTCACTTAGCACCGCCGCGCGAGTCTTTGGAGACACTTTCATGGATACAGACCCACTGCCGAAAGACCTGCGGTCTCGGAGATGCCGAGCGCAACGTTTGCTGCTTGCACCGCCCCGCCCGATGCGCCCTTCGTGAGATTGTCGATTGCGCACAGTGCCATCACCGTGCCTGTGCGCTCGTCGTATCTTGCGGTGATGTGCGCCGCGTTGGAGCCGAGCGTCGCCTTGGTCGATGGCGACGCCGGCCGCACCACGACGAACGGCTCTTTTGCGTAGAACTTGGCAAGTGTGGCGAGCACCGATTGCGAAGTCGGCGACGTGTCCGCAGCAGCCTTGGCATAGCAGGTAGCGAGAATGCCGCGATTCATCGGCGCGAGATGCGGAGTGAAGAGCACTTTTGCTCCGGTCACTTGCTCGATCTCCGGAGTATGACGATGATCGAGCAACCCGTAAGCAGTGA
>JBEGRF010000060.1:0-10320 GCA_041180605.1 Actinomycetota bacterium | reverse complement strand
GCTCGGCGGAATGCTCATGCACCTGGCGTACGTCGAGGACCATTGGTTCATCGGTGTGCTGCACGACCGCGAGCGCATGCCGCCCTGGTCCACGGTCAACTGGAAGACGACACCCGACTGGGAGTGGAACTCCGCGCACCTCATGTCAGGCGACGACATGCGCGCGCAATGGAAGACATCCGTCGAGCGGTGTCGCGTCGCACTCGACGAGGCACTGGTCGCCGCAGGTGCCCGGGCGCCGAGGGTGGCTGATGCCGCAGCCGACCCCTTGGGGGCGCTTGCCAAGCGAGCCTTTCCGAGCGGCGAACGCCCGTCGATGCGCTGGATTCTCGTGCACATGATCGAGGAGTACGCGCGGCACAACGGACACGCTGATCTGTTGCGTGAGGCCGTAGACGGCCAAACAGGGGAGTAGCACGTCGGGTGCGGCGACGCGCCTGCCAGCCGATCTCAGCGCTGCGCCCGATGACGGGCTTCAGTCAACAGTGCCGTACGCACCAGCTCGGCCTGTCGCATTTCGTGACACAACCTCTGCCACTGCGGCGTCGAGATCGCGGAGAAACTCTTGGTAGGTCGTCGCGTGTACCGCGTTGACCGTGAGATGGATGGACGGGGGTGGCTGCTGTCGGTCTACGTACCAGCCGCGAGCGGCGAGTTCGTCGGCGACGGCGAAGATGTCGACTGCGGCGTCCGGTGCGGCGCCGATGCACACGAGCGTGGTATCTGGTTCCGCTCGCAGCACTACATGCCGATGGCTGCGCACATGGTGGGCGATGGCGAGGGCGGTCTCGCGGGCCGCACGAGTGACGCGCAGATAGCCGTCGTCGCCGAGGTGATGCAGCACAGCCCAAGCGGCTGCGATCGGCCCACCCGACTTGGTGCCAAGCATCCCAGAAGAGCCGTAGAGACCGCCGAGCCACTTGTCGGTGACGAATGCCTGGTGTGATCGCAGCTCGCCGTTGCGGTACATGATGACGGAAGCACCTTTGGCTGTGTAACCGAACTTGTGCAGGTCGACGCTGATCGATGTGACGCCGTCAACGGCGAAGTTCCACGGCGACACGGGTACACCGAGTCGCGCAAGGTAGGGAAGCGTGACGCCACCCATGCACGCATCCACGTGGCAGTTCACTGCGCGGTCGAGCGCGAGTGCGGCGATATCGGCGACTGGATCCACCACGCCTTGCGGATACTGCGGGGCAGATGCCACCAACATGATCGTCTGGTCGTCGGCAGCGGCCCTCATTGCACGCGCGTCAGCAAGCCAGGACTCGCTGCACACCGGCACCCGGCGCATCTCGACGCCGAAGTAGGCACCTGCCTTCTCGAATGCCGCATGGGCAGAGGTGGGCAACACCACGTTGGGACGGGTTTTGTCGTGACGAAACTGGTCGCGAGCGGCCTTCACCGCCATGAGGATGCTCTCTGTTCCGCCGCTGAGAAAATACCCGCGGGCCGACGACGGCGCCTCGAGCCACGTGGAGACGATCGCCAGCACGTCGGCCTGCATGACGCGTAGCGAGGGGAAGGCGTCGACGTTGAGGGCATTCTCTCCGGAGAACCTCCGGTAGGCCTCCGTGGCGAGCTCGTGGGCCTCTGCAGTGGCCAGGTAGGCGAGGGAGAACACCCGGCCGTCTTTCCAGCGCACGTCGTCGCGACGCAGGGCTTCGAGGCGTTGCAATGTCTCGGCTGGCGACCAACCACGTACCGGCAGCAGAGGAGCCGACGGGAGAGTGCCGTCGGCGGGTGTATGTTTTCGGCCTGTATTCATTGATCTGTCTCAACTTTACATAACTATGATTATGGGCGGTGACTGGGACGAAGGGGCTCAGCCACGACCGGTTTGGCGGCCTCGAGCAGCCATTTGAGCGCTGCCCTGAAGTCTCTGGTGGTCGGGTCCACGCCGGGATCCAAATCTCGTTCGACATCATCGATCGCGCACTTCAGCACGTAGATCTGGTCGCGCAGCGCGTGGAGCTCCTGGCGCGTCATGACGAGCTCGTCTTCGCTGAGGCGCAACTCGTTGGCGCGCTGCCTGGCCACCCAATCCCATTGGCGGCAAGCTTGCGAACAAAATCTGCGGGGTCTCCCCACGCCTTCGCGAGCGGGCAACGGCGTGCGGCACCATTCGCAGCGCGGTCGCTGCGTTCCCCCTGATTTCGTCATGACGAAACCCCCGCTACGAAACTTAGTATGAATGCCATGGCGCGTGCAGATTCGCAGCGTCAGAACGGGCGAAGCGGCTCAATGCCCTCTGCCCCGTCCCGAATGTTTGCTTCGGACAATGCCGCCGGCGCCCATCCCCTAATCATCGACGCCATCACGCGAGCAAACGAGGGCCATGCACTCGCCTACGGCCAAGATGAGTTCACTCGACGCGCAGAAACGGCGTTCAACGATCTTTTCGGACGAGATGTTCGCACCCTCTTCGTCTACGGCGGTACAGGTGCCAACGTGCTTGCGCTCGCCTCGCTGTTACAACAGGCAGAGTCGGTCATCTGTACGAACTGGTCGCACATCCACATGGACGAAACGGGTGCCCCGGAGCGGGTGCTCGGCGCGAAGTTGCTCGATGTGCCGTGCCCCGACGGCAAGCTGACTACCGACCAGATTCGTGCGGCGGCCGCCGCACGGGGCAACCCGCATCATGCTCAACCGGGCGTGGTTTCGCTCACGCAACCGACCGAGCTCGGCACGCTCTACTCGCCCGCCGAAGTTCGCACGATCTGCGAGGTCGCGCACGAACTCGGTCTGCTCGTGCATATGGATGCTGCGCGTGTTGGCAACGCCACTGCGGCGCTCGGTGGTACGCGTGCGGCGTTGCGGTCATTCACCGTCGATGCCGGCGTCGACGTGCTCTCCTTCGGCGGCACGAAGGCGGGCATCGTGTTTGGCGAAGCCGTCGTGTGGTTCGACCCGCGCCGCGCCGCTCGGGCCGAGTACTTGCGCAAGAACGTGACGCAGCTGCATTCCAAGATGCGGTTCATCTCTGCGCAATACGAAGCACTGCTGAAAGACGACCTCTTCATCGAGCTCGGACGTCGAGCCAACGGTGCGGCGGCCGCCCTCTACAACGCAACCCGTCACCATTCCTCACTCGGACTCACCACTCCCCCCGCGGTGAACAGCCTCTTCCCCACGCTGCGTGACCCGGCAAAGAGTCGACTGCAGCAGTGGTCATTCTTCTGGGATTGGGATCTGGCGGCTCACCAAGTGCGCTGGATGACCGCCTGGGACGTCACCAGCGATGACGCGGTCGCATTTGCCGCCGGCGTCGCCGCCGTGCTCGACCAACGCTGACGGCCCCTCGGCTCGGAAAAGTTCTAATTGACTGGTCGGTTAGATACGGTCTACGCTTCGCCCTGCAAAGGAGTTGCGATGACCAGCTTGGATTTCAAATTCCGTCTCGAAACCGACGACGACTGGATGGAACACGGAGCTTGTCGCGGTCTTTCCGAGATCTTCTTTGCTCCCCTCGCGGAACGCCCACAGACACGCATTCGTCGCGAAGAGAGGGCTCGTAAGGTGTGCATGGAATGTCCGGTGTTGGAAACGTGCCGCGATTTTGCTCGTCAGCACCGCGAGTACGGCTTCTGGGGTGGCGAGAGCGAAGAACAACGGCACAACGCCGGTTTCCGTCTGATCGCGCCCGTCGGTCTGCGCCAATAGCTGCAGCACCATTCGATGCTGCCCAGGCAGCGCCAGCGCTAGGAGATCGCTCGAATCTCCTCGACAGGAGGACGACGCCGTGAGTTCGTCAATCAACCCGCTGCTCGGCGATGCCGAGCAGATCGTGCGCGAAGCGTGGCGCGACTTTGCTGGCGCCGTCGCCGACCGACGCAACGTGGTGGCGACGCACGAAGTGAGCGCCCACGTCTCGACCAACAGGGTGTTCCGAGTGGAGTTCGACGATGCCACGACGCTCGTCGCCAAGGTGTCGTCATACGGCTCGTACTTTTTGTTCGCTGAGGACCACGACCGTCTCGCACGTTGCACGTCGCTGCTGCGGCACGGACGTTGGGCCGGATTCCTGGCTGATGTCCTCGTTGTCGATAAGCGGGCCTACACCTGGTACGACGGCCGCTGTTGGTGTGCGTTCTACACCGAGGTGAAGCGTGCAGAATCGTTGCCGCGCATCCTCACCAATGCCGACGTCACGGCACTGGCACGAGAGATCGCCCGATTCCACCATGCGTGTGTCGAGATCGCGCCCGCGTTGCCGCCGGTCTCCAATTCGGTGAAGGGTGACGCCATCCACCTGCTCGACCAATTGACGAACCCGTTCGCGCCGCGCAACTTCGAACTCCCGCCCGAAGACGTCGGCGTGCTCGCACGATTCACGCACGCATTGCTGATGCAGCTCGAGTCCGTGCACTACGACGAGTGGGCAAAGATCCCGATTCTCGTCGACTGGAATCTCGGCAATTTCAGTGTCACGCGTGAGGACGGCGACGTGCGGTTGTTCTCCCGGTGGGATTACGACTGGTTTCGCGTCGAGTCGCGATTGCTCGACTTCTACTTTTTGTCGCGCGTGTCGTCGAGCACCGGTGACCGCACGTCGTTCACCTACTCTCCGCACACCCTCACCGAGCCCCGCTTCGTGGAGTTCGTGCGCGCCTATCACGAGGTGAACCCGCTATCTCGTCGCGATATCGAGTTTCTCCCCTACGCGTACCAAATCTTCATTCTCAACTACGTGATTCGCGAAGGTGCGCGGTTCTTCCGCCACGACTTGTGCTCGCAGTTCCGCCGCGATGCTGCACACGGCTATCTCGAGTCGTCGACGCGGCTCAACTTGAAGCCGCTGCTGGAGATCGTCGGCGACTAGTCGACGACGTACGGATTCAGTCGGCAACTAGTCGACGACGTACGGATTCAGTCTGCGACTAGTCGAGCCGCCGCAATTCGCGCTTGAACCGCGCGGTGCGCTGTACGTAGTTGCTCGCGCCGTACGCGATGTCTTCGACTCGCGCCCGACCCTGTTTGATCACTGCTGGGCTGCCCACTGCGAGCGCCTTGGCTGGCACGATGGTGTCGTTCAGCACGACAGAGTTCGCGCCGACGATGGCTCCGGTGCAGATTCTGGCCCGATGCAGCACGATCGCGCCAGAACTCACTTGGGCGCCATTCTCGATGACGCACGCTTCGAGATGGGCAAGATGCCCGATCACGCAGTCGTCTCCGACTTGTGTCGGCCATTCCAGCGTGGTGTGCACCACGGTGCCGTCTTGGATGCTGGTTCGCGCACCAACGTGGATCTCGCCGTCGTCACCGCGCAACACCGCGGTTGGCCACACGCTGGAGTTCGGACCGATGAACACCGAGCCGATGACCACGGCATCCGGATGCACGTACGCCGAAGAGTCGATCGTCGGCTGCTGTGAACCGAGCGCGTAGATGGGCACGAAATAGTTCTACTAGCGTGGGTCTCTCATGACGCGGCGGATGGACATCGAGGTCACGAGCACGCGTCCAGACGGCTCATTCACCTGGCGCCAGGCCGGAGCGAAGGCCCCCCGCGGTTCCGGAACCCCAGGGTTGCTGCCTGACGGCAGCAAGGTCGGCGATGTGCTGCGCGCCGAGATCGACATCGACATGGACGGTCCCGTCGTTCTGTCGATTGCCCCCGTCATGAAGCGCGAGCGCAACGTCACACTGCTCGCTGTCACCGGCTCGGGTGGCGAGTTCAAGCCGGTTACCGAGATCTCCACCAACAAGCGATCCAAGCCGCCGCGCGACAAGTCGGCACGGGGCAAAGGTGGCAAGGGCGGTCGGGGCGACCGTCGCGAGCGGGCAGGTGTCGGCGCCAACGAGGGTACCCCTCGCGGTCCTCGCCGTGAATTCACGCCTCCCCCGCCGGCACTGGCGAAGCGCCCACGTGCCGCCCGCCTGCGCCCGGGCAACGTGCACCGCAAGACCGTGCTCGAAGCATTGAAACCCGAAGAGCGGGTGTTGGCGGAGAAGGCGCTTGAGGGCGGCATCGGGGCCGTGCGCCAAGCCATCAAGGCGCAAAACGACAGGTTGAAGAAAGACGGCAAACCAGAGATCAACGCAAACGCTCTGGTCGACCTCGTCGTCGAGATGCTGCCGCGATTGCGAGTCGCCGAATGGCGCGACAGCGTCGATGCTGTCGAGAAGATCATCGATACCGTCGACTTGCGCGACTTGCGCGCGATCGTCGCCAAGTCAAATGATCCGACGCTGCTCAAAGACCCGTCGTTGAACGAGAAGCGCGAGTCGCTGCGTTCAGCACTTGACCGTCGTCAAACTGCCGAGATGCAGAATTGGGTCGACGACCTGCGTGCCGCTGTCGACGTCGGTCGCATTGTTGCCGCGCTGAAGATCGCCTCCCAACCGCCGAAGGCCGGAACACCGCCGCCCGACGACTTGCGTCCGCGCCTTGTCGCACTCACACTCGAGCAATTGACGCCGCTTGCAACCAGCGAGCGCTGGGTGATCGTGCTCGAAGCGCTCGCCTTTGCGCCGATACACAACGAAGTAGTGCCTGCGGCGCTGCCGGCGAAAGTTGCTCCGGAACTTACCGCCACCGTGCAGCGCCTGGCGCCAGCGATCCCGCGCATCGCTGCCCTGTTCGGCGTCGCCGTCGACCCGAAGGCACGCATGCCCCGACCGCTTCGTGCCGAATGGCGCGACAAGAAGGGCAACAAGGGTGCCAAGGCTGGCAAGCCGGCAAGGGCCGCGGCTGCGCCAGTCGCGCCTGAAGCTGCGTCTGTCGCGCCTGAAGCTTCGCCGGTGACACCGGCTGAAGCCGCTGTAAACGCCGACAACTAGGCTTCCGCGCATGTCTGATGCGCAGATCGTCACTTACGAAGTCAACGGCAAAGTCGCCGTCATCACCCTCAATCGTCCCGATGCACGCAACGCCGTGAACGGCGATGTCGCGGCGGGCGTCGAGGCGGCTATCGACAAGATGGAAGCAGACGACAACGTCTGGATTGGCGTCTTGAAAGCCAACACTGCCGGCCAAGAGCGTCCGGTCTTCTGCGCTGGTGCCGACTTGAAGGCCATCAACTCGGGCAAAGCTGCCGACCTCAACACCAAGCGCGGCGGTTTCGCCGGTTTCGTCTACCGCGAGCGCAAGAAGCCCGTCATCGTCGCGGTCGACGGTCTTGCCACCGCCGGAGGATGTGAAATCGTGCTCTCCGCCGACATGGTGGTCGCGAGCACTCGTTCCGCGTTCGGTCTGGCCGAAGCCAAGCGCAATCTCATCGCAGGTGCGGGCGGGCTCTTTCGTCTGCCGCGCATCATCGGGCGCAACGTCGCGATGGAAGTCATCCTTACCGGTGAGCCCATCACCGCGCAGCGTGCCTACGACCTAGGCCTCGTCAACCGTTTGTGCGAGCCAGGCAAGGCAGAGGAAACCGCCATGGCGCTCGCTGCCCAGGTGTGCGCGTGCGCGCCGATCGCCGTGTGGGAGAGCCGCAAGGTCGTGCTCGCTGCCCACACGAGCAACGACGAGACGTTGATCAAGATGACCAACGAGGGTTTCGGCCGCGTGCTGCAGAGCGAAGACACCAAAGAAGGCTTGACAGCATTCATCGAGAAACGACCACCGAATTGGAAAGGCCGTTAGGCCGCATCGGCACAGTCCGTTAGGCCGCATCGGCACAGTCCGTTAGGCCTCGTTGGCCCGGTCCGCTAGAGCGGGCGCGACGCCACAATCAAGCGCGCAGTCAAGCCGTTTCGCTCGAACAAGTTTTTTGTATTGCGATCCCCGGGCAGGGTCAGAGCGTCGATGCGCGAGCATCCGCGTGTGCGGGCCGTGTCTTTGGCGCCATTGATGAGCGCATCTCCAACGCCGATGCGACGCGCCTTTGTCGTTACGTACACCCGCACGACGCTGGCGACTCGTGAGCCGGCCACCTGGTGCTCACGCAGGGAGGCGAACCCGACGACGACGTCATCAAGTGTCGCGACGAGCGTGAAGGCCGACTCGTGGTCGACGAACACCGCAGCGGGTTGCTCGGCGAAGAATGCCTCTGCCCCGCGGGTTCCCGCGGTTTCGGCGCGTGCTTGTGATTCGAGGTCTTCGCAGGCCGAAGCATCGTGGGACGACGCCAGCCGCACGACCGGCGTCACTTGGGTCGACCGCCGAGTCGTTTCGCGATTTCCCGCGATCCGAGTCGCACGGCCATCTCGCCCAGCGTGCGCAGCTGGGTGACGCGTTGCGCGACGGTGGTGTCGCGGGAGATTCGCAGGTCACCAATGTTCTGCAGCAGTTGTTGCGTCAACACGATCGGTACACCGACCATCGCTTCGGCGATCGCCTTGGCTGACGCCAGACGCTCCTCAACGGAGGGTGGCACGGCGGGCATCTTCGAACCTATGAAGTCGGGAACAACGGACAGAGGTCGTGGTCTTCAGGGCATTTCGGCGCCGACTTGCGCACCAGCAAGTAGCACTGTTGACAGTGCTCTTCGTCGGGTCGACGCGGCTGCAGCAGCACGGTGCCGTCCGTGTTGTCCTCGGTGTCGATGACCTCGGCCTCGTCTTCAGGCGGGAGATCTTCGCCGCTGCGCAGCTTTTCGTTGAGGATCGTCGCCAAGTCGGCTTCCTCGTCGTCGGCAGACGCGAATTCGTTCTCGTCTTCTTCGGTCTTGGCACGACGCTTGGGTTTCTCGTCTTCGTCGTCGTCGAGATTGAGCCGCTCCTCATCGGTCGCGACGGCCTCGGGGGCTTCTGCAGCATCGGTCTCTACTTCTTCGCCAGGGAGAGCATCATCAACGAGGTCTGTACCAGATGTATCGCTGTCGTCGCCGTCCTCGTCGAGATCTGCGGGATCGACGTCGAGATGTTCGAGGTCGTCAGCGTCGACGCCTTCGATCTCCGTCTCGTCGATGCTTTCTGGGGTCTCGTCTTTGTCGCTCATTATCGGGCGCGAACCTTAGCCGATTTCTCCAACAATCGGGCGAATTGGGGCATCGGGTGCCCAACGTCGCAGGATGAGGGAGAACGTTCGCTCGAAGCGGCCCTCAGGGGCCAGTGGCGGCCCCTCGGGGGCTGCTCTCCTTCCGCCGGGCCCAAGCGAGATGGCCCCGCCCGCCCCGCGTTCGGCTCAACGCTGCTGCGAGCCCCGTTTTTCCTCGATGCGACGCTCGGATTCGAGGCGCTCGAGGAGCGGCGCCTCGGTGGTGAGGTGGGTCATCGCGTCGGCGACGGCACGGTGTCCTGCCTGGTTGGCGATCAATCGGTGCATCTCCAGCACTACTCGTCGGTACGCGGGGTGGCCCTGCGGGGCCGAGCGCAGCTCGAGCATGTGCATTGCCTCTCGGGCGTTGAACTGCATCACATAGCGCATGCGGTGCGCCATCGACACGGCGTACCCAGCTTGCTCCGGATAGTCGGGTCGCAAAAGCTCGTAGAGCGCCGACGAACGTTCCATCGCCGCATTGAACGCTTCTGCCCCGCCGGCTTGGTCGACGAGCTCAGGTCGCGCAAAGCCGAGGTGCGGGGTGAGGCGCTGCCATTCGATGGTGAGCAGTCGGTGCCGCTGCAAGTCGCGGAATGCCCCGTAGTCGCCGAGCACGTCGAAGCGGTACGAGAGACGCTCGAACGCCCGACCTGGCTTGTGGCGCCGATTCGTGCGCTCCCCCACGTACGCGCTGATGAGCGCGACCCGCTGCACGTGGCTCAGCGTTCGTACGCGCTCGAGCAGTTGCGACTCGGGCAGGTGCGACGAGGAGTAGCAGATTGCAGCGAGCAGCTTGTCTTCGCCATCCGGATCGAAGTCAACGAGCGTCACCTCTGCGGCGGGCTCCGGTTCGACGATGCCGAAGTATTCGTCGACGAGGTCGGCAGTGTTGGACGCGTTGTCGGCGAGATACTGGCTCCAACGGCTGCCTCGTTCCGGCATGTCGACGCGTCGCAGGAACGTCGGGATGACTTTTCGCAACTCGGAGAGCATCATGTCTGCATAGGCGCGAGCCTCGGGCAGCGGATGCGCTCGCATGCGCAAGAGCAACGCCTCGTAGCCCTGGCCGGTGCCGTAGATGCCAACGTTGCTCAGCGACGCTGCCGGCAGCACGCCGCGCACGGCATCAAGCGCCTTGGCCCGCGTCGCTTGACGGTAGATAAAGTCGGAGTCGTTGGCGCCGCGCGGCACGGTCGCGCGCACGTGGGTGGTGACTTTCTCGACGAGTTCGCTGTAGGTGTCGAACATGCGGTCCATGTCGCCGACATACCTCGTGCCGAGCGGGCCGGAGCACACTTCTGGGTCGCGGTAGTAGCGGTACCGTCCGCCGAGGCGAGCATCATAAGAGATGTACCGAGTGCTCTGTTCGAGGTACGACATCAGTCGTC
>JBEGRF010000059.1:0-52597 GCA_041180605.1 Actinomycetota bacterium | reverse complement strand
CGCGCACGACGACCACCACGACCTTGCCGCGGTCACCGGATTCTCCGCCCCCGCTCATCCTCGACATCACACCGGTGCCTGGTGAACCGCTGCCAAAAGACGCCACCATCACCCTTGTGGTGAGCACCGGCACAGACGTTGAAACCATGGTGCTGACCATCGACCTGGTCGAGTTCACTCCTGAATTCACCTACAAGACGTACAACGAAGCGGCACCGGTGGTGCCGGAAAAGACGCTTGATCAGTTGCCCAAGACTGGTGGTCCGCGATGGACGATCGAGCAACAGCTCGGTTGGCTACTTGGACTCTTCGGTCTTCTCTTGATGAGCGTTGCGGTTAGACCTTCGCGGCGACATCGGCGACGACGATAAGCCTGAAATCCGTCGAATTCGCAGGGTGACACGTCACGAGCACGAGTCGTGGCGACTCGGAGCCCTCGAGCAAGTCAGAGAATGACTCAGAAGGCCGCCTGATCAGGGTCTTTACGACCTCGTAGTCGAACGACTTGCCATCAGGAAGCACAAGTGTCAGCGGATCCCCTGTAACGAGTTGATCGAGATCCCGAAATGGGCCGCCAAATAGCGACCGGTGCCCGACGATGATTGATGCACCTTCTTCGCCGAGTGCAGCACTTTGGGGCATCCAACCGATGCCGATCTCGAGGTCCGCGTATCTCCCGTACTTCACGGTCGCCACGTCAATATCGATCTTGGGTATCTGCAGTCTGCCGATTGACCTGACCGCGGCACCTGCATTCGACGGAGAACTTGGGGAGCCCGCTTTGTCGGCGGGAGTGGTTTGTGTGCCAAATTTGGGGTCTTGTGTGAGATCGTCAGAGAGCGTGACGTCGTCAGAGAACACTTCTACGCCAGCCTTGAGTGCGGCCTGAGCATCTCGATATCGCTCGTCGTCACGAGCCCGCCGAATCTCGCCCTGGGCCACGAGACCTGCACCAAGCACGGCCGCGAATGTGCCGATCAAGAAGACAATTCGCCAGCGGCGCATCGCTGGGTTCATGAATTCCGGCTCGGGCGTGGCCGGATCTCGGACACTCGGCGACGCACGCTGCGAGCGTAATGCGTCTTCCACCGAACGCGACATTGGTGAAGTGACTCACTCGAAGGGCTCATAGCCTGCGGGGCATGGTGCAGACGGTGCTCGTGACGGGTGCGACAGGTTATGTTGGCGGCCGTCTCGCGCCGTTGCTCGTGGATGAAGGTTTCAGCGTGCGTGTGTTGGTGCGCACGGCAGCGAAGGTGGCAAAGACGCAGTGGGCGAGTCGTGCCCAGGTGATCGAAGGTGACGCGCTCGACCCGAAGGCGCTCGATAGGGCCCTGCACGGTGTGCAAACCGCGTTCTACTTGTTGCACTCCATCAGCACAGGGGCCAAGTTCGACGACCTCGAAGCATCGATGGCACGCACATTCGCCGAAGCAGCCGCGCGAAACGGCGTGCAACGAATCGTGTATCTCGGTGGCATTGCCAACGACGAGAACCTGAGCAAGCACCTCGCGTCGCGCCGATCCGTGGGGAAGGTGCTCGCAAGTACGGGCGTACCGGTGATCGAACTGCGTGCCGGCATCATCATCGGCTCTGGCTCGGCCTCGTTCGAGATGCTGCGCTATCTCACCGAACATCTTCCTGCAATGATTACCCCGCGCTGGGTGGACAACCCCACTCAACCCGTCGCCATCGTCAACATGCTGCACTATCTCGTAGCGGCTGCTCGTGCACCGCGTGAGGTGCAGGGCGTTTTCGACGTGGGCGGGCCGGAGACGCTTTCATATCGCGAGATGATGATGCGTTTCGCAAAGGCAGCCGGATTGCGCCGACGTGTCATCGTGAAGGTGCCGCTGCTCACCCCGCGAATCTCCAGCATGTGGGTGGGGCTCGTCACGCCCGTTCCGGCATCGATCGCGCGACCGCTCATTGATTCGCTCATCAACAAAGTGGTGGTCGACCCGAAGAAGTCGGTGCAAAATGTGCTGCCTCCGCCGCCCGACGGATTGCTCACCTTCGACCAGGCCTTGAAGCGGGCACTCGAGCGCACCAATGCGCCGACCCGCTGGACTGATGCATCTCGACCGTGGGTGGCGTGGGACGTGGCCGTGACCGACCCGTCGTGGACGGGCGGCTCGCTCTTCGTCGACGAACGCGAACGCATCACCACGGCCTCGCGCGATCAAGTGTGGAAGACGCTGTCGTCGCTCGGTGGCAACACCGGTTGGTACGGCTTCGAGTGGTTGTGGCGGTTGCGCGGCCGAATCGACTCCGTCTTCGGCGGCGTCGGCATGCGAGCTGGACGCACCGATCCGAACGTGTTGAGAGTGGGCGACCCGGTCGACTTCTGGCGGATCGCGGATGTAGTCGACGGTGAAGCAGTGCTCTTGCGCGCAGAGATGCGCGTGCCAGGCCAGGCTTGGCTCGAGTTTCGTGTGAAGACTGTCGACGGTGGTACGCACGTGGTGCAGCGGGCGATCTTCCGCCCGCGCGGGCTCGCTGGTCGCTTGTATTGGTGGGTGCTGATCCCGTTTCACGCGATTATCTTCCCGGGCATGCTGCGTAACGCGCTCGAGCACGCCGAGCAGGGCTGAGCGAATTACGGTGTCCAGAGTCGGCCGGGCAACGGACCAGGTCAGGGCCGACCTAGTAGTTTCAGCACGTGTCACCCACGGCACGCGACGAGTGGCGAGAGCGCTACGAACGCTCTCATTTGCGGGATGTTCCGTTCCGCACCATGTCGGGTATCCCGCTCGACCCGGTGTACGGCCCGAACGACGCTGAGTTTCCTGGTGTGTTCCCGTACACGCGCGGACCATACGCCTCGATGTACCGAAGCAAGTTGTGGACGATGCGAATGTTCGCCGGTTTCGGAACGGCAGTAGACACCAACGAGCGTTTCCGCGAGATCATCCGCGCCGGCGGCGACGGGCTGTCGACGGCATTCGACATGCCGACGCTGCTCGGACTCGACAGTGACGACCCGATGTCGCTCGGAGAGGTGGGCCGCTGCGGCGTCGCAATTGACAGCATCGTCGACATGTCGGACCTCTTCGCTGGAATCAACCTCGGCGAGATCTCCACCTCGATGACGATCAACTCGCCGGCGGCGCCGATTCTCGCCATGTTCGTCGCCCAGGCAGAAGCTGCCGGAGTCGCCCGAAAGCACCTTCGGGGCACGTTGCAGAACGACATCTTGAAGGAGTACCAAGCCCAGAAGGAATTCGTGTTTCCGCCTCGACAGTCGATGCGCCTGGTGCGGGATGTGATCGCATTCACCACGGCGGAGATGCCGCAGTGGCACAGCGTGTCAATCAGCGGATATCACATTCGAGAAGCCGGCAGCACTGCAGCTGAAGAGCTGGCGTTCACCCTGGCGAACGGTTTTGCGTACGTCGAGCTCGCGGAGGAGGCGGGTCTGGCAGTCGACGCATTTGCCCCAAGACTCTCATTTTTCTTCAACGCCCACATCGACTTCTTCGAGGAGATCGCCAAGTATCGCGCAGCGCGCCGCATTTGGGCGCGGTGGATGCGGGATCGATACCACTCGAAGGATGAACGCTCGCAACAGCTGCGGTTTCACGCACAGACTGCCGGCGTCTCGCTGACCGCCCAGCAAGTGGAGGTGAACGTCGTACGCACTGCGATCGAGGCACTCGCGGCGACGCTCGGAGGGGCACAGTCGTTGCACACGAACTCCATGGACGAAGCGCTGGCTCTGCCTACCGACCGTGCTGCGCGCATCGCACTGCGCACCCAGCAGGTGATCGCCCACGAGACGAACGTCGCACACGTCGCGGACCCGCTCGGTGGAAGTTGGTTCGTCGAATCGTTGACCGACGAGATGGAGCGCCAAGCGGAGGAGATTCTCGCGACCGTCTCGAACAAGGGCGGCGGCTCGATGCTCGACGGTTGCATCAACGGCATCGAAGACAACTGGTTCCAGTCGCGCATCGCCGACAGCGCGTACGAGTTGGAGCGCGCGCTCAACGCCGACGAACGAATCGTGGTGGGTGTGAACCGGTTTCTCGAAGGCAACGAAGAAGATGCCGGCGAGATCCTGCGCATCACCCGCGAACAAGAACAGAAACAGCGTGACCGCCTGCGAGACGTTCGAGGGTCGCGTGACGATGAGCGCGTCAGCGCGGCCAGACAAGACCTGGCACGACTTGCCGCCGACCCGGAAGCCAACCTAATGCCTGCACTCATCGTGGCTGCACGCGAGAAGGTGACGCTCGGGGAGATGATGACGTCGCTCGGCAATGTCTTTGGTCGCCACGTAGAGACCCCGAGTATCTGATGACCATTCGAGTGCTCGTGGCAAAAGTAGGTCTCGACGGCCATGACCGCGGCATCAAGGTGGTGGCGCGCACTTTGCGTGATGCGGGCATGGAAGTGATCTACACCGGACTCTTCCAGACTCCGGAGACCGTCGCGACTGCGGCAGTCGACGAAGATGTCGATGTCGTCGGACTCTCGATGCTTTCGGGCGCCCACATGACGCTCGCCCCGCTCGTCGTCGACGCCCTGCGCGAACGAGACTGTTCTGCTCCCGTTGTGGTCGGTGGAATCATCCCGAAGTCCGACGTGGATGAACTCAAACGAGCGGGAATCGCGGCAGTGCTGGGGCCCGGCGCGACTGCTGATGAGGTGGTGTCGGTGGTGCGCGGCGCGGCGAACGCGGCGACCTAATCTGAGGCGAACAGGGAGTTGAACGTGTCGATGACCGGGCAATCGCTAAACGACCGCTACACGCGCGACGTTGCCGAGGTGTTCATGACAGGACTCCACGCCTTGGCTCGTCTACCGATCGAGCAACTCATCGTCGACCGGCGCAACGGCCTGAATACGGCCGTCTATGCGTCGGGATATCCGGGATCTCCGCTTGCGAGCATGCCCGACGTCTTCGACGAGGCATTCAGTGTGCGCAGCGACCTGCCGCTCGTACACCGAATGGCGCTCAACGAAGAATATGCGGCGAGTGCCGTGATGGGTTCGCAACTCGCTGCCACTCGCGCCGACGCCACCTACCAGGGGGTCATCGGACTGTGGTACGGCAAGGCCCCTGGTGTCGACCGTGCGCTCGACGCGTTGCGGCACGGAAGCTTGGCCGGCGCTTCGCAATTCGGCGGAGTCGTCTGTATCGCGGGCGACGACCCTGGCGCAAAAAGCAGCACCCTGCCGTCGTCGTCGGCGGGAGTGCTGTCGGACCTGCACATTCCGGTGCTCTACCCGGGCACTCCAGCCGAGGCACTCGACCTCGGACGCCACGCCATCGCGATGTCGCGCACGACAGGTCTCTGGACTGCCCTCAAGATCGTCGCCGACGTCGCCGACGGTACGGGGTCAGTGGAGCTCGACCCTGATCGCGTGGTACCGAGGATTCCACTCGTCGACGGGCAGCCCTACCGACACCTGCCCGACGGCCTGTTGCTCGCACCTCACTCGCTGGAAATCGAGAAGGAGATCGTGAGCGTGCGATTCCCCCTTGCCATCGACTACGTGCGGATGAACAAGTTGAACGACGTGACCGTCGGTACTGCCGATGCGACGATCGGCATCATCGCATCGGGCATCACCTACGGCGAAGTTCGCGAAGCGCTGCGTGCGCTGGGCTTGCGCACTGATCGTGAGATTGAGCACGCCGGTTTGCGACTGCTCAAGATGTTGATGCCACTGCCGTTCGACGCCGGTTCGATGCGCGAATTCGCGCGCGGGCTGCGAGAGATCATCGTGGTCGAAGAAAAGAACCCGAACGTAGAGACACTTGTGAAGGACGCGCTCTATTCGTTGCCTGATCGTCCGGTCGTGGTGGGCAAGCAAGACGACACCGGAAACGTCTTGTTTCCCGGATACGGAATGCTCGTTGCCGACATCATCGCGCCGAGATTGCGCTCGCGACTGGCACCGCACGTGGGCCACATGCTTGCGCCGCCGCCTAAGCCGCCACGGGAACGCATTCGTCTCGAGGTGGAGCGCACACCCTTTTATTGCTCTGGTTGCCCGCACAACCGTTCGACCGCGGTACCCGACGGCACGGCGGTCGGCGTCGGAATCGGTTGTCACTCGCTCGTTCTCTTGATGGATCGCGATCGTGTCGGCGACTTGGTCGGGCTCACGCCGATGGGCAACGAAGGCATGCAGTGGGTGGGTATGGCACCCTTCGTCGAGACGACGCACATCGTGCAGAACCTCGGAGACGGCACGTTCTTTCACAGTGGGCAGTTGGCCGTGCCGGCAGCAGTCGCGAGCGGCGTCAACATCACCTACAAGTTGCTTTACAACAATGCCATTGGCATGACTGGCGGCCAGTCGCCGACGGGGCAGTTGGACGTCGCAAGAATCTGCCGGCAATTGCTCAATCAGGGCGTCACCCGGGTGCTGGTCACCACCGACGACACCGACAAGTACGGAACACTCGACCTGCCCGAAGGGGTAGAGGTATGGTCGCGAGAGCGCCTCGACGAGGCGCATCGTGCACTCGCCGACGTACGCGGAGTCACCGTGCTGCTGCACGACCAGCACTGCGCGGCGGAGGCACGGCGTCTGCGCAAGAAGGGCTTGCTCACCACACCGAGCCAGCGGCTCGCGATCAATCATCGAGTGTGCGAAGGCTGCGGAGACTGCGGGCAAGTGAGTAATTGCCTGTCGCTGCAGCCCGTCGAAACCGACTTCGGATGGAAGACGCGAATCGACCAGACCACGTGCAACCTCGACTATTCCTGCCTCGAAGGCGAGTGCCCGGCGTTCACCGTCATCGAGACCAAGCCGAGGATTCGTCGGCTGCGCCGCCGCAAGATCAAGGGTGTCGGCGGTGAAGTCGCACGGTTGCTTGAAACGTCCCTGCCCGCACCGACCCCGATCGTCACGCTCGACGACCTGCGGGTGCGGCTCGTCGGCGTCGGTGGCACCGGTGTGGTGACGGTCGCGCAGGTGATCGGTACGGCGGCGCAGCTCGACGGCATCGTGGTGCGCGGCCTTGATCAGACAGGCATGTCGCAGAAAGCGGGACCCGTCACCAGCGACCTGCGACTCTCGCGTACCGAACAACATTCGTCGAGTCGCATTGGTGATTCCGGCGCCGACGTGCTTATTGCGCTCGACCAATTGGTCGCAGCGTCGGAGCCCGGCATGCGGGCTGCGGCGGCAACGACGATCGTGGTCGGCTCGACGTCCGCCGGTGTGACGGGCGCAATGATCGGCAACCACGACCTGCACGCGCCGTCACCCGCAGCGCTGCGAGAAGTTATCGCGGCACGGACGGATCGCAGCAAACAGTGGTGGGCAGACGCATCCGACATCACTTCGCGACTGCTCGGCAACGCGGTGACTGCGAACATGTTCGTCGTCGGCATGGCATGGCAGGCAGGTGCCCTGCCGATTTCGCTGGAGAACCTGCAGGCTGCGATCCGACTCAACGGGGCCGCAGTTGACGCGAACCTTGCGGCGCTGACACTCGGGCGACTCTTCATCGTTGACGCCGGTCGCGTGCATTCGGCACGGAGCGTGAGCGCGACACCAGACTCGCACGAACAAGAGGAATGGATAGTGCGCAGCGTTGCGACGATGAAGTTGAACGAAGAAGTCGCCAAGCGAGCTGTGCGCTTCGGTGGTGAACTCACCGAGTGGCAGAGCGGACGCGTGGCGAAGACGTATCTCGAGGTCGTGGCCGAGGCAGCTGCAGCGGATACGACGATGAACGCAGGCGGACGATTCGTGGCGGCCGTCGTCGACCAGGCGTACCGACTGATGGCATACAAAGACGAATACGAGGTCGCGCGACTGTTGTTGCTCGAGCAACCGAACCATGTAGCAGAGCGACTTGCCGGCGAGTCCGGGCGCGTCGCATTTGCCCTGCAGCCGCCGATACTCCAGAGCCTCGGAGTTCGACGAAAAGTGAAGTTCGGCGAGTGGACGCGACCGGTGCTCAGACTGCTCGCAGCCTCAAAGTTCTTGCGCAGTACGCCCTTCGACATTTTCGGGTACACATCGTTGCGTCGAGCGGAGCGTCGTCTCAGAGACGAGTACATCGAGCGAATGAAAGCCATCTCTGGCGGTCGGCTGAAGGTTGACGTCAGCGCCGCGGTACGGCTTGCTACGGCGCCCGAGCTGGTGCGCGGTTACGAGAACGTCAAATGGAGAAATGTCGCGAACTACGAGGCCCTTGTAGCCGAGCTCGAGGCGCAGTAGCGCGCCATCACGCGGTCGGCAGCGGGTTTCGGTGCGTGCGGTGCGGCGCTGGCTGTGCGACCAGGTCAGCCGCAGGTGACGCCGGCGTAGATCAACGAGTTGAGGCTCGGTGTTTCGAGATTCAACGATGTGCGCGAACCGTCTGCAGCGACGGGGCCAACCGTCACGTTGATTGGCGTGAGCGGACCGAACGCCCCCGGCACCGCGGCGATGTTCGGCTTGCCGGTGTCAGGGTTGACGCTCGGCAAGATACCGCCGAGACCAGGGTTGATCGCTTGCGCCAGCACTGCCGCGTGACGTGCCTCGTCTTGCCCGATGGTGATGGCGGCCTGACGCAACGACTTGTCGGAGAGCATCGTGACGACGCCTTGGTAGGTCTGGGCGGCAAGGTTCTCCAGCGCATGGGCGAGCACTACTACGTCGAGCGCGGGATTCTCGTTGGCTTCGTCGGTGATGAGTTCGAGAGCGGGAGAGAGATACACCTCGTTGATGCGCGGGTTGCCGCAGGTGAACGGCTCGCCGCCGAGTTTGTTGATGAGACCGTTGATGGCGTCGGCGTGGCCCTTGTGGTCGTCGCGGAGGCGCTTGGCGATCTCGCCAGCCGGCATGAATGCGCCGTTGAACACTCCGAGCCCGATTGCGGCGTCGTACGTGTCGATGGCGTTGTATTCCAGCGATGCGGCAGTGCGCAGCAGCACGATGTCGTTGACTTCGACGTTGGGCAGAGTCACTTTCGAAGGTGTCACGCCGACGGACACCACGTTCTCGCTCTCGGGCACGTTTGCCTGTTTGCCGCATGCCGCGAGCACGACACCGGCGACGCCGACGCCACCGAAGCGCAGCACCTGGCGACGTGAGTAGCGGTTCACGACGTTGCTCCCGGGGTGAGGGCGACGGAGTCGTTGGTAAGAGCATCATTGAGCGACCGCTCGGCGACGAGAGCGAGAACGGCGGATTGACGCGCCTGAATGGTGATGATCGACGCCACGAGCGCCGAACCCGCGGTGCCATCGAGTGCACCGACGAGAGAGGTATGCGTGGCGGCGAGGGTGTTCTCGAGCTCGCGCAGCGCGTCGTAGATGGCGCTCTTGTCGCTGCCGCTGAGGCGCGAACGGAATGCGTTGTAGACGGCGTCTTCGCGCACGTTGGGTGCGTCGGAGCCGATGAGACCAGCCAGCGATTGCGCCGCCGCGCGATGGTGGTCGTGGAACCCGACGAGGACCGACTTCTCTTCATCGCTGAACGCGGCCAAGCCGGCGGCGACTGCGAATAAGTCGCGGGCTGCCCACTCTGCACCGTTCGCGAAGGCGAGCAACGCGATGTCGGCCCGAGAGGGCGGGGTCGTGGCGGGGCGGAGAGACATCAGCGGATTTTGGCGGTGAAAAGCCATGCCAAGAATAGTCGGCGGGACCGCGGCAGGGCTCTCTATAGATGCGGCGCTCTTTAGAAGTCGAGGGCGGAGAGTTCGGGAATCCACCCGCGCGAGCGCCGCACCGCTTCGTGCCATTGTGCCCGCGAAAAGGATGTTTGTGGGGTGCCGCCTGTGCTGTCGCGCGGCTCGACCACTCGCATCGGGGCGACGAGCGATGTCGCCTCGGAAAGGCTGCCCCACACGCCGGTTGCTACACCGGCCAAGAATGCCGCACCGAGCGTCGTGGCTTCGGTATCGCGACAAATCTCGATCGGTCGACCCGACGCATCGGCGAGCGCCTGAGCGAACACGTGGTTGCGGCTCATGCCGCCGTCGACTCGCAAGCGCTCGACGTGCAGCCCCGTGTCGCGTTCGGTGGCTTCGAGCAGGTCGGCACCGCGATGGGCGATACCCTCGAGCACGGCCCGCACCACGTGCGCACGCGTGGTGCCGCGGGTAACGCCGAGCAGGGTGCCGCGCGCGCCGTAATCCCAATGAGGCGTTCCCATGCCGATGAGTGCGGGCACATAGACGACACCGTCCGTTGACTGCACCGATGCTGCGACGCCGTCGCTCGACTTGGCATCAGGCAGCACACCAAGATCGTTCACCAACCACTCCACATTTGAGCCGGCCGTGAGCATGATCGCTTCCGAGCCCCAGTGCAAGGTGTTGCCCTCCGAATACACGACGATCGGAAACGTGCCGTTGGACGTGCGGGCGAGATGTGCAGGCGTGGCAGTGCCGGCATAGACATCGAGCATCCCGCCAGTGCCGAATGTCGCCTTAGCGGCACCGGCAACGACGCCACCCTGCCCGACGAGCGAGGACTGCTGGTCGCCGACGAGCGCGGCGATGGGCGGCGCACCAGGAAGTGCACGGGCTTCGCCGACCACCCCGATGGTCGGCACGATCGTCGGCAGGATGCTCGGGTCAATGTCGAGCGCGTCGAGCACCGTGCTTGACCACGAATGCGCGGAGAGCGACGCGTGGTCAGCTAAACCCGTGACCGCTGCGTTCGAAGAGTCGGTCGCATGCACCGTGAAATCGCTGAGCACGGCGGCGACCCACGTGTCGACCGTGCCGGCGCGAGCGTGCGGCGAACGCGCTGCATCGACGTTCTTGCGCAGCCACTCCAGTTTCGTGGCGGTCTGGTTCGGAGCGAAGACGAGCCCGCGCTCTGACTTCCAGCGCATGCATTCCCCGACCGTGCGGAGGTCTTGCCATCCGAGACCCGGTGCGACCGGTGTGCCGTCGCGTGAATCCCACACGATGGTGGATGCGCGTTGTGCGGTGATGCCGACGGCACGAACCGGCCCGCCTGCTGCGAGCGCGGCACGCGCAACGCGCAACACCGCATCGCGCATGGCGACGCCGTCAAATTCGACGAGTCCGGCGAAGGGACTACTCGGCGGAAGCGATTCGTACGTGAAGCCGACGACCGACGCATCGGGGCGAACCACCGCAGCGCGCAAGCCGGTAGTGCCGACGTCGACGACGAGAACGCTCATCGCGGGTTGTGATTGTCATCGCGTGAGACGCGAATGTCGTCTGGTGCGTTGATCACATCGGAGCTGCCGGCGCCCCAGGGCAAAGCGCCGCGATCTGTTGGCAAACCTAACTTGCCGGGGTTGAAGATGTCGCGCGGGTCGAGTGACTGCTTCATCGCAACCAGAACGTTGAAGGCTTCGCCGAGCGCTTCACGCATGAAGCGCCCACGATTGAGACCGACGCCGTGATGGTGGGCGAGATTGCCGCCGGCGGCGAGTGCAGCGCGCTGGCCGGCATTCCACATCGCAATGTAGAGATGTTCGTGCTCTGCTGTGGAGGCATCATCAATGTCGCGAGAGGAGATTTGGCCGACGAAGGTGAAGTAGATGCACGCGCCGTCAAGGTAACTATGCGAGACATGGGCACTCACACTTCGCGCGCCAACGACGTTCTTGATGGCGGTTGACACCTCGTCGTAAACGTCGCCGATCTTTGACCATGGTGCGGCGACTTCCATCGTGTCGATGACGAAACCCTTCTTGGTGAGCGCTTGGAGGCCGCTCGTGTCGTTGCGATGGGCGAGCCAGTGGTCGACGCGCTCGTCTGGCGCGCCGACTGCGCCTCGCGAACGGGCGAAGCGGTCGATGACGGCAAGTGTCGCAGAGACGACTTCTTCGACACCGTCGTCGAGCACGATGAGCGTGCTGTTGCTTCCGTCGCCGCCATGGCTGCGTTGGGCTTCGACAGCGTCGTACAACCGCAACACCGCCGGTGTGGCGTGGGCACGAATGATCTCACGCATCGCCTCGATTCCGTCGGCGAACGAAGCAAAGAAATACGCGGCTTTTCGCCGCACTGGTGCGACGTCGTGCGCCCGCAACCACGAACGGGTGACGACACCGAGCGTGCCCTCACTGCCCACGAACATCGACGTGATGTCGGGGCCGTGGGCGGCGGCGGGCGCGCCACCAGTGCGGATGACGCTGCCGTCGGCAAGCACTACTTCGAGGCCGACGACCATGTCGTCGATCTTGCCGTAGCGCGTAGAGAACTGTCCGGCGCCGTGGCAGGCGATCCATCCGCCCACCGTGGAGATGTCGAACGATTGCGGGAAGTGCCCGACGGTCAAACCGTGTTCGCCGACCGCACGTTCAAGGTCGGGGCCGAATGTGCCGGGCAGCACTTCGACGATGCCTGACGTGCGATCAATGGACACCACACCCTGCAAGCCGGTGGTGTCGAGCACGACACCACCGAACATCGGGACGCAAGCGCCGCTCACGCCGCTGCGGCCAGCTGAAATCGTGAGCGGCGAGTCGTGTCGTGAGCAGGTGAGCACGATTCGGCGAACCTCGTCGGTGTTGCGCGGCGTGACGACGACGAACGGCAGTTGAGGCACCTGCGCCTGCAACGCCCAACGCATGGCGAGAGGCCACCAGTCGCGGGCGTGCTCGGCGAGGTGCGTGTGGTCGGTGCTGGCGGGGCAGATGGAGGCAAGTTCTCCGAGGAGTGATGCCGAGCTGGGTGATTGCGCGCCTGATGATTTCACACCAGCTGATGGGGTGGCCCAGCGCGGGCTGATATGGCCATCGCCGAACTCGATTGGGGGCGTCGGTTGTGTCACGCCACTTACTCTGTCACGCGGCACCGCTCGGTCAAGTGGGCGGCGGCGAATGATGTAGGCAGGCTCAGCGGGCGGCGGCGACTTCGCGGCGACAGACGTCTTCGAAGTGCCGCACTTCGCGCTCCGTGCGGGCCGCATCCCAGCCGAGTTCTGGAGCTATCAACTCGGCGACATCGCGGGCCGCTCGCACGCACGCGTCACGGTCGTACAACAACCCGCGGGTGCGTCGCGACAAGACGTCGTCGAGCGTGACGACCATCTCGTTTCGGGCCGCGTAAATCGCTTCGGCGCGTACGTACGGAAGCCCAGTCACGAGTGGGGCGCCGAGCGAAGAGTCTTTCGAGATGAGGTCACGAATCGCTTCAGCCTCGGTGCCGAAGCGCGACACCAAGTGGTTTTCACGGTCGCGCGAGGTGGCGCCAAAGAGGCTCAGCCGTTTGGTGGTGCAGCGCGCGCGGCGACCGAGCAGGTCGAGCACGGCATCCACCGTTTGCTCTGCCATCTTGCGATATGTCGTCAACTTGCCACCCGTGATGGTGACCATTCCGGAGTCGCTCACCATCACTTTGTGTCGGCGCGACAAGTCTGCGGTGCGACCCTTAGCTGCGCCGCCATCTTGCGCGGCGACGAGCGGACGCAAGCCCGCCCAGGTACCAACCACGTCGTCGCGGGTGAGCGGGACGCCGCTGCCGGAGATCGCCTTGTTCAGCGCACGCAGGCAGTAGTCGACGTCTTCGGGAGTGCACTGCGGGTCATCGATGCTGCCTCGATAATCGGTGTCGGTGGTTCCGACGTAGGTGTATCGATACGTCCCGTCGCCGTTTGGCATGTGGGGCACGACGAAGAGCGAGCGCTTGTCGCCCGGTACGGGTATCACGACGGCGATGTCGTTGCGAACTCGTTCCCACGGCACCGTGATGTGGATTCCTTTTGCCGGTCGAATCGTCACCGAGTCGTCGCCGACGTCCATTCGTCTCATCGAGTCGCCCCACACGCCGGTGGCGTTCACCACCACGCGCGCGGTGATGGTGAACGAGTCGCCTTCGTGCGTCGTGACCGACGCACCTGAGACGCGACCTGACGGGTCCTTCTTGAGTTCGGTGACGCTGCAATAGTTGGCAACGGCCGCACCACGTTCGACCGCTGAACGGATGATCGAGAGGGTGAGCCTGGCGTCGTCAGTCTCGGCGTCGAAGTAGAGATACGCGGCAGCGAGAGTGTCGGCGTTCATCGTGGGCATGTGGGCAAGTGCCTTTTTGGCGCGTAGTCGGCGGTGCAATTTGCCGACACGCCAACCGCCTGTCAAGTCGTACATCCACAACGCCGAACCGAGCGCACGAGCGATCTTCCGCGAAACGACGCTGTCTTTGGTGAGCACCGGAATCATGAACGGCAACGTGCGCACCAAGTGCGGAGCATTGCGCAACAGCCGCTGACGCTCGTAGAGCGCTTCGTAGACGAGGGCGATGTCACCTTGCTGGAGATACCGCAGCCCGCCGTGGACGAGTTTGCTGCTCTTGCTGGATGTGCCCGAAGAAAAGTCGGCCCGGTCGACGAGTGCGACCCGAAGACCGCGAGCCGCACCATCAAGCGCAACTCCTGCTCCGGTGATGCCGCCGCCCACGACGAGCACGTCGAACGTCTCGCTGCGCAATCGGGCGAGGGCAGCCGAGCGATTCACGGCGCAGAGCCTAGAAGTGGAAGGGGTGGGACGTGGTGCGGACATCGACGCGAGAATGGTGTGATCTGAGCCGGGCTCAGGAAGACTTCATCACCGCACGAAGACTCAAGCTCTATGACCATCACGTACGACCCGCACCACCCGCTGTATCTCGACGAGGCGGACACGCGCGCAGAACTGACCCGGGTGTTCGACCTGTGCCACGGATGTGGGGCGTGCGTCAATTTGTGTCCGTCATTCCCGACGCTCTTTCGCTACGTCGATCAAGGAGCCGTTCGCGACGGGGGCGCCGATCGGGGTTCCAGTCGCGACGGGGGCGCCGGCCAGATGACGCCGGCGCAGCAAGACCACGTCAATGACGAGTGCTTCCAGTGCAAGTTGTGTTACGTCCATTGCCCCTACGTCCCCGGTCAGCACGAATGGGCTGTCGACTTCCCGCGTCTCATGCTGCGTACCGTTGCAATGCGTCGAGCGAACGGCCAGGTCTCGTTGCGCGACAAGGCGACGACAGTATTCATCGGCAACACCGACACGATCGGCAAGGCATCTGTCGCGAGTGCAACCATCGCAAACAAGCTGGTCGGTGCCAAGCCGGGCTCGATCATCCGCAAAGTGGTGGAAAAGACCCTCGGGGTCTCGAGCGTGCGCCTGCTGCCCACGTTCGCGCGCGAGCGGTTTTCGTCGTGGTTCAAGCAGCGTCCTAAGGTGCGAGTCGGCAAGAAACAGGGGAGCGTGACGGTGTTTCCCACATGTCTTGTCGAATACCAGGCGCCCGCGATCGGCAAAGCGCTCGTCAAGGTGTACGAGCACAACGGCATCGAGTGCAGCCTCACCGAGGCAGGATGCTGCGGCGCACCGTTCTTGCACGCCGGTGATCTCGATGCATTCACCAGGGCGGCCGTCGATAGCGTCGCCACGCTCGCGGCAGGAGTTCGAAGTGGCAATGACATCGTCGTTCCGCAACCGACGTGCAGCTATGTGCTGAAGAACGACTACCTCGACTATGTCGGGGGACCGGATGCCAAGCTTGTGGCAGAGCACACGTTCGATGCAGCGGAGTACTTGATGAAAGTGCACATGACGGAAGGGTGCTCTCTCGACACGCGGTTCACTGGTGACGTGCCTGCGGCAATCACGTACCACGCGCCGTGCCATCTGCGGGCGCAAGATGTCAAGTTGAATAGCCGCGACTTGATGAAACTGACTGGGGCAAAGATCAACCTCGTCGAGCAGTGCTCAGGCATCGACGGGATGTGGGGTTTGCGTAAAGAAAATGCAGAACTCAGCATTCCGATCGGAAAGAAGCTCGGCGAGATGGTGCGAGCCGCAGAAGGTGACGTCGTCGCCGGTGACTGCCATCTTGCGAATACCGTGATCACCGAGTGCACGGGCGAGACGCCAAAACATCCGCTGCAGGTGGTCGCCGAGGCATACGGCATCGACATCGAATAATGACGCTCTCACGCTCCGGGCGACGGAAAGACATCAATACTTCGGAGCGGGACATTCGTGTGACGTCAGCGCTTGCGTTTGGGATAGCCCTCAGCGTCTCGCTATGACGAATGTCGCACTCGAACACGATGTGCGAGGCTGGGCAGTCGTTTAGTGTTAAATCGTGGTCAGTCGACCACGAGAACCCCACACCAAAGGAAACATCATGAAGAAGAAACTCATTGCAATCGCCGCAGCTTCGGCACTCGTGCTCGCCGCCTGCGGATCCGACGACGAAGCGACGGAGGAAACCGTTGCCGAGGTCACCGAAGAGACCATGGCCGAAGAAGTTGCCAAAGCCGGCGACATCGTTGCCGTTGCTAGCGGGAATCCTGACTTCTCGACGCTCGTAGCCGCCATCCAGGCAGCTGGTCTCGTGGAGACGCTCCAGGGTGCCGGACCGTTCACTGTTTTTGCCCCGACGAACGCAGCCTTCGATGCGCTCCCTGAAGGTCTCTTGGAGAAGTTGCTCCTCCCAGAGAACGTCGCAGTTCTGACGGCCATCCTCACCTACCACGTGGTGCCCGGTCAGGTCATGTCTACCGACGTGACTGCCGGTGATGTCGCAACCGTTGAGGGTTCGACCATCGCAATCACCACCGACGGTGGCGTGAAAGTCAACGGCGCGAACGTGGTGGCAGTCGATGTGGCTGCCAGCAACGGCGTGATTCACGTGATCGACCAGGTCATCGTGCCGCCGACGGTTGACGTTTCCAGCCTCTAGACCCCCCTGGGAAAAGAACACCGGCGGGCTCGCGAAAGCGGGTCCGCCGGGCCAGCGCGCGCGTCGCGCCCGACTTGGTTGGCGGAAGCAGTGACCTCGACCGCCAGACTGAACGAGTGGGTACGGCAGAATCTCGACGTCAACTGCTGACCACAGACCAGGCCCGCGGCGCGATGCGCAGCATCCTGCGCGGAGAGCAATCCGCTGAACAGATCAAGCGCTTTCTGCTCGATTACAACGAGCATGAGGCAACACCCGACGAACTCGGCGGCTTTCTCTCCGCCGTGCGAGAGGCCGCGACACCGATCGAATTACCAGAAGACATTGCTTCACGAAGCATCGACATCGTCGGCACGGGCGGCGACAAGAGTGGCTCGGTCAACGTGTCGACAATGACGTCGCTTGTGGTCGCCGGCGCTGGAGTGCCCGTCTGCAAGCACGGCAACCGATCGGCGAGCAGCAAGTGCGGCACCGCTGACGTGCTCGAAGCGCTCGGGGTGCGCATCGAACTCTCACCCGAACAGGTTGCTGAGTGCGTGCGCAAGACGGGTTTCGGATTCGTGTTTGCGCAGAAGTTTCACCCTGCATTCCGTCACGTTGCACCAGTGCGACGCGAGTTGGGAATACCGACCATCTTCAACCTCCTCGGCCCCATGGCGAACCCCGCGCCAGTGGCACACATGTTGGTTGGTGTCGCCAACCCGCAGCGGATGGGAACTATGGCTGCGGTGCTTGCGCGACGAACCGCAGCCTCGATGATTGTGCACGGTCATGGAGGTCTCGACGAACTGTCGTTGGCTGGTCCGAATCGCGCCATCACGACTCACGGCGGATCGGTGCAGGCTGAGTGCACTATCGAAGCACGAGATGTCGGGTTGCCGACTGCGAGCAACGACCAATTGCGCGGCGGCGACCCGTCGCACAATGCGCAAGTCGTTCGGGACGTGCTTGAGAACCGTTTGCAGGGCCCGATTCGCGACGTGGTCGTGTTGAATTCGGCAGTGGCACTGCGCCTTGCCGGGGCGGCAACGTCTCTCCAGGCCGGGGTCACGTTGGCGGATGCATCGATAACGAGCCTGGCTGCGCGCACCGTGCTGGAGTCGGTGGCCGCGGCGACTCAACGCTCGGGCGCCTGAGGCGGATCGTCCGAACGTTCGCGCGCTGGAGAGAGAACCCGTCAGCCGGTTCTGGTTCGGTTCACCGTGTTGCCCGAAGTGATCGAAGACCGTCACCAGCGTTTTTCGGCGTATCTCCGTCGTACGTCACCGCGTTGGGGGCGAAGTTGGCGTTCGTGGTAAAGCTTTCACGGGTGCGTCAGCCTTGAGCGCGACGGGCTTGGGTCCGTCGACTTCTCGTGAAACTACGCTGAGTTCGTGATTCGTGTCTCCGTGCCGGCGAGCACCGCAAACCTTGGCTCCGGTTTCGACACGCTCGGACTCGCTCTCTCGATGCGGCTTGAAGCGGGAGTCGTCAACCGACTGCAACCTGCCAACGCCCGAGTGTGCGACGCGAACCATCCGGCGACCGTTGCCTTTCGTCAGGGTGGGGGCAACGGCAGCATCTGGTCGCAGGACCGCATTCCGATGGGGCGCGGCCTTGGGTTCAGTGGTGCGGCGCGTGTGGCCGGCGCACTGCTCGCACTCGCGCAACGCGAAGGCGTGGTTGCGGCAAACTCGCACGACGCGCGGCAGTCTGCGTTTCGCACCGCTGCAGAACTTGAGGGACACCCGGACAACGCAGCTGCTTCTGCCCTGGGCGGGTTCACCGTCGCGGCAGCCGGTCGGGCAATTCGTGTTCCGGTGGCCGTGCACGGCGAAATAGTCGTCTGGGTACCAGAGAGCACCACGAGCACGAAGGAGTCGCGCACGAAACTTTCGCCGACAGTATCGATGGGCGACGCAGTGTGGAACGTGTCGAGGTCATCGCTGCTGGTCGCGGCACTCGCGACAGGCGATACGGACGCCCTTCGTGACGCCACCCAAGACCGTCTGCACCAGGATGTGCGTCTCGCGATGGTGCCCGACACCAAGCGAGCGTTGCGCTCAGCGATGGACTCTGGCGCTTGGGCGGCGTGGCTCTCGGGCTCTGGGCCGACGATGGCATGTTTGGTCGACTCTGACCGCGTCGATCGCGTCGCAGCAGCACTTCCGCGAAATGGTCAGGTGCTCCGACTGCGGATTGATGCAAGCGGTCCCGTGGTGAGCTAGCCGCCTCGCGCGGATCGGTGAGTGCTCTTTAGTTGGCGTTGTCGAGAATGCGCCGAAGGGTGCCGGGCTTCATGTTGAACAACGTCTCGAGGTGCTTGACGATCAATCGATTGGGGATGAACGGTCGGGGATCGCGCAACTCCATGACCTGTTTGCCGCCGCGTTGCACGTAGTGCGTTTGCACGGGGTGGTTGCCCTTCAGCAGATCGAAGGCTTCTTGCGCATCGAACCCGTTCGCGATTGCGATGCCCCACGCGGTTGCAGTCGAGCGAGACATGCCTGCGTGACAGTGCACGAGAAGATTCGTTCGCCCCTCGCCCCATCGCACCATCTCTTCGACCTGGTCGAACGTTGGAGGAACGTATCCGAAGTGGTGAGAGGTGACGTCGTCGAACTCGACGACTTTGTGGTCGGGGTGGGCGAAGTCGAGCACTTCGCGGAGCGACGGACCTGCGGTAATCACCGAGCCGAATTGGTGGCACATCTCGCGTGCCTCTTCGAGGTTGACGATCGTAGGAATGAGGTCGGAACTGATGGATGTTGGCGAGGTGAGTGTTGTCATGATGCTTTCTCTACGCACGCAGGTGGGAGAAATGTGGCCTCGTGCCTGCTGTCGGTCGAAAACCGTGACTGCTGATCGCCCAAGTGGTCAGAGCAGGTTGTCTGGCCGGTCGCCGGGATGCTCGCCGGTGTAATCCATGTTCCAGAACTCGGCGCCGCACTCGGGGCAGATGACGAAGTCTTCGTCGAAGAATTGAATGAGCGTGCCGCAATAGTCGCAGGGCATGCCGTCTTCGATGATGTCGATGCTCACGATTCAAGTTTCGCAGAGGGGTGTGCGGCGGTGGGCTGCAGATGTGACGCCGATTCTCTGTGACACCCGTTCGTCACGGTGGTCGCATGCACATCCACCCCGAAGTGCCCCGAAACACCACGCTGATCACCTGCGAGAGTTGCGTGATGCGCGACACCGACGCGTGCAGCGACTGTCTTGTCACCGCGCTGTGTGGTGAGCCCGAGCCCGAAGCCGTGATCTTCGACTATGAGGAGCTGCGCACCCTTGCCGTGCTTGCCAAGGCGGGGTTGGTGCCTCGACTGCGACACCAAAAAAGCGCCTAGGTATTCATCGATGCGAGGTCTCGCTGCGTAGCGTTAAGCGGGATGTCAGGCGAGACCTACACCGCCGAGCTGCTGCACCTCGTGCGATCAGCTGGTGCAGACCGCGTCGGCGTGACGAGTGCCGAGCCGCTCCTGCGGGCACGCGCAGAACTCGAATCGCGCATGTCGGCAGGCCGGCACGACACGATGCAATTCACGTTTCGCAATCCTGAGCGTTCGACGACACCGACGATGTCGGTGCAAGGTGCCCAAAGCATCATCGTGGCGGCACGATCGTATTACTCAACGGGAGCAAGCGGCGCGGGCGACAGAGCCGTGCCGGCGCGCATCGCTCGGTATGCGTGGAGCGATCACTACGAGCCGCTGCGCGACGCCCTCCGTGTCGCAGCGCAACGCTTGAAACGTGACGGATACCGTGCGACCGTCTTCGCCGACGACAACTCGCTCGTCGACCGCGAGGTTGCGTACCGTGCCGGGCTCGGCTGGTACGGCAAGAACGCAAACCTGCTGCTCGAAGGTCTCGGCAGTTGGTTCGTGCTCGGATGCATCGTGACGACCGCGAAGCTCGAGACTACCGAGCGAGTCGTTGCCGACGGGTGCGGCTCGTGCAATCGGTGCATCGACAACTGTCCGACCGGAGCAATCGTCGAACCCGGCGTCGTCGATGCTCGGCGCTGCCTCGCGTGGCTTCTGCAAAAACCGGGGACGTTCAATGCCGCATATCGCGAAGCGCTCGGCACACGTATATATGGATGCGACGACTGCCAAGAAGCGTGCCCGCCGACCATGCGTCGCACGATCGACCGCACGACTGGTGACGAGCGATCCACGGTGGACGTCGTAGAACTGCTCACTGGTAGCGACGAACAGGTTTTGCAGACGGTGGGGGCGTGGTACGTGGCTGATCGCAACCCACGCTGGGTGCGGCGCAATGCGCTGCTGGTGCTAGGAAACTCCGGCGCGACCATCGGCAATTTGAGCCATGACGGCACGGGGTCAGCGAAAGGCATCTCGCGCGACGAGGCGGTCACGATTCTCGCGCGATACATCCACGGTGATGACGAATTGCTTCGCGAACATGCGCAGTGGGCGGCGAAGCGCCTCGGTCTTGCCGACCTCATTGTGGACGAACTCGTGTGAAACACCTGCTCGTCACCAACGACTTTCCGCCAAAGGTGGGCGGCATCCAGAACATGCTGTGGGAGCTGTGGCGACGCCTCGACCCTGCTTCGTTCGCCGTGCTCACGAGCCCATACGCGGGATCACAGGCTTTCGATGCCCAACAGGCGTTTCGAGTCGAGCGAATCCGTGAGCCAGTGCTGCTGCCGCACCCCGTGATGGTGCGGCGCATCGAGCAACTCGCGCGCGAAACCGGGGCCCAACACGTGGTGCTCGATCCGGCATTGCCACTTGGCTTGGTTGGGCGCTCGCTCTCGCTGCCGTACAGCGTGATGGTGCATGGAGCGGAGATCACGGTGCCCGGTCGATTGCCCGGGTCACGCCAGGCACTCGCGCACGTGCTGCGCGGCGCCAAACACGTACTGGCCTCGGGCAGATATCCAGCAGCTGAAGCCAGGCGCGCCGCAGGTCGCGAGCTCTCCCTCGTGCAGATACCGCCCGGGGTCGACACGCGACGCTTTCGCCCGTTGGACGCAGCTGAGCGGCGGGCGGCGCGCGAACGCTTTGGTGTGGCGCCGCATGCTCCGCTCATCGTGGGAGTGAGCCGTCTCGTGCCGCGTAAGGGTTTCGACGTGGCGATCCGCGCCGTCGCCCAAGTCGCCCGACGGTCGAGAGAAACGAATCGCTCTGCGGACGCCGTCCACAAACTGGAGGGTCTCTCGATGCTGATCGGCGGCACCGGTCGAGATCGGGGTCGCCTGCAAAAGCTCATCGAAGAGACGGGGGCACCGGTGCGACTGCTCGGACGAGTGAGCGAAGACGACCTCCCGTTGCTCTACGGCTGCGCCGACGTTTTTATGATGCTGTGCCGCAATCGCTGGGGCGGACTCGAACAAGAGGGCTTTGGCATCGTCTTTGCCGAAGCAGCAGCCTGCGCGGTGCCGCAGATTGCCGGTGACAGCGGGGGAGCCGCTGAAGCAGTGGTCGACGGAGAGACGGGATACGTGATCTCCGTACCGACCGACGTCGATGCAGTGGCACGACGGCTCGAAGCGCTGCTCGAAGACGATGCAACTCGCAACCGGATGGCGATGGCCTCGCGCTCGCGCGCGTCGACGGAGTTCGATTATTCGGTTCTCGTCGCCCGTCTCCGCGCCTGCCTGGAGACGTGAACTAGTCTCTGAGCCGTGCTCGACCAAGCGACCGAGACAGAGACCATCGCCGCGAGCCCCAAGCGTTGTTTCGACGTCGCCGTCGACTTTGAGCGCTACCCCGAGTGGGCGCATGACGTGAAAGAAGCGAACGTTCTCGAGCGTGACCAGCAAGGTCGAGCGACGAAAGTGGAGTATCGCGCGAGTGCGCTCGGGCGAAGCACGCATTACGCCCTCGCGTACGACTATTCGCAGGCACCAGAGCGGTTGTCTTGGTCGCTCGCCCAGGGAGACATCATGCGGGTGATTGACGGTGCGTACGACTTTGCCGCCGAGGGTGCGGGAACGCGCGTCACTTATTCGCTGAAGATCGAACTGATCGTTCCGCTGCCGGGTTTCGTGAAGCGTCGAGCTGAAGTGCGCATTCTTCACACATTGAAGGAATTGAAGACTCGCGCCGAGTCGTGAACGACTCGCACCAGGCCGCAAGTTGCGCAGAAAGCGCCGTAGGTCGCACAGATAGCGCAGTGAGTCGCGCTGCGGGGGTAGACGTTGGAGGCACGAAGTGTCTCGGAGTCGTGATCGACGCACGACTCGACATCACGAGTGAGCACGACATCCTGCAACAGGTGCGGCACTCGACGCCGCGAGCAGACAAGCTTGTCGACGCGCTCGAGGTGCTCGTCGGTGAGCTCGGAACATTCGACTCACTCGGCGTCGGAATTCCCGGCCTCATCACACTCGACGGGGTGATGCGTGCCTCGCCCAATATCCCTGGCTCGGTCGACGTGGCGGTCGGCCCTGAACTCTCGCGCCGCCTCGGCCGACGCGTCTATGTAGACAATGACGCCAATCTGTCGGCGCTCGCGGAATGGCGGTTCGGTGCGGGTCGCGGTGCCAAGAACATGTGGATGGTCACGCTCGGCACCGGCATCGGCGGCGGACACGTGCTCGACGGAATCGTGCAACGAGGCGTCAACGGTTTTGCCGGTGAGATCGGCCACGTAGTCGTGAACCCCGACGGCCCTCGATGCACCTGCGGTCGAAAGGGCTGCTGGGAGGTCTACGCGTCGGGGCGCGGGCTCAAGATGCTTTCTTCGGGTGAGCCCGGCGAGAGCGTCTTCGCGCGAGGTCGCGCCGGCGAGGCAGATGCGCTGACCGTGATTGAGGCTTGGGCACGGTGGGTGGCGATCGGGCTTTCGAATCTCACCAACGTGAGCGACCCGGACGTGATTGTGATCGGCGGCGGCGTTTCGGAAGCCGCTGACGTCATGATGCCGTTCGTTCGCCGATGGTTTGTCGAGACGCTCTACTCGCCCGAGCAACGTGAGCATCCCGACTTGCGGGTCGCCCAGCTCGGCGAGCACGCCGGTGCGATTGGTGCAGCACTCCTGCCGCTCACGTCGCCTGCTTAGGCTGTCTGGGTGGATTTTCGGCGCATCAGCAACTTGCCGCCGTACGTTTTCACGATCATCAACAACCTGAAGATCACCGCTCGCCGCGACGGCGACGACGTCATCGACCTCGGATTCGGAAATCCCGACATTCCCTCGCCGCAGATCGCAGTCGAGAAACTTGCGGAGGCGGCGCACAACCCGAAGAACCACCGGTATTCGTTGTCGCGCGGTCTGCCGAAGTTGCGCGAGGCCGTCGCCGGGATGTACGACCGCAAGTTTGGCGTGACCCTCGACCCCGAGTTGCAGGTAACGAACACCATCGGGTCGAAAGAGGGCTTCAGCCACCTCATGTGGGTGCTGCTCGAGTCAGGTGACGCCGCGATCGTGCCGAGCCCGAGCTATCCCATCCATATCTTCGGGCCGCTCTTTGCCGGTGCGGATCTACGACAAATCCCGATGCGTAGCCAGCGTCGCCTGCTCTCTGCCACTGATGTCGACGTCGAATACCAAGAAGAATTTTTCGACGCCTTGCACAAGGCGTGGGAAGTCGGATGGCCCAAGCCGCGCGTGCTCGTCATCTCCTTCCCGCACAACCCGACTGGCGCCACCGTCGACCTCGCGTTCATGCAGCGAGTCGTCGATTTTTGCCGCGAGCGCGACATGATCGTCGTGCACGATTTTGCCTACGCCGACATGGGTTTCAACGGCTACGAACCGCCGTCGATCTTGCAGGCCGAGGGCGCCATGGAATGCGCAGTGGAGCTCTACTCGATGACGAAAGGATTCTCGATGGCGGGGTGGCGGTGCGCATTCCTCGTCGGCAACACCCAGGTAGTGCAGGCACTCGTCAAGTTGAAGTCATACCTCGACTACGGCACGTTCCAGCCGATCCAGATTGCTGCGACCGTCACGCTCAATGAAGCTCAGGACTTTCCAGTCGAGGTCTGCAAGACGTATCAATCCCGTCGCGACGTGCTCATCGATGGCCTCGAGCGAATCGGCTGGTCGATTCCGTCGCCGCGCGGGTCGATGTTCGTGTGGGCGCCGATCCCGGAGCCGTATCGCGAGATGAATTCCGTCGAGTTCTGCTCCCACCTGGTGAACGAATGCAACGTCGCCTTGTCACCAGGCTCTGGTTTCGGGCCGGGCGGTGAGGGCTTCGTGCGGTTCGCCCTCATCGAGAACGAACAGCGAATCCACCAAGCGATTCGCAATCTCGACCACGGCTTGCCGAAGCTCTAATCCCGCGCCGACCCGCGAATAATCAGGGTTGCACCGAGTAATCAGGGCTGCGCCGAGCAATCAGGGCTGCGCCCAGCCGCGCGAGCGTTCGACTGCCCGCAACCACTGCGCGTGCGCAGCATCTCGCGCCGCGGCCTCAGCCATGGGAGTAAACCGTCGTTCGAGCGCCCATCGGCGCGCAATGTCGTCGGTGGAGCCCCACACGTTCTCGGCAAGACCAGCGAGATACGCCGCACCCATGGCGGTGGTCTCGAGCTCGGTGGGTCGCAGCACGTCGACGCCGAGTTGGTCGGACTGCAATTGCAGCATGAGATCCATCACTGCAGCGCCGCCGTCGACACGCAGATCGCGTATCGCAACACCAGAGGCGCTCGTCATTGCATCCACCACGTCGCGCGTCTGGTGCACCATCGACTCCACCACGGCACGAGCAAGGTGGGCTCGCGTGGTGCCGCGCGTGATGCCGAAGATTGCTCCGCGTGCGTAGGCGTCCCACCACGGACTGCCCAAGCCGGTGAAAGCCGGCACGATGACCACGCCGCCCGAATCAGTGACGCTCTCGGCGAGTGGGCCGACCTCGCTTGCCGACGAGATGATGTTGATTCCGTCGCGTAACCACTGAATTGCGGCGCCGGTCACGAAGATCGCTCCTTCGAGGGCGTACGTGGCGGGCTGCGCGCCGATCTGCCAGGCGACGGTCGTGAGCATTCCTTTGGTCGGTGCCGGGCACGTCGAGCCGACATTCAACAAAACGAAGCTGCCAGTGCCGTAGGTGTTCTTGGCGCTGCCGGGGGAGAAACACGCCTGGCCGAAGAGTGCTGCCTGCTGGTCGCCGGCGACTCCGCTCACGGGTATGCCGGCCGCAATTGCGCCGTCTTTGATCGTCGTTCCGATACGGCCGCTCGACGGGGCGATATCGGGGAGCGTCCTCTGGTCGACACCGAACATCGAGCACATTTCATTGCTCCAGCGCAGCGCACGAATGTCGAACAGCATCGTGCGTGATGCGTTGGATACGTCGGTCGCGAAAGAACTGCCACCGGTCAAGCGATGGATGATGAATGCGTCGATGGTGGCGAAGGCAAGATTGGGGTTCCTCGATACGTCGGTGTTGCGTAGCAGCCACTCCACCTTTGAGCCAGAGAAGTACGGGTCGAGCACCAAACCGGTCGTTTCGCGCACGCGAGAGAGATGCGGTGCGAGCTGGTCGCAGCGAGCCGCAGTGCGGCGGTCTTGCCACACGATCGCACAATGGAGCGGCGCACCTGTCTTGCGGTCGATTGCGACGATGGTCTCGCGCTGGTTGGTAATGCCGATCGCGGCAATCGATTCGCTGATTTGCGAGCAGACGGACTGAAGGGTGGCTCGCACCGCTTGCCAGATTTCTTCTGCGTCGTGTTCGACCCAGCCGGGTTGCGGGAAGTGTTGGGAGAATTCTTTGTATTCAGCGATCGACGGGCGGCCGTCAGCGAAGATCGCGCGCGAGCGCACCCCGGTGGTACCCGCATCGATGGCGAGCACGACGCCTGCAGGTGCTGCCATGGCGCGAGATTAGTTGAGCGATTCGCAGGGAAGCTCGACGACGAAGCGAGCGCCAGGCGAGCCATCACGGCGCGCCGCCACCCAGACTCGTCCGCCGTGCAAGCGGACGTGTTCGCGTACCAGCGCGAGGCCAAGACCCGCACCTTCTCCAGCTCCGCGCTTGCTGGCACCGGCCCCGCGCGAGAATCGTTCGAAGATGCGCTCCTTGTCGCCGTCGGGCACGCCCTCGCCAGAATCGTCGACGCAGATCCACACGTGCGAGGCGGAATCTTCGGCGGGAAGCACCTGTACCGCCGCATTTCCACCGCCGTGAATCCGCGCATTGTCGACGAGATTGGCCACCACTCGACCCAGGCGTCTGCGATCACCGTTCAGCACCATCTGTTTGCAGCGTTTGTCGATGACCACGGTCGTGCGGGGAAGACTGCTCGCGCGAACGGATTGCTCCACCAGTTCGCCGACTTTCAGCGTGTCACGGTTGATGCGAACTGCGCCGGCGTCGTATCGCGAGATCTCGAGCAGGTCTTCGACGAGACCGCTGAATCGTGCGACGTCGGCCACGAGCAAGTCGAGCGCGGCTTGGCTTCGTTCGGTGAGTTCGTCGCGACGAGACGAGAGCACTTCCACCGAAGCAGCGAGCGTCATGAGGGGAGAGCGAAGTTCGTGGCTCACGTCGCTGGCGAACCGTGCGTCGCGTTCGACTCGATCTTGTAGGCGGGTGACCATGTCGTTGAATGAGTCAGTCAGCGCGTTGAGGTCGGGGTCGTCAGTGGGTTCGAGGCGGGTGTCGAGGCGACCTTCGGCAATCGCCCGAGCAGCGTCGGCAGCTCCTGCGAGCGGTCGAACGACGCGCTCGCTCGACACGATGCCGAGCATCAGGCCGACGAGCACGGTAATGATCGTGGCGAGTATCAGCGAAGCGCGCACGCTGCCAAGGGTCTCGGTGATGAGCTGGTTGCTCAGGCCGAGTTCGCCTTCGCGCGCACGAAGATTGGAGCGAGTCAAGGTGTAGGTAAGAAAGAAGAGCACGCCGGACAGCACCATCGAGCCGACCACGAACGTAAGGAGGATGCGCGTGCGCACACCGACCCGCCGTGGGGTCCAACGTCTTATGAAGGCGCGGAGTCGGGAGGATCGCCTCGGCGGAGCCGGACGAATCGGACTGGTCACGACTGCAGTCGGTAGCCGAGACCGCGAACGGTGACGACGTGTCGAGGATTCGCCGGATCGACCTCGATCTTCATGCGTAATCGACGCACGTGTACGTCGACAAGCCGGCCGTCACCGAAATAGTCGTAATCCCAGACTTTCTTGAGCAGCGTCTCTCTGCTGAACACCCCGCTCGGGTCTTCGGCGAGAACACAGAGCAACTTGAACTCGGTCTTGGTGATCGGCACGTCCTCGCCGCGCAGTGTGACTCGGCCTTCGGCGGGGATGACATGCAAGTCGCCGAACTCCATCACGGCGTGGTCGGCTTGCTCCACTGGTCGCACCCGCCGCAGGAGGGCGCGAATTCGGGCCGAGAGCTCCTTCGGTGCGAACGGTTTGGTCATGTAGTCGTCGGCTCCTGCTTCGAGGCCGGCCACCACGTCGTGTGTGTCGCTGCGGGCAGTCACCATCACGATGGGCACGTTGCTCGTCGAACGAATCTGGCGGCACAATTCGAATCCGTCGATGCCCGGGAGCATGATGTCGATCAAGACGACGTCGGCGGGGTTTGCCGCAAAGAGCGCGACTGCTTGTTCGCCGGTGGCCGCCTCGTCGACCGTCCAGCCTTCGTCTTCGAGTGCCAAACGCACGGAGGTGCGGATGCGTTCATCGTCTTCGACGCTGAGGATGCGCGTTCCCACGACGCTCCAAGGTAGTGCTGGGCGCTACATGTGGGGATGCTTGCGTAAAGCCGCGACGAGCATCGCGGACAACGCATCGAACACGCCCGGCGCAGAGACCAGCACCTCGGCAGGTCGCAGCGGGCCACCGCTGAAGTCACCGCAACGTGCGCCAGCTTCGCGTGCGATCAGCTCTGCGGCGAGCACGTCCCAGCTGTGCAGATTCTCCTCGAAGTATGCGTCGAGTCGACCGCACGCAACGAAACAAATGTCGACTGCCGCCGCGCCCATGCGCCGCACGTCCCGAATCAGATGGATGAACTCCGTGACGCGCCGCGACTGCACCGTGCGGTGCGCCGGGGTATAGCTGAAACCCGTCGCAACGAGCGCCATGTTCGCTTGGGTCTGCAAAGAGCACGAGATGGGTTTGTCGTTGAGCGTCGCCCCGCCGCCGCGTCGCGCAGAGAACATCTCGTCGAGGTCGGGCATGTAGACCGCGCCGACGAGACCGCCCGCTTCATCTCGTGCGCCAATCGATACGCACCAGGTGGGCAGACCGTACATGAAACTCGTGGTGCCGTCGATCGGGTCGACGTGCCATTCGATGCCCGACAGGCCGCGATGCCCGGCGCCTTCCTCGCCAATGATGGAGTCGTCTGGTCGGGCAGCGCGCAACCCCGACACGATCATCGCTTCCGACTCTCGATCGAACTTCGTCACCATGTCCGTGTCGGTCAACTTCGTGCCGATCACATGCATGCCTTGTGCGCGACCCGCTCGCGCGTGCGTGCCGGCGAGTCGCGCGAGGTCTTGCGCGAGTCGAAGCAAGTCTTCGGGGGAGTTACTTGTCGCCACGCTCACGCCATTCGCCGACTGCCCGGAGCCCCAGCACCGCCACGACGCTCATGCCAGCGGCGAACGACACCGACCCAATTAACATGCCGAGCCCGGTCGGCACGTCGCACTCGCCAGTGCACTGCACGTCGACCAATGCGTAACCAATCGCACCTCCTGCGAGACCCGCCACGAGAACGGTCGCAATGGCGACTGCCCGTGCCGTTCGTGAGGGGAGTGCAGAGAGCGGACGCTCGTTCATCGCCTCAACACGGTATTACTAGCGTTGCCCGCATGTCGGCACTTGACGAAAAATCTGCGACACGCAGCATTCTGCACGTCGACATGAACGCGTTCTTCGTCGCGTGCGAACTGTTACGGCGCCCCGAACTCGCCGGCAAGCCCGTGGTAGTTGGAGGTTCAGCGAAGCGGGGTGTGGTGGCTGCTGCGTCGTACGAAGCCCGGCAGTTCGGTGTCAAGTCGGCCATGGCCTCGGCAATAGCCAGCCGCTTGTGCCCCAATGCGGTGTTCCTTGACGGTGATCACGAGTATTACGGCGAAGTAAGTGCCAAGGTGTTCGCAGTCTTCCGCGAATTCACGCCGCTCGTCGAAGGATTGTCGCTTGACGAGGCGTTCCTCGACGTGACGGGAGCCCGCCGAGTGTTTGGAGACGCTAAGAACATCGCCAGGCAGGTTCGAGACGCTGTGCGCGAAATAGTCGGCTTGCCAAGCAGCGTCGGTATTGCGACTTCGAAGTTCATCGCCAAGTTGGCGACCGAATTCGCCAAGCCTCGCGCCACGCGAGAACGAATCGATCCGGGCCCCGGCGTGTTCGAGGTGCCGCCGGGTGGCGAGGTCGAATTCTTACATCCGCTCGAAGTAGGGATGCTCTGGGGTGTCGGGCCCGTCACTCTAGAGAAACTGCACCGCATCGGACTGCGCACCGTGGGCGACATTGCCGCGTGTGAACTGCGCGTCCTCCAGTTGGCAGTCGGGGAAGGCCATGCCCAACATCTCTACGAACTGAGTCGTGCGATCGACGATCGCGACGTAGAGCCAGAGCGCGAAGCAAAGTCGATCGGCAGCGAAGAGACCTTCGCCGACGACCTCACCGACGAGCGAGAGATTCGGCGCAACCTGCTGCGCATGGCAGACACCGTGGCTCGCAGGTGTCGAGACCACGGTCTTTCTGCACGAACGATCACGCTCAAGATTCGTTTCGGCGACTTCAGCAACATCACGCGGGCTAAGACCGTCGATGACGCAGTCGACACGTCGCAGGCGATCATGGCGGTGGTCGACGAACTGCTGGCCCAGGTCGACGTTGGCACTGGGGTGAGATTGGCCGGAGTGAGCGCCCGGAACTTCGCCGAACCTGACCCGCAGTTGAGTCTCTTTGACGAAGGGTCAAGCCAGACCTTTGGAGACTGGCGAGAAGCTTCGCGGGCGGTTGATCGCATTCGCGAGCGTTTCGGCGACGGGGCAATCAGTACCGGGGCGTTGGATGAAACCGAAGGCACGCCGTGGGGGCCGCGCAGAGAATGACATCAGTCGGGGTGCGGACCGAGAGACCCCTACTACGCTCGCAAGCGATGGATTCGACACGGGCTCAGCTGAGAATATTGAGGTTCGTCGAGAGGGGGTGCCAAGATGCCGCTGTCTGACGAAGAAGTGCAGAAACTTCGGGAGATCGAGGCGCAACTCGAGAGCGACGAGCGATTCGTGCAGGCCGTTTCGCCTTCGGGCCTCTACCGACCGGCAGTGAAGAAGGTTCGCTGGGCGGCACTCGGCGCAATTCTGTCGCTCGCGCTCGTGTTCGTCGGTCTGCAACTCCACTTTGCGGCAGGCTTTGCCGGCTTTGCGCTGATGCTGGCGTGCGTTCTCATCATCGAGCGCGAATTGCGCACGATGGGCAAAGTGGGCGTGCGAGACTTGAGCAGCATGTTGCGGTCCACGCGCGAGCAAGCCAAACAGTTCCGCGACAAGATGGGTCGCGAGCAATAACTCGGGCGTACCTCGCCGTCGATATCGGCGGCACCAAGATGCTCTGCGGGGTCGTCACGACCGAGGGCCGAGTCGTCAAGCAAGATCGTTGCGAGACGCCGATGCGGGGCGTCTGGGAGGCACTTGCTGCTCTGGTGGATCGTGTGCGCACGAACGCGACAGATTTCGAACTCGTCGCGTGTGGTGTTGGCTGCGGCGGACCAATGTCCGACGAAGGCGACAAGGTGTCAAACCTGCACATCAAAGAGTGGAACGACTTTCCGTTGCGTTCGATGCTCGCCAAGCAGACCAGTCTCCCGACGTTCGTCGACAATGATGCAAAGGCGATCGTGCTCGGTGAGACATGGTGCGGTGCGGCAGCCGGTTACCGCGATGTCATCGGAATGGTGGTGTCGACGGGGGTCGGCGGCGGGATCATCTGCGACGGCCGTCTGCTCGACGGCAACACCGGCAACGCAGGCCATATCGGGCACGTGAACGTCGTACCTGACGGTCGCGAGTGCAAGTGCGGCTCACGCGGTTGCCTAGAGGCAGTCGCATCCGGAACGGCCATCGCAGCAATGACGGGACGCCCTGCAGCCGAAGCGACCCCCGCAGTAATCGCGCAGACAGGCACATACGTGGGGCGGGCAGTCGCATCGGTGGCGGCTCTGCTCGACTTGCGACTGGCCGTCATCGGGGGCTCCGTCGCGCTCGGCTTCGGTAAACCATTCTTTCGAGCCGCCCAAGCGGAGGTGGAAAAGTACGCGCGCATCAAGTTCGTGCGCGGCGTGCGGATTCTCCCGACGGGGCTCGGTGCGGATGCGCCGTTGGTCGGGGCGGCCGCCGTGGCGCGTCGGCACATCGCCTGAACTAGCGTCTGCAGCATGCGTCCGACCTACACGCCAGAAGCCGAGGCATACCGCGAGAAAGTGCAGGCATTCCTCGCCGAAAAACTGCCGGCGAATTGGAAAGGCATCGGTTCGCTCGACGGCAAAGAACTCGAGACGTTCATTGCTGAGTGGCGAGTCACGCTCGCACAATCCGGTTATCTCGCGCCGGGTTGGCCGGTCGAGTACGGCGGCGGCGGACTCTCCGCCCTCGAGCAAGTCATCGTCGCCGAGGAATTCATGCGAGCAGGCGTGCCGACTGGCGCGATGAACGACGTTTTCGGCATCCAGATGCTCGGCAATACGCTGCTGCTCTTCGGCACCGAAGAACAAAAGCGCCACTACCTGCCACGCATCATCGCGGGCGACGACATCTGGTGCCAGGGATACAGCGAACCCAACGCTGGGAGCGACCTTTCGAACCTCGGTCTGAAGGCGGTGCTCGACGGCGACGAGTGGGTGCTGAACGGCCAGAAGATCTGGACTTCGGCCGGACACCTCGCGACACACATTTTCACGCTTGCACGCACCGACCCGAACGCGCCGAAGCACAAGGGAATTTCGTTCTTGTTGGTCGATATGCGCCAGCCCGGCATTGAAGTGCGGCCGATCAAGATGATCTCGGGCGAGAGCGAATTCAACGAAGTGTTTTACACCGACGTGCGCGTGCCCAAAGAAAACGTGGTCGGCGGAGTGAACAACGGTTGGGCGGTGGCAATGGCGCTGCTCGGGTTCGAGCGCGGCGAAGCGGCTGCGACCGGCCCAATTCGCTACGAAGCGGAGTTTGACCGACTCGTCGCTCTGGCTCGCGACAAGGGCGTGGCCGACGACCCGCGCATCCGCCAGCGTCTCGCATGGTGCTATTCGAAGGTGCAAATCATGAAATACCTCGGTCGTCGCACGCTGACGAAATTCTTGGCCGGGCACCATCCTGGTCCCGACGGTGCGATTTCCAAGTTGTACTGGAGCGAGTTCCACAAGAAGTCGACGGAACTGGCGCTCGACATCCTCGGCATGGACGCGATGATCCCGGTCGGGCGCAAGCCGAGCACTGCATTCCAGACCGATGACGCCGGTGCGCCGAACTCCACCATGAGTTGGGCGATGACGTTCCTCAATGCGCGTGCCGGCACCATCTACGCAGGTTCGTCGCAGATTCAACGCAATATCATCGGCGAGATGGTGCTCGGTCTACCGAAAGAGCCGCGACCGAACTGAGTCACGCGATGGAGGGTGGAAGACCGAAGCTCGGAGCCCCTGCAGTCTTTGCAGTCGTGCGTCGCCCCACGCTGTGGTTCACCGCAGTTCGACAAGCATTTCGATTGGCCCCGAATGGTTGGTGGCGGCGCGCACCGTTCTTGCCGTTACCAGACCAGCGTTACCTGCGGTTTCGTCTCGAAACGCAGTACGGTGAAGCCATGCACTCCACGGAGCCGCGCGACATCGTGACGTATCTGGCGTGGTGTCGTTCGTACCAGCGCGACCTGCGCAGAAGAAGAGCAAGGGTCTAGCGATGCGCAGCGCGCTCGTGCTGAATGCCACGTTCGAGCCGCTGAGCGTGGTCTCGGCGCGCCGGGCCATCTGCCTCGTGCTGGCGGAAAAAGCTGAGATTGTCGAAGATGATGGCACCGAGATTCGGGCCGCAACGCTGGTGATGATGGCGCCGCTCGTCATTCGGTTGAACTACCTGGTTCGCGCACCGTTCCGACGGCGCACGGCGCTGTCACGCCGAGCCGTCTTTGCCCGCGACGGTTATAAGTGCCAATACTGCGGACGGCCCGCCGATTCCATCGATCACGTGGTGCCTCGCTCGCGCGGCGGCGAGCACGTGTGGGAGAACGTCGCCGCTGCCTGCCGCACGTGCAACCTTGTGAAGCGCGATCGCACACCGAAAGAAGCGGGGATGATCCTCGCCAAAGTGCCGCACTCGCCGCGCGACCAGGCCTGGATCACCGCTGCCGTCGGAAGAGTGCCGGACGCGTGGAAGCAGTACCTCTCGATCGCCTCGTGAGAGGCGACGCGGGGGCGCTGCACGACCGACCGATCGAACCCGTCGCGCAGGTGGAGATTCTCGAGATTGAGCGACCGGCCATCGTGCTCGGAAGCACGCAGTCATTCGACCTTGTCGACAAGGCTCGTGCGGAAGAGTCAGGCTTCGCGGTGGTGCGGCGGCGAAGCGGCGGTGGCGTCGTCATCCTCCAACCCCGCGACCATGCATGGATCGACGTGACCGTGCCACGTGGTCACGCACTGTGGCGCGACGACGTCGAGAAAGCGACATGGTGGCTGGGTGAGGCGTGGTGTGATGCTCTGCGAGAGACTTTGGGTTCGCCTTCGGGCAGGGCGGGGGACGCAACGGGATGGTCGGTGCACAAAGACAAACTCGTTGCGAGTGCACCGCAGCGCACCGTGTGCTTTGCTTCGGTCGGGCCAGGCGAAGTGCTGCTGGGCGGCCAGAAAGTTGTCGGCATCTCGCAGCGGCGCACGAAGGACGCAGCGCGCTTTCAGTGCACCGTGTTTCGCGAGATTGACGTGCGACTTTACGAACGCATGCTGCGCGTCGAAGTTGCGGGTTCACTGCACGACGCTGTCGGCGTCGGTGATGCACTCGACAACGTTCGACGTCTGGTAGTTGAACGATTGAGTGCCGCACTCGGCTGAGTGCCGGGCAGACGAAGGTTGCGGGTTACTACACGGGTTGCGAAAAGAGCCCGCCGGCGCGAACTTGTCGCGCGTACGCGCCATCACGGATCATGAGTTCGTCATGGGTGCCTTGCTCGACGATGCGGCCGTCTTCGAGCACAACGATGCGGTCGGCCGACGCGACGGTCGACAGTCGATGCGCGATGATGATCGCGGTACGGCCACGCAGCGCATCATCGAGCGCCAGTTGCACGAGTGCTTCGTTCTCGTTGTCCAGGTGGCTGGTTGCCTCGTCGAGAATCATGATCGTCGGGTTCTTCAGCAACAGGCGAGCGATCGCAAGGCGCTGCTTTTCTCCGCCTGAAAGCCGGTAACCGCGCTCACCCACGATGGTGCGCAGTCCGTCGGGGAGCGCGGCGATGGTGTCGTAGATTCGCGCTCGTTCGCAGGCCATGACGAGGTCGGCTTCACTTGCATCGGGTTTGGCATAGCGAAGATTCGACTCGATGCTCTCGTGAAAGAGGTGTGGGTCTTGCGACACCACGCCGATCGCAGAACGCAGGCTCGCGCCGGTGAGGTTGCGAACGTCATGGCCGTCTATGCGCACCGATCCTGACGTCACGTCATAGAGCCGCGGCACCAGCGAAGCGAGCGTCGACTTGCCCGAACCCGAGGGTCCAACAATGGCGACGGTTTCTCCCGGGGCAATGGAGAGCGATACATCGTGCAGTACGTCGTGCAGGGGGTCGCCGGTGGGGGCACCCGGCGCTTCGAGCGAGGTGATCGACACTTCGGCCGCTGGCGGATAGCGAAAGTCGACGTGATCGAACTCGATTGCGCCGCGAGTCGGGGGGAGGTCGTACGCGCCATTCCTGTCGGCGACGGCGACTGGCGCATCGAGCACCTCAAAGACCCGGTCAAAACTGACGAATGACGTGAGCAGTTCCACCCGGGCATTGCTCAAGGCGGTGAGCGGCATGTAGACCCGGGTGACGAGCGCGGCGAGTGCTACCAATGTGCCCGAGGTGACGTCGCCGGACACCACCAACTGGGCACCGACACCGTAAACGGCGACCGCTCCTAATGCGCCGACGAGACCAAGTGCCACGAAGAACACGCGTCCGTACATGGCCGCCAATACTCCAGAGTCGCGCACCCCGGAAGCCCGCCTCGAGAATGCGTCGACCTCGTCCCGGTGGCGACCGAAAAGCTTCACCAAGAGGGCGCCGGCCACGTTGAAACGCTCCTGCATCTGGGTGTTCATTTGTGCGTTGAGATCCATTTGTCGTGCAGCGATCGCTTGCAGACGTGTGCCAACTCGTCGGGCAGGGACGATGAAGGCCGGCAGCACCAAGAGCGAGAGCAAGGTGAGCCGCCACTCGAGCGCCAGCATCGCGACGACAGTGGTCGCGAGGATCACCGAATTGCTCACAGCGGTGCCCAACGTGGAGGTGACCGCGCTTTGGGCGCCGATCACGTCGTTATTCAGTCGGCTGATGAGCGCCCCGGTTTGCGTGCGGGTGAAGAACGCCACCGGCATGCGCTGCACCTTGTCAAAGAGCGCCACCCGCAGGTCGTAGATGAGGCCTTCGCCGACCCGTGCCGAACCCCAGCGTTGCACGATGGCAAGAGCCGCGTCGGCGAGTGCGGCACCGACGGCGAGCAGAGCAAGCCACCACACGAGGGTGCGGTCACCAGAAGGGATGGCCTCGTCGATGATCGCGCGAAAGACGAACGGCGGTACGAGCGCGACGAGCGCCGAAGCGAGGATCGCCGCGAGAAAGATGGCGATGGTCGGACGATAGGGCTCGGCGAAGTGCCAGACCCGCCGAAGCGTTTCACGCTCGAGTTCGTGGCCCTCGACGGCCTTGGCGTCGCGCGGAATCAGCGCGTGGGGGTGCATCTGCACCTTGGCGACGATACCGATGAGGCGCAGGCAGGCGCGGTAGGGGTGCCGGGGCGAGCGGTGAGGGCGCTCATCGGGTGCGGGAGCCGAGGTGGGGGTCTTGCGGGCGGGGTGGGGGTGGGTGGTTGACAGTGGGGAAAAGTGGGGGCTAGGGTTCGGAGCGGTGGGGAAACCCCACTACGGGACCTGGGCAACCAGGTGGGAGGAGGTGACAGGAAATGTTCGTTGGAGTCCACGAGCGACAACTCGATCCGAAAGGACGTGTCGCACTTCCCGCAGCATTTCGTCCGCGTCTCGAACCGCGCTGTTATCTCACGCTCGGCGCTGACAAGTGCGTTGACGTGCTCACCGCCGAAGCCTTCGAACAAGTGGCGAACGATGCGATGGAGAAGGTACGTCGCGGTGAGATGAATCGCAATCAGCAGCGTGCACTCGCGGCCAACGCCGTCGAAGTCACCATCGACGCGCAGGGCCGAATCAACATCGATGAAAAGTTGCGCAACTACGCGGGGCTCAGCCTCGACTCCAAGGTGATCATCAGCGGGTCGTTTGACCGCTGCGAAATTTGGGACCCGTCGCGGCACGAACGCATGAGCGAAGCCGGCACCGAACAAATGGCGGGCGGCGCCTCATGAGGGTGAACGCACGCGGCAGCGAGTGCAACGAGATGACTGACGTAATAAACGAGGTGACTGACGTAATAAACGACAAGAGAAAGGAGAACCGAGGAACGCTTCGACGCGACCACTGGTCACGTTGATGTTTCGCTCATCAGCAGTCTCCCGGTCAGCAAAGATGGACAGCCCCAACTCCGCCCGCTTCCGTCTTTGCTATCCGGGGAGAAATCCCGGAGGCACATGTTGGCCGGGGGGCTGCTGATGAGCGGGGCACACGAACCAGTGATGCTCGCCGAGATCGTCGAGTTGTTTTCCACCGTTCCGGACGGCGTCGTGCTCGACGCGACACTCGGAATGGCAGGACACGCAACGGCGATCCTCAGGCGACATCCGGGTCTGCATGTGGTGGGAATCGACCGAGACGACATGGCAATCAACAACGCGGCAGCAGTCAAAGCGTCACTCGGTGCGGACGCTTCACGGTTCTCATTCCACCGCGCACGATTCGACGAAGCAGCCGAGGTGTTGCGCGCTCACGGCGTGCGGCAGATCTCCGGTGCGCTCTTTGACCTCGGGGTTTCTTCGCCGCAGCTCGACGTGGCCGAGCGCGGATTCTCCTACCGCCACGACGCACCGCTCGACATGCGAATGGACCGCAGCGAGCCCGTCTCGGCATGGCACATCATCAACGAGTACGACGCAGACACCATTGCCGACATCCTCCGGCGCAATGCCGACGAGCGATTTGCCACGCGGATTGCGGCAGCGATCGTCGCAGCGCGACCGATCGACACGACCTCGAAATTGGTGGAAGTGGTGACTGCGGCGATCCCGGCGGCCACCCGTCGCGCGGGTGGCCACCCGGCCAAGCGCACCTTCCAAGCAATCCGCATCGAAGTGAACGCCGAACTCGACATTCTGCCCGGTGCATTGCGCGACGTGATGGCGATGGTGGTGCCCGGTGGTCGCATCGCCGTTCTCTCGTATCACAGCGGCGAGGACCGCATCGTGAAACAAGTGTTCCGCGACGCAGAAACTGACCCCACCCGACCGAATATTGCCACGCCGTTTGCTCATCCGTCGCGCACCGCCCCCCGTGCGTGGCGGAAAGTAAAGACGGCAAAGCACCCAAGTGCGAGCGAGGCCGAGCGAAATCCGCGCGCGTCTTCTGCGCGACTTCGCGTGATGGAACGCTGCGAGGCGGTGGCATGACGTCGTCGGCAACCGCCCGCGCGAGGGCCCGTCGACAGATGCGCAACTCGGGTAGTGCGGCGGTGCCGCAGATCTCGCGCCGTCGAGACGGTTCGGCTGCGCTCGCCTTCGACTATTCGGTGGAGACCGCCTTCGATCGCTCAGAGTCGATTCCATCGACCAAGCCTGAGAGCGGAACACACCTGCGCCTCGTCGAGCGGCCAGTTCGCAGCCGCAACCGTGCGATGTCGCGCTTCACGCTCGTGATGCTGATGCTCAGTGCCTTCGTGACTGCGGTCATCGTGTTCCAGGCGACCATCGCCGAGCAGCAACTTCGGCTCGATGCATTGACTCGCGACCTGCGCATGGCCGAGGTGCATCACGACAATTTGCGACAGCAGCGCGCTGAGTTGTTGATGCCGAACCGCTTGCGCGAAGAGGCCGTGATGATGGGCATGTACCAGGGGATGAGCACGGAATTCCTTGAGATTCCTGCCGAGATCGTCGCCGAGGTCATGGCCAGCACCTCGCGGATGAACCGGCTCTTTGCGGATCCTTCGCCGGCCATCGCGTCCGCGGGTGCCATCGCACCAGTGCAATATCAGCAGCCAGACGAGGCAGGTCAACCGTGAGCGACACCGCACCACTGAGGCGACCGCAGCGCTCGAGGCGCACCAGTCGCACGCGCGACGATTTCGTCGAAGAGCGCAACCAGCTGTCGGTGGGTGGATTTTTCAACGCGATCTCTCGGTACGGCGTGACGAAGATGACCACGAACATCAATGCAGGCGATATGCGTAAGCGCATCTCCGCCATGTTCATGGTCATCCTGCTCATCGTGTCACTCGTGTACCTGCGGGTGCTCTCGCTGCAGACGTTCAAAGCAAGCGACCTCAAAGCTGAGAGCGTCGCCCAGCGAGTGCGCACCGAAGTGGTGCGCGCCGAACGCGGCACGATCCTCGATCGCGACGGTCAGGAGCTTGCGATACCCGTGCCGACGCGCACCATCTTCGCCGACCCACGGGAAGTGACCGACCCGGTCACGACCGCTCGAGCACTGGCGACGGTGCTGCAGATGACTCCTGCCGAAGAGATGGACCTGTCACAACGACTGCAAAACAAGAAGTCGAGTTTCACCTACGTAGTCCGCCAGATCGACAGCCAACTCGCCAAAGCGATTGCGGACCTCAACTTGGTTGGCGTCTCTTCCTACCGAGAAGAAGGCCGCGCACTGACAAGCGACGGGCTGCGACCCATCATCGGCCGCGTGGACATCGACGGTGTCGGTACCGGCGGACTCGAACTTCAATACAACGAGGTACTGACTGGCACGCCCGGCAAGAGCGCCAAAGAGATCAACAGTCGTGGGCAAAGCATTGCCTCCGCGCATTCGGAGTACGTGGCACCGATACCGGGCAGCAACCTGGTGACGAGCATCCATCGCACGCTGCAGTTTCAGGTGGACAACATTCTGCAACAGCAGGTGGAGCGCCTGCTGGCGCGCAGCGGCATCGCGGTCGTGATGCACACGAAGACTGGCGAGATCTATGCCATCTCAGCGGTGCGCCGAAACGACGACGGCACGTACTCGAACAATGCCGGCAACTTGGCGGCAGTGGAGGCGCACGAGCCAGGCTCGGTGGCGAAGGTCTTCAGCGTGGCCGCCGCCATCGAAGACGGAAAAGTGACACCGGCGTCGACTTTTGTTGTGCCCGGCAAGCAGGTGTTCAATGAAGGCACGCAGTGGGAGCAGGAAATCAAAGATGCGTACCCGCACCAGACGGAGCAGATGACCGTGCGCAAGATCTTGGTGGACTCGTCCAACCTCGGCACGATCCAGGTGTCGCAGACGCTCTCCACTGAGCGCAACCGCCAGTGGTTGTCGGCGTTCGGCTTCGGCGAGAAGACCTCGCTCAAGTTCCCAGGAGAGACGAAGGGCTTGCTCAAGCTGGCGCGCAACTGGCAAGGTACGGAAAAGTTCACGTTCGCATACGGATACGGATACGGTTCGACGGCGATTCAACTCGTGTCTGCTGTGAACGTGATCGCCAACGACGGCGTGTACATCGGCCCCAAGCTCGTGAAGCAGGTCGTCGACAGTCGGGGTATCAGCACGCCGACGCCTGAGACGCCCACCCGCCGCGTGCTCTCGAGTGCGACTGCGGCAACGATGCGAAGCCTCATGACGGACGTCGTGTGCTACGGCACCGCGCAGTTGGCGAAGATGCAGGGACTCTCCGTCGCGGGCAAGACCGGCACGGGATACATCCGTCAAGACAACGGCACGTACCTGAAAGACGACGGATCGCGGGCGTACTTCGCGTCCTTCGTCGGGTTTCTCCCCGCGAGCAACCCCGAGTTCACCGTGCTCGTGTCGGTCGACGAGCCAGACCCTGGCTCGCGGGATCGATTCGGCGGCACCGCTGCCGCGCCGGTCTTTGCTCGAATCGGCCAGGCGATCGTGAACGAACTCGACTTGCGACCGTCGGCCGGCGACACCGGATGCGTCGGCAAGCGACCCGCCGAACTCGGACCATCGCACTAACGCCATGGCTGTGAGCGACGCCATCACCGTCGAAGCGTTGCTTGCCCGCCTCGATGCGACGGCTTCGGCCAGCATGCGCATGCGCGTGGTGGGCAGTGCGGCGGTCACGGTCAACGACATCACCATCGACAGTCGAAGCGTGAAGCCAGGTTCGCTCTTTTGTTGCATTCGAGGCGAACGATACGACGGGCACGACTATGCCGCGCAGGCAGTGTCGAATGGGGCAGTGGTGTTGCTCGTCGAGCGCGAGCTGGATTCGGCGGGCGTCACCCAGCTCGTCGTCAACGACACGCGTGAAGCAACCGGGCATCTCGCTGCCGCATTCTTCGGTCAGCCAAGTCGCGCGATTACCGTCGTCGGAGTCACGGGCACCAACGGCAAGACCACCACGGCGCACATGCTTGGCTCGATCTTCGAGCAGTCAGGTCGAAGAACTACGGTCCTCGGCACGTTGTCGGGTGCACGCACCACGCCAGAGGCTCCGGAGCTGCAGCGCACGCTTGCCCACGAGCGCGCGAAAGGCACCAGTGCGGTCGTCATGGAAGTGTCGTCGCATGCGCTCGCACTGAAGCGCGTTGCAGGCATGCACTTCGCCGCAGCAGTCTTCACCAATCTCGGCCACGATCACCTCGACTTCCACGGCACGCAAGACGCGTACTTCGCCGCGAAAGCAAGCCTCTTCACCAAGGCGTACACCGATCGAGGAATCGTGAACCGCGACGACCCGTACGGGAGAAAGATCGCCGACACCAGTGATGTTGCCATCACCTCGTACGGTCGAAGCGACGCCACCGCTGTAGTCGTCGACCCGTCGGGCAGCACGTTCACCTGGAGGGGCGAGACAGTTCGTTGCGCCGTCGGCGGCGAGTTCAATGTCTCCAACGCGCTCGCGGCAGCATCGACTGCGGCAGAGCTCGGCGTCGCCGTCACGCACATCGCCGCCGGGCTCACCAAGCTGCCGCGAATCCCCGGGCGTTTCGAGAACGTGAACGCAGCGGGAAACGTCGCCGTCATCGTCGACTACGCCCACACGCCTGAAGCGCTGCACAACGTGATTTCAGCCGCCCGCGACTCCACGCGATCAAAGAGCACTCCGGGCGGGAGAGTAATCGTCGTATTCGGCTGCGGTGGAGACCGCGACCCGAGCAAACGCCCCGACATGGGTGCGGCTGCGTGCGCGGCAGACTCCGTCGTCGTGACGAGCGACAACCCCCGCCTGGAGAATCCGCAGACCATCATCGAAGCAATCGTCGCCGGCGTGCCGTCCGACGAACGCGGCAAGCTCGTCGTCGAAGCAGATCGCCGTCGTGCAATCGAGCTCGCCTGCCGAACCGCACGCCCGGGCGACGTCGTCGTCATCGCCGGACGCGGCCACGAGACCATGCAGTCGATCGGTGGACGCGAGATTCCATTCAACGACGCTGACGTCGCCCGAGAAGTGTTGGGGCTGACCCGATGATTGCGATTCTCATGGCCGCGGCGATCGCAATCGTCGCCTCCATTGCGGCAACGCGGATGCTCATCGCCTTTTTCGCGCGACTCGGTAAAGGGCAGCCGATCCTCGGGGCAGAAGACCGCGGCCCGACGCACCACATGCACAAGCAGGGCACGCCGACGATGGGTGGCGTCGCGATCCTGCTCTCAGCATTCGTCGGCTGGCTGGTGCCGCACATGCGAGACGGTCTCGCGTTCTCCGATCAGGCACTCATCATGTGGCTGGCGATCACCGTGCTCGCAGCGATCGGTTTCTTGGACGACTTCCTGAAAGTACGCCGCCAGCACAATCGCGGCATCTTCTGGAAAAAGAAGGGTTGGATCACGTTCGGCATCGTGGTGCTCTTGATGTGGCTGCTCGCAGCGCAAACCGGCGTCAGCGAGACCATCTCGTTTACTCGCGCCGAAGTGCCGGGCTGGGACGTCAGCACCCCCGTGTGGGTGGTGTGGACCGCGCTCATGGTGTGGGCCACCACGAACGCAGTGAACGTGACCGACGGGCTTGACGGCCTCGCGGCCGGATCAGCGATGTTCGGTTTCGGGGCGTTCGGTCTCATCTCTTACTTCGCTTTTCGAAACGCGGACATCTATTCGTCGATCGTGAACCCGCTCGACCTCGCGGTTCTGGCGGCCGCAATGGCCGGCGCATGCGGCGGATTCCTGTGGTGGAACGCGGCGCCGGCCCGCATCATCATGGGTGACGTCGGAGCTCTCGGCATCGGTGCCGCACTTGGTTTGCTCGCGGTCACGACGAACACCCACTTTCTGCTGCCGATCATCTGCGGCATCAACGTCATGGAGGCTGGTTCAGTCGCTATCCAGATGGGCGTCTTCAAGGCGAGCGGACGCAAGAAGCGACTCTTCAAGATGTCTCCGATCCACCACCACTTCGAACTCTCTGGTTGGCCGGAGACCACGGTCATCATCCGCTTCTGGCTGCTCGCTGCGCTGTGCGTCGCGACTGGAGTCGCGCTCTTCATCGCCGACTTCACCAACGAGATCCGGCTGATCGGCGAGGCGTTTCCGTGACCGTACTCGTCTATGGCCTTGCCGTCGCCGGCCGAAGTAGCGCGAAGTTTCTCGCGGCACGTGGCGAGAGACTCGTCGTTGCCGACGACCGACCTTCAGCCGACAACGCGCAGTTCGCAGCGTCCCTCGGTGCGGAACTGCTGGAGGGCCCCGATGCCGCCATGACGTGCTCGCGCAGGATGGGGGAGTTCTCGCAGCTCGTCCCGAGCCCCGGAGTCCCCGAGTCGCACCCGATCATCGCGAGCGCCATGCGCACGGGCACGGAGATCGTCTCAGAGATCGAGCTTGCGTATCGTCACGAGCAAAAGCAGAAGTCACCGCGCCCAATCGTCGCAGTGACGGGTACCGACGGAAAGACCACCACGACGCTGATGGCGGCAGCGATGCTCGCTGCGTCGGGTCGCCGATCCGCGGCAGTCGGCAACACCGAGACGCCGTGGGTCGAAGCGCTCGATGAAACGCACGACTGCTTCGCAGTCGAGTGCTCGAGTTTTCGTCTGCACTACACGCGCGACTTCCGCGCCCAAGCCGCGGCCTGGCTCAACTTCGCGCCAGACCACCTCGACTGGCACCGCAATCTGGAGTCGTATCGAGCGGCTAAGGAGCGCATCTGGGCGTCGGCACGCGCGGGCGACGTTGCAGTCGCACCGACACGCGACGAGTCGATCCTGGTGAGCGCTCGCTCCACTTCTGCCCGAGTGGTGACCTTCGGGCTCGAGTCGGGGGATTACCGAGTGGAGAACGGTGCGCTCATCGGGCCGGTCGGCCGCATCATCGACGTTGGTCAGCTGAGTCGGGCCTTGCCGCACGACGTGAGCAACGCGCTCGCTGCGAGTGCGTTGGTGCTCGAGTCCGGGCTCGGCACCGTAGAAGGAGTCGCGAACGCACTCTCGCGCTACCACCACGCGCCACATCGCATCCAATTTGTCGCCGAGGTCGATGGTGTGTCGTATTACGACGACAGCAAGGCAACCAGCCCGCACGCCGCCCAAGCTGCACTGACGTCGTTCGAACGAATCGTGCTCATTGCCGGCGGAAAGAACAAAGGGCTCGATCTTTCTTCGATGGCGAGCCAGCCGCGGCGAATGCGAGCCGTCGTGGCGATCGGGCATTCGGCGAATCTCGTCGAAGCGGCGTTCAAGGGAGTCTGTCAGGTAGAGCGAGCCGACTCGATGGAGGCGGCGGTGAAGACGGCGCGACAGTTGGCCGATTCCGGTGACGTAGTGCTGCTGTCGCCGGGATGCACGAGTTACGACTGGTATTCGAACTACGGCGAGCGAGGCGACGACTTCGCCCGTTGTGTTCGAGCAATGAAAAAGGAGAAATGACATGACTGCAGTGAACGTGGATGAGAGCGGGGCGTTCGTGATCCCCTCGATGAGCGAGCGTCGTGCGGCGGCACTCGCAGGTCGCCGAGTGTCGGGTGCGCACGCTGGGTCCAAGTCCGAGCCGCACATGGTGTTCTACGGCATCATGCTCATCATCAGCGTGTTCGTGGCGATCGGCCTCGTGATGGTGTTGTCGGCTTCGTCGATCGTGTCGGTGAACAGCGGTGGCTCGGCATTCACGATGTTCTTCAAGCAGTTGATCTGGGCTTCGGTGGGCGTCGTGGCTGCGATCGGCACCTATCGAATGCCGTATCGCGCATGGCAGCGCCTCAACAAACCGATTCTGGTCATCGTGCTCGGTCTCAACGCGCTGCCGTTCACCCCGCTCGGTGTCTCCGTCAACGGTGCACGCGCATGGGTGGAGATGGGCCCGATTCGTTTCCAGCCGTCCGAGCTGCTCAAGTTCGCCCTCATCATCTATCTGACGAACAATCTCGGCCGACGCCAACGCGACCTCACCGACTTCAAACGCACTTTCCAGCCCGCGCTCGCCGCCTGGGTGGTGGCCGCCGGTGCGGCGATGGCACAAAAAGACCTCGGTGCAGCCGTCGTGCTCTCGGGTATCGCCTTCACCGTGTTGTACATGGCGGGCAGCCCCGTGCGCTGGATCATGGCCTCGGCGTCCGCGGCGTCTCTCGTCGGCTTCTTGTACGTCGTCACGTCGTCGTCGGGTATCAGCCGCTGGACGGCTTTCCTCAACATCGAGGCGAACAAAGAGCACAGTGGTTACCAGGTGTGGCAGTCAATGCTCAGCATCTCAAACGGTGGTCTGATCGGCGTCGGGCCAGGTGCCGGCACTAGTAAGTGGGGTTACGTACCGCTCGCGCACAGCGACTTCATCTTCACAGTCATTGCCGAGGAGTTCGGCTTCATCGGCAGCACGATCGTGATCGGTGGATTCTTTGCGCTCACGTTCTTCGGGTTCGTCGTCGCGATGCGAGCGCCGGACTACTCTGGCGCGCTGCTCGCTGCAGGAATCACCGTGTGGTTTGCAGTGCAAGCGATGATCAACATCGGCGGCGTAGTCGGTGCGATGCCGGTGACGGGTCTCACGTTGCCACTTATCTCGTACGGCGGAAGTTCGCTCCTCATCACGTTGTCGGCCGCCGGGTTGTTGCTCAACATCGCCCGCAAGATTCAATGACGCCGAGGTAGCGTTCGGCGTGTTCTTGTGACGGCACAAAGCACTCCTTCGTCGCCGCGAGTGTTCGCCGTCATTTCGGGTGGCGGCACCGCCGGGCACATGATCCCGGCTCTTGCCATCGCCGAACAATTAGTGGATCGCGGCCGCTCGCCGCGCTCGGTGGCGTTCGTCGCATCGCGCCGAGCCGTCGATGCGCAATTGCTCGCTGACACCGACCACCCGAGGCTCTTCCTCGACGTAGACGGTCTCCAACGCAGCCTCGCCCCGAAGGCGGTCATTCGCAGCTTGATCGCCCTGCCCAAACTCGTCATCGCGACGGCTATTGCAACTCGGCAGCTTCGACGCTGGCAGCCGCGGGTGGTGGTGAGCGTCGGTGGGTTCGCCAGCGAACCAGCGGTGCGCGCGGCACGGGCACTGCGAATTCCCGTCGTCGTGGTGAGCTACGACCAGCATCCAGGTTTGGCAACGCGGCGCCAGGCCAGAAAAGCGGCCGCAGTCGCGGTCGCATTTGCTGGCTCCACGTTGCCCGGTGCCAAACACACCGGCGCGCCGGTGCGCCAGAGCGTCCGGCGCCTCGTGCGCAACACTGCGGCTGATTCGACTGCGCGCGCTCGTGCGGCCGCGATCTTCGGGCTGGATCCCACGCGGCGAATCATTGTGGCGATGGGCGGGTCGCTAGGTTCGCGCACCATCAACAACGCAGTCGAGTCGTGGGTGAGGGAACATGCCACGCGAGCTGACGTGGCGGTGCTCCACCTCGCCGGTGAACGCTTCGTCGACGAGGATTCTTCGACGATCGGTCACCCCACTAAAGATGTATCGCCAAACGGCGGACGCATCCAATACGTGCGCCGCGCCAGTCACGCACATATGGCGGATGTTTGGGTGCTCGCTGACGTCGTCGTGTGCCGCGCAGGGGCGAGCACGATTGCAGAACTCGTCGCGGTGGGTAGCGCGGCAGTCGTCGTGCCATGGGCGCAAGCCGCCGACGACCACCAAAGCGTGAATGCCCAGTGGCTTGCCGATGCAGGAGCCGCCGTCGTGGTGAAAGAGAGTGAGGTTGCATCCCGCTTCTCAGCGGAACTGTCGCGCGTGGTCGACGACGCAATCTTGCGCGAACGTCTCGTCGCAAAGTCGTATGCGCTGGGTGCGCTGAATCGTTCGTCGTCAATCGGCTCCATCGTCGAGGCTGCTGCGAGCTGACATGCCGTCGACTGTGACACGCGAGAGAGGTGCCAAGCGAGTGCATGTGGTCGGCGTCGGTGGGCCTGGCACGAGTGCGATCGCGATCATTCTGCGCGAGATGGGCCACGTCGTGTCAGGCAGCGACGTCCGCGAAAGCGACGTCTTGCGCAAATTGCGAGAGCATGGAGTGCCGGTAAACGTTCCGCACGATCCAGCCGTCATTAACGGCTGCGACATCGTCACTCACTCGGCCGCTGTGCGATCGAACAACGTCGAACTTGCCGCCGCGCGAGCAGCCGGGGCGAACGTGTTGACGCGCGCCGAGATGCTCGGGTGGATCGCACCCCAGGCCACCACCGTTGCCGTCGCCGGCACGCACGGCAAGACGACCACCACCACCTTGCTCACGCTCATGTTGCAGAGGTCGGGTCGCGACCCTGGGTATCTGATCGGTGCCGACGTGCCGCAGTTGAGCGCCAGCGCCCACTGGGGAACTGACCTCTTCGTGGTCGAAGCTGACGAGAGCGACTCAAGCCACCGCGCACTCAAGCCGCGGGCCACGGTGCTCACCAACGTTGACGTGGACCACCTCGACGAGCACGGGTCATTCGACGGCATCGTGGCATCGTTCGACGCATACCTCGGGGAAATTACGGGCCCGAAAGTGTTGTGTGCCGACGACCCAACAACCGCGGCACTGGCACGCAAGTACGGTGCAGTCACCTACGGGCTCGCCGCGGCGGACTGCACCGCGTCAGACGTGCGGTTCGTCGCCGGTCGCGCGCACTTCACCGTCGCATACCTGGGTGACCATATCGAAGTCGTGTTGCCCCTGCGCGGCGCGCACAACGTGCGCAATTTCTTGGCGGCGTTCGCGATGGCTCGCCAACTGGGTGTCGACGGGCCGACGGCTGCCGAGGCGGTCCGCGACTTTGCGGGCGTGAGCCGCCGATTCGAGCTGCGGGCGAGTGATGCAGGCGCGACGTTCGTCGACGACTACGCCCATCTTCCCGCGGAGATCTCCGCGGTGTTGTCGGGAGTGCGCGCTGAAGACTCGGGTTGGAAGCGCGTCATCGCGGTCTTCCAGCCCAATCGTTTCAATCGGATGGCGGTGATGTCCGACGCGTATCGCGACGCCTTCGTCGATGCAGACATCGTCGCGGTGACCGACATCTACGCTTCGGGGACGGACCGCATCGAAGGTGTGAGCGGCCGTCTCGTGGTTGATGCGATACGCGCCGCGCACCCGACGGCGCGAGTGGAGTGGTGCGGGCAAAGAGGCGAACTCGTCGACTTCGTCGCGCGCGAGTGCCGTGACGGCGACTTGTGCATCTCGATGGGTTGCGGTGACATCGAATCATTCCCAGACGAGGTAGTTGCTCGTCGGCGAGAATTGTCTCGTGGCGCCTGACGACACCGACGACTACGCGAGACGCACTCGCGCAATCGACCGACTCGGCATTCTTCTCGGCCCGCGAGCGCGTCGTGACGTTGATCTCGCGCCCTACACGACCTACAAGGTCGGCGGCCCAGCGAGCATTCTCGTCACCGCCAACACCATCGACGATCTCCATGCGGTCAGCAACGCGTTGCGCGAACAAAAGGTGCCACTACTCGTCATCGGAAGAGGCAGCAACCTGCTGGTCGCTGACGAAGGATTCGAGGGTCTCGTCATCGTGCTGGGCGAATTCGCACAGGAAATCATCTGGCCGAAACGTCCGGCACCGCCTCGAGTTGTCGCGGGTGGGGCAGTGCCGTTGCCCGTCTTGGCGCGCCAGTGCGCATCGCACGAACTGACTGGCTTTGAGTGGGGCGTGGGAGTACCCGGCTCGGTCGGCGGTGCCGTGCGGATGAACGCCGGAGGTCACGGAAGCGACATCGCGTCGAGTATCGAGTCGGCGAAAGTCTTCCACCTCGGCAAGGGCATCGTTGCCAACGTGAAGGCCGCAGACCTCGGTCTGCGTTTTCGGGGCAGCGACTTGCAGTCGTATCACGTCGTGTTGTCGGCGACGTTCGCGCTCTCGTGGGGCAATCAGGCGGCGAGTGAGAGCGAGATGACGGAGATCGTTCGTTGGCGACGCGAGCATCAGCCGGGCGGGCAGAACGCCGGATCTGTGTTCGTGAACCCTGAGCCCGGCGGCGGTTCTGCCGGGGCGATCATCGATCGACTCGGCTTGCGCGGCTTGCGCATCGGCAGCGCCGAAGTTTCTGACAAGCACGCCAACTTCATCCAGTGCGATGAGAACGGCAGCGCGGCAGACGTCGCCGACCTGATGGCTGAAGTGCGCGAGCGAGTGCTCAGTGAACTTGGCATTGATTTGCGTAGTGAGGTGCGGCTCGTCGGCTTCGACGAAGAGACTGCGGCGGATGCAGGTGCGCGGACCACCGGATCGTTCGAGTCGACGGTCGGTACGACGCGATCACTCACGGCACTCGACAAAGTGTTCGGGCCTCTCGTCACCGATGACACGCTCGGAACTGCGACGATCGCGCCGCCACTGCCAGACGACGCGGTGAGCGAACTTCGCGAGTTGTTCGCCGACAGCGGGGCACTCGAGCGACCAGACGATGGCGCTGCGACGAGCGAGTCGCCAACAAGCGGCGTTTCACGCGACACGCCGAGCAACACGCCGAGCGGCGACACACCAGTCGCCGATGTCGTCGATATCTCCACAGCATCTGCTGTGCGGATCGGTTCGCCAGCAGCGCGGGTCGGTGCGCAGGCGGACTCGACTCCCGCACCGGTCGTGATTGACGACTCCGAACATCTGCTGCCACATGAACGACCAGAGGGCAGCGCGACGCTGACGCTGGACCCGACAAGCCCCTTTGCCGACGCGAGCACGGCCGTAGCCGGCGCGGGCGGTCTTGCCGACGTCATTAGAGACCGACGTATTGGTCGTAGTGGATGGTGGAAGGGAGTACGGCTACGTCGCATCTCGCCGCTGGTTGCCTTTGCTGCCCTTATCGGCACCGTGTCGCTGGTGCTCGTGGTGTTGGCGTCGCCCATTTTTGCGGTGCGAGACATCGAAGTCTCCGGCGCCACGTACACCGACCCTGTGTTGTTAGAGAGCGTGCGTGACTCCTTGCGCGGGGCGAGTGTGTTCACCGCCGACCTCGACGGGGCACGGCGCCGACTCGAAGGTGACCCGTGGGTGGCGCGAGCGAGGCTCAATTGGTACTTGCCCGATCGTGTCGTGATCGAAGTCGCCGAGCGCAAGCCGGTGGCGTGGTTCGTCGGGGTCGACAATCGCGCGCGGGTGTTGGATGCCGACGGCCGCGTACTTGACGTGCTCGACGGCCAGCCGACGCAGTTCTTGAAGATCGAAGGTGTCGGTCCCAACTTGCCGGCCGGCACAGTGCCGACCCTCGTCTACCAAGCAGCCGCACAACTCGCCGTCTCGCTGCCGGCTGACATCCGCAAACGTCTGAAGCACGTCACCGTGAACGGCCCTGATGCGCTCGGTTTCGTGTTAAAGACGGGCACCATCGTCAACCTCGGGGCACCGGTGGACGTGCGCAACAAGATCACCATCGTCGCGACCGTGCTTGCCAGGCAAGATCCCGCGTTCATCGCGGGAATCGACGTATCGAGTGGACAGCCGATTATCGACAACGGCTAGTGTCTCTCCAGTAGAGGTTGAGCGTAAATCTCAACTTGGGGGTCAGACACAACATGCCAAGTAACTCGCAGAACACGCCGATTGCCGTCATCAAAGTCGTCGGAATCGGCGGCGGTGGAGTCAACGCCGTCAACCGGATGATCGACGCCGGACTGCGCGGCGTCGACTTTGTCGCCATCAACACGGACGCGCAAGCACTCATCATGAGTGACGCGAGTTTCAAGATCGACATCGGCCGCGAACTGACGCGCGGTCTCGGTGCAGGCAGCGACCCCGAAGTCGGTCGTCAAGCTGCCGAAGCGCATCGTGACGAAATCCAAGAGCATCTCGCCGGCGCGGACATGGTGTTCGTCACCGCAGGCGAAGGCGGTGGTACTGGAACCGGCGCAGCACCGATCGTCGCCGAAATTGCCAAGAGCGAAGGCGCTCTCACCATTGGCATCGTGACGCGGCCATTCTCTTTCGAAGGTCGTCGTCGTTCCGTGCAAGCCGACTCTGGCATCGCCAAGCTGAAAGAAAAAGTCGACACGTTGATCGTGATCCCCAACGAGAAGCTGCTGTCGATTGCCACCGACAAGACCACGTTGCTCGACGCCTTCAAGAAAGCTGACGAGGTGCTGATGCAGGGAGTGTCGGGCATCACCGGCATCATCACGACGCCCGGGCTGATCAACACCGACTTCGCCGACGTGAAGACGATCCTCGCCAACGCCGGCTCTTCTCTCATGGGCATCGGTGTCGCGAGCGGAGACAAGCGGGCATCAAACGCCGCACAAGCCGCGATCACTTCGCCGATGCTCGAGTCGGCCATCGAGGGCGCCCGCGGCATCTTGCTCAACGTGGCGGGCCCGAGTGACATGAGCCTCTTTGAACTGAATGAGGCCGCAGAGACGGTGGCACGAGTGGCGCACCAAGATGCCAACATCATCCTCGGCACTGTCATCGATGACGACCTCGGAGACGAAGTGCGAGTCACGGTCATCGCCTCCGGATTCGAACGATGGGATACCGGAGCCGGTCGCGTGGCGACGCGAGGCGACAGCACCGCGTCGCGCGGAGAGTCTCGCCCCGATTCCAGCAGGGGCAGTTCTCGGCTGCGGGAAATCTTCGGATCGTCCGAAGGCGACGACGACCTCGACGTTCCAGACTTCCTCAAGTAGTCGTCGGCGCGTTGGGCGACATCGTCGACGCGACGGACGAAGCGGCGGTCGCACGCCGACTGGCACGGTTGCGCGAGCAGTTGACGCACGGCGCACGACGCGGACCAGTCACTCTGTGCGCCGTGACCAAGGGATTCGGTGCTGATGCCGTGACTACCGCGCACCGGCTGGGGTGTGATGCCGTAGGGGAGAACTACGCACAAGAAGCCGTCGCAAAGATTGCTGCGGCGGGGCCGCAACATCCGCCTGTGCATTTCATCGGTCGTTTGCAGACCAACAAGATTCGCTCGCTCGTCGACGTGGTCGACGTGTGGCAGAGCGTCGACCGCGACTCGGTGGTCGACGAGTTGGCCAAGCGTGCGCCTGGGGCACAGGTCTACGTGCAAGTGAATGCCACGGGAGAGCCTGACAAGGGCGGCTGCCCGTTGTCGGAGACCCCACGGCTGGTCGAACGAGCGCGAGCCTCGGGCCTGCAGGTTGCGGGCTTGATGACGGTGGGGCCGACCGACGGCGACCCCGTCGTGACCCGAGCTGCCTTCGCGGCGGTGCGGCGAGCCGCCGACGACCTCGGGTTGGCGGGGTGTTCCATGGGTATGTCGGGAGACTTGGAGATCGCCCTCGAAGAGGGCACCACCATGGTGCGCGTCGGCACTGCGCTCTTTGGCGAGCGTCCGTGAACCATGTGATTCGCTCGGATAATCTGGGCGCCATGTCAATGTTCCGGCGGGCGATGGACTATCTCGGTCT
>JBEGRF010000058.1:0-10031 GCA_041180605.1 Actinomycetota bacterium | reverse complement strand
CTTCCGCGATTGCGCAGTTTGCCGACGACGGCACCGAGGCGGTCGCTCAACGATTCGAACATGCGAACGCGAAATCTATCGGTGGGAGCGCTCGTACTCGACCAAGAGCGGGACGACCGGCGAGCTGCTATTCGTCGAACAGTGCGTCGACGAACTCCTGCGGGTCGAAGGGTGCGAGGTCGCTGACGGTTTCACCGAGCCCCACCAACTTCACCGGAATGCCGAGTTCGGTTTCGATCGCGAACACGATGCCGCCTTTGGCGGAGCCATCCAGTTTGGTGAGAACCACGCCAGTGACCTGGGTGGCGTCAGCGAACTGACGCGCCTGTACGAGGCCGTTCTGCCCGGTCGTCGCGTCGATGACGAGCAGCACCTCGGTGACCACTCCCGCCGCCTTCTCCGCCACTCGACGAACCTTGCGCAACTCATCCATCAAGTTGGTGTTGGTTTGCAGTCGCCCTGCGGTATCGGCGAGCACCAAGTCCATGTTGCGCGAGGCCGCACTCTGCACTCCGTCGAACACGACCGACGACGGGTCTGCACCTTCTCCACCGCGCACGATCGATGCCCCCGTGCGCGTGGCCCACGTCTCGAGCTGCTCCCCTGCTGCTGCACGGAATGTATCGCCTGCCGCCATCATCACCGTGCGACCGAGCGCAATTTGTTGAGCGGCGATCTTCGCGAGGCTGGTCGTCTTGCCTGCCCCGTTCACGCCGACCATCATCCAGATATTCGGTGTGCCACGCGCGGGGTCGAACGTGAGCGATCGCTGCGCATCCGCGAGTCGCGCAAGCATGTCGGCGCGAAGTGCCTCGACGAGTGCGGCGGGCTCGGTGATGTCGCGACGCTTCACACGGTCGCGCAGCGAATCGAGCAGCGAGGTCGTCACCTTGACACCGAGATCGGCGCGCAGCATCGCTACTTCGAGGTCGTCCCATGTCGACTGGTCGATGGCACTGCGTCGCAGCACACCAGTAGTTGCGCCGGTGAACACGCCGCGGGCTCGGGCGAGACGGTCGCGAAACGACGGCAGTGCTTCTTGCGCAGACGCCGTTGGCGGCGCAGACGGAGTTGGCGGAGCTGCGGAGACCGGCACCGCCGAGGCCGGTGCGGGTGGTGCGGCGGGAGCAGACGCTCGGCGCGAGCGCACTGCGAGCACGCCGACACCGGCGACCAACACGACAACCGCTATCGCGGCAATGACGACCCAGGTGTCGTTCACGCCGATTGCGCGGCGATTCGCTCCACCACCACACGTGACGAGCCGCCCGGTTGCATCGTGACGCCAAGCAGGCTGTCACCTGCTTCCATCGTGCGCTTCTGGTGGCTGACGATGAGCAATTGCGCCTCTTGACGGAACTCATGGATGAGACCGAGAAAGCGGTGAAGGTTCACGTCGTCGAGCGCTGCTTCGACTTCGTCCATCACATAGAACGGTGACGGACGACTGCGGAATACTGCGAACAAGAACGCCAATGCGGTGAGAGCCCTTTCACCGCCCGACAAGAGCGAGAGCTTCTTCACGTTCTTGCCGCCAGGCTTTGCTTCGACCTCGATGCCGGTGTTGAGGAGGTCGTCGGGCATCGTGAGCACGAGTCGTCCGTTGCCGCCGGGGAACAACATGGCGAAGAGCTTCGCGAAATTGTCGCGCACATCCGCGTACGCCGAGGCGAACATTTGCTGGATCTCAAGGTCGACTTGCTTGATCACTTTCACCAGCTCTCGGCGCGAGTTCTTCACGTCTTCGAGCTGCTCTTCAAGGAAAGTGTTGCGTTGCGAGAGCGCTTCGAACTCCTCCAAGGCGAGCGGGTTGATTGGTCCCATGATGCGCAGTTCGCGCTCAAGTTCGCGAATCTTGAGCACCGGTGTCATGCCCTCGGGAAGTTCGGGGGCCGCAGTGTCGATTGCAACTTGCGGTTCGACTTCGAGTTCACGGCGCAGCGTGTCGATCGCAGCCTCAAGGCGCACTCGCACCTCGCCTTGCTCCAGCGCCACTCGACCATTGAGCTCGCGGCGCTCTTCGAGCGACTTCTCGTTCGTCGACCGTTCTTTGCGGGCCTCGTCAAGACGGCGGCTGATCTCACGCATCTCGGTGCTCTGTCGCGCACGCTGTTCGTGCAAGTCTCGCTGGCGGGAATTCAGCTCGTTGACAATGCGCTCCACCTGTTTGGCGGCGTCCGTGACCTTTTGGAGATCTCGCTCGATGCGCTGCGAACGACCGGCGGCTTCTCGGCGGGCCTGAGAATCGTTACCGAGGCGACCTTCAATCTCGCGAAGGCGGTCGTTCAGCAACCTTTCCCGCTGTTCGAGGCCCGCGACTGCTATGTCGTGCTCTTGGGCTTTGTTGCGCTCTTCTTCTGCAACCGTCGCAATTCGGGCTTCGTTGCCGCGCGCATCGGCGAGCGCGGTTCGCGCCGCATTGAGAGCCAGTTCGACGTCCACCAAGCGCGCCGTGGATTCTGCAGCGGCAGATTGGGCATTCGCCAGAGCTTCCGCACTCACCTGTGACAATCCGACGCGAAGCGACACCGCTGAGAGCCGGTCTCCGTCGCGAGTTACCGCAACCGTGGCATGGTCACGCAACGCCGCATCGACGGCCTCGTCGAACGAAGACACGTAGACCACGCGCGACAACAGCACGTCCAGCAAATGATCGACGGCCGCCTGGTGCGTGCCGCTGCGTGCGCGCACATGAGTGCGAAGTTCTTTCGCCGGGTTGGTCTTTGCGGTCTTCAACGAGTCGAGCGCGAGCACTGCTCCTGGGTTCTTCGTCTTGCGCAATTGGTCGAGTGCCGCGCGCGCATGGTTCGTGTCGTCGATGACCACTGCAGCGATCGTCTCACCAAGGGCGGCCTGCACGGCGGCGCGCCAGTCTTGGTCGATGTCGATCAGGTCGAGCAGTGTGCCGACGCTGCCCGTGGCGTCGCGCAGCGTCCGCGTACTGAGAGCCTGAGCATCGATTGATGCCTGCAGCGCTTCGACTCGCGCGGCGCCAGCGGCAGCCGCACTCGATGCGGTGGCGTGAGTCGCGACCGCCTCATCGAGTTCTCTCTGCGCAGCGGCAGTTCGCGCTTGCGCTGCGACCAGTTTGGTTGCTGCCTGCCCGGCCGGCGACTTTGCCGCGAGGTCGCGAAGTTCTTGTGCGAGTTCTTCGAGTTGGTGTCGCAACGATGCTGCTTCCCCTTCGAGTTGTGCGGCGACGCCGGAGTCCATCACTTGACTGCGCTCGCGCTCAATTGAACGGCGGCGCTCGGCCAGCACTTGCACGAGTCCGCGGGCGCGACCGCGCAAGTTTTCGACGCGGACGAGCTCGTCGTTAATGGTGCTGTCGCCCCGCGCGGAGAGGTCCGCCTCGTCAGACATGACCGCCGTATCGAGAGCCGACAGTCTGGCGCGTAGTTCGTTCTCAGCTTTGTCGCCCGCCGCCTTTTGTTCGGCGAGGGCCTGCAAGCGCGCCTGCATCGCGCCGATCTCACGACCAGAGACGTGCAGTCGGAGCGTGCGAAGCTCGGCAACGAGCGCGCCGTGTCGGCGTGCGGCATCCGCCTGTCGCTCGAGAGGCTTTAGCTGTCGGCGCACTTCGCGCAACAAATCCTGTGCTCGCAACAGGTTGGCTTCTGTGCTCTCGAGGCGGCGCTCGGCTTTTTCTTTGCGCTTGCGGTGCTTGAGCACACCTGATGCTTCTTCGATGATCGATCGGCGGTCTTCTGGTCGCGCGTTCAACACCGCATCGATCTGGCCCTGGCTCACGATCACGTGCTGCTGCCGGCCGACGCCGGCGTCGGAAAGCAGCTCTTGCACGTCGAGCAGGCGACACGTCACACCGTTGATTGCGTACTCGCTCTCGCCAGTGCGAAAGAGTGTGCGAGTCACTGTGACTTCGGAGAACTCGATCGGCAGGAGACCCGCCGAATTGTCGATGGTCAGCGACACCTCGGCACGGCCAAGGGCGGGCCGCCTGGCAGTCCCGGCGAAGATGACGTCGTCCATCTTCTGGCTGCGCACTGACGAGGGGGCCTGCGCGCCGAGCACCCAGGCGATGGCGTCGACGACGTTGCTCTTGCCCGACCCGTTTGGGCCGACGACGACCGTGACACCCGGTTCGAGCTCGAGGGTGGTCGAGTCAGCGAACGACTTGAACCCCTTCAGTGTCAATGACTTGAGGAACATCCCCGAAAACAGTAGTGCGTTTCTGCTCCATCATCTGGCTTTCAATGTTGGCAGCGCGGACAAAAACATGTGGATCGTCCGGCAACCACACGACGAGTGATTCTCGCTTTGCGGCAAGTGATGCATTTCTCCCCGGCACGGTCGTACACGCGGTGCTGAGTTTGAAACCAGCCTTCGTCGCCGTCGACTCCAACGTACTGCGTATCGTCCAACGTGCTGCCGCCCTTCTCGATTGCATCATTCAAAACGTCATGTATCGACGCAAGCAGACGCTTGCGGGCTGCGGCATCGAGCCTCGTCGGCAATCGATCATGCCGAAGTCGTGCGCGGTGGAGAATCTCGTCTGCGTAGATGTTGCCGATGCCCGCGATGCGGCGCTGGTCGAGCAAGAATGCCTTCAAGTTGCCCCTCCGACCGCGAAGAGTCTCAGCCAGTGTCACCTCGTCGAGCCCGTCGACGATGGGGTCTGGCCCGAGTCTCGCAAGTTCGGGCGCCACTCGCGACTCGTCGGCTGCGTCAAAGACCACGACTTCCCCGAACGTACGTGGGTCGACAAACCACATTTCGTGCCGCATGTTCTGCTCGTCCGGCGAAAGATGCATCACTACGTGGGTGTGCGGCGGTCTTGGTGTGCCTGGCGCAACGATGAGCACTCTCCCGCTCATTCGCAGGTGCATCATCAAGATGCCGCCGGTGTCAAGGTCGCACAGCAGGTATTTTCCGCGTCGTCGTGCGGCGGTGATACGCGCACCGCTCAGACCGTCAATCACTGCCTCACGGCCCTGACGGCGCACGGTGCGTTCGCGAAACACTTCGACGCGCTCGATGACCCGGTTCACGGCGCGGCGCTCGATGCCGCGGCGAACAGTTTCAACTTCGGGAAGCTCTGGCACGACTGATTTGAGCGCTCGCGAGGCCGCTATCCGGTGGTGCGCAACGACTGAATTGCCTCTGCTGCCGCCTGTTGCTCTGCGGCCTTCTTCGACCTGCCGCTTCCCGAACCGCGACGGCGGCCGCCGACGAGCACTTCGGCAAAGAACGTCTTGTCGTGGTCCGGGCCTTCGTCTTCCAGCACGTACGTTGGGGCACCAAGACCCATCTCTGCAGAGAGTTCTTGCAACTGCGTCTTGGGATCGAGGTTGCGCAAGCCGGGCACCGCTCCTGCAATCTCGGGGGCGAGCAGTCGCAATGACAAGTCGAACGCCGCGGCGATTCCTGCGTCGAGGTACACGGCTCCGATCACTGCTTCGAATGCATTGGCGAGTATCGAGGTCTTGTCCGAGCCGCCGCTCGTCGACTCGCCGCGCCCAAGGCGTACGAATTTGCCGAGGCCCAGGCGACGCGCTGCAACGGAAAGCGTCTGGGCATTGACCACACTCTTTCGAAGATCGGTGAGCACACCTTCGTCAAAGTCGGCGTGTCGGTCGTACATCTCGTCGGCGAGCACGAGGCCGATCACCGCGTCACCCAGAAACTCGAGTCTTTCGTTCGACGGCTCGCTCGGATGCTCGGCAGAATGCGATGAGTGCGTCAGCGCCAACTGCAAGAGCGTCACATCGCGAAACTGGTGACCGATCGCCGACGCGCACTCGCGCAGGAGCGCCTCGTTCACGGCTGGGTACTCACCGCCACCGCTGTGCGAATCTTCTCCACGATGTCGCCCTTCACCATGTCACGGGCGACTTTGATGCCATTCACCATGGCGCGCGAGCTCGACGACCCGTGCGAGATGATGCACACGCCGTTGAGCCCGAGAAGCATCGCTCCGCCGGTGGTGTCGGGGTCGAACTGGGAGTAGAGGTCGAGGAAAGCGGGCATCAGCGCGTCGGCGTGTTCTTTGTACTGGGGCGCACCGATCGCCGTGAAAAGCGACTTCACCACCGTCTTGAGCGCGCCTTCGAGACTCTTCAAGGCCACGTTGCCGGTGAAGCCGTCGGTGACGACGACGTCGACCTCGGTGGTCATGATGTCTCGGCCCTCGACGTTGCCGATGAAGTTGATGCTCTTTTCTGCAGAGAGCAGCTCGAAAGCTTCTTTGCGCAGAGAGTCGCCCTTTCCCGGCTCTTCGCCGATCGAGAGCAAGCCCACTTTCGGTGCAGCGATGCCGTAGCGAGCAGTGGAGAACACCGAGCCCATCACTGCAAACTGCGTGAGCCAAGGCGCCTCGACCTCTGCATTTGCGCCGGCGTCGAGCAGGATCGTCGGGGTCGAGCCTGGTACCGGTATCGGCGTCGCGATAGCTGGGCGTTTCACGCCCTCGGCGCGACCCATGCGCAAGAGCGCCGAGGCCATCGTTGCACCGGTGTTGCCGGCGGAAATCATCGCACTCGCCTTGCCATCGCGCACGGCTTCCGCACAACGAACGAGAGTTGAGTCTTTCTTCTTCTTTACCGATGAGGCTGCGTCTTCGTGCATGCCGATGACTTCGGTGGCAACCAACAACTCGAGGTCGCCTCGTTCAGCGAGATCAGCGGGACCGACGAGTAGGACAGGGATGCCCTCGGCTGCTGCCTGCCTGGCCCCAGCGACGATCTCCGCGGGGGCTTTGTCGCCTCCCATGGCGTCGACTGCGATCGGTTTCATGGCAAGAACGTCAGACTAAACGCTCTTCGCGCAGCGGTCAGTCGACCGCGTAGGCCACGCGACCCTTGTACCAACCGCAGTTGGAACACACGACGTGCGGCTTCTTCACGGTGCCGCAACGCGGGCACACGCTCTGGGCCGGGGTGTGCAACTTCATGTTGATCGAAGCTTTGCTGCGACCACGGGCCTTGGAGCGCTTTTTCTTCGGAATGGCCATTTCGTCACTCTACCGCGTCGCCGAGTTTGCCACGCAGGGCATCGAGTGCTGCCCACCGCTCATCGCGTGACTCCACCACGCACGCGCATGATGAAGTCGCACGATCGGCTCCGCAGTGCGGACACAATCCTGGACAATCGGGCCGACAGAGTGGGGCCTCGGGTACGGCGAGCAGCACTGCCTCGCGGACAGGAAGCGTGAAGTCGATTTGGTCGCCGAGAATCGGCTCAGTTTCGTTCAATGCATCGCCTGCCGTGTCGCCACCGCGGTGCGCTGCAGCATGCACGCCGCGCGAGAACGCCTCATCGATCTCTGCGTCTACCGTGCCTGTCACCGGGCGCAGGCAGCGCCGGCATACCGACTTCCACTCGGCGCGGGCGGTTCCGCGGGCGACGATGCCCGTCGACGAACTTTCCAGTTCGATATTGACCGACACATCCGATGAATCGTCGATACGCGAATCAGCGAAGTCGAAATCTTCGGCGCACACGACGACCGAGACGCTCTTCTCCGACCCTGGTCGACGCATCAGGTCGAGCACGTTGACGACGAGCGTCGACGCCATCAGCCGAGGTCGCGGGTGCGATCTACCTCTTGATCGAAGAATTCGCCTGATATGTCAGGCGCATCCTGAGTCATCTGGTCGTTCGCCTGCTGGATGCCCGTGATCGACAAGCGGTCGCGACCGTGCTTGATGGTCTTCATCAACCGGTCGATGAGGATCTCCACGCTGCCGAGACGACGGTCCAGAAAATCTTCGGTCTCGCTCTTCAGTCGGCGCGCGGTGGATTCAGCCTCGTCGATGATCTGGCGGGCGCGAGCCTCTGAGGCGCGTACCACTTCGGTGCGCTGCACCATGCGCTCGGCTTGCGTGCGCGCCGCCTCAATGATCTCGTCGGACTCACGCTGCGAGCGATTGAGGAAGTTCTCTTTTTCTTTGAGCAAGAACCTCGCCTCGCGCACTTCTTGCGGCAAGCACGCAATCGCGTCCTCCAAGAGCGCGATGACTTCCTCACGGTCGATGCGCGGCGTGCTGGAGAGCGGCACGTTCGGTGCTTTGGAGATCAATTCGATGACGTCGAGCAGGATTTCCTCGGCGTCGCCCATCTGCACGTCGGGCAATTCCTCGGTGGGGAGATCGTCATTGTCGCTCATCTGGAGACTCCTGGCACTCAGCGGCGAGAGCGCCTCGCCAACGCCTTGGCAACTGGCTCAGTGACCATCGCCGAAGCATCTCCACCGTAGTGCGCGATCTCGCGCACGAAGCGACTACTTATATATGCGTGCTCGGGCAGTGCGAAGAGCACCATGGTTCTCATTCCAGACACCGTGTAGTTCGTGTGCGCCATCTGCGACTCGACGTCGAAATCACTTGCACTGCGAAGGCTTTTCACGATGCATGTGGCTCCTGCCTTCTTTGCGGCATCGACGGCGAGCCCGGCGTGAGCCTCGACGGTCACGCCGGCGAGATGCGCCGTCGACTCCTTCACCAATGCGACTCGCTCGTCGATCGTGAACATGCCAGATGGCTTCTCGGGGTTGTGCATGACGGCGACGACGACGCGACCAAAGATGCTGGCGGCCTGCGCGGCAACGTCGAGGTGCCCGAGATGGAACGGGTCGAAACTGCCCGGATACAGCACCGTTTGTTGCGCTGCCATTGGCTACTACGGTACCCGCCGCAAGAACGTCACGTGAGTGCGGCCATAACGCTTTTCGCGCAGCACTTCCCAACCTGAAGGAGCCGGCACCGGAGCACCCGACTCTGCAACCACCAGGTTGCAAGGTACGACGGCGAGAAATTCTGCCCACTTGGCGAAGTCGTAAGGCGGATCCGCCAAGGCGAGCGTCGCGTCCTTGCACTGAGCCACGTGAGTGAGAGCGTCGCCGCGCACGATCGTGCTGCGATCAGAGATACCGAGTGATTCGATGTTGTGCTTCAACGTGTCGAGTGCATGTTTGTCTCGCTCGATGAAAGTGACGTGGCCGGCTCCGCGGGAGATTGCTTCGATTCCGAGAGCCCCGGTGCCGGCGAAACAGTCGACGATTCGAGTGCCGGCGAGGTCGTAATGGCTGCCGAGACTGTTGAAGATCGCCTCGCGAGCCATGTCGGTTGTCGGTCGGGTTGCATCGCCTTCGGGTGACTCGATTCGCCTTCCTCGCAACTCGCCCGCCACCACTCGCACGGTTTCACGGTAATAGTGGTGTGGTGACCAGTGACGACATCGCCGAGACGCCACCCGATGTGATCGTGTGCGTCGATTGCGGCGGCCCCGCGTACTTGCTGACCACGCCACCCGAGGACGGGTCGTGGCTCGTGGGAGACATCGTCGCGTACCGCTGTCGCGACTGTCGCGACCGCTGGGACATGGTTCTCGTGGCGCGCGACGAACTCAGTCCTTGAACAAGAACTCTTTCTCTTCTGGCGCAAGGAAGATCGACAGTTCGTCGGCAAGTTCCGGGTGCTGGGCCAATGTGGGGTCTTCGTCCAGAATCGCGAAAGCTGCATCTCGGGCCTGCACGATGAGCCGTTTGTCGCGCAGGAACGAAGCGATCTTCAAATCTCCTGCACCTTTCTGTGCCGTACTCATCAGTGTGCCCTCGCCGCGCAACTCGAGGTCGACTTCGGCAAGGTAGAACCCGTCGGTCGACTCGACGAGCGCAGCGATGCGTTCTTTTCCGACCGATTCGTCTTTGCGTTCAAGCCAGCAACGCGACGCGATCCTGCCGCGACCGACCCGACCGCGCAGCTGGTGCAGCTGCGCGATGCCGAACCGGTCGGCGTCGAGCACCACCATGCAGGTCGCATTGGGTACGTCTACTCCGACCTCGATCACAGTCGTCGACACGAGAACGTCGAATGTGCGCGCGCGGAACTTGCTCATCACGTCATCTTTCTCCGTCGACGACATGCGGCCGTGCAACAGACCAACCGAGTAGTCGCGCAATTCGCTGGAGCGAAGCCGCTCGTGGATCTCTTCGGCGGCCGCGACCTCCAACTTGTCGCTCTCGGCGATCATCGGACACACCACGTAGGCCTGCTGCCCTGCATCGAGGGCCT
>JBEGRF010000057.1:0-2636 GCA_041180605.1 Actinomycetota bacterium | reverse complement strand
AGGGATGGTGACGTACTCGGCGTAGGCGCCGCCAGAAACGATGCCCATCACTTGGTCGCCGGGCTTGAAGCGCGAGGCTCGTGCGCCGGTGGTGGCGCCGGTCGTGGCGCCGGTCGTGGCGCCGGTGGTGGCGCCAGTGGGCGCGGTGACGACTTCACCGGCGAACTCCATGCCGGGGATTTCATGTGATCCCGGAAACGGATTCGGATACAACCCGCGACGCTGCAACAAGTCGGCGCGATTCAACGCGGTGGCATGCACGCGCACGAGCACTTCATCCGACGCTGGTGTGGGCACCGGCACGTCGGCGATGCGCAATACCTCGGGCTCGCCGAACTCGGTGAGTACGACGGCGCGCATCAGGCCTTGGCCATCTTCTCCTGCAGGCGACGGTCGATCGACGAGAGGAATTCCTCGGTCGTTTGCCAGGGCTGCTTGTCGGAGATGAGCGCCGCCAAGTCTTTGGTCATGTCGCCGGCTTCGACGGTCTCGATGCACACCTGCTCGAGCGTGTTGGCGAAGTTGGTGACCGCGGGCGTGCCGTCGAGTTTGCCGCGGTGCGCCAGGCCGCGAGTCCACGCGAAGATTGACGCAATCGGGTTGGTGCTCGTCTTCTTGCCCTTCTGGTGGTCGCGATAGTGGCGCGTGACGGTGCCATGCGCAGCCTCGCTCTCCAGCACGCGGCCGTCGGGAGTGGTGAGCACGGAGGTCATGAGGCCCAGCGAACCGAAGCCCTGCGCGACCACGTCTGACTGCACGTCACCGTCATAGTTCTTGCAGGCCCACACGTAGCCGCCTTCCCAACGCAGCATGCAGGCGACCATGTCGTCGATCAGGCGGTGCTCGTAGGTGAGACCGGCCTTGTCGAACTCGGCCTTGAATTCTTTCTCGAACACGTCGGCGAAGATGTCTTTGAACTGGCCGTCATAGGCCTTCAAAATCGTGTTTTTGGTGCTGAGATACACCGGATACTTTCGTTGCAAGCCGTAGTTGAACGACGCGCGCGCGAAATTGCGGATGCTCTCGTCGAAGTTGTACATGCCCATGACGACGCCGCGGTCCTTGAACTTCGCGATCTCCATCTCGACGGGCTTGCCGCCGTCTTTCGGGACGTAGGTCATGGTCACCGTGCCGGGGCCTCGCACCTTGTAGTCGGTGGCGCGGTACTGGTCGCCGTGCGCATGACGGCCGATGACGATCGGCTTGTTCCAGTGCGGCACGAGGCGCGGCACGTTCTTGATGATGATCGGCTCGCGGAAGACGACGCCGTCGAGGATGTTGCGGATGGTGCCGTTGGGCGACTTCCACATCTGCTTGAGATTGAACTCTTTGACGCGCGCTTCGTCGGGGGTGATGGTTGCGCACTTGACGCCAACGCCGTACTTGAGGATGGCATTCGCCGCGTCGATGGTGACCTGGTCGTTGGTCTTGTCGCGGTACTCGATGCCGAGGTCGTAGTAGTCGAGCTCCAAGTCGAGGTACGGGAAGATGAGGCGATCCTTGATGAACGCCCAGATGATTCGGGTCATTTCGTCGCCGTCAAGGTCGACAACCGGGGTGTTTACTTTGATCTTTGGCACGCAAGTACCCTACTTGCCGATGGACTTTGCGTGGAGCAGCGAGCAACTGCTGTTGCGCAAACGCGCGCGCGAACTCGCCGCCGACGCCGTCGCTCGTTACGGCAGGGCCAACGACAGTTGGATGAACGGTTACTCGAAAGAGTTCTCGCGCGAACTTGGCCGCGAAGGATTCATCGGCATGACGTGGCCCGCCGAGCACGGCGGCGGCGGGCGCCCGCCGATCGAACGACTGATCGTCGGAGAAGAGATGATCGCCGCCGGCGCACCGATTGCAGGCATGTGGTTCGCCGACCGACAGATGGGCCCCGCATTGATCGGCTACGGCTCGCGCGAACAACAAGAACGCTTCTTGCCCGACATGCTGCGCGGCGACACCACGTGGTGCATCGGCATGAGCGAACCCAACGCGGGGAGCGACCTCGCATCATTGACCACCTCGGCGGTACGCGACGGCAACCACTGGGTGATCAACGGCCAGAAAATCTGGACGAGTTTCGCCGAACTTGCCGACTTTTGTTATTTGATCTGCCGCACCAGCAAAGACGGCCCACCGCATGCAGGCATCAGCGAGATCATCGTGCCGATGGACACCCCCGGCATCGAGGTGCGGCCGATCACCGACATGACGACCAACCGCCACTTCTGCGAGGTGTTCTACACCGACGTGCGCGTGCCGTTGGAGAACCTCGTCGGCGCCGAGGGTGCGGCGTTCAAGCAGACGATGCGCCAGCTGGAGCACGAACGCGGCGGCATCGACCGATTGGTGTCGAACCGCGCGTTGTACGTGATGGCACGTGAGCGGGCCGACACGTCTGACCCGATGGTGCGCGACCAGATTGCGCAGATCGAGATCGGTTACACGCTCGGGCGCATCTTGGTGATTCGCGAGGTGTTGAAGCAGGCACCGGCCGGATTCTCCGCGGCGACGAAGTGCTTTTGCACCGAGCACGAGACCAGAGTGGCTGACTTCGTGTCGAGCGTGTTCGGCCCGTATGCGACGCTGTGGGACGACGTGACGCAGGGGCTTTCGTATGCGCCGGCGTACACGATCATGGG
>JBEGRF010000056.1:0-36073 GCA_041180605.1 Actinomycetota bacterium | reverse complement strand
TATCAGGTGCATCGCCCCGACTTGTTCGCGCACCCTCGTGAGACCGCCGAGACGCTCATGGCGCTGCGCCGCGAGGGCAAGATCGACCGGGTCGGCGTCTCGAATTTCACGCCCGCGCAACATGAGGCACTGGCCGCTCACCTTGCCGTGCCCATCGAAACAACGCAGCCCGAGTACTCGGCAGCCGCACTCGGCCCGTTGCGCGACGGAACGTTCGACCTCTGTATGCGCGACGGCGTGGTGCCGCTTGCGTGGAGCCCGTTGGCCGGCGGCCGCTTGGTGACGGGGGAGAACGTGCGACCTGAACTTCTCGCCGTCATCGACGACATCGCGAAAGCCCGCGGCACCACCCGCGAACAGGTTGCATACGCATTCGTACTGTCGCATCCGGCGCGCCCAGTGGTGTTGCTCGGAACACAGAAGCCCGACCGCATCGTCGCGGCGGCGAGTTCGCGGGTGCAATCCCTTGAACGCACGGAGCTGTACCGCATCGTCGCGGCCTCAGAGGGTCGAACATTGCCGTGACGACCATCATCTGTGCACATCGGCAACCGTGACCGAGTACGCCTGGTTCGGTGCGCTCTGCGACGACGACTACGAGTTTCTCGGCATCCCTGACAAAACACTTCGGTCATCTTGGATGCACTGCCGCGACATCGTGCTGCGCGCCGAAGAGAACGGGTTTGACAATGTGCTGCTGCCCTCCGGTTACGCGCTAGGTATCGACGCGACAGCATTTGCTTCAGCCATCGCCGTGGAGACCTCACGCATCAAACTTCTGCTCGCGATTCGGCTCGGTGAGCTCGTCATCCCGCAGCTCGCGAGACAAATCGCAACGGTACAACAGATAGCGGGCGGACGTCTGGTAATCAACGCCATCTCGTCCGAGCTGCCCGGCGAGACGATGTCGAGCGAAGATCGCTACCAGCGCACGACGGAATCAATTGCGGTTTTGCGCGGTCTCCTCGCGGGAAAGCGAGTCGACTTCGACGGTAAGTTCGTTTCGGCACATATCGACCCGCCGCGTATCGCTGTCGACGCTCCACATGAACCGGTCGTTTATTTCGGCGGTCTCTCTGAAGCTGCACGTGATTGCGCCGCACGCTCGTGCGACGTCTATCTCATGTGGCCCGACATCACACCTCGAATGTCAGAAGTGATGCAGGAGATGAATTCTCGCGCCGCCAAGCACGGTCGCAGCCTGCGATACGGATGGCGGAGCCACGTCATCGTGCGTGAAACTGAAGAGGAAGCGAGAGCAGCAGCCAGACGGCTTCTCTCGCGCCTCGACGCCGAGACAGGTTCGTCAATTCGTGCCAAGTCTCTCGACTCGAAGTCGGTCGGCGTAGCGCGCCAAAGCGAACTGCGAGCGTCAGCCGACTCCGACGGCTACATCGAACGACATCTGTGGACGGGTGTCGGCCACGCAAGAAGCGGTGCGGGCATCGCGATCGTGGGTGACCCCGATCAGGTCACGGCGAAACTCCGCGAGATTCGCGACGCAGGCGTCGACACGTTCATTCTCTCGGGCTACCCGCACCTCACGGAGTGCGATGCGTTCGCCCGACACGTGCTTCCGGAATTGCGCCGGTGATCTCGACTGCCCGAGTGTCTGCGCGCCAGTGATGCGAGCCGGCACTTCGTTCTTGCCTTAGCCTGAAAGGCAGCAGGCCCCATGAGAATCTCAGTTTTCGGCGCGGGATACGTGGGTCTGGTCACTGCGGCATGCTTCGCAGAAGTCGGACACCACGTCGTCTGCTGCGACAAGGACTCATCGAAGATCGACTCGCTTCGCGCCGGCAAGGTGCCGTTCTTCGAGCCGGGTCTCTCCGAACTCGTCACGAACGGCATGAAGAGTGCGCGACTCGAATTCACCACCGATGTGGCCGTCGCGGTGTCCCGGGCCAGAGTCGCGGTGCTGGCCGTCGGCACACCATCGCTCGATGACGGCTCGACCGACCTCCGTCAAATCTACGGAGCGGCAGAAGAGATTCGTGCCCACGTTCACCAGCACCTCGCAGTACTGGTGAAGAGTACGGTTCCTGTCGGCACCAACGCGACGCTCACGAAGGCGTTCGCGAGCGTGTCCGTCAACGTGATCTCCAACCCGGAGTTCTTGCGCGAAGGTTCGGCGGTGTCCGACGGTCTCAAACCGGACCGCATCATCGTGGGTGCGCGCACCGACGCCGACCGCGACCTCATCCGTGAGCTCTACGAGCCGTTCGCGCGCAATCACGAGAAGTTGATGTTCATGACGCCCGAGTCGGCAGAGCTCGTCAAGTACGGCGCCAACTCGATGCTCGCGACTCGAATCTCGTTCATGAACGAACTGGCAGAGTACGCATCGCGCATCGGTGCAGACATCGAGGACGTGCGACGCGGCATGGGCGCCGACCCGCGCATAGGTTCGAGCTACTTGTATCCGGGTGTCGGCTTCGGCGGGAGCTGCTTTCCGAAGGACCTTCGCTCGCTTGAGTTCCAGATGGCGAAGTACGACATCGATCCAAAGATCGTCACGTCCGTCATCGCGCGAAACGATCGCCAAATCGAAATCGTGGTCGATGCGATTCTTCGCGCAACCAATTCGCAGGTGAAGCCCACGGTGGTGTTGTGGGGAGTCGCGTTCAAGCCGAACACCGATGACATTCGTGAAGCGCCCGCACTGAAGATGGCCCATCGACTGCTCGAGAAAGGCGTCGGGGTGCGCGTCGCCGACCCGATCGTTACGCAGGCACAAATCGACGCAGTCGTCGGCAAGGGTCGGGTCTCTCTCGTCGAGTCGGAGATGAAGGCCGCCGAAGGTGCTGACGTGCTCGTGCTCGTCACTGAGTGGCGGCAGTACCGAAGCCCCGATTTCGACGAACTTCGCGCGCTGATGCGCGGCAGCACGGTGATCGATGGTCGCAACCAGTGGAGCCGTCGTCAAGTGACCGCTGCGGGCCTCACGTATGTGGGAATCGGTCGCAGTTGACTGTCACTCTCGTCACCGGTGTCGGTGGCTTCATCGGCGCCTCAGTAGCAAGCCGACTACTCGCCCAAGGCCGCCAGGTCATCGGCATCGACAATCTCAATGACTATTACGACGTACGCCTGAAGGAACACCGGCTCGAACCACTGCACACGCAGAAGGGCTTCGTCTTCAAGAAGATCGACATTGCCGATCATGATGCGATGTCGTCGCTCGCGTCGTCATTGAAGGGCGCTCCGATCGTGCATCTTGCCGCACAGGCTGGAGTGCGGTATTCCATCGATCATCCGCATGCGTATGTGGCGAGCAACCTCGTCGGCTTCGCCAACGTCGCCGAACTTGCACGTCATGCGGACTCGTCGCACTTGGTGTACGCATCGACGAGCTCGGTGTACGGTCTGAATTCGAAGCGCCCCTTCGTGGAGACCCATCTGACGCGGCAACCGCTCAACCTGTACGCCGCGACAAAGCTCGCGAACGAGTCGATCGCTCACTCGTATTCGCACCTCTTCGGCGTTCCGTCGAGCGGCCTTCGATTCTTCACGGTGTACGGTCCGGCGGGGAGGCCCGACATGTCGCCGTTCATTTTTGCTCGCAAGATCATGCGCGGCGAGACCATCCAGTTGTTCGATCACGGCAACGGTGTTCGCGACTACACCTACATTGACGACATCGTGGATGGCATCATCGCGGTGCTGGATCGGCCGGCACGACCTGACGCGGCGTTCGATTCCAGTGCGCCGGTCGCCGACCGGAGCACAGCACCATTCCGCATCTTCAACATTGGTTCGGGCAACCCAATCGTGGTGCGCGAATATCTCTCGCTGCTCAGCAAGGCGCTGGGCAAGCAGGCTCGAATCGAGAATCTGCCGCCGCAAAGTGGCGACATGGAAGCCACTCACGCCGACACGTCAGCGCTGCGCGATGCGACGGGTTGGCGGCCGCGAATCTCACTGGCCGAGGGCACTGAGCGTCTCGCGGCATGGTGTCGTGCGCACGAATCGCTGCTCGGCGCCTGAAGTCCCGTCAAAGTTAGACTGAAGCAGATGTCGCGACCAGACGGATTGGTGCTGTGCGTGATTCCCGCGAGAGGCGGATCGAAGGGTCTGCCAGGCAAGAATCTCATGAAACTCGACGGAGAATCGCTCGTTGCCAGGGCCGTGCGCCACGCGCGAGAGTCTGGTGCCTGCGACAGGATCGTTGTAACGACCGACAGCAAAGAGATCGCCGAAGAGGCACGCCGCGCCGGCGCCGAAGTGCCGTTCATGCGCGATGACGAACTCGCAGGAGACCTTGCCACCACCGAAGCGACTCTGCAGGATGCACTCCGCCGGTCTGAAGAAGCGTTCAAGTGCACCTTCGACATCTGTGTCTTCATCGCGCCGACCGACATCTTTCGAGTTGCGCGTTGGATTTCCGACTGTGTCGGCGCCCTGCGGGACGACCCTCTACTCGAGAGCGCGTTCGTCGGCCTTTCGACGCACAAGAACTACTGGGAGCAGGCGGAAGATGGCTCGTGGATTCGGCTTCGCGACTGGATGAAGGTCTACTCATCCCGTCAGATTCGCCGCCGCGTGGTGCGGGAGGACACCGGGTTGGCGAGCGCCAGCCGTGCATCATTGTGGCGCGCTGGGCGTCGTATTGGCGATCGCGTGAAAGTGCTTCCGCACGACGACGACTTCACATCGATCGACATTCACAAGCAAGAAGACCTGGAGCTCGCTCACGCGGCACTCGGTATCCGGGCCAAGAAGTGAGTTCGCGCCAAGATGAACGAGCTGTATTGAAATGAAGTCTTCGAAGGTTTCCATCATCGTTCGCACCAAGAACGAAGAACGCTGGATTGATAAGTGTCTGCAGGCCATCGCAGAGCAAAAACACAAGAATCACGAAGTAATAATCGTCGACAACGAGTCGAGTGACGCAACCGTAAAGAAAGCGAAAGCTTTCGACGTGAAACTTGTGAGCGTGACGGAGTTTCGCCCCGGGGAAGCGCTCAATATCGGGATTCGTGCCTCGAGCGGCGATGTCATCGTGTGCCTGTCCGCCCACTGCATCCCGACCGGGCCGGAGTGGCTGACCAATCTGATCGCACCACTCGCAGATTCGAACGTGGCAGGTGTTTACGGCCGTCAAGAGCCGTTGCCGTTCTCTGATCCGCACGACAAGCGCGACCTGCTCACGGTGTTCGGCCTCGATCGCAAGGAACAGAAGCGTGATCCGTTCTTTCACAACGCGAACTCAGCGATCATGCGCAGCACGTGGGAAAAGTTTCCCTTCGACGAACTGGTGAAAAACCTCGAAGATCGCGTGTGGGGTCAGCAAGTAATCGACGCCGGCCGCTCGATCGTGTACGAGCCTTCAGCGAGCGTGTACCACTGGCATGGCATCCACCAGGGTCTTGACGCCAAACGTGCGCACGGCGTAGTGCGCGTCATGGAGTCGATCCATGGGGAGAGCGCACTTCCGAGCTTTTTGTCTCCCGAATTGCAAGACAACCTGGTGGTGATCCCGGTGCGCGCACAGCCCGAGTTTCCGCTGCAAACAGAGTTGCTCGAAGCCACGGTGATGCAAGCCAGAGCAGTCGCACGGGCATCACGCGTCGTCGTGTCCACCGATTCCTCGTCGCTTGCCGACGCCGCTCGTGCAGCAGGTGCCGAAGTGCCATTCATGCGTCCCGCTGCGCTCGCTGAGAGATCAGTCGACATCATCGACGTGGTGCGTCACGCTCTCGCCGAAGCCGAAAAGAAGGGCCCAATTCCGGATGCCGTCGTGCTGATGGAAGTGTCATACCCGTTGCGACGTGTCGCCGATATCTCTTCAATGATCGATCGTCTCTACGAGGAAGGTCTCGAGGCCGTCGTTCCGGGCCGCCGCGAACGAAGGGGATTGTGGGCCGACAAAGGCGGCAACGTTGTGCAGGTGGGCGAAGGTTTCGGACCTCGAGACGCAAAGACGACGAGTGCGTACATCGGACTCCTCGGCTACGGCACCGTCATTCGAACTGCCGCATTGCGCTCTACGTCACCGTTTGGTGCGCGGGTTGGTGTATTCAACATCGACGACGAATTCGCAGCCCTCGAATTCCGGCCGAGCCTCGACTCCGACACCGCTGCCGCGCTGCTCGCGCACCGTGCACGCGGCAGCAAGTAGCCGTGCGCATCGCGCTCGTCGGCTGCGGCCGAGTAGCCAAGCACTACCGCTCAATGCTCGCCGACGCTCTGCTTGGCGACGTCAACGTCGTCGGTGTCGTCGACATTGACGCTGCAAAACGTGACGAGTTTGCCAAGCACTTCGGTGCGGTGGCAGCCACCAAGGTCGAAGAGTGCATCGAAAAGTGCAACCCTGATCTGCTCGTTATCGCGACACCATCTGGATTGCACGCCGAGCACACGCGCATCGTGCTCGAAAACGGCCGCCACGTGCTGGCTGAAAAGCCTGCTGCAATGCTGCCGTCCGAGATTCGCTCACTTGACGCGATTGCCAAGAAGCGGGGTCTCATGTACGGCGTGGCTTTCCAGAATCGCCTGAACCCGGCCGTGCGTTTGTTGCGCGACGCCGTCACCCAGTCGCGGTTCGGGGCAGTCACGAGCTTGTCGGTGCGACTTCGCTGGTCGCGTGAGCAGTCGTACTACGAAGACGGCTGGCACGGCACGTGGAAAATGGATGGCGGCGTAATCAACCAGCAGGCAATCCATCACGTCGACGTGTTGCAATGGCTGTTCGGACCGATCACCGAAGTCTCGGCGGTGCTTGGCAACCGCCTCAACCGACTCGAAGCCGAAGACACTCTGGTCGCTGCCTTCCGCACGAAGACTGGTGCACTCGGAACGATCGAGGCCACTACGGCGGCCCGCCCGCGCGATTTCGAAGCCTCGCTCACGGTGACGGCCGAAGGCGGTGTCGCCCGCGTAGGAGGCATTGCCCTCAACCTCGTCGAAGAGTTCGACTTCGTTTCTCCGCGTGGTGACGATGCACAACGCGCCAAGGAGTCCTCGATCCAGGTTCCGACCGGCTACGGCCTCAGTCATGCACCGCTACTGCGGGAGATCGCCGATCGGTTGAAGGGTGGTCGCACGGACGCCCCGGTGAATGCGATCGATTCAGTCCACACGTGTGAAGTCATCCACGCCCTCTACCGCAGCGATGAAGTGCGCGGGTGGGTGACCGTGGGAGAACATACACAGTCGGCAAGACTTGGGAAGGGCCCGCAATGACCGAGATTCAAAACAAGTTCCCGGGCAAAGATGTCACTCCGGAAGATCTGGCTACGAAGTTCCCGCTTGTCGCCAAGCGTGATCCAGCGCACTACTCGCGCTTCAGCGTCGCTGGGGTCGAGTTCGGTGGCAAAGAAGTTCCGATCATGGCTGGCCCGAACATGGTGGAGTCGAAGGAACTCATCGTCGACATCGCGAAGAACGTCAAGCAGCGCGGTGCGCACTTCCTCCGTGGTGGCGCGTTCAAGCCGCTCACCTTCCCGTATCGAAGCGCAAAGTACAACGAAACTCGCGAGCAAGGCATCGAGTGGTTGGGTGAGGCCAAGCGTGTGACTGGCATTCCAGTGATCACAGAGGTGATGGAAGAGCGTTACCTGCCGCTCGTCTGCGAGGTAGCGGACATCATCCAGATCGGTTCGCGCAACATGCAGAACTATCCGTTCCTCACGGCGTGTGCTCGAACCGGCAAGCCGCTCATGTTGAAGCGCCATTACGGCGCTTCGTTGCGCGACTGGCTGGGTGCCGCCGAATATCTGCTCGTCGAGGGCAACGAGAAAGTCATGCTCTGCGAGCGTGGCATCACGACGGCGCACACCCATCGTGCGACGTCGCGGTTCTTGCTCGATTTGCAGGTGATTCCTGCCGCTAAGGAACTCACGCATCTTCCGGTGGTGTCTGATCCGTCGCATGCGACTTTCTGGGCGCCGTGGGTCACGCCGATGGCGCTTGCGTCCGTCGCGGCCGGTGCGGATGGACTCATGATCGAGGTGCATCCAACGCCCAGCGAAGCTGCGGTCGATCCGCTCCAACCGCTTGACTACGAGCAGTTCGGGGACATGGTCAAGCAAGTGCACCGCGTACGAGATGCCGTCAGACACTCTGCTTGACGACCTCCGTAGGGTCGTCACCAACGAACTCCCGACTCGACTGCCGGGCACCGCTGCGTTCATCGTGGGTTCGAACCCCTCGAAAGGTGCTCGTTCGCCGAAGCTCTGGAATGCAGCGTTCAAGGCTCTCGGTATCGACGGTGAGATGTTCCCGCTCGACGTGCCTCACCAACATTTGGCAAAGCTTCTGTCGGTGCTCGAGAGCGACACGAGAGTCGTTGGAGCAGCGGTAGCGGCACCGTACAAGGCTGATTTCGCCGAGCTCTTGCACGACCGTCTTGCGCCTGCCGCAGCACGTTGTGGTTCGATCAACCTCATGTCGCGCAACGCCGACAACAAGAGCTCGGGCACGCCCAGATCAGAATCCGTGGCGCGGTTCTTCGGCAGCAACACCGATGGCATCGCCGCAATCGAATCGATGCGCGAACAGCGACCTGAGTTTGCCTCATCCGACGTGCTCGTCCTCGGTTGTGGAGGCACCGGTCGCGCTGTGATTGCGAGCCTGCTCAACGATGTAAAGCCAAACCGAGTCTCTGTCGCGGTGCGCAGCAATCGTCATCTCGCGTGGCTGAACGGATTGGGCGTACAAACCGTGCCGGCGAACCTTGCTGGTGTCGATCTCTCTTCATTCGGTGTGGTGGTCAACTGCACGACCGTCGGTTGGGGAGACCAGTCCGACGACTCACCGCTCGACGACGCACAGATTGCCGGCCTTGCCGCGGGATGCATGGTGTTCGATGTCGTGTATCAGCCCGACCCGACAGTGCTCCTGCGGCGCGCCAAGGCTCGTGGTCTCAGCACACTCTCGGGCACGCGCATGAACCTGCTTCAAGCGGTCATCGCATTCACGACCGCGAATCACGGTGCAGACTCGACGACTGTCGCATCGGCAATGAAGCAAGCGGCAGGCTGACGTATCAACGTGGGCCGCATCAGTTTCTCTCGAACAGAGCGTGCCGAAGTAGCCGTCCTGGCACGCAACCTCGAACTCTGGCCAGTCTTTCGCGAGGTGGTTTCCGGGCTCTCCGTCCTTGAACTTGAGACCATCAAGACTCCGCTGAACACACGGGACTTCTTCCGAATCGTCCGATACATGGTCTTGCGCCGAGCCAGCGTCGGATACGCATCGATGGCCGCACAACTCAACAGATCAGGTGTGAAAGTTCTGTTGGCAGTCGACCAAACATCCCAAGTCGTCGAAGAACTGGGTCGCTTGCTGCCGGAGCTTCGCCAAGTGGTCATCGCCCACGGCTCAATGCGCATCGATGAATTTGCAGGACTCACAATCCGTCCGAGACCACACCGAATTCTTGCAGTGTGGGGAGAGTGGGACGCTCATGCGTACGCCAGTACTCAAAACCCGCCGGTCGACTGCCGAATACTGGGCTCCCTCAGGAACGCGCACTATTTGCGCAGCCATCCAATCGATCAAAAACGACAGACAAACTCGAGCATAGTTTTTGTCTCTCAATTCTCTGGGGCAGATGAGGAGTCAGATACTCCAACTTCGAAGAGGAATCAGATACTCCAGCAGATGAAAGTATTTGTTCGCAGATATTGTCTAGAACGAGACGTAGAGCTAGTGGTGGCGCTTCGACCACCCGTCTCCGCCCAACATGCTCCTCGCCAAACGGAGCGCGAAATCGCGCACTTTCAAAGAGTCTTCTCGGGAACAAGGCTTAGATTTTCGGATCCACAAATTCCACATGAGAGCTACTTGGTCAGCGACTATGCCGAGGTCACGATTGGTGCTCCAAAGGGCACTCTTACCGAGAGTTTTGCAAGGGGAAACAAAGTATTGATGTTCTGCCAACACCCAGAAACTGGCGATTTCTATGGTTTCCCAATTTTGGGACCGTGGATAGTTCATGAGCCCACCTTTGAGCAATTCGCCGAGAGGCTCGATACCTTGCGACGTATGCCCAGACACGAGTTTGCAGAAACATGGCGACGTGAGCGCGAATACATGGTCGCCAATGCAGAGTCTGACGAGCCGATCAAGTTGGTGCGACAGTTGCTTGATCGCGCGATCCGCGGGGAGCCCTTGTAGCTACTTGACGCGGCACGGCATGCGTTTGATGCCGTTGATGAAGTTGCTCCGCAGGTACGCAGGCTCTCCGGTGATCCGCAAGTAGGGCAGACGTCTCCGAATCTCGTCGAACATGACTGCAATCTCGCGCCGAGCGAGATTCGCTCCCAGACAAAAGTGCGGGCCGCCTGCACCAAACCCGATTTGCGCAGGCTGGATCGGGCGAGTCACGTCGAACCGGAATGGATCCTCGAAGAGGTCCTCGTCGCGGTTGCCGGAGTTGTACCACATCACCACTTTGGTGCCGGCAGGCATCTCGATTCCGCGCAATTCGGTGTCTTTGGTGGCCGTGCGTCGAAAGTGAATGACGGGGGAGGCCCAGCGCACGATCTCTTCGACCGCCGTTCGCGTGTGCTTCTCGAAATCGTTGAACCAGATGCGTTGCTGGTCAGGTCGGCGTGTTAGCTCGAGCATTCCGTGGCTGATGGCATTGCGCGTCGTCTCATTGCCTGCGACGACGAGCAAGATAAAGAAGCTGCCGAATTCCTGACTCGACATGCGTTGGCCGTCGACTTCCGCTTGCATCATCACCGAAGTCAGGTCGTCCGTCGGCTTCTTCAGGCGAGCCTCGCCGAGCTGTTGGGCATAGGAGAAGATCTCGAGAGCAACCTTCATCAGGTTCTCCAGAGTCCCGCCAAAATCAGGGTCACCGGCACCGAGAATGACATTCGTCCAATCAAGGATCTGCTTGGCGTCACTGCGCGGAATACCCATCATGTCGCAAATGATCTCGAGCGGGAAGGGTGCCGCCAACTTCTCGACGAAGTCGAATTCTTCGTCGCTGTTCTGCTCAAGAATCTCGTCGACCAGGGTGCGCGCCTTCTCTTTTACGTACTCTTCCACCCGAGCGATTTCCTTGGGCGTGAAACCCTTGGACACGATCGATCTCAGCCGGAAGTGCTTTGGGTCGTCCATGTTGATCATCGAGCCGAAGAACTCGTTCAGTTCTGGGGTCAAAGTCGCGATGTTCGAGCCTTGTCCGCTGCACCAGAGCTCGGGATTGCGGCTCACCGCCCAGATGTCTTCGTGCTTCGTGAGTGCGTAGTAGCCGGGACCAACGGGGAAATTCACAAGCGGCATTTCTTTGAAGAATTTGACCGGTGCCTCGCGACGCAATGACCAGAATGCGGACTCGCGGTGCTCGCGGGGAGCAGTCCAGAATTCTGGGTCAGACAAATTGATCGTGTCGACGTCCAGTGGGGTCAACTGCATGAGCGAATGGTACTGTCTTTTTTCACTATGACTGAAGCCGTTATCGTCGCCACTGCCCGCAGCCCCATCGGTCGAGCCAACAAAGGTTCTCTCGTCGACCTCCGCCCCGACGACATGAGCGCACAGATCGTCCGCGCGCTCATGGCAAAAGTGCCACAAGTGAAACCCGAAGAGGTGGAAGACCTCATCATGGGTTGCGGTCAACCAGCCGGCGAGGCCGGCTTCAACATCGCGCGCGTCGTCGCGGTGCTCGCGGGCCTCGACAACTCGGCAGGCGTGACCGTCAATCGTTATTGCTCGTCGAGCCTGCAGACCATCCGCATGGCCGCGCATGCGATCAAGTCGGGAGAAGGCGACTGCTTCGTTGCCGCCGGAGTCGAAACGGTGAGTCGCTACGCCACCGGAGCGAGTGACACCGCACCGAACCCCGTGTTCAAGAAGCCTGGCGAGCGCACTAAAGCGCGTGCCGCGGGCGGTCAGCCAACTTGGACACCGCAGCAAGGCATCGCTGACATGTACATCGCAATGGGACAGACGGCGGAGAACGTGCGCGAGATCGAGAACGTTTCCCGTCGAGAGATGGACGAATTTGCTGCGCGCTCGCAACAACGCGCCTGCGAAAACGTTGACAACGGTTTCTTCGAGAGAGAGATCACGCCGGTCACGCTGCCCGATGGTCGCGTCATCAGCAAAGACGATGGCCCGCGCCCCGGCACCACGGTCGAAGCCCTCTCCGGGTTGAAACCAGTGTTCCGCCCGGACGGACAGATCACCGCGGGCAATGCATGCCCGCTCAACGACGGTGCCGCGGCGGTGCTGGTGATGAGCGACACGAAAGCAAAGAAACTCGGATTGAAGCCTCTCGCCCGCATCGTTTCGTCGGGTGTGTCAGCGCTGAACCCGGAGATCATGGGTCTGGGGCCGATCGAGGCCTCACGTCAGGCGTTGAAGCGTGCAGGCATGACCATCGACCAGATCGACCTGGTGGAGATCAACGAAGCATTTGCCGCCCAGGTGATTCCGTCTGCCAAGCACCTCGGTATCCCGATGGACAAACTCAACGTGCACGGTGGAGCGATCGCTCTCGGTCACCCTTTCGGCATGACTGGTGCGCGCATCATGACCACGCTGATCAATGGTCTGCAGCACCGCAACAAGCGTTTCGGTCTCGAAACGATGTGCGTCGGCGGCGGCCAGGGAATGGCGATGATCGTGGAGCGTCTCAACTAGCCGTCAACGGATTATTGGAGTTTTCACTTGTCAGTTGAACCAAGAAATCTAAAGACTCAGACTTATTCCGACTTTCAAAAGCGGAATCAGGAAGCCGAAGCTTGGAGCGAGGACTCAGTCCTTAGGTCCCTCGTAACCGCCGATGCGCCTTTGATTTTGGATGTTGGCGCCTATACCGGAACGTCAGCAATTCGATTTCGGGGACTATTTCCTAAGTCGCGCATCCGCTGCTTTGAGCCGAACCCCGAGGCATATGCAGAGCTCGAACGGACGAGTGCAAGTCTCGGGGGCGATATACAGCTTTATGAATCAGCAGTAGGCGAAATAGATGGAGAAGTCAAGTTCAACGTTCAAGGAATTAATCCCGGAATGTCTGGTCTTGCAAGGAGAAATCTGCAGTCGACCGACTCCATAGCGCTCAACGAGAATCGAGACTCTGCAGTTCAGCACTTGAACCTCCAAGAGTTGACGGTGAAATGCACACGACTGGACTCAATTGACACACTCAAGGCGACAGACATAGATCTGCTGAAGATTGATGTGCAGAGTTGCGAATCTCGAGTTCTCGCAGGGGCGCAGAACTTGCTTAAGCGCACGTCGGTGGTACTGGTAGAAGTGTCCTTCTACGATCTTTACGTAAATCGGAGTTCGTTTTACTCGGTTGAGCAGTTCACTGAGCCTGCCGGACTGCGTCTTTGGGCAATCACAACGCACTCACGTAACCCGATGAACGGCAGAACCGACTGGGTGAACGTCATCTACTCGCGAAATTAGCGAGGAATCTCAACTAACGAGCGAATTCGTCGAGTACTGCGCTCGAGAATTCCGGCCAGTAGGAGAGCGCCCACTCGTCGAACTCGCGATCGGTCAGCACCGCACATGCCACGTCGGCAATCGGGTCGACCCAGACGAACGTGCCGCTTCCACCGAAATGACCGTAAGTCACGTCTGAGTTGCGAGGTGACGTCCAATGCGGAGATTTTCCGCCGCGAATCTCGGGGCCGAGGCCCCACGGGCACGGGTCGAATCGTCCGACTCCTGGCACGATTCCCTCGAGCCCGCCGAATTGCGGCGTGACGGCATCGACGAAGGTGTCACGTGCGATCAATCGTGGTCGGCGCATTTCGGCGAGAAACAGCGAAAGTCCAACGATGTCGAGTCGAGCATCTTTGGCCGCAGATCCATCCTGGGGTGCAGCGACGATCCCGAGCGGTTCGAACACCGCTGCCTGCGCATATTCCCAAAATTCGATTCCGCTCGTCGTTGCGAGGTGTGCAGCAGCCAATTCGTACCCGGTGTTGGAATAAACACGTTTCGCTCCGACCGCACCGACGGGGGCATCACCCTCGAACGGGTAGCCACCGGCGTGTGCGAGCAGATGGCGCAACGTGCAGCCCTCGCGACCGACCTCGTCATCGAGCGACACCGTGCCTTCCTCGCAGGCGATAAGAGTGGTCCACGCCGTAACCACCTTCGTCACCGACGCCAGTCGATGTTCGCGGGATTCGTCGCCATACAGGTGTATCTCGCCGCGACGGTCGATTATCGCAACCGATGCTTGGTCAACCGGCCAATTCTCGATCAGGTCGTATGCGCGCACTGCGCTACTTCGTGGCGCGAACCAGGTCGGCAACTTGGAATGCCAGATCGATCGATTGTCGAGCGTTCAGCCGCGGGTCGCACACGGTTTCGTAGCGAACGTCGAGATCGTCCTGCGACACGGCTTCGACACCTCCGAGGCACTCAGTGACGTTTTCACCGGTCAATTCGATGTGGATTCCGCCGGGCCACGTGTTCTCTGCGCGGTGGGCTCTTACGAATCCCACGATCTCGCGCAGGATGTCGTCGAAGTGCCGCGTCTTGCGGCCGTTCGACGCAGAGAACGTGTTGGCGTGCATCGGGTCGCAGATCCACACGACGGGGTGGCCGGCATCGCGCGCGGCCCGCAATATCGGTCGCAACGAGGATTCGACATTGTCGGCACCCATGCGAGAAATCAACGTGAGGCGCCCCGGCACGCGCTTGGGGTTCAACGCTTCGCACAATGAGAGCACGTAATCGGCGGTGGTGCTCGGCCCGAGCTTCACGCCGACGGGATTGCCTACCCCGCGCAAGAACTCGACGTGTGCACCGTCGAGTTGACGGGTGCGCTCGCCGATCCACAGCATGTGCGCGGAGCAGTCGTACCACTGACCGGTGAGCGAGTCTTGGCGGGTGAGCGACTCTTCGTACCCGAGGATGAGCGCTTCGTGCGAGGTATAGACGTCGACCTCATGCAAGGCGCTGTGGCTTTCGGTGTCGACGCCGCAGGCTCGCATGAAAGCAAGGGCACGCTCGATCTCTGCGGCCATCTGCTCGTAGCGCTGGCCTTCGGCGCTCGTCGCGACGAACTCTTGGTTCCAAGCATGCACGCGGCTCAAGTCTGCGAAGCCACCCTTGGTGAATGCGCGCAGCAAGTTGAGCGTGCTCGCCGACTGGTGGTAGGCCTGCACGAGTCGTTGCGGGTCGGGGATTCGCGCGTCTTCGTGGGCTGCCGGGTCGTTCACCATGTGCCCGCGGAAGGATGGCAGCTCGCGCGCGCCGATCTTCTCAGTTGCCGAAGAGCGCGGCTTGGCAAACTGTCCGGCGATGCGACCCACTTTCACGACCGGCACGCCCATCGAATAGGTGAGCACGACCGCCATTTGCAGAATCACTCGCAGCTTTTCGCGAATGTTGACGGCGGTGAACTCCTCGAAACTCTCTGCGCAGTCGCCAGCCTGCAGCAAAAACGCATTGCCGTTGGCCACCTGGCCGAGCGACGAAAGCAGGGTGCGCGCCTCACCGGCAAATACGAGCGGGGGATACGACTCAATCTGTTTCAACGCTCGGTCGAGCGCACCGGCATCGGGCCACTCAGGCTGCTGGGCAGCGGGATACGACTGCCAGGTGGATTTCGTCCAGTTCTTTGGCATGCCGTCCTCGTCTTTCAGGCTACGGACGATGGGTGTCGACCCGTTGCGGTTGCACGGGCGTGAGCCGCGTCAGACTGCGGGCGGCGTCAGACCGTCGGCCGCGTTAAACGGTCAGATAGTCCGGCGCGTCTTCTTGCAGCGATTCGACGGCGCGGCTCACGAGACGGCGGGCAGCTTCGGCGGTGACGCCGAGGTCTTCACCGACTTCGCGGAAGCTTTTCTTCTCACCACCGAACAGGCCGAAACGAGCCTCGACGGCGTAACGAGCGCGCGGGTCGAGCGTGTCGAGCAACTTGTTGAGCATGTCGTCAGAAGCGCGCGACATCACGGCCTCTTCGGGGCTCATGTCGTGGTTCGGCACGAGGTCGCCGAGCGTCGCATCTCCGTCGTCACCGATCGGCTTGTCGAGCGACACCGGCGTGGTGAGGCGGTGCAGTTCGGCATTTTCCGCCGAGAGGCCTTCGGCATCGCCCGAGCCCTGGCGCAACGCGGCACGCAAGTTGGCCGAACGATCTCCCGGGATTCGGATCAGGCTTGCCTTTTGGTCGAGCGCACGGCCGATGGCTTGGCGAATCCAGAACGTGGCGTAGGTAGAGAACTTGAAGCCACGTCGCCAGTCGAACTTGTCGACGGCGTGCTCGAGTCCGAGGTTGCCTTCCTGAATCAGGTCGAGCAAGTCCATGCCCTGGGGCAACGGGTAACGGCGGGCAATCGAGACGACGAGTCGCAGGTTGGCGCGGATGAAACGATCCTTGGCGCGCTTGGCATCACGCATGTCTTTGCGCAACGCGGCACCGCGCTGGCCCTTGGCCCACTTGGCCTCGGCAACGCGGCCTGCCTCGATGGCCTTGGAGAGCGTGCGCTCGTCCTCGGCATTGAGCAAGGGAACCTTGCCGATGTCATTGAGGTAGAGACCGATGGAGTCAGACATTGTGAAAGCTTTCTGTTGGGGAGACGACACGTCACCCTCGAGGGGTGTGAGTGGCGCCGGGGGGTTGTGGGGGGATTTCGGGGGTATTCGGGGAAAGGCAAAGTTACAGGATTGTCACGCACGAAGTCAAGAGGAAAGTTGCAGATTTCACGCCGACTCCGCTAGAAGCGCCAATTCGTCCGACAAACTCGCATAACTGCGCGGCTGGCCACGGTTCGCGAATCGCCAAAACTCCTAGAATTCGGGCGTGCCGCAACGGATCGGGGTGTTCGGCGGCACCTTTGATCCACCCCACCGGGGGCACCTCTCGGTAGCGACCGCCGCCCGCGACAAGTTGGGCCTCGATCGGGTGCTGCTCGTGGTAGCCAATGACCCTTGGAAGAAGTCACCGGGGCGCGACGTCACCCCGGCGACGGATCGCCTCGCCCTCGTTCGGGCACTCGTTCAAGGCAGCGACGGGCGTTCGTTGGCGGGGCTGGAGGTCAGCGATGCAGAAATTCGTCGCGGCGGTCCGAGCTACACCGTCGTGACACTGCGTGAACTGCGGTCGGCGCATCCCGACGCGGAGTTGTACCTCATCATCGGTCGTGATCTGGCGGAGGACTTGGGGTCGTGGCACGAGGCGGCGCAAATCGAGGCACTTGCCACGATCGTTGTCGTCGACCGTCCAGGATTCGTTTCGGAAGTGCCGCGCGGCTGGAAAGTGCTCTCCGTGCCGCCCGTCGACATCAGCAGTACGGAACTGCGGGCGCAACTTCGCGGGGGCTCCGACGTGTTCGAACACCTGACGCAACCAGTAATCGACGAAATTCGGTCGCGGGAACTGTACGGCGTCGGTGCGTCGGCATGACGACATTTCGCTCCCGCCAAGTGCGCGCGCTGCGCATCGCTATCGCAACGGGTGTCGCTTCGGCACTCGTGTTGCCCCTCGGCGGAGCAGTCGCGTGGAATCAGTTGCTCGACTCACGTTCGTCGACCGCAGTTTCGGTGAACGCAATTTCGATACCCGACACCCCCGCAGCGTTGGTGGCCGCACTCGGCGAAGGCGGCCAGTTGAGTCATCTGTTCGTCGCGACGATGGACGCGAAGGGCGTCGGCGGCACGTTAGTGCTGCTGCCGATCGGTGCGGCGACGGAGATGATTGCTGATGAATCATCTGGCGGGAGCGCTGCGACAAAACAGTCCCGCCGGCTCGCCGACGTGTACGCAACGGAAGGCCTCGGCGGACTTGCCAACGAAGTGCAAGGTCTGCTCGACCTTTCATTTGTGGCGGTCGGGGCATTGAGTCGTGCTGAGCTGATCGACGTTCTCGCACCGCTCGGCGGTGTCGATGTACTCCTTGATCGTGATGTCGTGACCGTCGCAGTTGACGGAACTCCGACAAAGTTGGCATCAGCCGGTGAGACGTCATATCCGATCGATCGTCTCGTCGACATCTTGCTGGCGCGACGTCCAAACGAGAAGGAGTCGGACCGATTCTCTCGATACCGCGAAGTGTGGAACGGCATCACGAAGCGAGTCGGTGCCGGTCTCGACCTGCCGCCCGAAGTCGACATGACGCCAGCCGGGCTTGCTGACGCGAGCAACTTCATGCGCCGCATGCTCGGTGGCTCGATACAGGTGTGGCAACTCACCGCAGCTCCAGTGCTTGACAAGACGATGAATCCCAAGCGAATCGACCTTTATTCACTTGACCGTGCTGAGGTCGTGATGGTGTTCGCTTCCGTCGCACCGAGCGCGCTCGCGGGCGCCGATCTTCCGATCACCGTCATGATTGACAGCCCATTCAACGACCCGCTCGTGAGCCGGGCAGCGGTTGCCGCGCTCCTCGACGCCGGTGTCGGAGTCGGCGTGATGCGCGAAGTGTCGGCGCGGGAACGACCCGTCACTCTCATCGAAGCAGACGACGAGGTTGCCGAAGCACTGTCAGCTTGGCTTGCCGGCGTGTTCGTGTCGGTGGAATCGCGCGGCTGGGAATCGCCAGTCGCTGGAGTCGACGCTGCTATCACGCTCGGTGCCGACTTTGCCGAATCAGTGCGAAAACCGTGACCCCACTCGCACTCATATGACCTCGACCATCGATGCTGACACGCGCTCTCTTGCCTGCTCGGCGGCAAGGGCGGCTGATGACAAGCAGGGCAGCGACGTGCGAGTCATCGACGTGTCTGAAGTGCTGCCGATCGTCGGGTTGTTCGTCGTGACGAGCGCCGGAAATCCGCGGCTCGTGCGCACGATCGCCGGAGAAGTGGAGGACCGTCTGCGGCTCGAACACCGCCGTTCACCGGTGCGCACTGAGGGGCTGTCTGAGTCGCAGTGGATCCTGCTCGACTACGGCGACATCGTCGTGCATATCTTCGCCGAAGAGACTCGGCGGTTCTATGAGATCGAGCGGTTGTATCGCGACCGTCCGACCGTCGACTGGCGAACTTGACGGCAGGCGAGTGACGCCGACTCTCTCCGTCCGATAGGTTGACGGGGCGATTTCGGGGCTGTAGCTCAGTTGGTAGAGCGCCTCCATGGCATGGAGGAGGCCAGGGGTTCAATTCCCCTCAGCTCCACTCAGTACGAGAGCTCGAGTTTCGAGTTCGTTCGGTAGTTGCCGAAGAATCAACGTCGCGAAAGAACCGTATTGATTTCTTGGGCAGTCGACTGCAACTCTGGCAGGATCTCGTACATTATCCGTCGCTTCGAGACGCGGTCTGTTTGCGTTCCGACATTGAGCGCAGCGAGAACGGACCCGTTTGAGTCGCGCAATGGCACGGCGATCGACCGCAATCCCGCTTCGAGCTCTTGATCGACGAGGGCGTAACCCTGAACTTTGACGCTTGCTAGCTCGTTCAGGAATTTTGCAGGGCTGACGATCGTGTGGTTGGTGTATTTGCGGAGCGGCGATTTCTGCAGATAGTTCTCGAGTACCGTCGCGTCAAGACTGGCGAGGAGTACTCGCCCCATCGACGTGGCGGCGGCAGGCAGTCGGGATCCGAGGGCAAGCCCGATGCTCATGATCCGCTTCGTTGGAACCCTCGCGATGTAGACAATCTGAGCTTCGTCTAGGACGGCGAGGGACACTGACTCGTCCAATTTTTCGGAGAGCCTTTCCATGAACGGTTCGGCGATTTCGCTGAATCGCGCTGATGAAAGGTATGCGTATCCGATTTCAAGCACATGTGGGGTGAGTTGAAACGACTTGCCATCGCTGGAGACGTACCCAAGTTCCATCAAGGTGCGAAGGCACCGTCGAGCAGTGGCCCTCGTCAGCCCGGTCAGCTTGGCCGCGTCAGAGAGCGAGAGTCGGGGCGTATCTGCCGAAAATGCTGTGAGCACACGGAGTCCTCGTTCCAGGGACTGCACGTACTCTCTGGTCCCATTTGACAGAGGCATCACTCACTCTCTACCCTCGTTCTGACAGCGTACATTTGTTCGCAATACGAACACAAGGTGGAAGCCATGACGAGTTATAAGACAGTCTTCGGATCACTGAAGTCGTACGAAAAGGGTCGCATCGAAGTAATCAACGACGATCCCAAGCACTACGCCTTCTCAAACATCTTTGAGGTTGCGTCGAAGTCAAAACCGTTCGAGAAGGTCGCGGTCGCACTCAATCAGCAATACGTACTTGAGGCCATCCGTGCGGAGGGCTCCAGCAGTTGGTATGTCTGCGACCATGACGAGACCGTCATCTGCATGGACGGCGAAGTGCGCATCGACCTCGTCAAGCCATCCACCCCGATCCACACTTCTGGTCAGGACGGAGCAGGTCTCGTGAACGGCGACCCAACAGGCAAGAAGATGGGGCACATCGTCCTGAGGCGCGGCCACCAGGCTCTGTTGCCAAGACACTGTGCGTACAAATTCACCGCGACGGGGGTCGGTGCACTCCTGCAGCAAACCCTTCTTGGCCCGCTTACCAAACAGCGCTGGGCAAGCATCTGTCTTTCGTGATTAACTTCGAACAATAAGGAGGAGTAACCGTCATGAGCACCACCGAAACTTCAGTCAAGTGGGGTCCGGCCAACCAACATGGCTACAAGACGTTCGAGCTGGGTGGCTTCAAGTTCAGCCGCGACGAGTTCTTCGTCCATATTTCGTGGCCGACGGGAACTCACGTGATGAGTGTCGACATGTTTCTTCGCGCACTCCAAAGGGACTGTGCGTGGAATTTCTTCTATGGAACGGTCAATTTTGACCACGTCATCGGCACCATCAACCACTACGGCAATGTTGACTTGTTTGCTGGAAAGTTCAATGAGGCATACCGCACCGCTGAACTTGACCACTTGGAGAACTTCCCGACCGAGCAAATCGGCGGAACGTTCCGAAGCATGTTGGATGACTGGACGAACTCGGGCTTCGACCCGTTTGCGAGCCCCGCAGAGACGGCCGCTCCATGGGGCGTGAAGAACGGCGGCAACACCGCCGCAATCACCCGCAAACGCGTCGCGGCAGCCCGAATGGTCGGCGTGAAAGGCGACGAGGAGATCCGCACGGACAAGAACGGCTATCCAATCAACCGGATGTTCGCCGACGTGCCTCAGGACGAACCCGAGGTTCACATAGAGCCGGGTTTTGAATCCGAAGTTGCCGCATTCAGCCTGTTCGCCTATTTGTCTCGTTCTGACGTCACATGGAATCCCTCGGTGGTCAGCGTGGTCAAGGAGAGCTTGTACTGTCCGACGACGGAGGAGTACGTCCTGCCGGTGGTTCACGGGAATGACCGAGTCGAATGGTTCGTGCAACTGAGTGACTACATCTCTTGGGAAGTCCAAGATCGAGACTCCGGACAACCACGGTCAAAGGTGATCATGAAAGCCGGCGACGTGGCGGCAATGCCTGCAGACATCCGCCACCAGGGCTACAGCCCGAAGCGCTCGATGCTGTTGGTGTGGGAGAACAACTCCGCCGATCTACCTGAACTCATCGCGAGCGGCAAGGCGCCGACGTACCCGATCAAGTTCTGACAGCTGATTGTTTCGGCTGTGCACAACGAATTGTTCATTGACGGCGCCTTCAGGGCTTCGTCGTCTCGCGCGCGACTCCCGGTCATTAACCCATTCGACGAATCCACCATCACCGAAATAGCTGAGGGACGAGCCGAAGACATCGATCAAGCGGTTGAGGCGGCGGAGAAGGCCTTTCCGAAGTGGCGGTCCACTCCCGCATCCGATCGCGGTCGCCTGTTACTGCGACTAGCGGATGCGCTGGAGGCGAACGCCGAAGAATTCGCGCAGCTCGAGTCGCTCAATACTGGTCATCCGATCCGGGACTCGCGCACGCTCGACGTGCCGCGCACCGCAGCATGCTTTCGATATTTCGGTGGAATCGCAGACAAGCTCCAGGGCGACGTCATTCCAGTCGATACGGGGTTCCTGAACTACGTCGTTCGGGAACCGCTCGGAGTCGTCGGCGCGATCGTTCCGTGGAACTTTCCGCTCATGTTCTGCAGTTGGAAGTTGGGACCTGCACTCGCAGCAGGGAACACCGCGGTGCTCAAGCCCAGTGAAATCACCCCGCTCACCTCACTGCGACTTGCTGCCCTGATGAAAGAAGTCGGGTTCCCCGACGGAGTGATAAACGTGGTGCCTGGATTCGGAAACACTGCCGGAGAGCGACTCGCGCTGCACCCCAGAGTCGCCAAGATTGCGTTCACCGGGTCGACAGCTGTCGGCAAGAGGATTGTCGCCAGCTCTGCTTCGAACGTGAAGCGCGTCCAGCTGGAACTCGGAGGCAAGGGCGCGAACATCGTGTTCGAGGATGCGAATGTCACCGCCGCGATCAACGGGTCGGCATGGGCGATCTTCCATAATCAAGGTCAGGCGTGCATCGCCGGCAGCCGACTCATCCTTCATTCCGCAATCGCCGATGAATTCATCGAGCGATTCATCGGACTTGCCCGCTCGATACGGCTCGGGAATCCGCTTCTTCCCGACACCGAGATGGGCCCACTCACTTCGGCGATGCATCGAGACAGAGTTCTCAACTATGTGAAAGTTGCTAAGGATGAGGGCGCCGAGATTCTCACCGGAGGACAGAGGCCGCAGGCTGCCGCATTCGAGCGCGGATTCTTCGTGGAACCCACCGTCGTGCGAGTGCGGTCGCACACGGACCGGGTCTGTCAGGAAGAGGTCTTCGGACCATTCGTCACGGTCTCCACTTTTGACAGCGACGACGAAGCCCTGGAGATTGCGAACTCCACTGACTATGCGCTCGGTGGTGGTTTATGGACCCAAAATCTCGCGAGGGCACACAGGATTGCCGGTGAATTGCGCAGCGGCATGGTGTGGGTGAATTCCTACAAGCGGGTTCACCCCGGCTCGCCGTTCGGCGGATTTGGTCTTTCTGGCTACGGCCGCGAGATGGGTTTTGAGGCCTTGCACGACTACACCGAGCCAAAGAGTGTCTGGGTCAATCACTCGGCAACGATCCCTGCCTGGTATCCGCGACCCTAGGACCACGACAATTGAGCAAGATCGTCACTCTCAGGCAAGCGGTATCTGAGCACATTCGCGACGGCATGACCGTCGCAATGGAGGGGTTCACGCATCTCATCCCGCACGCTGCGGGTCACGAGATCATCCGCCAAGGTCGAAAAGATCTCCACGTGGTTCGGATGACTCCGGACGTCGTCTTCGATCAGTTGATTGGCGCGGGATGCGTGCGAAAACTCACGTTCTCATGGGGTGGGAATCCAGGAGTCGGTTCTTTGCATCGCTTTCGCGACGCCGTTGAGAACGATTGGCCGCACAAGATCGAGATCGAAGAACACTCGCATGCCGGAATGGCGGCTCGCTATGTGGCCGGCGCAAGCGGCTTGCCGTTTGGCATCTTGCGCGGCTACCTCGGGACTGACCTCGTCGGACGGCACGCAGGAATTAAGACCGTCGATTGCCCGTTTACTGGAGAGCGACTCGCAGCAATCCAAGCCCTCAACCCTGACGTATCAGTGATTCATGCGCAGCGTGCCGACCGCGACGGCAACGTTCAGATTTGGGGACTCATCGGCGTGCAAAAAGAGGCCGTGCTTTCGGCTCAGGTCGCGATCGCCACGGTGGAAGAGATCGTCGACACGCTCTCGCCGGTGCCGGGCGCAGTGGTGTTGCCTTCCTGGGTGATGGGCGCAGTCGCGTGTGTTCCGCGGGGAGCCCATCCAAGCTTTGCGATGGGGTACAGCGAGCGCGACAATGCGTTCTACCAGGGATGGGATGCCGTCTCGGCAGACCGCGACAAGTTCCGCGAGTGGATTCAAACGCACGTGTTGAGTTCCGCAGACCATGCAGAAATGCTCGCGTCACTGCGGGAAGCTGGAGACATCCTTGTCTGACACGAAGGTGACGGCCGACGACGTGATGATCGTCAACGCCGCCCGTGTACTCAGTCAGCTCGCTGCTGCTGGGCGCGCCACGTGCTTCGTCGGGATCGGTCTTCCCTCGACCGCCGCCAATCTCGCGCGACGCCTGAGTTCGCCACCACCAATCCTCATCTACGAATCAGGCTGCATCGGCTCCAAGCCGACTCGTCTCCCGCTCTCAATTGGTGACGGTGAACTCGGTGATACGGCCGACGCAGTCGTGAGCGTCCCGGAGATCTTTGCCTACTGGCTGCAAGCCGGCCGAATCGACGTCGGTTTTCTCGGTGGGGCACAGCTCGACCGCCTGGGCAATATCAACTCGACGGTCATCGGCAATTACGACAGTCCGAAGACTCGGCTGCCAGGCGCCGGCGGTGCACCCGAGATTGCCGCATCGGCTGGACAAGTCATGGTGATCATGCGTCAGTCCAAGCGTGCCTTCGTCGAGAAGTGCGACTTCAGGACTTCTGTCGGATTCGGTGATGGTGCAGGGCATCGGGAGAAGTTGGGTCTGAGAGGTGGTGGAACCCGGTTGGTCATCACCGACCTCGGCCTCCTTGAGCCTCGTGCAGGTTCATGCGAGCTGGTGATGACGCACCTTCACCCTGGCGTAACACGAGAACAATGCGTCGACTCCACCGGATGGCAGCTGCAATTTGCGGATGACCTTAAGTTGACGCCAGCTGTTTCCAGCGACGAACTCGAAGAGCTCCGCCGAGTGCAAAGTGGGGCACGAAGGTGAGCCTCGCCTTCACGTACGTTCAACGAGAACGCACGCTCGTGTTCGGTGCCGGGTCCCGTCAACGGCTGCCCGAGTTCGTGGAGCAACTCGGCATGCAAAGGATTTTCCTGGTTGCTGATCCGAACGGCGAAGTGCTCGCACGCTCGCTCGTGGGCCAATTCGCCGATCGAGTGGCTGTCGTCTGGACCGATGTGAGACAGCACGTGCCCGAGGATCTTGCGGCGTCAGCCCGGGAACGTGCCACCGAGCTGCATGCCGACGGCGTCGTTACGCTCGGCGGCGGCTCGGCGACTGGTCTTGCGAAGGCACTCGCACTCTCGCACGGGATACCAATCATCGCGCTTCCCACCACCTACGCAGGTAGTGAGCAGACCACGATCTACGGGGTCACCGGCAACCGCCACAAGCAAACGGGGAGCAATCCCGTAGTGCTGCCAAGAGTCTCGATCTACGACGCAGAACTGACGTTGGATCTGCCGCCGTCAGTCACCGGTGCATCCGCTTTCAATGCGCTGGCTCATTGCGTCAATGGTCTGTATTCCACCGGCGCAAACCCGGTTACTACCGCAATCTCCCTTGAAGGTGTTCGCGCGATTCGAGACTCACTCCCAGCGGTGATGGCGTCTCCCCGCGACATTGCAGCACGAGAGTCGCTCCAGTTTGGTGCAGCGATGGCAGGCATCACACTTGGCGACACATCGACTGGTCTGCATCACAAGATTTGTCACGTACTTGGGGGCACGTTCAACTTGGTCCATGCCGACGCGCACTCCGTCGTCCTGCCGCACTCCACTGATTTCAATGCGGCTGCTCTTCCCGGAGAGATGAAGCGTCTCGCAGACGTTCTCGGATGCCAGCCTCGGGACGTGGCGGCTTCTCTTTGGGACCTCGCGAAGGCATGCGGCGTACCCACATCTTTGGCCCAACTCGGGTTGGGCCGCGAGAATTTGAGGGAGGTTGCCGCACGAGCCGCCGCCGAGATCAAATCAAACCCTCGCCCGGCCACCGAAGAGGATTTGCTCGTGCTCCTCGAGCGTGCACACGCGGGCACTCGTCCAATCAGCGCATAGTTGTTCGTCAGGCGAACATTTCGCCTTGTGCGCAAGTGGCGCATGAATTACCATCGAGTTGACGCAACTCATGTTCCACGTCGTGGGACACCGGAATTGCGCTCAACAAAGGAGCCACTCATGTCGAACGAAGAACTCACACCGATCACCAGCCAGATGGTCTCGCGTCGAAACCTGATCAAAGGCGTCGTCGCTGCCGGCGCAGTTGCAGGCACCGGCGGGCTCCTCGCTGCGTGTGGAAGCGACGACGGTGCAGAGAGCACCGAAGACACGACGGCTTCAGACGCAGCTGCAACTGACACGTCGAAAGGCACCATCAAGATCGGCTTCGTCACGCCGCAGACTGGCCCCCTTGCTCCGTTCGGTGAGGCCGACGCCTTCGTCATCGGTGAGCTTCGAAATCTCGTGGCCTCGGGTTACGAGGGGTACACGATTGAGATTCTTGACCGCGACAGCGAGTCCAACTCGAACACCGCTGCAACCGCCGTTCAAGAACTCATCGGAGAAGGTTGCCAGTTGATTCTCGCCGAAGGCACTCCCGACACGACCGTTCCGGTGGTGCAGCAGTGCACGAACAACGAGATGCCGTGCATCACGAACAACGCTCCTTGGCAGCCGCACTACCTCGGAATCGGCGGCCAGCTTGGTCCGAACGTCACTCCAGCTGTCGCATCGGAGTACAACTACCACTTCTTCTGGGGTTTGGAAGACGTCATTCAGGTGTTCGTCGCGATGTGGAACGACGCTCTGCCGGGCGCAAAGGTCGGCGCCCTCTGGCCCGACGATCCGGACGGCAACGCCTGGGGCGACCCGAACGTGGGATTCCCGCCTGCACTCGCCGCAGGTGGATTCACGTTGGTCGATCCGGGTCGTTTCCCGCTCGGCGGCAACGACTACTCCGCTCAAATTGCGACGTTCAAGAAAGAAGGCGTGGAGATCGTGACGGGTGTGCTACCCCCGCCAGACTTCGCCAACTTCTGGGCCCAAGCTCAACAGCAGGGGTTTGCACCGAAGGTTGTCACCGTTGGAAAGGCCTTGTTGTTCCCTGGCGCGATCGAGTCGTACTCGAATCCGGCTGGAATCTCCACGGAGATCTGGTGGAGCGATCGTCACCCGTACGCGTCGAGCCTCACCGGCCAGACGTGCTCAGATTTGGCAACCGCTTACACCACGGCGACGGGCAAACAGTGGACGCAGCCAATCGGCTACGTCCACGCGTTGTTCGAAGTTGCACTTGACGCGATCAAGCGAGCAGGCGGAGCCAGTGACAAGCAGGCTCTCCTCGACGCCATCGCTGCCACCAATCTCGACACCGTGGCAGGCAACGTCAACTGGGGCAACTCGGTGGTTCCGCACGTGACCAAGACGCCGCTCGTCGGTGGCCAGTGGGTGAAAGGTTCGCAGTTCCCGTACGAACTGAAGATCCGCACCAGCGAACAGTTGCCGTCACTGACGGTCGATGGTCCGATGGAGCTGATCCAGCTCTAGAACTGAGAAGCGCTTCAACCGGGACTCCCGAATAACTTGGAAGTCATTCTCGAAGTTCGGGGTGTCACCAAGTCCTACGGTTCGCCGGTGTTGGATGCACTGTCCCTCATGGTCGGGCGTGGCGAAACGGTCGGAATAGTCGGCCCTAATGGGGCCGGCAAGACCACCCTGCTCAACGTCGTGACCGGAGATACGTCTCCGGAGTCTGGTTCAGTGTGGTTCAACGGTTCTGACATCACCTCGCTCGGTGCTGACAAGCGTTGTCGACTCGGTATCGCTAAGGCTTGTCAAATCCCGCGTCCCTTCGAGGGACTCACCGTGTTCGAGAACGTGCTGACGGCCTCGACATTCGGAAGAGTGTCAAGCCACGAGGACGACTTGTCCGTGGCAGCCGAAAGCCTTCGACGCACGGACCTTCTCGCCAAAGCGAACGTAGTCGCAGGATCGTTGACGCTTCTTGACCGTAAGCGACTCGAGTTGGCGCGAGCCCTCGCCTCTGAACCTCAGTTGTTGCTTCTTGACGAGATTGCAGGCGGCCTCACTGAAGCCGAGGTCGGAGTGCTCACTGCGAAAATCAAGGAAATCCAAGCGACGGGTATGACCATCGTGTGGATCGAGCACGTCGTCCACGCGTTGATGCAGGTAGCGGGCCGTCTCTTTGCGATGAGCTTTGGCAGACAAATTGCCGATGGAAAGCCCGAGGAAGTCATGGCGAGCCCGGAAGTACGGCAGGTCTACCTCGGAGTGGACATCGAGTGACCTCCCTGCTTCAAGTGAGTCATCTCACCGCTGGCTACGGAGATTTCAAGGCCGTTTTCGACGTCGATGTACAGATCGAGAGCGGTGAAACCATCGCGATCGTTGGCGCGAACGGTGCAGGCAAGTCGACGCTGCTGCGCGCCATCATGGGTCAGGTTCGAATCCATGCCGGCTCAGTTTTTTTCCGGGACAAGGATCTCGCCGCCGAACCGACGTCGCACCGGTCGCACATGGGCTTGGCGATGGTGCCCGAGGGACGCCGTCTCTTCCCCAGCCTGACGGTAAGAGAAAATCTCCAGATCGGTGCAACAGCGAAGCGGCAAGGTCCTTGGAACATCGGGAAGGTGGTCGAACTCTTCCCACTCATCGACCGCCTCATGAACAGGTCGGCCGCGAAGCTTTCAGGTGGTGAGCAGCAGGCAATCGCAATTGGGCGCGCGCTCATGGGCAATCCGGAACTGCTGCTCTTCGACGAAGTGTCCTTGGGCTTGGCTCCAGTCGTGGTGAAACAGCTCTATGCCGCACTCCCGGAGATAACGCGTGAAGGTACGACCGCCGTAGTCGTCGAGCAGGACATTCACCAAGCTCTCGCCGTGTCCGACAGGGTGTATTGCCTGCTCGAAGGGCGAATCTCGCTTACCGGTCGATCATCTGAGATCGGCAAGTCCTCGATCACCAAGGCATATTTCGGGGAGATTTGATGAACTGGCTCAACGCGCTCGTCCAGGGTGTCTTGCTAGGCGGCTTGTATGCAATCTTCGCTACGGGCCTGTCCCTCGCGTTCGGAGTGATGCGATTCGTGAACCTGGCGCACGGAGATTTTGCAATCCTGGCCGGCTACCTCACGCTGTCCACGGCGAGCGCGTTGGGTCTGAGCCATCCCTTGGCGACTCTTCTCGTGGTGCCGTTGATGGCGGGGATCGGCTTTGCTGGTCAGCGGCTGCTCTTCAACAGGACCATCGGGCCCGATCCGCTTGCAGGAATTCTTTGTAGCTTCGGCCTCGGTGTCGTGATTCAAAACCTGTTGCTCGAGAAGTATTCGGCAACTGACCGCTTCTTGGACGCGGGATCCATCGAGACTGACTCGTTCAAACTGAATGACTCGATTGCAATCGGATACTTCCCGCTGCTCACGTTCGTGTCTGCAGTCGTTCTGCTCGGCGCTCTCCAGCTGTTTCTCTCGCGCACCAAGATGGGCCGCGCATTTCGCGCCACTGCGGACGACCCAAAGACCGCGCAACTCGTCGGGATAGACGACAAGAAGATATATGGCATTGCGATGGCGATTGCCTTCGGAACGGTGGGCATCGCGGGATTCTTCCTTGGTGCACGAGAGACTTTCGCGCCATCATCTGGTCCGAGTCAATTGCTCTTCGGATTCGAAGCTGTCGTCATCGGGGGATTGGGTTCTCTCTGGGGCACACTGATTGGCGGCGTGGTTCTCGGAGTTGCGCAGACGTTCGGAAACCAGCTGTCCGTCGGCTGGAATCTGCTCGCCGGACACATCGTCTTCCTCTTGGTACTTGCATTCCGACCGAACGGACTCTTGGGGACGGGGGTGCGCACATGACGGAGGTGACGCTCAAGCGCAGCTCACCGGCATCGAGGATCGGATCCGCAGCCGTCACCGGAATGTTCGTGTTGGTGGCGCTGTACCCGTTCTACGGCAATGACCGCACGCAGGTGACTCTTGTCGAGGTTCTCGGGTACTTCTCGTTGGCCATGATGTGGAACTTGCTCGCTGGTTTTGCCGGTCTCGTTTCTGTCGGGCAACAGGGGTTCGTGGGTATCGCCGCATATTCACTGTTTGCGCTCGCCGAACTGAATCCAGTAGACCCATTCCTCAGCATCCCGCTTGCAGCGCTCATCACTGCTGCATTTTCGGTGCCGATAGCTCTCGTTGTCTTTCGATTGCGTGGTGGCTATTTTGCGATCGGCACATGGGTGGTCGCGGAGGTCTTTCGTCTGCTCACTCTCGAGATTGAAGCCCTGGGCGCCGGGAACGTGCAGTCACTCACCGCCAAGAATGCCTTTGATGGATACGGAGTCGAACTTCGTAAGGATCTCGTCTTCTGGATGGCCTGGGTGCTCGCGGTTGGGTCCGTCGTGATAACGGTGGCCGTACTTCGATCGAGACTTGGTCTGGCACTGCAAGCCGTGCGCGACAACGCAGACGGCGCTCGCGGTCTCGGAGTCAACTTGTCACGTGTGCGTTTGACCATCTGGGTGACTGCCGCAGCATGGGTCGGCGCCACCGGGGCGCTGTTTCATCTCAATTCGGCGACAGTCACGAATCGGGACGCCTTCTCTGTCGCATCATGGACAGCGCTCGTCGTCTTCATTGTCATCATTGGCGGCGTGGGAAGCGCTCACGGCCCGTTCATAGGGGTGGGCGTGTACTGGATCATCACGGAGCAGCTCGGAAAACAGAGCACACTCCGATTCGTCGTGCTCGGTGCCGTGGCAGCACTAATGGCAGTAATCGCGCCGAAGGGAATCGCGGGAATGCTTCGTCGTTGGCGACAGTTCGAGATCTTCCCGATCGAGCGCCGTCTCGTCCTCAAGGAAGAAAAGGAGTAGTCGATCCACATGCAGCCCGTCTACATCGTTGACGCAGTCCGCAGCCCGATCGGGAAGATAGGCGGTGGATTGGCTCACGTTCGTCCTGACGACTTGGCTGCGTGCGTGATTTCCGCTCTGATGTCGCGACAATCGAAAGTTGATCCGAGCCGAATCGACGACGTCGTGTTCGGCAACGGAAACGGCGCCGGCGAGGAAAACCGAAACGTCGGTCGCATGGCCGCACTGCTCGCGGGCCTGCCGACTTCGGTCCCAGGAGTGGCAGTCAATCGTTTGTGCGGTTCGGGTCTCGAGTCGATAATCCTTGCCAGCCGACAAATAGCGGTAGGTGATGCGGATCTGGTGATTGCGGGCGGCGTCGAGTCGATGAGCAGGGCACCCTGGGTCGTTCAAAAACCGGACACACCCTTCCAGCGAACCGATCAGACCATGCACTCCACGACGCTTGGTTGGCGGTTGGTGAACCCTCGACACGACAAACGCTGGACCATCTCACTTGGTATGGGTGCGGAAGTCATCGCGGAAGAGTTCCAAATCGGAAGGGCAGAGCAGGACGCTTACGCGATGGCTAGCCACCAGAAAGCGACTGCAGCATGGGCGTCGCAACGATTTTCCAACGAAGTTGTGAAGATTCCCGAGGCTGATCTCTTGACTGACGAGTGCGTTCGCGGTGACACGAACATGAACTCTTTGCAGCGCCTGAAGCCGGTCTTCAAGCCCGACGGTACGGTCACGGCCGGGAACTCTTCTCCGATGAATGACGGTGCGTCGTGTCTCTTACTTGCAAGCGAACGCGCAGTCGCCGAACACAATCTGGCCCCGCTCGCGCAAGTGGTCTCGCGGGCGGCAAGCGCCGTCGAACCGAACCGATTCGGCATCGGTCCTGTCGAAGCCGCAAACGTCGCCCTTCAACGCGCCGGCATCGGATGGGATGAACTCGACGCAGTCGAGCTGAACGAGGCATTCGCCGCACAATCTCTGGCGTGCCTGAAGCTGTGGCCAGAGCTAAAGAGGAACGTCGTCAATCGCTCGGGTGGCGCGATCGCACTGGGGCACCCAATCGGGGCCTCCGGATCGCGAATCACCACCACTTTGGTGCACGAACTCAAACGAAGCGGCGGCCGCTTCGGACTTGCAACAATGTGCATCGGCGTCGGGCAAGGTCTCGCCTTGGTGGTCAAGTCCGTCTAGTTCTTGTCGACCTCGGAAAACGAGCGCTCTATTTCTTCGCGCGACTTCAGCATCGCGCTGATCAGTTTCATCTTTGTCTGCGCGAACCGCTCGGATGGCACCGGTATCGAGACTGCCATGAGATAGCCGAGCGGATTCTTTATCAGCGTCCCGACCGCGGAGATGCCGAGATGGTGCTCCTCTCGATCGTATGCAACTTGACTCGCTCGTATGACCCTGAGTTCATGAGTGAGCTGCTTCCTTGACGTCACGGTGTTGTTGGTGAATTTCTGCAGGGTGGCGGGGATGACTCGTTCCAATTCGTCGTCTGGCATCACCGCGAGGATGGCCTTTCCGGGCGCAGTGCAATGCACCGGGAGCGAGAGCCCCACGCCGGACACCGCTTGAAGTCGGTGATTTCCAGAGACTTGGTCGATGAAGTGCACCTGACTGCCCGACCTGAGGGAGAGATCCACTGTTTCGTTAAGTCGTGCGGAGAGCTCGCGAAGATGCTGGTGCACGTGGCGAGTCAGCCACATCGTGCCCGAGGATGCCATGCGCAAAATCCCTGGGCCGAGTCGATATCCGCGTTCCTCTGAGACGCGCTCGATCAAGAGTTCGTCCTCGAGGGTGCGGACGATTCGATGAACCGTCGAGCGTGGCAGCTTGACCACGCGAGAAATCTCGCCGATGCTCATTCCGTCCGGTTCACCCTCCAGGGCGAGAAGCACTTCAACGGCTCGACTGACGACTTGGATCACGAGAACACCACTCCGCCGTCGACCACCAGCGACTGACCGTTGATGCCGTCAGCAGCTGCCGTTGCGAGAAACATGACGAGACTTGCGATTTCATCGAGAGAGACCGTGCGGCGAATCGTCGAAGTGTTCTCGATGTCGCGCCACAAATCTTCCGGTGACTTTCCGTGCACCTGGGAGAGTTGATCGATGTCGATCATTTCCGTCTTCGTGAAGCCGGGGCATACAGCATTTACGCGCAGATTTGATGCGCCAGTTTCGAGGGCGAGACATCGTGTGATACCGATGAGCGCGTGTTTCGTTGCGTTGTACGCAGACTGGCCAAAGCTCGCTTTCTTCCCGGCAATTGATGCCAGGTTGATTATTCGCGCGCGAGGCAAGCTCAGCATCTCAGGGAGAAATTTCCTCGTCATTCTCACTGTTCCCAACACGTTCACATCGAACAATGAATGCCAGTCGTCCATCGAGTAGTCGAGAAACGTTCGAGCGGTATAGGCGCCGGCATTGTTTACGAGCGTGTCGACGGGACCTCCGAGAGCCTCACGAATGACCGGTAATGCCGAATTGACGCTCTCGTCTGAAGTCACATCAACAGCGACGGCCCAAGCTGATCCTCCGTCACGCTGAATCTCTGCGGCAGTTGACTCGATCTGCGACGTGGACCGAGCAACGACAGCTACAGCGGCTCCGGCCCGTGCAAGGTGCAATGCAATTGCGCGACCAATCCCTCGACCCGCACCAGTGACCACAGCACGGCGACCCCTCAGAAGCATCTCTTCGTGCATCGCATTCTCCTGATTGCTGGGAAGTCCAAAGTGCTAACTTTTCTTAACACGGACACTATGTTCCACATAGTGAGACAGCAAACGGAGAACGAAGTATGGCGATTGGTGACCGGATTAAGACGACGTACGAAGACTTCACGTGGCCCAAGGACAACACCGGTCTTGAGTTCTACGACCTCAGCATCCCGTGGGGTCATGGAGTCGCAAATTGGCCGTATTTCGAGGACGTAAAAATCGAGCGGCTCCATTACATGGCGAAGTCTCGAGTACTGACACAGAGAATCACGACGGTGATGCATTCGACGACACACGTCGATGTTCCGGCACACGTCATCGAGAACACCCCGTTCCTCGACGAGATTCCACTGCACCGATTCTTTGGAACCGGCGTGGTGGTGTCGATACCCAAGGGAAAGTGGGAGGTCATCACCGCAAAAGATCTCGAAAATGCGAGACCACAAATTCGAGAGGGTGACATCGTCATCGTGAATACGGGCTGGCACAGCACCTACGGAGACAACACTGCGTATTACGCCTATTCACCCGGTTTCTATGACGAAGCCGGGGAGTGGTTCGCACGAAGGGGTGTCAAGGCAGTGGGAACCGACACGCAAGCCCTCGATCATCCGCTCGCCACAGCCATCGCCCCGCATGGCCCCGGAGCCCCGGACGGATTGCTGCCGTGGGCATGCGAAGAATACAAACGCGAGACGGGCCACGACGTCCTCGAAGATTTTCCATTGTGGGAGCCATGTCACCGACACCTTCTCTCGAACGGAATCCTGGGATTCGAGAACGTGGGTGGAGACATCGACAAGGTAACCGGTCATCGCGTGACGTTTGCTGCATTTCCCTGGCGGTGGATGAAAGGCGACGGTTGCATCATCCGGCTCGTCGCAATGCTCGATCCAAGCGGAACGTTTCGCATCGAGAAAGGCTCTGCGAAGTGAAAGTCAACGGTTTCGCGGACGTCCAGCAGTATGTCGCGCCGAATCACCACGGCTGCTCGTCGTTCCGACTGCAAGGTTGGGACGCAAGCAAAGCAGAGCACTTCTGGGTCGGCCTCTCGCACTTTCTCCCCGGCGGTGGAACCACGCACGAAGCGACGCCTTTGGAGAAGGTATACGTCGTAGTGAGCGGCGAGATAACCGTCGTGACCGACAGCGGCGAAGCAACCCTGAGAACATTTGATTCATGCCACATTCCGCCAAATGAGGCTCGGACGGTCGTGAATCGCACGAACGAAGTTGCGACGATGATCGTCGTCATGCCGTATCCACCCGGTACTTCGCGATGAGCGCCCTGCCGTCGCCGAGCTCAATCTTCAATCTGCAAGGAAAGTCGGCACTGGTCACTGGGGCCACCGGTGCGTTCGGTGAGGAGGCAGCACGTGCCCTCGCAGGAGCAGGGGCACATGTCACCCTTGCTGGCGGAAACGCCGCTCGCCTAGACGACGTCGCCAGGTCGTTGCGTGAAGCCGGTGCTCAAGTCGACACCGTCAACTTGCGTCCGTCCAACGAAAAGGATGTTGACGCAATCGTCGACGCATGTTGTGCGAGAGGAAGGGGTATCGACATTTTCGTGTCAGGCTCTGGGACGAACCTCGTTTCGGCCATCGACAAGCAGTCGCTGCAGGACTGGGACACGGTCATGGATGTAAATGTCCGACAGACATGGCTGATGTGTCGCGCCGTAGGACGAGTGCTCATTGCCCAGAAGCGTGGCGGAAAAGTGATCCTGATGTCGTCGGCACGGTCAACACTCGGCATGGCGAACTACTCCGCATATTGCCCGTCAAAGGCGGCGATCGACCTACTGACCCGCAGTCTTGCCTGTGAGTGGGGGCCGCACAATATTCAAGTGAATGCGATTGCGCCGACGGTATTCCGGTCGGAGCTGACGGCGTGGATGTTCTCCGATCAAGGGGAGGGACCCGCAGTCCGGGCGAACATCCTTCGCAGAATCCCGACAGGCAGGCTCGGGGAGGCGACAGATTTTCATGGAGCCGTCCAACTGCTCTCATCAAAAGGAAGTGATTTCATGACTGGTTCGATTCTTCACATCGACGGTGGATACACGGCAGGCTGAACTCGATGACAAAACTCACGGCAGCTCAGCACACTGAGCAAGTCATCAAGGCATACAGCAAAGGCGACCCTCGTCTGGTTGAGGTGATGAAGTCCGTCATTACGCATCTGCATGCGATCGTGACGGAGACGAATCTCACGCACGAGGAGTGGTTCGCGGCAATCGACTTTCTTACTCGGACTGGTCAGAAGTGCGACGACGTCCGCCAAGAGTTCATTCTTCTCTCCGACACTCTCGGAGTCTCGATGCTGCTCGAGATGATTAATCACCGAACCGGAGATCGCGCTACGGAGCCGACCGTGTTCGGCCCCTTCCACGTTGACGGCTCGCCCCAAAGACGCAGCGGCGAATCAATAATCGACTCACCGCTCCCAACCGACGAACCACTCGAGGTCTTCGGACGGGTGCTCGATACGAACAGCCGACCAATCCGAGGTGCCACTCTCGACGTGTGGCAGGTGCAGTCGAACGGCCTTTATGACGTGCAACAAGGTGCGTCCGTGCGCAATCTCCGAGGCATGTTCACGTCAGGCGACGATGGCAAGTTCAGCTTCCGAACCGTGCGACCCGTCGACTACTCGGTACCTGACGATGGCCCGGTCGGTGAGATGCTCCGCGGTGCGAAACGGCACGGATACAGACCGGCACACATTCACTTCGTGGTTTCGGCCCCCGGCCATGTGCCAGTCACCACGCATGTGTTCGATGCCAAGTCTCCGTACCTGAAGAGCGACGCCGTTTTCGGAGTCCGTGACTCCCTCGTGGTTTCCATGGAGAACGGGAAGTGCGAAAAGGACTTC
>JBEGRF010000055.1:0-6264 GCA_041180605.1 Actinomycetota bacterium | reverse complement strand
CAGATCGACAAGCAGTTTGGCACCGGTTCGGTCATGCGCATGGGTGAAAAAGAGGCAATGGCCATCGAGACCATCTCCACCGGTGCGTTGCCGCTCGACATCGCCCTCGGTGTAGGCGGTGTGCCGCGCGGTCGTGTGGTCGAAATCTTCGGCCCGGAGTCGTCGGGCAAATCGACGCTCGCCATGCACATCGTGGCCGAAGCCCAGCGCAACGGCGGTATCTGCGCCTACGTCGACGCTGAGCACGCACTCGACCCGGTGTATGCAGCAGCGATCGGTGTCGACACCGACAACCTGCTCATCTCGCAACCCGACACCGGCGAACAGGCGCTCGAAATCGTCGACATGCTGGTGCGTTCCAGTGCCATCGACGTCATCGTCATCGACTCGGTCGCAGCACTCACGCCGCGCGCCGAAATCGAAGGTGAGATGGGCGACACCCACGTCGGCCTGCAGGCCCGCTTGATGAGCCAGGCCCTGCGCAAGCTCACCGCCAACCTCAACAAGTCGAACACCATCGCCATCTTCATCAACCAGTTGCGCGAGAAGATCGGTGTCATGTTCGGTTCACCCGAAACCACGCCCGGTGGCCGCGCGCTCAAGTTCTACTCGTCGGTACGTCTCGACATTCGCCGTATCGAGTCGATCAAAGACGGCGCCGAAGTCGTGGGTGCGCGCACCCGCGTAAAAGTGGTGAAGAACAAGGTCGCCCCACCGTTCCGCCAGGCCGAGTTCGACATCACGTACGGTCGCGGCATCAGCCGCGAAGGTGCCGTGCTCGACATGGCCGTCGAACTGGGCATCGCCAAGAAGTCGGGTGCTTGGTTCACCTACGACGGCGAGCAACTCGGCCAGGGTCGCGAGAATTCAAAGCAGTTCCTCGCCGAGAACCCAGATGTCATGGTGCAGATGACGGAGCGTGTGCGCGAAAAAGCCATGGTGCGCAACGAAGCCGCCGCTGACCAGACCCCAGGGTTCTCCAAAGACGACGAAGAGCCGATCGACCTCGAATAACCGCAATGGCTGCCACCCTCTCGCGAGGGTGCGGCCGTTTGCTCAGTAGCGTTTCAGGCGCTGTGAATCGTCGTTACGTGGTGCGCACGTTCGGCTGCCAGATGAACGAGCACGACTCGGAGCGCATTTCGGGTCTGCTCGAGCACGAAGGCATGGAGGCAGTCACGCACGAGTCTGACGCCGATGTCGTCGTGCTTAATACCTGCTGCATTCGCGAGAACGCCGACATGAAGCTCTACGGCACGCTCGGCACGTTAAAGGCGTGGAAAGACGCCGACCCCGCCCGTCAGATCGTCGTCGCGGGGTGTCTCGCACAGAAAGACAGAGAAGACGTGCGCAAGCGAGCCCCGTGGGTCGACGTGGTGCTCGGCACGCACAACGTGCACCGCACGGTTGATTTGCTCGATCACGCGCGAACGAGCGGGCCGGTCACCGAGATACTCGACGAGGCGGTCGTCGACGACTATGCGCTCTTCCCGTCGGCCCTGCCGGTGAAGCGCGAGACGACCTACCGCAGCTGGGTGACCATACAGATCGGATGCGACAACACTTGTGCTTACTGCATCGTGCCGGCCGTGCGCGGCAAAGAGATCAGCCGACCCTTCGACCAGATCATCGACGAAGTACGGGCGCTCGCATCAACCGGCGTGAGCGAGATCTTCCTTCTCGGTCAGAACGTCAATTCGTATGGTCGCGACCTGTCGCTCGCCAGCCGTCGCGCCGGCCACGAGTCGGTTCGCGTCGCTCCACAGTTTGCCGCGTTGCTGCGTGCCGTTGGAGAAGTGCCGGGGGTCAGGCGTGTTCGCTATATGAGCCCGCACCCCAAAGACATGCGCGAAGACACGTTGCTTGCCATGGCTGAAACCGCCGCCGTGTGCGAGCACTTGCATTACCCATTGCAATCGGGAAGTGACGTAGTGCTTGCGGCAATGCACCGCGGATACAGCGCACAGCGTTATCTTGACCGGCTCGCCGAAGCCCGAAGGCTGATTCCCGATCTTGCCGTCACCACCGACGTAATCGTCGGGTTTCCGGGCGAGACCGAGGCAGACTTCCAGCGCACGATGGAGGTCGCAGCTACGGCCGAGTTCGACTCTGCCTATGCCTTCATCTTCTCGCCGCGCGGGGGCACTGCGGCGGCCGACATGGTCGACAAGTTCTGCGACGCGGGGGACGTAGGCGAGCGTTACGAGCGTCTGAAGGTGGTGCTCGACCGCACAGCAAAGATGAAGCACCGAGAGCGCATCGGTCGCATCGAAGAAGTGGTCGTTGAGGGCACGAGCAAGAAGAACCCCGATCACCTCACTGGCCGGACGCGCCAGAACAAATTGGTGCACTTCACTGCCGACGAAAAGTTGCGCCTCGGCACTTACGCACGTGTAGAGATCGTCGATGCCGCGCGATTCCACCTCGCAGGGCGCCTCGTCGAGGTCACGTCGCTTCCGACACATCGAACCCGACTCGCCGTCGCATCAGCGTGACAGGCTCCGCGGGTAAACCCGTGACGCGCGAGGTTGCCATTGTCGCACCGACGGCAAGTGGCAAGAGCGACATCGCGATGTCAGTCGCTCGTGCGACCGGTGCCCACATCATCGCCGTCGACGCGATGCAGGTATATCGCGGTATGGATATCGGCACCGCGAAACCGTCGGCAGCCGACCAGGCTGCGGTACCACATCATTGCATCGACCTCGTCGATCCGGACGAGCGGTTCACTGTTGCGGAATTCAAATCGCACGCATCACTGGCCCGTGAGTCGGTGCGAGCTGCAGGTAATCCAGCAGTCTTCGTCGCCGGCACAGGCCTGTATCTCACCGCGGTGATCGACGACCTGCAGTTGCCGGGCGAGTGGCCCCACCTGCGCGCGGAGCTGCAAGCCGAACCTGATACTGAGGCGCTCTTCTCGCGCCTGCAGCAACTCGACCCGCTGGCCGCGAGCCGTTGCGAGCCGAGCAACCGCCGGCGCATCGAACGTGCGCTCGAAGTGACCATCGGGAGCGGTCGACCCTTCTCGTCGTTCGGCCCGGGCACGTCGGCGTATCCACCCAGCAACGTTAGGCAACTCGGCGTGCTCTGGCCGCGCGAGACGTTGTCTCGACGCATCGAGCAGCGAGTCCACGCCATGATGACGGCAGGGTTGCTCGGCGAGGTTACGCGCCTGGTTGAGAAGTTCGCACTCTCTCGCGAGGCGAGGCAGGCGCTCGGCTACAAAGAATTGCTCGAGCACTTGGCGGGACGAATCTCCCTCGACGAGGCCGTGGCGCAGATCGTGTTGCACACGCGACAGTTTGCCGTGCGGCAAGAACGGTGGTTCCGCCGCGACCCGCGCATCGAATGGACGACCGTGCACGAAGACCCTGCGTCGGAACTGGCGCCGCGCGTCACTGCGCTGCTACTTCAAGCATGAACCTTGCGATAGGCATGAGGCAGTGAAATCTTCGATGCGAGTCAGCAAGTTCGACGCCTGGGGCAACGACTTCCTCGTGGTTGACGTCGCTGCTGTCGGCAGTACTCACCCCGATTGGCCGGAAGGTGCACGAAAGTGGTGCGATCGCACATCGGGCGTCGGTGCCGACGGGCTCTTGCTGCTCGAGCGCATCGACGATGTGAACGTACGAATGAAGCTCTTCAACAGCGATGGCACATCGGCTGAAATGAGCGGCAACGGGGCGCGGTGTTTCGCGCACGCTCTCTTTCGCAGCGATGACGTGCGCAGCGAGCGCACATACGTGCTGCACACCGATGCCGGCGAACGACAAGTCACGGTCGGTGCAACAGGCGAGAACGAAGTCACTGCGAGCGTCGACATGGGCGAAATCACGCGCATCACAGCGCCGGATGGTTTTACCAAGATTGGCGTTCACCCAGATCGACCAGTGCTGCACCTCTCCGTAGGCAACCCGCACACGGTCGTGGGAGTCGAGGATGTCTCGGCAGTCGATGTGCGCAAGCTCGGGCTCATGATCCCGCAAGTGAACCTCGAGGTCGTCGCCCCTGGCCCCGAACTGAACGCCATCACCATGCGTGTGCACGAACGAGGTGCGGGCATAACGCAAGCCTGCGGTACCGGTGCATGTGCGAGCGCATGGGCGGCGACTCAGTGGGGGCTCGTGCCCGCGTCGACTGAGCGCAGCGAAGTGCTCGTGCACATGCCAGGCGGCGATGCAGTCGTCACGTTGAATGCCCCGTCGAAAGGTCGAGTGTTGCTGACTGGTCCCGCGCGTTACGTGGGCACGTACGAGGTCTCGTGGTGAGTACGCCGTACCAGGAAGCCCTCGGTCGCACGCTCATTGAGCGCACGATCCGCGAAAAGATCGTGCTCGTTGGCGTGACACTCGACGGCCACGACGACGATGCGACGGAGGAAAGCCTCGACGAACTCGAGCGACTCGTTGATACTGCCGGCGCCGACGTGGTCGCGCGACTCACGCAGCGCCGCCACGCACCAGACCCCGCCACCTACATCGGCAAGGGGAAAGTCGACGAGCTCAAGGCCACGTGTTTGGCTGTTGACGCCGACACGGTGGTGTTCGACAACGAGCTTGCCCCGGCGCAACAGTTCAATCTCGAAAAGATGCTCGGGCGAACCGCCATCGACCGCACTGCAGTGATTCTCGATATCTTCGCCCAGAACAGCCACACCCTCGAAGGCAAGGCGCAAGTCGAGCTCGCACTGATGCGCTACCGACTGCCACGCATCCGTCGCGGTGCGGCAGCCGGGCTCACGCAGCAAGGTGGTGGCATCGGCACGCGCGGCCCCGGTGAAACCAAGCTCGAAACTGACCGTCGCCGCATCAACGACCGCATCGCCAAGCTCGAACGCGAACTGCGTGAATTGCAACGCACGCGCGACGAGCAGCGAAAGGGTCGTTCGAGAAGCGGCCTCGCCAACGTGACGATCGTCGGCTACACCAACGCCGGCAAGTCGACGTTGCTCAACCGCCTGACCGACGCGGGCGTGCTGGTGGAGAATCGCCTCTTTGCCACGCTCGACCCGACCACGCGCCGTCTCTCGCTGCCAGGCGGCGAACCCGTGCTGCTCACTGACACCGTCGGTTTCATCCGCCGACTACCGCACACGCTGATCGAGGCGTTCAAGAGCACGCTCGAGGTTGCGACGCGAAGCGACTTGCTCTTGCACGTCGTGGATTCGAGTGCGGTCGATCCCGAGGGTCAGATTGCAGCAGTGCGCGAAGTGCTGGGGGAGATCGGCGCTGAAAACGTGCCTGAGCTGCTCGTCTTCAACAAGTGCGACGCCAACCATGATGCTGCAAAGCGTCTCACGTACGACAGCCCAGGTTCGGTGCTCATCTCGGCCGCCACCGGTGAGGGCATTGACGACTTGCTGCGTACCGTCGCAGACCGTGTTCGGTCGTTGACCGCAGTGGTCGAACTCGTGGTGCCATACGAGCGAGGCGACGTGATGGCATCAATCCACCGCGAGGGCGAAGTCGTGAGCACCACGCATGAAGATGCCGGCATCCGCGTGCGAGCCAGGCTTGCTGATGCATCTCGCGGCCGCCTGACAGAATTCATCGTCACACCGTTATGAACTTCTCGAACTGTTGCTCAGCATGACCGCGCAGCCCTTCGTCCCGCCGCCGTACCCCTACGACCGACTCGATTCGCTGGCCAAACTTGCCGCCAAGCACGAGGGTGGTGTCATCGACCTCTCGATCGGAACCCCGTGCGATCCGCCGACACCTGCCGTAGTCACAGCGCTATCGTCATCGAACAGCGAACGCGGGTATCCTCCCAGCATCGGGTCGGAGCCGCTGCGTGCTGCAGCACGCGAGTGGATGCGACGCCGGTTCTCAATCGACGTGCCAGTCGGGCAGATTGCAGCATGCGTCGGCTCGAAAGAATTCGTGGCCACTACTCCGCAATACATGAAGTTGCGCCGCCCCGACCGAGACGTGGTGTTGTATCCCGCGGTGTCATATCCCACCTATGAAATGGGTGCGATGCTCGCAGGCTGCCGGCCCGTCGCCGTACCGATGAACGCGCGCGGCCGCCTCGACCTGTCCGCAATCAGCTCAGCCGATGCGGCTCGAGCGCTCATGCTGTTGGTCAACTCGCCGAGCAACCCCACCGGCGCGCTCGATGACTTGCGAGCCACAGCGGCGTGGGGTCGCTCAAACGGTGTGCCCGTCTTCAGCGACGAGTGCTACGTGGAGTTCACGTGGACCAAGCCAGGCGAGAGCATTTTGCAACACGGTCTCGACGGTGTGGTGGCCTTGCACTCACTCT
>JBEGRF010000054.1:0-3777 GCA_041180605.1 Actinomycetota bacterium | reverse complement strand
CGGGCGGAGTCTTGCCCGAGCCACTCCACGACTTCTTCGAGGGCGACGGCGTCGATCTTGAGGCCGGCTTCGACGAATTTCGTCTTGTACCACTCGACGAGTTCGCGGCGCTTCGACGGCGGCGTGGTCTCGAACATCGCCGTGCCGGCTTTTTTGAGAGCGTCGCTGAGTGCCTTGGGCACGCGGCCGCTCGAGGTGATGACGAGATGGCATTGCTCGGCCGGTGAGCGCAAATAGTTGACGAGCGGCGTCACGTCGAGCGGCGTCACGTCGACGCGCCGCGCCACCACAACGCGGAAGTCGGCGAAGAGCGATTGCGTCTGTGCGGCAGTAACCACGTGGGCGACGGCAGCCTCGCGGTCGTCGGCTTGCACCTCGGAGAAGTCGTACGACTCGTACACCGACGCACGGTCGGCGTCGCCCACCAACTGGTCGATCAACGTGGTGAGTTGGGCGGAGATGAGTCGCTCGTCGTCACCGGTGATCAAGTACGTGGGCACCCTCACAGCCTCGCAGAGGGGTGGCCTACGTAGCGAACTTCGTCGGCGACTCGCTTCACGACGTAGACGATGATGCCCACCCAGGCCACCACGTTGAGCCACGTCGGCGGCGAGAGCCGCAGCCCCCACTCCGCCACCCACCACACCCAACGCAGTGAGACGACGATGGGAATGTTGAGCAGTTCGGCGAACGAATCGGGCACGAATGCAGCGAGCACGAGCAACGGTGGACCAACCACCATCACGAACGATGCGACCGGCACGGCGACCACGTTGGTGATGAGGGCGAGACTCGGCACCGAGCCGAACCACCACACCACGAAGGGTGACACCGCGAGTTGCGCGGCGGCGGTGGCGGCGAAGATGGTCTTGCCGAGCCACGGTGTCACGACGATGAGCCCGGCAGTTGCGGCGACCGACAACACAAAACCGATCGACCAGGTTGCAAGCGGATCGATCGCAACGATGCCTACCACCGTGAGTGCGAGCGCCCGAAGCGGCATGAGATCGCGCCCGATTGCGTAACCCACTTGCGTGATTGCCGCCATCACGCACGCGCGGACCACGCTCGATTCGAGCCGCGTGACGACGGCGAACATCGCCACCAACCCGAGCGCGGCGGCGAGGCGCGACCAACGCGAGAGCCGCTGCAGGCCGGGTGTGAGCGCGGCGAGAATCAGCACCACGTTTTGGCCCGACACGGCGAGCAGATGACCGAGGCCCGCCGCGCGAAACGCTTCGGTCATTCGCGCAGGCTGGCGCGACTCGTCGCCGAGCACGAGGCCGCGAACGAGAGCTGCGTCGTCGCGATGCATGGCGCGCGATCCGCGGTCGATCACGTCGTGGATGCGGTTGGCGGCACGGTGCCACGGTGCGGGCGGCGCGGCGGTGGAGTGCAATACAAGGTCTCGCAGTTCGCCTTGCAGATGCCGGCCGGCGACGAATCGAAGCCGGCGCGAGTCGTACGCCACTCTGGTGCCGTCGACAAGCAACACGTCGCCCATGCGCACGTCGTGCAGCGCGTTGCGGGCGCGACCGCGCGCGACGACGCAGAAGTTCTCGCGCTCGACTTCGACCACGAGCGTGACGGTGTTGCCTTTGGCGACGGCGTCTGAGCGGGCGACGGCGAAGCCCGAAAACTCCCCTGTTTGAGGCGTGGCGAGCCGCTGCCACTCGGTGGCGCCGTGCGCGGCGAAGAGTGCGGCGAGAAGGAGAAGTGCGGGACGCGCGGTGGGTTTTCGATGGGCGGGGTGCATGCGAAGGGCGGGGTGCATGCTGCGAGTCGAGAGCGCCGCGACGACGGCGGCGCCGCAGACCACCCACCAGACTTGCGGTAGCACGAGCATCCGCGACACACCCCCGGCGATGGCGAGTACCGATGCAAAACGCGACGCGAGTTCGCTGCCGAGCCGTGCGGAGAGTGCGCACACCAACGCGAGTACGACGAAGAAGCCATGGCCTCGCACTTCGCGAGTGAGGAAACGAATAGCATTTCGCGCGTGGCCGTACCCGGTGGCGCGCTCGCCTATCGACAAGAGCTTCGCCGCAAAGCCGGGGCCTTCGTCGCCGGAGGTGCGGTCGGCATCGCGCTGTTCGGCGTGCTGCTGATTGCGCTGCCGGGGCGAATCACTGGATTGATCGGCTTCGCATTGATCATTGCGGCGTTCCCGCTGTTGGTGGCGTTCGGGATTCCGCTTTCGGTCGGCATCGTTTCGATCGGCCTTGGTGTGGTGACGAGCCTTGCTTTGTGGTTCGTGCTCGCCCAGTGGGCGGCGCATCGCACCACGAAAGACGCCGTCGCCGACTGGAGCGACTGGTGGAGAACCATGTGGCCGCTCGCTCTCGCCATGGCAATCGGTGGCGGCGGCGGGTTCGTGTTGTTCGTGCTCGGCGTGTTGTAGACGCCGCGTCACACCCTGACCCACGGGCGCAACTCCGCAAGTTTGGAAGGCCCGATGCCCTTCACATTGAGCAGGTCGTCGACCGACGCAAACGGCCCGTTGCGCGTGCGGTGATCGATGATCGCTTTCGCCGTCGACGGGCCGACACCCGGCAGTCGATCAAGGTCGTCGGCAGTCGCAGTATTCAAATCGACGAGCTGCGGAATCGTCGACGCGACCCCACCACTCGAGGTGCCACTACCAGGTGAGCCACTGACCGCCGGCGACGAACTGCCACTGTTTGTTGACGGCAGCGTCGCGGGTAGACGTTCGCCGACGCGCGGAATGTAGAGCTGCTCACCATCCCGAACTTCGGCGGCAAGATTCACTCGGCGCAGATCGGCAGTGTCGTTGGCGCCACCAGCGGCACGCAGCGCGTCATCGGCACGCGCGCCGGAATCGAGGTGGTACACCCCGGGCTCACGTACGGCGCCGACCACGTGCACGGCGATGCGAACAGGAGCCTTGGTATCGAGAGGCGAAAGCCAATCACCAGCTGAAGCAGAGACGTGCGTCGGCGCGACCGGAATGAGCGACTCGATTGGCGGTGCAGGAAGTTGCACCATCCACCATGCGACGAACCCCACGACCGGGGCGGCTGCGACGACGAACGTGAAGCGTTGCCACCCCACCCAGTGCAGCCAGGTGCGGAAACGTTCCATACCTCGATGTGTGCACCCGGCGGAGCCGAGCGGAGGTGCACGGCGCGCGGCATGGGCGGAGCCGAGCGGAGGCGCACGGCGCGCGGCATGGGCAGCGCCGCGCGCGATGTGCGTTAGTCGTCGCCGCGCTCGCGGCCCTCGTGTTCGCCGACTTTGACTTCGCCCCAGACCGACTTCGCGCCGGAGTGTCCGGCGTCGAAGACCGTCCAGCTGGCGGAGCCCGCACCGGCAACGAGCGCGATGGCGACGATGGGTCGCAGCCATTTGGGCGCACCAGTGGCAGAAGCGCGACGCTTCAACAACCAGGGCACCATCACCACTGCAGCGAACAACATGATGAAGAACACGATCGACACGGTGCGAGCGGCTTCGCCTGCTTGGACGTGCGCGCGAAGTTCGGACCGGTTCACGGTTCCTTCGACGCCCTCTTCGAGCCCTTCACCCGAACTGGCGGCAAAGATTGCGCCGAGCATTCCCAAGCCAGCAACGACGAGGGTGGCCCACTTGTAGCGCTCCCACCACGTGGGGCGAACGAGCATGACGACGACTCCGACGGCAGCAAGTGGAATGAGCACCGCAGGGATGTGCACGAAGAGTGGATGAGCGGGAATTCCAAAGAATGTGTCCATTGGAAAGACCCTAATTTCAAAGCGCGTTCACAACATGGAGTTTCGG
>JBEGRF010000053.1:0-5458 GCA_041180605.1 Actinomycetota bacterium | reverse complement strand
TCGTTCTCGCAGTTGCGGCCGTGGTGTCAGCTCGCGCACTCCGCGGTGATTGGCGCGTTTGGGGCGGCTTGCTCGTCATAGCAGTGCTTTCGGGCGCCTCGCAGTATCTCGCTTCTCCTGCACTGGGGTCGGCGTCTCATTTCGTAGCAGAAGTGCTCGGGCTGGCGGTGCAGATCATCTTGATTGCAGGATTGCTCGTCGTTGCAAAGCGGCGCATCGCTCGCGAACCACTCGGAGTTCTCGCTGATGCCTCGATCGTGGCTCTCGGAGCTTGGCTTGTTTGTTGGATCTTGCTGCTTCGTCCACTCATTGAAACTTCGTCTGACGGCGTCGGAACGGTCACGGTTCGCGGCATCTCCCTCTCACTCGGTGTCATCGTCTTACTCGTGCTCGCAGCATTGCTGTTCGGCGATGCGGAGAACGGACCGGTCGTCTGGCTTGCCACGGGTGCGATCGTCGCATCTCTGACTGGCGACGTGTTCTGGGCGATGCATGATGCAGAACTCGCTTCGATCGATGCTTCGATTCGCAATGCTCCGTACGTTCTGGCGTTGTTTGCCGCTGCTGCCACCCTGTTGCATCCTTCCGCGAGCAATCTCGTAGCGCAGGGCGCTTACCAGACCTCGCGTCCCCTCGCATGGCGACTCGTGCTGGTCACTGCCGGATTGGTCATTCCGATGGCTGTCTTCGCCTTGACGGATGCGAAGGACGTAAGTGACAGAGTCGTACGTACGTCGGCGCTACTCGTGCTGGCCTCGGCAGTGCTGCTGCGCATCGTGCTCGGAGTTCGTTCCAACGCCGTTCTCCAGCAGCGCCTCATCACCAGCGCGCAGACAGACGCACTGACTGGCCTGCCCAACAGAAGCCTGATGCTGGAGCACGTGGACACCGCGCTGCGAACGGCATGGAGGGATGGTCGACAACCGTCGGTGCTCTTCATCGATGTGGACCGGTTCAAGAACATCAACGACAGCCTCGGCCATGCCGCTGGAGACGACGTACTCATGGCAGTTGCTGAGAGGTTGCGATTGGTTCTGCCGGATCATTGCGTTGTCGGGCGCATCGCTGGAGACGAATTCGTCGTACTCGATCCGCGCTCAGTCGGGCAGAACGATGCGATGTTGCTCGCGGACCGAGTACTTGAATCATTCCATGAGCCACTCGCGCTGCGGCAGGGTGATGTCTTCGTTTCTGCGAGCATCGGAGTCTCGACTTACCGACCATCGGTAACAAACAGCGCGGATGATCTTCTCCGCCACGCCGACACCGCCATGTATCGCGCAAAAGAAAGCGGCCGCAACTGCGTCGCCATTTTCGATGAATCCATGCTGGAAAGCGTGACGCAACGTCTCGCCGTAGAAACTGCCCTCTACCGCGCTCTCGAACGTCGCGAGCTTCGCCTCGTCCACCAGCCGATCATCGATGTGGGCCTCGGAGAAGTCGTCGGATTCGAAGCACTCATGCGTTGGGACCGTGAGGATGGCTCGACAGTTTCTCCCGCGGAATTCATCCCAATCGCCGAGGAGACCGGCACGATCGTGCCAATCGGTTCATGGGCACTCCTAGAGGCACTCACCCATCTCAGCGAATGGATTGCGGCCGGCTGGTGCCCGCGCGATGCCACGATGGCCGTCAACGTGTCGCCACGTCAGTTGAACGACCCGAATTTTGTCAACGTAGTGAGCGAAGCGCTCACTCGCGCGCATATCCCCGCTAGACAACTGTGGCTCGAAGTCACCGAGAATGTCATGATCTCGCAACCCGACCAAGCTCTCGTGGCGCTCACGAAACTCGGAGATCTCGGTGTGCGCATCGCGATCGACGATTTCGGTACGGGCTACTCCTCGCTCTCCCTACTGCAGAGATTCCCCATTCATCGCCTCAAGATCGATCGCTCATTCGTCGCTGGTGTCGCCGACAAGGAAGAGGCGCGGGCACTCGTCCGTACCATTATCGCCATGTGCGACTCGCTCGGATTGGACACCGTCGCCGAAGGAGTCGAGAGTGTGTCGCAACTCCACGTGCTTGGCGAATTACGTTGTGCCAAGGCCCAGGGCTACCTCATCAGCCATCCCGTTCCGCCTGAGCAGATGGCGAGCACGGTCGCACTCTTGAGCGAGATCGGCACCTGGCCGCGAATCCGATATCCCCGCGCCTGACCCCCACGAATACATTTCGCCGGTCCCATGGCCGCTACCCCGAAGTCCACTCAGTTCTCGGTCTTCGACTCGGAATAGGCTCGCCCGAAGCACGCGGGCGGTTGACAGAAAGGAGTACTCGATGGACCTGAGATTTGGTGTCATTGACGGTCGATCCGTGCTTGTGCACCCCGACGGTTCGAGGGTCTCCGATCTCGAGAGTGCAAGCAAGGGCGAGTTTCCGAGCGACCCGCTCCAGGCATTCTCGCGATGGGCGCAAATTCGATCGTTTGCAGCCAGTTGCACCGACGAAGGATCACCGATCCACCCCGCTCAGTTTGACGCCCCCTCGCCGTTTGCTCGCCAAATCTTTGGCATCGGCCTCAATTATCGGGAGCATGCCCTCGAGACAGGGGCTCCGATACCCGATACTCCGCTGACCTTCACGAAGTTCTCTTCTTCTATCAATCGTCCGTTCGGAGAGATTCCAGTGACAGTTCCCACCTGCGATTGGGAGGTGGAGCTCGTCGTCGTAGTCGGACGCGGTGGACGCGGCATTCCCGTCGAAGACGGTTGGGAGTCGCTCGCCGGTGTGTGCGTTGGGCAGGACATCAGTGATCGAACGCTGCAGCGCGCCACCCAGCCGCCCCAGTTCAACCTCGGGAAGAGTCGTCGTGGTTACACCCCTTTTGGACCATGGCTCTCGGATTGGAAGACGGTCACAAAGAGAGACAGCCTCGTCTTGTCTTGCGTGGTGAACGGCGTGCAAAAACAGCGCAGTAGCACCGACGACCTCATCTTCAATATTCCGACACTGGTGTCGTACCTCTCGAGCATCGTCGAACTTCTCCCCGGCGATGTCATCTACACGGGCACCCCGAGCGGGGTCGGCGGCGCACGCAAGCCACCAGAATTTCTCAAGCCTGGCGATGTGATCGTTTCCAACATCGAAGGATTAGCCACCATCACCAATCGCTGTATCTAACTAACAACCTTCGCTTCCAGCAACGTACGTCGCCTTCGCATCTTCCTCAAACCCGTAGATCGTCACGCAATACAGGACGCCCTTATCGTCAGTATGAGGATCCGAATCCAGTTTCTTGAAATTCGCGGGAATCTCTTGTACAAACTCCAACTTTCTGGTGCTTCCATCTGAGTAAGCGGCATTGCACGCAACCACTGGAGTGCCAATAATGCACGCCAATCCAAGCGGGAAAGCGCTGAGATCTACGGTCGTTGCGGTCGGCTCGGCTGCGGCACCCGCCCCGGAAATCGGGGATCCGCACGTGCCCGGATGGTAGGTCGCAGTCACATTTTGGTACAGCGTCACGCAGTACTCGTTGCCCAGATCGTCACGGGTCGTGATCTCGTCGAGGACCGTCTGCCCGGGTGCCGGCACCTTCACAAATACAATGCTGCGTGACTTCCCATCACTGAACTTTGCTTGGCACGCAAAGATCGATTGATCATCACCGCAGTTCAGTGTCTCAGCCTTCGGCACTGAGCACGCCGAAGCCACGAAGAGCAGCGCAGCGAAGCCTAGGAACCTTCGCATGATGAAAATGGTAGTTCGCGTGATTGTTAAACGAGTGACGCCTTGAGTTCGGAGGTCAGCGCCGCGAACTCGGCACGCTCCGCGGCTGACAGAGATCGCTCGTAGATGTTGCTCATCAATTTGGAGGTCACCTCTTCGGCTCGCACGCGGTTCTGCGTGAGATGCGAAACGTCGGGGTAAGGCTCTTGATAACCGTGCAGTTTGGCAAAGAGCGCTCCGTTCTCGGATGCCAACACCGCCTGTATTCCGTTCAAACCTTCGGCTACTGCAGCGTTGATGTGCAGGCAGCCGCGCAACTCACGCAAGTACGTGACGAGACGGTAGGCGCGAGCATGCGAATCTTGAGGGAGGGGCTCGGCGCGAAGACCGGCGAATAATGACAGACCGACCGGATCTACCGAGTTGACGACCTTTTCCGCCAACGCGCAAAATCGTGCCGAATTGCCGAACTTCGCCAGATGGACACGGCCCCATGCATCTGCCGCACCGGCATAGCGCGCACCAGCTTTGCGTGCTCCTTCCACTTGAATGCCGCGTTCCCACATCTTCCGGACAACTCCCTGGTCGAAGAACATAAATGCTGCGTGCACGACGTCGGCGTCGACGTCTCCCAAGACTCCGCCTCGACCCGCAAAATAGAACGAGAACCCGTCGGGATATCCCGCCGCTTTGCCGATCTCGCCCGTGGCCGGGTCAAGCATGTATTTGCTGCCAATGTCGCCGAAAACTGGGCTCACGGCATCAGAAAGGGCTCTGGACGTCATGGAAGTGCTCATGTTCGCAACACTAGACCGACCGCACGATCCGCCCCTAGCCGCCGAGCAACTACGCTGTCTGGTGCTATAGCCCGCTCGGGAGAGTGATTCGTGCAACCAGCACGGAGCACACCGAAGGAGCAACCGCCCCGGAACCTCTCAGGTCCCAGAACCGAGTTGGCTGGCAACGCTGGAAAGTGAGGAGATCGACGTCTCCTCCACCGACGGGGAAAGGCGGCTCGCCGCCGAAGCTCTCAGGTGCGAAAGACAGCGGGGGTGGCAAGACGGCCCTGTCTTGTCACCACGCGCGTCACATTGAGAGGCAACATGACATTCGAATCTCGGCACATCGGCCCGACGCCTGCCGAATCGCTCGATATCGTGCGATTCCTCGGTTACGCCTCGAATGACGACCTGCTGCGCGCGGTAGTACCGAGCGGAATACTTCTCACCGAATCTCTTGATTTGCCCACTGCCGTGCCAGAGCATTCGGTGCTGGCCGAACTTCGAAAGATCGCAAGCGAAAACATCGTGCGTCGCTGCATGATCGGTACCGGCTATTACCCGACCATCACTCCGCCGGTCATTCTGCGAAATGTGCTTGAAAACCCGGCGTGGTACACGGCGTACACGCCTTACCAACCCGAGATCAGCCAGGGCAGGCTCGAAGCACTGCTCAACTTTCAGACTCTCATAAGTGAATTGACGGGCCTCGATATCGCCAACGCGTCACTACTAGACGAGTCGACTTCGATTGCTGAGGCCGTCACCATGGCGCGACGCACCGCAAAGAGCGAGAGCCGCACCGTGGCGGTTCACGACGACACTCACCCACAGCACCTCAGCGTGCTGCGAGCGCGATGCAAACCGGTCGGCCTGACGGTAGAGGTTCTGCCGCTCGATGAGCTTTCAAGTGCACCTGCTTTTTGTGTGGTGGTGTCTCGCCCTTCATCCAGCGGTGCAATCGCCAGCGACGACGCCACCCGTGTGGTCGTGGATGCAGCCCACGC
>JBEGRF010000052.1:0-6523 GCA_041180605.1 Actinomycetota bacterium | reverse complement strand
TGCGACGCGACGTTCTATCCGACGCGGAAAGGTGCCGAGGTGTACGTACCCACCGCGGTGCCAGTCGGCGACAGCGCCACGACAGTCAGCGTGTAGGTGCCTCGAATCAGTGGGCCATAGTTAATGGTCAACACGGCTGGCGTTGCCGCCATCGATGCGAGTCGGGTGACTGATCCACCACCGGCGCGAGAGACGACAACTGAATATGACGACACGGCACGGTTCACGTTCGTGCCCTGATGTGCGATAGCAACTACGACACGCGGCGTGGTGCGCACGGCAACTTGCATCGAGCATGCAAACTGCGGCAGCGGCAATGCGGAATTGGCAACCGTGAACGTGCTCGCAATACGCCCACCAATTCTGGGGGTCGCGCAGCCAGCAAGGGCGCTCGGCACGGTGGTGGTCGTGGTAGTTGCGGTGACGACTGCATTCACCGTGACCACCAGCGATGACGTTGCAAAGTTGGTGCCGTCAGTTGCAGTGATGGTGTGCGTGGCTTGCGAGGCAGCCGCAGTCGGCGTGCCCGTCACCACACCTGTGGTGGTGTTGAGGGTGAGCCCGGCCGGCAGTGCGGGCGAGACACTGAAGGTCTTCGTGCCCGTCACTGTGCTGGCGGTGAAGGCGCTGGTCGCTGCAATCGCGGTGCCCACGGTGGCGGTGACGGTTTGTGTTGCAGGTGTCATCGTGGGGGTTGCGTTGATAGTGAGGCGAATCGTTGCGTTGGCATAACTGATGCCGTCCGAGCAGGTGACGACGTAGGTAGTTGCGGCTTTCGCTTCGGTGGCGGTGCCTGACAGCACGCCAGTAGACGAGTTGAACGTGAGTCCGGCCGGCAGTGCTGGGGTGATGACGAAGTATTCGTTGACAAGACCCACGTCGGAATATGCCGTAGTCGGCGTTATCGCAGCGCCGACGCGCCCGGTGACGGTTTGTGACGCTGGGGAGATGGTGGCCGTGCCCGTCACGGTGATGGTGACGGTCGCAGTTGCCGACGACGTGCCGTCGGTGGCGGTAACGGTGTAGGTGGCGGCGACTGCGGCTGCCGTCGGGGTTCCGGTGATCACACCAGTGGAGGTGCTGATGGACAAGCCGGCTGGCAACGACGGCGACACCGCGAACACTCGAGTGCCAGAAATTCCAGTGGTGGTGTACGCGGTGGTGGCAGAGATAGCAGTGCCAACCGTCGCGGAGACCGTTTGGGCCGCCGGGGTCATGGTCGTGTTCGCCGACACGGTAGCGCTGCCGATTGGCATAGCGACTGAGGCGCAGACGACGGCAAACATCGTGATGAGACGTTTCATTGGGGGTTACCTCCTGGTGTTCGCCAACCGTAAAGCTGCGCGTTACTCGAGTGGTGGCAATCGCCCACAACAACGGCGTCTTGTGACGCATTTGTTACCAACGGCCAAGCCGACAGAATGAACGACTGTGTCTGGCATCGTCGTAAGCGAACTGGAGTATGGGCCACCAGGCGCCGACCAGTTGTTCTTTGACGTGAGTTTTCGCGTGGCCCCGGGCGAGCACGCGGCCATCGTCGGCGCCAACGGCGTGGGCAAGAGCACCATCTTGCGCATTCTCACCGGTCAGATCGAGGCCGACGCCGGCGAGTTCTCCATCAATGGCTCGATGCTCTACATGACACAAGACGTGGGCATGTCGCGACCCACCGACACATTGCGCGAGATGCTGATTGAAGTGGCACCAGCCGCGCTGCGTGAAGCTGGCCGCGAGCTCGTGCGTGCCGAGCGGGCGATGCAGGCTGGCGAAGACGACGGCATGGCGTATGCGACCGCGCTCTCACACTGGGGCGACTTCGGCGGCTATGAGCTCGAAGCGCAATGGCAAGCCTCCGCGCAGCGCAGCGTAAAGAGCCAAGTCGACGACGTGTTCACGCGGCTTGTGTCAGAGCTCTCGGGCGGCGAACGCAAACGACTGGTGCTCGACCTCTTGCTGCACTCAGGCGCCGACGTGCTGCTGCTCGACGAACCCGACAACTATCTCGATATCCCCACCCGCCAGTGGCTCGAAGACGAACTGCGGGCCTGCCCGTCGACCATCCTCATGGTCAGCCACGACCGCACGCTGCTTGAGCGTTGCTCGAACAAGATCATCGCAGTGGAGGGCTCGGGGTGTTGGGTGCACGGCGGCAGTTTCGCCACCTTCCCCGAAGCCAGGGAGAAGCGCCAAGAACTGCTCGGCGACGACCTGAAGCGCTGGCACGAAGAAGAGCGTCGCCTCTTCCATCACATGAAGATCATGAAGCAGCGCGCCGCACAGAACTTCAAGAACGCCACCAAGGCCAACGCTGCCGAAACCCGTTGGGAAAAGTTCGTCGCCGCAGGCCCACCACCGCCGCCGGTGCCCGACCAGCAGATCTACGTGCGCCTGCGCGGCGCCGACGCCGCCCGCCGCGTGGCGCAATTGAATGGCGTGTCGATGCACGACCTCTTCAAACCGTTCAGCGACGAGATTTATCACGGTGAGCGCGTCGCTCTCATCGGCCCGAACGGCACCGGTAAGACACACCTCTTAAAGGTGTTGTCGCAAGAACTCTCCCCTGGCACGGGCGAGGTGAAGTTCGGCCCGCGCACGTCGGTGGGCGTGTTCACGCAAATCAACGACCGGCCCGATTTTCTCGGTCGCGAATGCATCGACATCGTGCACGATCGCATCAGCGACGAAGAAAAGGCGATGAAGACCCTCGCCCGCTACGGGCTGCGCAACCAGGCGCGTCAGAAATTTGAGACGCTCTCCGGCGGCCAGAAGGCTCGGCTCGAGATTCTGCGGCTCGAGATCGAGGGTCACAATGTGTTGCTGCTCGACGAACCCACCGACAACCTAGACATCGAATCGTCGGAAGCTCTGGAAAAAGCCCTCGACGGTTTCGAGGGCACGGTCGTTGCCGTGAGCCACGACCGCACGTTCCTGGCGCAGTTCGACCGCTACATCATGATCACCGATGCGGGCGACGTGTACGCGCTGCCCGATTTTGATGTCGCGTTGCGCGGCCTGCAGCAGCCCGACCAGCTCGCCACGCTGAAGCTGGCCAAGCCGCTAAACAACTAGCGCAACGTATCGACTATCCAAATCCAAACGCATACGTCAATTCCACAAAACTGCCCCGCCGAGAGCTGGCGCGAGTGGACGATGTTGCCGAATTCTGCAAGGAATCGCGGAGCCTCGTCAACCGAGACCTTCATCGCTTCCGATCCGTGCTTCTTGTAAAAGCGATTAGACCCCGGACCGTACTTAAAGACCCTTGATAGGTGTGCTGGGACTTCTCCTCGCAGCGAGGTCATCAGCAACGAGACCAATTGCTGACCGGCGTCATTCTCTCGCATCTTTGCCACATCTTTCACTATTGATTTCCTATATTTCTCGCGAACCGAGGGTAGGAAGAAATCGAAATCGAAGAGATGCTTACCCTCCACCACAGCAAGAGGCTGCGCTAACTGACTGAGGACTGCAAGATCGTGCTTCTTTTTGCCCCACTCCCGAGCCACTACGAGATCAGGAAATCGCTTAGACAAGATGGCTCCCAATCGGTCTCGTACATAGAGCTCAGCTTTTCCGCTTCCCGCGACCCACGCACACTCGTCGTCGTGTCTAGACGCAGACTGCATATCGTCAAGCGACGCGACTAGCGCGGGAATTGCGGTGAATGATGTAGATCTGGTCATGAAGTTCCTCTAGTTGTTGCGGTGAGTGTTGATACTTGAACAGTGAGCTTGATTCGCAAATCGGGTCTAGACGCCGCGCTCCTCTACTGCGTGCATGACGCTCCACACTTCGCTGAGGGCTGAGTGGAACTCCTCACCGCGGGTGTCGTGAACACGGTTCTTGAAGTTGGTGTACGACAGGTCTTCTGCCGCTGCTGACAGCCACTCTTGGAACACGGCTCGCGGCACATGAACGCGCCACGGGTAGTCGTTCTTCGGGGTCGAGACGATCTCGACATCGGCCAGGGCGGCGATGCCGTCAAGCGACTCGCGCTCCCGTGAACGCACCACGATGACGTTCTTGTCCTTGAAGTGCATGATTGCGCTGACGAATCCTGTTTCGGTGAATACCCACATGTTCTAATTCTCCTAGTTGTTGTCAAGCCCGAAGTACGTCGGGCATGTTTCTTGCTCGTTATCGGCGTGCCTGTACCGCGGATGCCCGCAGTACACGCATGTCTCGTTGGCTGCGTCTTCGGCAACCTCGATTTCACGAAGTTCTCGCTTCGCTCGGCGGTATCTCGAGTAGAGGTACAGCCAACCCAAGGCCATTATGCGGCTTTGGGCAGCAGCGGGGCCTTCTGCCCGTTGGCCTTACGCCTTGCAACCTCACATAGGTCGCCGAATGCACCACCTCTGATCCACGGGCCGATGGAGTTCTCAAAGAATCTCTCACCACGGATGTGGCGGGTGATGTATCGAACACAGTCGTTGATGTCGAGTTGCTTCATGTCGACGTCGAGCAGATTCGGCGCAGTCCAGTGCATCCAATCGAACGGTTGAACGAGCCGGAGAGTGGCGAGGTAGCGCTGCATCTCCAGGTAGTGGTGCTCGTCGAGTTCTGGCTGCTTTTCAAGCCGTCGCACCTTTGCCACCAGCAGTATCCACGTGAGCTCGATGTCGTTCAGTCAGTTCTCCTTTGTGTTGGGAGGAGAAATAATAATTAGGGGGTGTAACGGAGTTCGGTCTCGCGTTGTATTCAGGGCCTCGCGGGCGAGTAGGTCTTCGGCACCCACATCAGCTCGTTGCCGGTGTTAACGCACACGTAGGGCACGCCTCGAATCGTGGTTCGCGACGTCGGGGTCTTGCACCTGAGCGACGCTGGGATGGTCGTGGTCGTGATCGCGACTGATGTGGTGGGCGCAATCGTCGTTGAAGGAGCCACGGTTGTCGAGGTGGTCGACGGAGCCATGGTGGTCGAAGGAGCCACAGTCGTAGACGGTGCCGCAGTGGTCGTTGGGGCAACGGAGGTCGCAGGGGCGACGACCGTGGTCGTCGGTGCAACTGTCGTTGTCGTCGCTGGAACGGTCATCATCACCGGAATTGATACCGACGGCACATCGAACGCCGAATACGCCAGCAGGTTCGGGCTGCCCGCCCCGATATTGAACAGCGCACCACTCGTGGCATTCGCAACGAGCATCTGCTCAACTTGCAGCTGGGTGAGCGTTGGGTTGCGCTGCAGCATCGTGGCGACGATGCCAGAGACGATGGGTGCCGCATTCGAGGTACCGCTGCTCGACCGATAGGTATTCGAGGGCCCGACCCAGGCGCCGACCACGTCGGATCCTGGAGCAAAGAGATCAACGCAGGTGCCGAAGTTGGAGTACGACCCGCGAAGTTCGCTTCGATCCGAAGCCCCCACGGAGATGATCGACGGCTCTGATGCCGGTGAATAGAGGCAGGCGTCCCGATTCTGGTTGCCGGCCGCGCCGACAACGATCATGCCGTCGGCGATGAGCTTCCTGACGGCATCGTTGAATGCAATTGACTTCGGCATACCGACGCTCAGGTTGACGACCGCAGGAACACCGCTCTGATGGTGCTCAACCATCCAGTCGATGGCCGGGTAGAGACTGGCGCTCGACGGATTCGCGTTGTTGCAGTTGAGCACTCGAACCGAAACAAGTTGCACGTTCTTGGCGACACCGTAGGTCGCCCCGCCGATCAAGCTTGCGGTATGCGTGCCGTGACCGGCGCAGTCTTGCGTGCCGTACGAATCATTGATGGCGCTGTAGCCCGACACCACGCGACCACCGAACTCTTCGTGCGCTGAATTGATACCTGAGTCGAAGACATAGGCGACAACACCCGTGCCGTCGAAGTCGTAGTTAAATCGGTCGTTGAGCGTCGCTTCGCGTTGGTCGATGCGATCGAGGCCCCACGCGGGTCGCCACCCGTTCTCGTTCTTCAAGATTTGCGAATTTGTCGCGGCGGAAGCGACGGCGGCTTGCGCACCAACAACCAGAACTATTACGGCCACCAGCCACTTTGATCGTGGGTTTCGGTTCATATTGAGTCTCCTCCCATGAGAGTGATGACGGCCGCTTTCCACAGCTCGTCGCCATCCACCTGCCCGGTGCACACCTCGCACCACCACTGACCATCTTCCGTCTCGATCAACACGGGTCGGGGTTGTGCACACGAGTCGCACGCCGAGCCGCGCTCGTGGGCGACGGTCACGTAGAACTCGGTTTCTTGCGGTGCACTCTCACGACGACGGGACCTTTTTCGATTGCGTGCCATTGGCGACGGAATCCTCTCCAGAGTTGAACGGGTGACGGGAAGAAGTTGAATTGCAGCACCTTGAAGATGGCGTTCAGAAACATGAGTGAGGGGAAGATGATCACGTACACGAGCACGATGCCCCACCAGATGCTGCCCTCGTTGTACGGAAGCATCACCGACACCATGATCAACATCAAGAACCATTGAAACCACTTGTTTCCGAGCAGTCGCCAGAGTTTGGTGCTGCGACGTTCTTTTTGGGTGCTCAACACAACTGGAACACTTGCTGAGGG
>JBEGRF010000051.1:0-103192 GCA_041180605.1 Actinomycetota bacterium | reverse complement strand
TAGCCTTCACTTCATGCGTTCGAGCCCGCTGCCGCCGAAAGTGTTGCCTTCGGGGAACGAGGCTTGTTGGTGCGGGAGCGGCCGCAAGTACAAGCGCTGCCACAAACCGCTCGAGGGTCGGGTGCTGAAAGGGGTCGTCAGCCCCATGCGCAGTGTTCCCGACCACATCGTGAAGCCCCCTTACGCGGAGACCGGACAGGTGAAGCGCCGGTCGGAGCCGGCAGTGAAATCACCCGACGTCATCGCACGCATGCGCCGCGCCGGGGCCGCAGCAGCAGAGGTGCTGCGACTTGCCGGCGAGATGGTGAAACCGGGCGTCACGACCGATGAGATCGACGTCTACGTGCACGAGTTGTGCATCGCGCGTGGCGCCTATCCGAGCCCGCTCAACTACCAGAACTTCCCGAAGAGCGTCTGTACCAGCGTGAACGAAGTGATCTGTCACGGCATCCCCGACTCTCGTGGGTTGCAGGATGGTGACATCGTCAACATCGACGTAACGTGCTACCTCGATGGCGTGCACGGTGACACCAACGCCACCTTCGCCGTCGGCACGATAAGTGCCGAAGACCGGCAACTCATCAAAGTGACCGAAGAATGCATGTGGCTTGGTATTGAGACGGTTCGACCCGACGCCCTGCTCTGCGACATCGGCCGCGCGATCGAGACCCACGCAAAGAAACACAAGATGGGCGTCGTGAAATCGTTCATCGGCCACGGAATCGGCGAGCAATTCCACACCGACATACAGATTCTCCACTACTACGAGCCGCGCAACAACATGCCGATGCGCCCCGGGATGACGTTCACGATCGAGCCGATGATAACCCTCGGCTCTGACAAGCACCGCATGTGGGACGACGAATGGACTGCCGTCACCATCGACGGCAAGCGCACCGCGCAATTCGAGCACACGATTCTGGTGACCGAGCAAGGCTTCGAGGTGCTCACTGCCCCTGGCGCCGTGTCGGCGCGCTCCCCTTTCGCGGTGTGACGACCACGTAGTACGCTCAGCGAAAAGCACCAGGTTCATCGCGCAGAAAGCAGGATGCGTCATGCCATTCGCCACCGTGAACGGTCAGAAGATCTTCTACAAGGATTCTGGCGGTCGCGGCCCAGCGGTGGTGCTGGCACACGGCTTCCTCATGGACTGTTCGATGTTCGATGCGCAAGTTGCGGCGCTCTCTGACAAGTTCCGCGTCGTCACCTGGGACGAGCGCGGCTTCGGTCAGACCGAATACGACGGCAAACCCTTCACCTACTGGGACTCTGCCAAAGACTGCCTTGCCCTCATGACGCACCTCGGCATTGATTCAGCCGTCGTCGGCGGCATGTCTCAAGGGGGGTTCATCTCGTTGCGCGCTGCACTGACTGCCCCGGAGCGGGTGCGCGCGCTCGTGCTCATCGATACTGCCGCCGACGTCGACTCGCCGGAGATTCTCGCGGGATACCGACAGATGGTCGACACTTGGGTCACGCACGGGCCGGTCGACGAACTGGCGGGCGTGATCGCCAACATCATCATCGCGAGCGAGCAGGAGAACCCGAAGTGGATCGCCAAGTGGAAAGCTCGCGCGAAGGAGTTGATGGTGCACCCGTCGGCCTGCCTGCTCGAACGAGACGACGTCACGTCGCGACTCGGCGAAATCAAGTGCCCAGCCATCATCATCCACGGCACGAACGACAATGCGATCAGCGCAGAACGCGCCGAGGCCCTGCGCCGTGGCCTCACAAAATCGGAGAACATCGTGTGGGTCGAGGGTGCCGCGCACGCAGCCAACCTCACGCATCCGCACATCGTGAACCCGCCCCTTCGCGCGTTCCTGGAACGAGTGGCATAGCGTTCAGCTCGCGTGATTGACAGGGGCGACGTACCGAGATTCGAACGATTTTCGCGCGATGCGTGGGCTGCGTTGCGTGCGCAAACTCCGTTGACCATCCAGGAAAAAGACCTGGAGGCACTTCGCGGCATCAACGAACGCATCGACCTCGAAGAGGTGCAGGCGGTGTACCTGCCGCTCACCAGACTGCTCAATCTGTACGTCTCGGCGACACAAAACTTGCACCGAGTCTCGTCGACCTTCCTCGGCACGATCGCGCCGAAACTGCCCTACATCATCGGCGTGGCAGGCAGCGTGGCGGTGGGCAAGAGCACCTTGGCCCGTCTCTTACAGACGTTGCTTTCGCGGTGGCCCGAACACCCGCGCGTCGAGCTGGTGACGACCGACGGCTTCCTCCTCCCGAACAGCGAGCTCGAATCCCGCGGCCTCATGGACCGCAAAGGCTTCCCCGAGAGCTACGACACGCGACGACTGCTCGACTTCTTGCGCGCAGTAAAGAGCGGCGAGCCAGAGGTCGAGGTTCCGGTGTACAGCCACGTGATCTACGACGTGCTTCCCGACACCACCGAGACCGTGCACCAACCCGACGTGCTCATCCTCGAGGGGCTCAACGTGCTGCAGATCGACGCTCGTGCCACGGAGTTCGTGAGCGACTACTTCGATTTCTCCATCTATCTTGACGCGAAAGAGTCGCTCATTGAGTCCTGGTTCGTCGAACGATTCCATGCCCTGCGGAGAACCGTCTTCCAGGATCCGGAAAGTTTCTTCCGGCACTTTGCTGACTTGAGCGACGATCAGGTTTCTGTGCTCGCCCACCAGATTTGGGAAACAATCAACGGTCGGAACCTTCGCGAGAACATCGCCCCTTCGAAAGGTCGCGCGTCGCTAGTGATCGAAAAGGGCGATGATCATCGCGTGACCGACGTGTTCCTACGGAAACTGTAAGCGCCAAAGAACGTGAGCGGCTCGCACTCGAGCCGCAATTCAGTCAGCGGTGCAGTGAGTTGAGGTAGTTGTACACCGTGATGCGTGAGACGCCCATCGCGTCAGCAACGTCTTCCACGGCGCGACGGAGTATGAACGCACCACGCTCGTCGAGCAAACGAATGGCTCGCTGCTTCTCGGCACGAGACAACAACGCGAGTTTGCCTCCGAGTTCCTTCTCGACGGAGTCGATGAGCCGATCCATCGCGCCGTGCAGCGCCGGAAGGCGGACACCGGCAACGACCTTGCCCTCCCACACGAGCGGCACGTCGGCTTTGCTGATCTGATCGACTGCCACCACGGTGGCACCCAGGGCGGCGAGCAACGGTTGCACGGTGTCGAGCAAAGGATGACGCAACGTCATGGCATCATCTGGCGCGCCACGCTCACACTGACGAACGTGGCTCCGTTGGCGTACGCCGCACGCATCATGTCGGAGACGACTGCTGGCATGCGATCGACGTCGACTGCGAAGGTCGAACCGAACGGACCGAAATCGACCTTCAGGCCGTGCTGCTCGACCGCAGCCACGGCTTGCTTCACGTGCGGGCCAGGATGCCCTTCGACGAACGGTTCAACGGTGAACTCCACAACGAGCGTCGACATCGTCGCCCTAAGCGTAGACGGCAGGATGCGACCTACGATGAGTCAATGGCTGAACATGCACAGACGCTCGCGGCACGCGACGCACACGGCACCGCGAAGAACCTCTCCTCGCACGTCGACGAGTTGTACGACGGCGCAGTCTCGTTGCGACGACGCCTCCACGAGTGGCCCGAGGTCGGAAACCATCTGCCCAAGACGCGTGACGCCGTGCTCGAATCGCTTGAGGACCTCCCCCTCGACATCACGCTGCACGAGTCGACGAGCGGTATCGCGGCACTCCTGACCGGCGGCAAGCCGGGGCCGACGGTGATGCTGCGCGGCGACATGGACGCCTTGCCGATGCCAGAAGACACCGGTCTCGACTTCGCCTCGCGCAACGACAACATGATGCATGCCTGCGGGCACGACACGCACACTTCGATGCTCGCGACGACGGCGCGGTTGCTGGCGGCGCGCAAGGACGAACTGCCGGGCCGAGTGCTTTTCATGTTCCAGCCGGGCGAAGAAGGCCATCACGGCGCCAAGTTCATGCTCGAAGAAGGTCTGCTCGACGTGCCGCCGCTCGCCGACGGTACCCCTTCACCGGTGAGTTCGGCCTATGCGCTGCACATCACGACGGCAATCCCTGCCGGTTGGGTGACTGCCAAAGGCGGGCCGACCATGGCGTCTTCCGACACCTTCGAAATCACTGTGACGGGCAAAGGCGGCCACGCGTCCGAGCCGTTCCGAACGCTCGACCCCGTGCCGGTTGCGTGCGAGATCGTGCAGGCTTTGCAGACGCACGTAACGAGGCGGATTCCCGTGTTCGACCCTGCCGTGGTGACGGTGACGCAGATTCACACCGGTACGACGTCGAACGTGATTCCTGAGACTGTCTATGTCAACGGCACCATCCGAGCCGTCAGCGAGTCGACGCGCAAGAAGATCCACGCCGGACTTCAACGCGTGGCGGAGGGAATCGCGGCCACGCACGAAATGTCGGCCACGGTGACAGTGACGATCGGTTATCCGGTGACGGTCAACGACGGACCCAGCGCCGAATTCGGGCTCCAGGTTGCCGACGCACTGATCGGTGCGGACAAGGCCGTGCGCTTGCCCACCCCGGTCATGGGCGCCGAAGACTTCTCGTACGTGCTCAACAAGCTGCCGGGAGCCATGATCTTCCTCGGCGGGACGCCAGACGGTGTGAACCCAGCGACGGCAGCACCGAACCACTCCAACCGAGTCATGTTCGACGAGAAAGCAATGAAGACCGGCATCGCGATGTACGCATCGTTGGCGCTGCGCACGCTGGGCGTGCGACTCGACTAGGCGATAAATGCCCCGCCCGCTCGACGGCATCCGCGTGCTCGATTTCACGCGGGTGCTCGCCGGGCCGCACGCCACACGGATGCTCTGTGATCTCGGCGCGGAGGTCATCAAAGTCGAGCCACCGGTCGGCGACCTCACGCGGTTCGGCCAGCCTCGTTTGAATTCGTTGGCGACGTATTTCATCCAGCAGAACGTCGGGAAGTTGAACGTGTCGCTCAACCTCGACGACGACCGAGGAGTCGACATCGCGCAGCGTCTCGCCGCCGTGAGCGACGTGTTGATCGAGAACTTTCGACCGGGAGTGATGTCGCGTCTTGGACTCGGCTACGAACGGCTCGCGGCTGCGAACCCGCGCCTCGTGTATGCCTCGATAAGCGGATACGGAGCGACCGGCCCGTGGGTCGACCGACGTGCCTACGCACCGGTCGTGAATGCCGAAGCCGGTATTACCAAGCACCAAGGCGACGTGCGCGGCGGGGCGTACGCGAACGACCCGTTCAGTCACGGCGACGTCTACACAGGCATGGAGACCGCCGCGGGGATCCTCGCTGCGTTGCTGCAGCGCGAACGCACTGGCCGCGGGCAGTTCATCGACGTGTCCATGGCAGAGACGTTGCTGTACGTCAATGAGCACGCCCACGACCAGTTGTGGGAAGGTGACGTGCCAGCAGATTGGATCCGCTCGTTCCAACCCGCGGATTATCCCGTTCTCACCACCGCCGACGGCAGCATCGTCGTGGTGAGCGGGCACCCTGCTTCGAAGACGAACTTCGAGTGGTTCTGCAGCGCGATGGGACGCAGAGACCTCCTGAAAGATCCGCGCTTCATCGACGTACCTTCACGGTTGGCGAATCTGCGCGAGTTCAACGGGATTCTCGCGGAGTGGGCGCGCTCGGTGCCCGACGCCGACGAAATCGAACGTATCTTCGAGAAGCACAACCTCGCTACCGGTCGTCTGCGCAGCGTCGCCGACATCTCACGCACCGACTGGGCGGAGCACCGCGGTGCGATCACGGAGGTGTCAGACCGTGCAGGAGGCTCGGTTCGCATCCCGCAGAGTCCCTGGAAGTTCAGTGATGCCGACGTGCGCATCACCGGTGTCCCGAAGTACCGCGGCGAAGACAACGCGAAGGTGCTGCGCGAGCTGCTCGGCTTTGACGACGCCAGCATCGAACGACTCGAACGTGACGGTGTGACGAGCAGCCACGGCCCGACGAAGCAGTAATCCTCAACGGCCGCTGTGGCCGAACCCTCCGCCGCGATCGTTGTCATCGAGTTGCTCGACAACCGACCACTCGACGTGTGCAATCGCTTGCACGATCAACTGGGCGATCCGGTCTCCGCGCGACACTCGGTAGTCGTTCGTTGGGTCGTGGTTGATCATGATCACCTGCAATTCGCCGCGATAGGCGGCGTCGATGATTCCGGGCGTGTTGACGAGCGAGATGCCGTGCTTCAATGCGAGTCCGCTGCGCGGAACGACCATGCCCATGTATCCGCGCGGGATCGCCACGGCGACACCGGTCGGCACGAGCATGCGTCCGCCGTCGGATGGCAAGACTGCGTCGACGCGCGCGTACAAATCGAGGCCCGCGTCGTCCGGATGCGCTCGCGAGGGAAGCGGAAGGTCAGTGTCAAGCCTGCGAACGGGGACGACGAGCGGTGAAGGCACCTCACGACGATACGACGCGCCGTAGGGTTGTGAGGTGCTCGTCTGGATGGATCTCGAGATGACCGGGCTGGATCCGGCAGTCGACGTGATCGTGGAGATTGCTTCGCTCATCACCGATGACGACCTGAATGTCGTCGCCGAAGGACCAGATCTCGTCATCCACCAACCTGACGACGTGCTCTCGCGGATGGAGCCGATCGTCGTGAAAATGCACACTGATTCCGGGTTGCTCACCGCGATTCGCGAATCGCGCACGACGCTCCGCGAGGCCGGGGCTGCGACGCTCGAATTCATCAAGAAACACGTACCTGAACCCCGTTCCGTGCCGTTGTGCGGCAACTCCATCGGTACAGATCGGCGATTCCTTGCCGCGTACCTGCCCGAGATCGAGAACCACCTCCACTACCGCAGTGTCGATGTGTCGAGCGTAAAAGAGCTCGCGAAGCGCTGGTATCCCGCGGCAAGTGTTTCGCGCCCGCCCAAGGTCGGCACCCACCGTGCGCTCAACGACATTCGCGAGAGCGTGAAGGAACTGGCGTTCTATCGCCAGTCGTTCTTCGTGCCGTCACCGAGTGGCGATGGTGCGGCCGCGCCACTCAACGCGGCCGACCAACACTGATTGCACGAGACTTCGTACCGCGACAATGACGAAGAATGCGGCATGCAACGGATACAGCGCAGCGCTCAGCACCCCGAAGTTGCCGACGCGGCGCACGACTACCGCGACCTGAATCGCAGAGAAGGCGTAGCACCAGACTGACGCGAGCGGTCCGCCGCAGAGTGAGACGATCCATGCGACGATGAGCAGCGTGACCCATCTCGGCACCGAGAGCGCCCCCGTCGCAGTGTTCTTCGTCCAGCCTTCCCACAGTTGACGTATTCCTCGCGGATACATGCGATATTCGACTTGGTGTTGGTGCGCGATCGTCGCCACTGAATGGGGCAACACTCCGGCGAGTGCCAGATCATCGACCACCGATCCGCGTACGTCGACGTGGGAGTGGCCGCCGACTCGCACGTATTGGTCTCGACGTACCGCAAGAAACGGCCCGTACGCCACGTGGCCGGTGCCACGGCCAGCCGCGCTCGTCGCGACCATGGCCGATACCGAGTTGAACAACATGCTCAGACGCTCGATGGCGCCGACGGTGCGGTGCCACGGCATCGCACTGACGACCGCATCGGGATGCTGCTCGAGCACCGCCAAGAGATCGCCGACTGCTCGACCACCGACACGTACGTCAGCGTCGACAAAGAGCAGCACGTCTCGCGTCGCTCGTTGCGCACCCACGAAGCACGCATGGGACTTGCCTGTCCACCCGTCAGGAAGGGCGCCTGCGCGCACTACGATGACGCCGTGTCGCTCAGCGACAGCCACCGTCTCGTCGGTGGATTCGTCATCGACGACGATGATCTCGTCATTGCCATCCATCGCCGACCGCAGGGTCGGGAGCAGAAACGTGAGGTTCTCCGCTTCGTTGCGGCATGGCACGATGATGCTCACTGACGCGAATCGTGGCGACTGCGCAGCAGCGAGCGACCGTGCACGGATGAACACGAACCATCCGGCGAGCCAGCCGAGCAAGAAGAGAGTCGCCTCGGACATGCTCGGAAACTCGAGCCAACTCGCGACGAATGATGCCGAAACGATGATTCCGTGGAACGCGTTCAAGCCGGCTACGCCGTGACGAGCTGGATCAGCGAGGCCGTCGTTTCGCGCGCAACGAGTCGAAGCACGGTTCTTTCGTTCGACTCGTGCACCTGTACGTGGACGTCCGCCCCTGGATCGACGGACGCATGGTGCTCGACTGTCGCGTGCAACGGTGCCCGCTTCTCTCGGTGCGAAGCGAGGTACTCCTCGAGTGCCTCCCAATACACGGCATTGTTGAGGTGCCCCACCGCGTCGAAGTCGGAGAAACGCAAAGGCATATCGAAACCAGGCTTGCCGACCGCCTCTTCAGGCAGGTCGCGCCCGACGAGGAGGCGCGCAGAGATCTTTCGGCCGTTCGCCGCTTCGCCGATCAAATTTCGGAAGCGTTCAGTGAGTGGCAGGGGCTTCAGCGTTTTCAGGTCGACACGCACCCAGAGCGCAGCCGCCTCGATCGCGGGTCGTGTGGTGTGATCATTGATGACCTCGATCCTCGTTCGACGCTCCGCCCAGTGCGAACCCACGCCTCCGCACCAGGTAGTGAGTTTGATCGCATCGAGATATTTCGGGAAGTGGTCGACCCACATCTCCGTCCGACGCACCACCCAACCATGGGGATCGTCATAGCCGCCGTCGAGCGCGTCGTCAGTCGCGATATCTTGCAGATAGCGAGCAGTCGCGTCGAGCCGCAGTCTGCCCTTTGGAGTCACGTCGCCGAGACGAACGGTTCTTCGACATTCGTAGGTGCGACCGGAATGCGGAAACGGCGCGGGAGCAGACGCGTGTTGCATGTGCGACACGGCGAAGACGCTACCGAAGGTGACGGTCATCGGTAGCCTCGCTGCGTGCGGCTAAGAAGACGATTGTTGGCGCAATCGATTGCTGCAGCAGTCGTGTTGTCAGTCGCCGTCGGATGGTGGACGGCCAGAGACGATGACGAGCGTTTCGTGCTTGATGCGACGATGAGCAGCATCGCCTTGAACAAGCTCTCGGAGGGTGCGATGTTGGCAACGGTCGACCTCGAAGACTCGTCCGGCAACCTCGTTTCGACCGACACATTGCTCGGCGGACCGCTCGTCATCAACTTCTGGTTCTCCACCTGCGAACCATGCCGACGGGAGTTCCCTGTCTTGGTCGATGCCGACGAGCAATACCAGCACCTGCGATTCGTCGGCGTGAATCTCAACGACACGCCAGAGCGGGCGACGGCGTTCGCGGCAGCATTCGGGGCCAGATTCGAGATCTTCTTCGACCGGGACGGTCGGTTGACGAGCGCGATGGGTGTCGCGACGGCCCCAGTCACGTTGCTGATCGATGCGGGGGGCGTCGTACGCCGGCAGATCACCGGCGAAGTAAGCGACTCGATATTGCGGGAGGCGATTGCCGAGGTGTTCCCTTCGTGAACGGTTTCGTCGAAGGTGAGTTCGCCTACTCGTTGCTGCTCGGGATGCTGGCCACCGTCAACCCATGCGGCTTCGTGTTGCTCCCCACGTATCTGACGGCATACCTCGCGGTCGGAGAGGACACCGACACCAGTTCACGCGTCGCACGTTCTCTCGTCGTCGGGGCATCGGTATCGGCTGGATTCGTCAGCGTCTTCGTGATCGTCGGCACCGTTTCGCGTCTGTTCACTGGTTGGCTCGAAGCAAACGCCAAGTATCCGGCGCTCGTCATCGGTATTGCCCTCGTCGGTCTGGGTGCTCGCATGCTCACGGGTTGGCGGCCGAGGTTCTGGGTTCCGTCGTTCACGGGTGGCAGCGCTCGCCGCGGCTTCTCGCACATGATGCTGTTCGGGGTGGTCTATGCGATTGCATCGATCGGCTGCACCATCGGCTTGCTCACCACCGCGATCCTCGGAAGTTTCAGCCGCCATGGTGTGGTATCGGGCGTGCTCAGTATCGCCCTTTACGGGCTTGGTATGGGGCTCTTCGTCACTGCGCTTACCGTCTCACTGGCGTTTACCAAAGGCGCTCTGTTGCGTGCCGGCCGATCCGTAATGCGCGTCATCAACGTCGTCTCGAGCCTGCTGGTGGTGACGAGCGGCATCTACCTCACGTGGTACTGGTACGTAGCCATCATCCAGCGTTCGGAACCAGGCGGTCTCGTCAACATCGTCGGCGACTGGCAAAGCGCGCTGGCCGAAGGCGTCACGACGATCGGATCGATCAAATTGCTCTCGGTGTTCGTCATCGTACTCGCGGGCGCAGGCGTGCTGCTTCGACGCCGACGAAGCAACATCGCGAGAACCGGCGCATGAACCTGCGCGACCTGTTGGGCCATGCGGGCGTCGAAGAGGTCTCCGAGTTGCGCGGACGATTCGGATTCATGGCGTTTCACGGCGGTTCGCTCGAAGAACGCACGGATGTGATCGCTCGGATCGCGGCGGAACGTGCCGAAGCGTCGTATTACGGAGTCCACCAGCCGGCCGGATTGCGTCAACACGTACCGTCGCACCGCTTTACTGCCGACCAGTCAAGCGTGCTCGCTGCGTTCTTGCAGCATGTGGACGTCGTCATCACGGTGCACGGCTACGGACGCCGAGGCCTGTTCACGACGATGCTGCTCGGCGGCACCAACCGTACGCTCGCCGCGCACGTCGCCCCGCACCTGCGCCGCGTGCTCCCCGCCTATCGCGTGGAGGACGACATCGAGAAGATCCCGAAAGAACTTCGCGGACTTCACCCACTGAACCCGGTGAACGCGGTTCGCCAGGGCGGCGTGCAGCTCGAGTTGCCGCCTCGCGTTCGCGGGACGAGCCCGCTGTGGTGGGACTGGGAAGGTCCGCACCTCACGCCGCACACCAATGCATTGATTGACGGCCTCGTCGATGCGGCTGCCTCGTGGTCGCCCACTACGGAGCGAGTCGCTCGATCTTCCAACCGTTCGTGACTCGCGAATAGCGGAACCTGTCGTGCAGCCGACTCGGGCGGCCTTGCCAAAACTCCCACTGATAAGGAGCAATCAACCAGCCTCCCCAATGTGAAGGTCGAGGAACCGGACCGTCCCCGAACCGTGCACGCACGTCGTGCAACCGCGAATCGAGAACTTCACGACCTTCGATGACCTCAGACTGCGGCGACGCCCAAGCACCGAGTTGTGATTCGCGGGGACGGGACGCGAAGTACTCGTCACTTTCCTTCTCGCTGAGACGCTGCACTTCGCCGCGCAGGCGAACCTGGCGGTGGAGTTCGAGCCAGGCAAACGTCGCTGCCACCGACGGTGCGGCAGCAACCTCGAGGCTCTTGGCGCTCGCGTAGTTGGTGTAGAAGACGATGCCACGAGCATCGGCTCCTCGAGCGAGCACGACGCGCGCATTCGCGCGACCACCGTCGTCGACGGTCGCGAGAGTGAAGGCGTTCGGTTCCACCACACCTGCCGACGCAGCTTCCTCATACCACGCATCAAATTGGGCAAGAGGATCTTCCCGAAGATCACCGCGGTCGAGTCCGGCGGTCTCGTATTGGACGCGCCTGTCGCGAAGGCTCATCGGGGGCGGATGACCGTTGCGCCGCGCATGTACGGGTGCAACACCGCGGGGATGCTGACGGATCCGTCGGCGTTTCGGAAGTTCTCGACGATCGCTGACCACACGCGCGGAACGGCGAGTGCCGAGCCGTTCAGAGTGTGCGCGAACTCGGTGCCTTTCTTGCCTTCGCGACGGAGCCGGATGTCGCCTCGTCGGGCTTGGTAGTCGCTGAACCAGCTCACCGAGCTGACTTCGAGCCACTGGTCGCATCCGGGTGCATAGACCTCGACGTCGAAACTGCGATGGTGGCTCTGTCCGAGGTCACCCGTGCAGATCTCGAGTACTCGGTACGGCAAGCCGAGATCGGCAATGGTCCCGACAGCACGCTCGACGAATTCATCGAGCATCGCTGGTGCTTGCTCCGGGGTGGTGACGGCCAGGATCTCGACTTTGTCGAATTCGTGGCTTCGGAGCATGCCGCGCGTGTCACGACCAGCGGCGCCAGACTCACGGCGGAAGCACGGCGAAAACGCCATGTATCGCAACGGCAAGGCAGATTCGTCGATGATCTCGCCTGCGTGCAGCGACGTGAGCGGCGCTTCGGCGGTCGGAATGCACCACAAATCGTCGCGGCCGATGTTGTATGCATCGTCGGCGAACTTGGGCAACTGCCCCGTCACCGTGAGCGTCGCAGTGGTGACGAGAGACGGCGGCCGGATTTCTTCGTAGGCATCGGCATGGCGGTCGAGGGCGTATTGGCACAACGCTCGCGCGAGGGTCGCGCCAAGGCCTCTCTGCATGGTGAACATCGCGCCAGAGATCTTCACCGCTCGCTCGGAATCGAGGATGCCGAGCGCAGTCGCGGCGTCCCAGTGCGGTACGCGCTGGTACTCGGCGAACGTTGCTGGCATCTGCGAGGGGCCGCGCACCACCTTGTTGTCGTCACTGCTCGTCCCGAGCGACACGGCGGGATGCGGAATGTTTGGGATCCGTAGCAAGAGGTCGTGCAGCACTGATTCCACCTGGAGGGATTCTTCGTCGAGAAGTTTCTCGTTCTCCCCTAACCTGCGGCTCTCGATCATGAGCGATTCGGAGTCTTTCTTTTCGCGGCGCAGTGCGCCGACTTGCTTGGAAATCTCGTTGATTTTTGCGCGGATCGAGTCCCTCTCGACGGTGATGTCCCGCAGCCTCGCATCCAGTCGCAGGGCGTGGTCGAGATGCTCGAGAAGTTCCGGCTTGGCACGACGCCCGAGCGCCTCGCGCACCGCATCGGGTTGCGATCGCAGCAACCGGACGTCAATCACAACGATGCAGGCTAGTGCTGCAGCATGTTGCGATGAATCGCTGTCTACTGTGTTGGAGATGAGTCAGTCGCACTCGAAGCCTGCGCTTGACGTTCGCTCGCTGACCATCCGTTACGGAGACTCCGTCGCAGTCGACTCGGTCTCGTTCGTGGCGCACAGCGGCACGGTCACCGCGGTGCTCGGACGCAACGGAGCGGGCAAAACCTCCACGATCGAGGCATGCGAGGGCCTGCGCCGCATGACGAGTGGTGACGCCCTCGTGCTCGGGGTCTCGGCGCGTGACCTGCCGGCATCGATTCGTGCCCGCGTGGGCGTGATGTTGCAAGACGGTGGCATCGCTCCGTCAGCGCGGGTCGAGTCGTTGATTCGCCACTACTGCAGGCTCTATGACCGGGGCGTCGACGCAGCGCGCCTCGTCGATCGACTCGGTCTTGCAGCGTTGCGAAATGCCTCGTGGCGACGGTTGTCGGGCGGCGAACGCCAACGGGTGTCGTTGGCTCTCGCGCTTGCTGCCGACCCGGAAGTCGCGTTTCTCGACGAGCCGACTGCAGGAATGGACCTCGACGGGCGCGAGGTCGTCCGAGAAATCATCGCCGAATTGTCTGCCAGAGGTACTTGTGTCGTGCTCGCCACGCACGACCTCGACGAAGCCGAGCGCGTCGCCGACCACGCAGTCGTGCTGCACCACGGCAAGGTCGTCACCGACGCCGCAATGACGGCCCTCTGCGCGGGCGGTAAACGACTCGAAGACGTCGTTCGTGAGGTGACGCGATGAGACTCGCGCTCGTACAGATGCGCATGGAGCTGACGACTCTCCTCCGCAATTATGAGCAGCTGTTGCTGGTGCTCGTGATTCCGCTCGGAGTGCTGGTGTTCTTCGGTAACGTCGACGTGCTTCCAGAGAGCAGCGACCTGACGAGGCTGCTCGCTTCAGTGATAGCTCTCGCCGTGATGTCGACCGCAATGGTGAGTACCGGGATTTCGACCGGTTTCGAACGTTCGTACCATGTCTTGAAGCGGCTCGGTGCGACTCCGCTCGGGCGAAATCGGCTCATCATCGCAAAAGCGGGTGCGGTCGCGGTGATCGAAGCAGTGCAAGGCGTCTTGCTGGTCACACTTGCCGTCGGCATGGGCTGGTCGACGACCAGCGTCTCGTGGATGTCGCTCCTGCTCGCCGTGGTTCTGGGCACATTCGCGTTCGCCGGTGTCGGGTTGTGCATGGCTGGTCGACTGCGCGCCGAGGTGAACCTCGCAGCACAGAATGCGCTGTATCTGTTGCTGCTCGCGGTCGGTGGCGTGCTCGTGCCGACCGAGGAGTTGCCGGACGGACTTGCCGCGGTATCGCAGTGGTTGCCGTCGGGGTCGTTGGCGCGGGTACTGCATGACGCGGCGAGCGGCGCGGCGCTCGACGAGCGAGCGCTACTCGTGTTGGTTGCCTGGGCGATCGTCGCCCCCGCCGCAGCCGCCCGGCTGTTTCGATTCGACGGCTGAAGAGGACGCGAATCGGCGTTTGACGGGCGCGACTCAGCCGTCGCGGCGAGGCTCTGGATGCGCCGGAACGCGCTCGAATTCCCGCGTGACTTCTTCGTAGGTGAGCGAGGGCTCGGGGTTGCGCACATAGCTCTGGCCTTCGCCGTATCCGGCCATGAAGCGCCTGAACCACAAGAAGACGACAATCGACCACAAGAAGATCGAGCCACCGACCTTCATGATCGCGCCGGCAATCTGTTGGTCGGTCGTCACGGAGAGACCCCAAACACGGACCGCGATGTCGTAGTGCTTGTAGACGGCACCCTCCGCAAAGGTGAGCCATGCGGCCGGAACCGTTGGTACCACCGACATGAGGAAGAGATAGATCATCCGCCCGCCATATCCGATGCGCATCGCAGGGTCGGGCGCGGCCACCGGCGTCCACATCAACAGCGCAGAGACGACCAGTCCGACGTGCAGCGAATAGTGGAGCGGGGCGTTCGACACACTGCGGTTGACGAGTGCGGGGATGTGCGTGACCATCACCATGACGTTGAAGACCAGTCCTGCAACGACCGGCTTGGCGAACCAGCGGATGGCACGGCCGACACGTTGCGAACCGATGACCGCCCGAAACAGCCAGGTCGGCATCGAGAGCAGCACGAGCGGCGGCAAGAAGTACGACAGCGCCATGTGCTGGAACATGTGCACGGCATAGAGGTATTCCTCGCTGATGTCGTGAATCGGCCAATCAGACGCCAACCACAGCACGATCACCGCGAGAACAAAGAGCCTCTTTTGGCGCGCCGTCACGAGTGGCCCGCCGGCACGCACCTCCGGCGTGTGCGGGCCGATGAATGTGAGCGCATACCACCACGAAGCAACCACGAACGCGACGAGCAGCCACACCTCGGGGTGCGCCTGGAAACGCCACGGGCTGGCGAGAAGATCAGCCGACTCTGCGAGCAGTGCGACCGGCGCGTGCATGTGCGTGCTCAGCGCAGGAAGAAATGGAATGTCGCGAGAGCCGCAACGTACACGCTGACTGCGAGGAACAAGCCCGCGTAGAACAGCCAACTGAAGATCTTGTTGTCGAACTTGAGATGCATGAAGTAACTGACGACCATGAAGAACTTGACCACCATCATGATGAGCAATGCCGGCAAGAAGAGCGGGCCGAAGTCCACGTAGTACGTGGAGACCTCGAGTGCAGTGATGGCCGCCAAGATGACCGCGATATTGACGTAGCCGCGAGTGGACATGCCGTGCTCGGCGTGGGTCGGCGTCGATGTCGTCATGATCAGACCGGAATGAGGTACACGAGAGTGAAGATGATGATCCAGACGATGTCGACGAAGTGCCAGTAGAGGCCGATCATCTCGACAGTCTCCGATTTGCTGCCCGGCACGCGGCTGCGCTTGTTGATCGCCACGAGTGCGAGCAGCATGATGATGCCGACGGTGACGTGGACGCCGTGGAAGCCGGTGAGGGTGTAGAAGCTCGAGCCAAAGAGGCTGGTGGTGAAACCAAGGCCTTCGTTGTAGAAGGCGGTGAACTCGTACACCTGGCCGCCGACAAACGTGGCGCCGAGCAAAGCGGTAACGGTGAGCCACAGGTTCGTGTTGCGATCGTCTTTCTTGTGGGCTGCAGTGACCGCGAGCACCATCGTGAGCGAGCTCATGAGCAGCACGAAGCTGCTGACTGACGTGAATGGGATGTCGTACACCTGCTCGGGCGTCGGGCCATTGGCGACTCGACCGCGATAGAGCATGTAGGTGGAGATCAGTCCGCCGAATAGCAGGCACTCTGAGCCGAGGAAGAGCCACATGCCGAGCTTCACGTTGGAGAGCCCGGTGCTCGTCGCGTGGGTGTCGTGGGCCACTGCAGTCTCAGCCATGACTTGCTCCGAGGGCATGCCCGCTGCCCGACGCGCCGTTTGCGGAAGTTCCGTTGCCTGACGCCGGATCGAAGTCACTCTCCGGGGCCACCGACGGCTCGAGTGCCCATCCGTACATCGCGTACAAGATGACGACCGCACCCACGATGGCGACTGGAATCGAATAGATCGCCCCGAGCGCGACGATCGGGAGGCCGGATGCGAGCACGATCGGCCAGTAAGACGGCGACGGCATGTGGATGTGATGGTCGGCGTTGCGCTCGAGCTCGGCGAGTACTTGCTCGGCCGACGCGACCTCGCGCATGGTGTGGGTGGTCGGGTCTTCTTCGTACTTGCGGTGGAAGAACTCGTCCAAGTGATGCACGTGCGGAATCGAGTCGAAGTTGTGCTCTTTGGGCGGGTTCGCGGTCATCCACTCGAGACTTCGCGCATTCCACGGGTCAAGCGGGGCGCGCGTCTTGTTGCGGGCCGTCACCACGATGTTGATGAGGAAGAACAGCACTCCGACTGCGAGGACGATCGAGCCGAGCGACGCGACGAGATTCCAGAACGCCAGGTTGAAGAAGCCTTCGCCGGCGCGGGCTTCGGTCCACACGTACATGCGGCGCGGTTGGCCCTGCAGTCCGAGGATGTGCATCGGGCCGAAGGTGAGGTTCATGCCGATGACCATGAGCCAGAAGTTCCATGAGCCGAGGCGCTCGTTGAGCATCTTGCCGAACATCTTGGGCCACCAGTAGTAGAAGCCGGAGAAGATGCCGAAGATCGCGCCGCCGAACAGCACGTAGTGGAAGTGGGCGACAATGTAATAGGTGTCGGTCTGTTGGGTGTCGCTCGGTGCGACGGAGTGGGTGACGCCGGAGAGGCCGCCGATGGTGAACAACACGACGAGACCGATGGCGAATTTCATCGGGGTGGAGAACACCAACTTGCCGCCCCACATGGTGAGCGTCCAATTGATGATCTTGACGCCCGTCGGGACGGCAATCGCCATGGTGGCGACGCTGAACACTGCGACCGACACGGGCCCAAGACCGGAGGCGAACATGTGGTGGGCCCACACTCCCCAACCGACGAAGCCGATGGCGGCACCGGAGAAGACGACGAAGGGATACCCAAAGAGCGGCTTGCGGCTGAACACCGGCAGCACTTCGGAGATGATGCCGAATGACGGGAGAACCAGGATGTACACCTCTGGGTGGCCGAAGATCCAGAAGAGGTGCTGCCACAGGAGCGGGTCGGCTCCGGCCGCGACGTCGAAGAATTGTGCGCCGAACATTCGTTGGAAGGTGAGCAAGAAGAGGGCGACGGTGATCACCGGCACGGCGAACAGAAGGAGGAACTGCACCACCGTGATCATCCACGTGAAGACCGGCATCTTCATGAGTGTCATGCCCGGTGCACGCATGTTGAGCACGGTGACGATCAAGTTGATGGCGCCAGTCAGTGAGGCGATGCCGGCAATCTGCAATCCGAGCGCCCAGAAGTCGACGCCGTGGCTCGGTGAGAACACCGGGCCAGAATTCGGCGCGTACATGAACCATCCGCCGTCGGCGGCTCCGCCGAGGAACCACGCGAGGTTGACGACGATGCCGCCGCCCAGTACGCACCAGAAACCGAACGCGTTGATGCGCGGGAACGCGACGTCTCGAGCACCGATCTGCAACGGTACGAAATAGTTGGCGAATCCTGCCGCCATCGGCATCACGAACAAGAACACCATCGTCGTGGCGTGCATAGTGAACATCTGGTTGTAGAGGTCGGCGTTCAGCACCTTGCCGTCGGGGGCGGCTAGCTGCAGGCGGATGAGCACCGCCTCGATGCCGCCGACGAGAAAGAAAAAGAGCGCCATTGCGCCGTACATGAGCCCGAGTTTCTTGTGGTCGACGGTGAACAGCCACGACTTCCAACCGGTACTCGTGACGGGTCGTCGCAGCGCGCCGAAGGTGCGGGTGGGCGTGATGGCGGGGGCCGCTGGTACGAGCGCCGGAACCGTCGTCGGGGCGGGGCGTTCAATGATGGCCATCTCTTCCTCCTATTTCAGCGTGAGCAGGTATGCGACGAGTTTGTCGATGTCGGATTCGCTCAGGCCGAGATTCGGCATGCCGCGGTACTTGCCGTTCGTCTCGGTGAGAAGTGCCGGATTCGAGTACATCGGCTTCTCGGCCGGCGCATTGCGCAACCATGCGCGCAGGTCGGTGACGTTGAGGCACGTTTCGTCGACGCCAGCGAGGTATTTCGCCCCGAAGTCAGCGCTTGCGGACTTCCACACGTCGTCGCGGCATGCATCTCGCAGGAGGTCGAACATCGCCCCCGCGAACGTGTTGCGAGTCATCAATTTGCTCAAGTTCGGGGCGGCACCCGACCACACGTTCTCGTCGGGTGCGGCGATCGCAAGCGTGCCGTCGGCGCGCTTCAAGCCGTTGACTTGGTGGCAGCGTACGCACTGGTTGAGGAACACCGATTCGCCTTCTTTGGCCAGCGTGCCTTCTGCAGGTGACGTGTACGCAGCCTGCTGGTTGGCTACCCACGCGGCGAAGTCTTCCTTGGAGAGGGCGACTGCCTCCATGCGCATGTTTGCATGCGAGAGGCCGCAGAATTCGGTGCATTGTCCGGCATAGATGCCGGGTTCGTCGGCCTCGAGTCGCAGTGTATGGATACGTCCAGGGACCGCGTCACGCTTGCCGTTCAGCGCGGGGATCCAATACGAGTGGATGACATCGCGACTCGTCTCGCGCAGGAGCACCTTCGTGCCGGCTGGCATCACCAACTGGCCCGAGGTGATGATCGGCTGAGTGATTCCCCATTCGTTCTGCACGGGGTAGTCGTATTCCCACCACCACTGCTGCCCGGTCACGTTGATGACGAGTTCGCTGTCGTCGGTGCGGGCGAGGTCGAAGATGGCGCGCACGGTGAACACACCGACGACGGCGAGGATGAGTGCGGGGATGACGGTAAGCGTGATCTCCAGCGCCGGCTTGCCGTGCGTCTGCTCGGGAATCGGTTGGCCGCGGTCCTTGTAACGCCAGATGACGTACACGATGACTGCGAAGACGATGATGCCGATGATGCCCGCGACCGCGAAGATCGGCTGTTGGAGATCGTCGATCAGTTTGGCGTTCGGACCTTTCGGCTGCCACGTGTCTTGCGGCGCATCCGTGGCGCACGAGGCAAGGACGACGAGCAGGCCGAGTGCGGCCGCAACTCGGGACACGAGCGACCGCACACCCATGCGCCTCACGCTAAAGCCGTGGCGGTCGGCAGGTGCATTCGTTCGTTCGTGATTCACGGCACCAGTACCTCGATGTACTGCCCGTCGAGCCCCGGAACGCTCAGGGTGAAGGGAGTCTCTTGTGCGATCGAGGGTTTGTTGTACGTGATGGTGAGCCCTTGCTCCGCGCCGTTCGGGATGAGTTGGGTGCACGTCTCGTTGCTGTCTCCGTGCTTCTCGCTCGGGGCCTCTTGCGTCGCGCTCGCGGCCATCGCAGTGCCGAGGGTGGCAACCATGCGCCGTTCGGTGTCGTCATGGTTGCGGAAGATGAACGTGACGGGGTTGGAGCGCGGCACGCTGATCGTTTCTTGTGGATCTTCGAACCCGGCCACTGCGGCCGTGAGTTTGCCGTCGCGAAGTTCGATCACTGCGGCGACGTTGCTGCGCAAGGACAACGTCTTCATCGCCTTCTTGTCGAAGTACTTCGACTTTTCCGTCCCGCATTCGCGGTGAGAAAAGTGGCCTTCTTCCTTTGCCTCGGCGAGTTCCGTGCGCATGCCGGCTCCGGCGCCAGCGATTCCGCCTGCGACGATGCCGATGGCGCCGACGACGCAGATTCCGCTCACGAGCGCCGGCTTCAACGACGGTCGAAGTGCAAAGAGCGAACCTGCCAATAGCACCAACGAGGCCACCACGATGAACATGGCGGCACCCGAGCTCTTCGAGATGGCGAGCATGATGCGCGAGAACGAAAAGAGAATGACGCCGAGGCCGAGTGCCGCGAGCACGGGGAATTCGATCGGGTGGAGCAAGCGTCGGCGTGCAGACTCGTTGTGGAGCACGTCGTCTGACGCCGATTCGCTCCACGATTGCACCATCCATTCCGCGAGTGCCGCGAGCACTACGACGATGCCGAAGACGAAATACACCTGCGCAACGACGAGCCCGAGCACGAAGAGCACGAGACCGACGACGGTGACCAGCGGCCACATCGACGCCCTGGTGAGCGTCGCATCACGAGGCTGCACTTCGTCGTCACCCTCGTTGACGGCCAAGACGATGGAGGTGAGGCCGACCAGCGCAGCAAAGACGAGGCTGAGCGCCACGCCGCCGACCGCGAGTCGTTCGACGAAGATGATGTACGCGAGGAGGACGAGCGCTGCGAACCCGGTGAGACCGAGGAAGAGTTTGGATCCGACCTTGAACATGGTGTTACTTCTGCACGTAGACGACGAACCAGAGGGCGGCAAAGATGCCGTAGGTCGCGTACCAATAGAGGGCATGGGCGGCAAGAACGTCGTGGTCGCTCGTTCGACCGGCGAGCACCCAGAACATCGCGACGAGCGAGTAGACCACTGCACTCGCGATGAGCGCAAACATCGTTCCGGTGACCGTATAGAACATCGTCTGGTACGCGTCGTCGCGCAGCACGATGTCCATCTGCATCCACAGGGCAGCCTGCACGTTGAGCAGCGCGAGGCCCGTGAAGAGCGTTACCGCAAGAGCGAGCGTGGTGTGCGACTTGTCGTTTCGCCGCCCCGAGTAGACCGCCCACTGGGCCATCACGCACGCGATGACGAAGGTGAACATCATCGTGTTCGCGGCGACCTCAGGGATCGTGATGTCTTTCTTCAGCCAGTCTTTGATGATTGTCGCACCGTCCCCGGCGATGCGCGTCGGAGCCTTTGCACGAAAGTCGAGCCAGATCGCGAGCATCCCGCCCATCAGTGCCGCTGCGGCAGCGGAGACGAATCCGGTGGCGACAAAGACCGTGCTCGTGCGACGAGCAGGCCCGGCCGTGAGTGCTGGAACGCTCATGCAGACACCTCCGTCGCATATCGGTCGGTGGCGGCTTCGCCGCGCCGGGACTTGAAGAAGAGACCGGCGAAAGCGAGCACGACGAGAGCCATGAGCGCGTGGCCTACGCCGACGAGCACGTTGGCGATGCCGACGAAACCAGAGTCGTCATAACCGGCTGCTACTGCTGCCGGCTGATCGAGGAAGCCGGCGACGAAGTGCGGGAGCGACGCGAGCACGGTGGCGGCGAATCCCGATAGCGCGAGCAGGAGAACCGGCGTGTCCGGAAGTGCGCGGCCAGTGACGGCCCCCGCATGCAAGGTGATCGCTCCGACGGCGGCGAGCACCGTGCCGTAGACGACATAGACGAGGGTGGCTTCGCCGAACACCGTGCCGATGAGGTCGAGGGCTTCGAGGTGCATGGCCGCGGAACCAACCAGTCCGGTGAATACCATTCCGACTCCCAGGAAAGATGCGACGAATGCGCCAGAAAGAGCGCTCGTGCCCGACTTGAGCGCGAGGAGCGAGAGCAGCACCACGAAACATGGTGCGAGCAGCGGAAGCACGTTGAAGAGGGCGAAGGGCACGAACGATTGCAGGGTTTCGAACGGTGTCTTCCCCGTCGCGAACACGTGAGCCTGCTGGGTCACTGAACTGAAGACGACGACAGCCGAGATTCCTACACCGACGAGCACTACTCCGCGTAGCGGCTGGCGAGACTTGGCGGTGCGAGCTGCTGCATCCGCCAGGATGCCCAGCGCCGGAGCAGCCAAGAGCAGCGTTTGCGGCTCGCGCATCAACCAACCGAGCCACGAATCGAACATGTCGCCGCCGCCGAACGCGACACGGGCATTGACGAAATCAACCCACAAGTAAGCGACGGTGCCGAGGGCCACGGGGAACGTGAGGGTCACTCCGACCGCCGAGACGAGTGCAGCGAATGCGCCGACCGGTATGTCGGCGAGTCGGTTGCCGTTGCGACGAGTCAGCACGGTGGTGGCGAGCGACACGGCGACCGCGACGAGACCGAGAATGACGATGGCGAGACCGAGCAGATACGTCTCGACGTAGCGCCCGTCTCCCCCGCCCGGACCGCCGTTGCCGATGTACGAGACGAGTGCGATGATGCTTCCTGCGAGCCACGCCCACCAGCCGAACGCCGCCAATCGCGGGACAGAAAGGTTGGCAGCGTGCAACTGCGCGGGCACCGTCAAGACGGACACGCCGAGCATCAACGGAGCGAGCACCCCGAACACGAGCGCAAAGCGGTGCAGGGAGAACAGCTGTGCCAGCGCATCAGCATCGACGAGCGCCGAACCGGCATCGAGCCGCTCTACGCCGAGGACGGCACCGAGTGCACCGGCGACCAACGCCCAGACGAATGCGCTTACGACGAGGGAGGCACCCACTCGCACGTGGTCTGCGGTAGTCAGCCAACGGCCGATCGCCGAGAGCGGTGCGGGGACGGCCGATGAGCCGACACTGCTTGTCGCGCGCGAATCCACTGCCGTCGTCACCGTCCCGCAAGGCTACTCAAATCGACCGTTTTGGCCGAGGTCTGTTGCAGGCTCAGCGTGTCGGGCAGTGCGCAGAACTAGCGCACGAGCACATCGATCATCACGGCGAGAAAAAGCAGCGTGACGTAGGTAATGGAGAACGAGAACACGCGCATCGCGGCCGAGGGACTGGGTGCTCGACCGAGACCGAAGGTCAGCGCTACGAACGCGATGCCGAGCACGAACGATGCCACGGTGTAAATGACACCCATGTCGTTCATCGGAATCAGCGCCCACGACGCGAGCGCAACCGCGACGGAATACAGCCCCATGGTGCGCACCGTGCGAGCCAAAGTTTCGACGACGGGCAGCATCGGCACCGATGCCGCGCGGTACTCATCGACGTGGCGTATCGCGAGTGCCCAGAAATGCGGCGGAGTCCAAAAGAAGATGACGAGAAAGAGGACGACCGCCGACCACGAGACATCGTTGGTGACCGCGGCCCAACCGACAAGAACAGGGGCGGCGCCCGCTGCACCGCCGATGACGATGTTCTGCCGCGAGGTGCGTTTCAACCAGAGCGAATAGACAAAGACATAGAAAAGAGTCGCACCAATCGCAAGCAGCCCGGCGAGCACGTTCGACGAGGCAGCAAGCACGATGAATGACAGCACTTCGAGGGTCACAGCGAAGATGAGTGCGTTGCGTGGCGCCACGCGACCCGTGACGAGAGGACGATTCTTCGTGCGCTCCATCAAGTGGTCGATGTCGCGGTCGATGTACATATTTATGGCGTTCGCACCGCCGGCGGCGAGCGCGCCCCCGAGCACCGTGAGCACGACGAGCCACGTGTCCGGCCACCCGCCCTGGGCGAGCACCATCGTCGGCACGGTGGTAATGAGCAGCAGTTCAATGATCCGCGGCTTGGTCAGCATGACGTACGCGCCGATCTGCGTGCGTGCGGGACGCGATCCCACGTGGGCGAACGAGCTCGTCAATCGTGATGGGACGAGAGGTCGACCGAGCACCACGCGCTAGAAGGCTAGGAGGACTCGGGGGCCACGGGACCTTGCGTCGGCACAATGGAAGTATGTCGACCGTCACCGATGTCGAGCGCGGGACGGACGTCGGCATCGATCGTCCGTGGGTCGTCATCGTCTGGAACGATCCGATCAATCTCATGTCGTACGTGACGTGGGTGTTCCAGAAATTGTTCGGCTACAGCCTCGAGAAAGCGACGGCGTTAATGCTCGACGTTCACGAAAAGGGCCGCGCCGTAGTTTCGAACGGAACCAGAGAACGGGCCGAGGTCGACGTACAACGACTGCACGAGCACGGCTTGTGGGCCACCATGCAGCGGGAAGACGCATGATTTTTCAGCACGTCGAAGGCGGTTTGCGCCTCGGCATTGACGACCACTCGCGGGAGATCATCGCACGGCTGTTCGGAGAGTTGCGCGGCGAGGTAGTCGCTGCAAGAGGAGTACCGCCCGAGCAGGTCGGCGAGCATATGAAGCGCCTCTTCCCCTCGGCGTACCACGATGACCAGAGATTGAACGATGAGTACGTGCGCTTGACGCACGGGGACATCGCCGACTCGCACATTGCGGCAATCGACGAGGCAGTGCAATTGTTGTCGCCCGAGCGAGTGTTTCGTACCGAGGAGCTGGAACGATTCGTCCGAGCGCTCAATTCGATGCGTCTCGTGCTCGGCACGCTGCTCGATGTGAGCGAGGACGATGACGACTCGGCCGAAGATGGGTCAGGCGATGACGCCAGCCAACCGCAGCGCGAGGTGTACGACTACCTCGGCTGGCTCCTTCACGCCTCGCTCGACGAGTTGCGCGAGTGAACCCTCCTCTGACTTGCACGCTGTGGCGACAGGAGAGGCTTGAGTGCTGGTCAGAACTCGCTGGTAGATTTCAGATGCTCTTCCAACGAGATACAGATCCTTGCCCCCATCGTCTAGAGGCCTAGGACACCACCCTTTCAAGGTGGCGGCACGGGTTCGAATCCCGTTGGGGGTGCGAAGATCAGTTTCGACAACGAATCTGGTCCCGTGGTGAAGTTTGGAGTTCACGCCGGCCTGTCAAGCCGGAGGTCGCGGGTTCAAATCCCGTCGGGACCGCGAGACGGTGGAAACACCGAATCATGGTCGGGTAGCTCAGTTGGCAGAGCACGCGCCTGAAAAGCGCGGGGTCACCGGATCGACGCCGGTCCCGACCACCAGTGTGGTGCGCTCGCGCATCAGCTATTCACGTGGGTGCGCCACGTCTGCGCGCCGAAGAACGAAAGTGATTACGAGTTGTAGTCGTAGCCGAGTTGTGGCGCGGTGAGCATCGACTCATAGGCAATCCCTGCGTCACGGGCCATCGCCGCGCACGTGCCGCCACGATCGACGACCACCGTGATGAACACGGGATGTGCGCCGAACTCTTTCACCGCTTCGACGGCCTCGAAGATCGACGTGCCGCGCGTGACGGTGTCTTCGACGATGACCACCTTGTCGCCGGGTTGGAGTGCGCCGGCGATGCGCCCTTTCACACCGTGATCCTTTGCTTCTTTCCTCACGCTGAAGCTGCGCAGCGCGCGCCCGCGTGACGCGGCGACCGCGGCAACTCCGTAGGCGACGGGGTCGGCACCCATGGTGAGACCGCCGATTGCGGTGGCATCTGAAGGGAGGATTGAAAGCGCCAGATCGGCGACGAGCACGATTCCGTCGGGTCGGCAGGCGGTCTGCTTGGTGTCCAAGAACCAGTTGCTCGAACGACCACTTTTCAAAGTGAAACTGCCGGTCTTCAGCGAATGCGTGAGCACGTGCTGACGCAGGCGTTCACGAAGCGGGTCGAGCGCGGGCAATTGGGTCATGATCGTCAGTCGAGTTCGCTGAGTGCGTCGACCGCGCGGCCCGCATAGCGCAGCACTCGCGATGTGTCAAAGATGGATGCGAGCCTTGCGGCATCCAGCGCTTGCGACGCGACAGGCATCGCGGCGAGCACGTCGCACAGGTGCGAACCGGTCTCATGCGACTGTCGCGCCGCATCTTGCACCACTCGATAGGCGTCATCGCGCGACATCCCAGATTCGACGAGGGCGAGCAGCACCGATTGGGAAAAGATCGCGCCGCGAGTCATCTCGAGATTGCTGAGCATCTGCCTCGTGTCGACTTCCCAGTTGGCGACCAGCCGTGCCAGACGTTTCACCATGTAGTACGCAAGCGTCGCGGTGTCGGGCAGGATGATGCGCTCAACCGACGAATGCGAAATATCGCGCTCGTGCCACAACGCGACGTTCTGCAGGCCGGCTTGCAAGTTTCCGCGCACCACTCGTGCGAGGCCCGAGAGCGTCTCAGCGGAGATCGGGTTGCGCTTGTGCGGCATTGCAGAGCTGCCCTTCTGCCCTGCGCCGAAGCCTTCACGCACTTCCGATACTTCGGTGCGCTGCAAGTTTCGTAATTCGATAGCGATCATCTCGACTGTGTCGGCGATGCTCGCACAAGCGTAGAGAAACTCGGCATGTCGATCGCGGCTCACCACTTGTGTCGCCGGCACGGCGCGCAGGTTCATTGCTCGTGCCACATGATCTTCGACGCGTGGGTCGATGTTGCTGTAGGTGCCGACCGCACCAGACAATTTGCAGACCGCAATGGTGTACTGAGCGGCTTTCATTCGTCGACGATCTCGATCGATCTGCAAGGCCCATAACGCGACCTTCGAGCCGAACGTGGTGGGCTCGGCGTGGATTCCGTGGGTGCGCCCAATCATCGGGGTGTCGCGATGCTTGCGCGCCTCGCGCACCAGCACACCGACGAGTTCTCCGAGAGCCGCATCGATGAGTTCGGCGGCGTCACGCAGCATCGCACACCAGGCCGTATCGACGACGTCACTGCTCGTCAGGCCATGGTGCAGCCACGCTGCCTCCGCGCCACTGATCCGCTGCTGGACGACGTCGACGAATGCGGCCACGTCATGGTTCGTGATTGCCTCACGTTCTGACACGTCGCGAACGAACGCCTCGTCAATTTTCGGTGCGCGCGCACGACACGTTGCCGAAACAGTCGATGGAACTGCCCCGACGATCGCTTGGCCGTCGAGCGCGTGCAGTTCGATCTCGAGATAACGGGAGAACCGTGCGACATCCGAAAAGATGGCGTCCATCTCCGGGAGCGAGTAACGGTCGATCATGCTCGAGTACCGCGCACGACCACGTCATCGCGTTCCGGACCTACGCCGACCACGCTCACTGGCACCCCAGTGAGGCTTTCGACGAGCGCGAGCAGCGCCAACACTTGCTCGGGCAGGTCGCTCTCGCGTTTGCAACGGCGCAACTGCCGTTTCCAACCGGGCAATGACGCATACACGCACTCAACGCGAGCGAGGGTATCGGCGTCGTCGGGGAACGAATCGAGCGTGCGGCCGTCGAGCACATAGCCCGTGCACACCTTGATGTCATCGAAATCGTCGAGCACGTCGAGTTTCGTGAGCGCGATGTCTGTCAACGAGTTCACGCGCACTGCGTGGCGCAACATCACGAGGTCGAGCCAGCCCGGCCGACGGCGACGGCCCGTCACCGTGCCGAACTCCCTGCCGATGTCGACTACTCGATCGGCAGTCTCACCATGCATTTCGGTGGGGAAGGGTCCGGCACCCACGCGAGTGGTGTACGCCTTTGCGATGCCGACCACGCGGGTGATGTGACGAGGACCGATACCGCTTCCCGCGCATGCGCCGCCGGCAGTGGGGTTCGACGACGTGACGTACGGGTACGTTCCGTGATCGATGTCGAGGAACGTCGCTTGCGCACCTTCGAGCAAGATCGAGGCGCCGGTTCCGAGCGCTGCGTGCAGCAGGTTGACCGTGTCGGACAAGTGCGGAACCAGACGGCGACCGTATTCGTCGTAACGACGCACGATCTGGTCGACGTCGAGAAGTTCTTCCCCGAGCGAAGCGAACAGCTCGTTTTCCTGCGTCGCGCGCTCTTTGACGAGTGCGCAGAAGCGTTCTCGGTCGCGCACGTCGCCGGCACGCACCCCGATGCGCTTCACCTTGTCGGCATAGGCGGGTCCGATGCCTTTCAGCGTGGTGCCGAGTTTTGACTCACCGCGCAATGCTTCGCTGATGGCGTCGTGCCGCTGATGCCACGGGAAGATGAGGTGCGCGAGGGTCGAGACGCGCAGGCCCGAGCACGACACGCCCCGTTTTTCGAGCGCGTCAATCTCCGAAAAGAGCGTCGGCAGGTCGACGACGACCCCGTTGCCGATGACCGGAGTGACGTGCGGATACAGAACGCCGCTGGGCACGAGCTGCAGCGCGTAGCGTTCGGAACCGACCACCACGGTGTGACCAGCGTTGTGGCCACCTTGGTAGCGCACCACATGACTGTGGGTGCCCGACAGCAGGTCGATGATCTTGGCTTTGCCCTCGTCTCCCCACTGGGTGCCGACTACGACGGTGACGGGCATTGACGCTCCTGGCTTGAAGGGAACGTGGAGAAAGCCTACACGCAGATGTGCATCTTCAGGGCAGAAAACAGCGATAACACCGATAGTTTCGTGACGTGAGCGCCGTACTGCGACGACGCGAGTGGGCGACGATGAGTGCAGCTGATCGCTTGTCGTTCGGACAGCGCAAGATCAGCGACGTCATTTCTCCGTCGCTGCGTAACGAGATCGCGGCGTTGGTGGACGACGTTCGCGCACGTGGCGACGAAGCCGTCTGCGACGCGACCCGGAAGTTCGACGGAGTCTCTCTTCGTACGGACCAACTGAGGGTCGACACCGACGACATCATGGGCGCGACTGTGGGTGACGCCATGCAGACCGCACTCGGCGATGCGATCGACCATGTGCGTCGTTACAACGAGGTCGTTCGCTCACGTTTCAGCGACTGGTCGATGGAGATCGAGCCTGGCGCACGCGTCGGTGAGAAGGTGACGGCGATCGAATCGGTCGGGCTGTTCGTGCCGAGCGGCAAGGCGAGTTATCCGTCGGTCGCGTATCAGCTCGCCGTGCCGGCGATCGTCGCCGGAGTCCCCCGTATCGCGTTGGTCGTGCCCCCGATGCCCGACGGTTCTGGGCGCGTCGATCCAGCAGTGCTGGTCGTGTGTCGCCTGCTCGGAATACAAGAGGTGTACCGAGCGAACGGTCCAGCTGCCATTGCCGCACTTGGCTTCGGCACCGCAGGGATTCCGGCGGTGCGCAAGGTCGTCGGGCCCGGCAGCCCTGCTGTCACCGCAGCGCAAGTCGAGATGCAGCGCCACGGTGTCGTGACGATGATGGTGCTCGGCCCGACCGAGAGCATGGTGGTCGCCGACGACTCCACCGACGCGCGGCGTGCCGCCCTCGACTTGTTGATCGAGGCCGAGCACGGCGAAGACTCGTGCGTCGTGCTCGTCGCAACTGACCGCGGGTTAATCGACGCAATTGACGTTCACCTCGAGAAGTTGATCGCACGTCTCCCCGAGTCGCGAGCCCGCGCGGCTCGTGCTTCGCTTGGCGTCAACGGCGGTTCGATCCTCGTCGGAACGCTCGCCGAGGCCTGCGACGTGGTGAACATGTTCGCTCCCGAGCACCTGCAGCTGGCGATCGATGCTCCGCATGCCGACGACGTGGCGGCACGCATCCACCATGCCGGCGAGATGTTGATCGGGCAAAACACGCCGTTCTCTGCGGCCAACTTCGTGCTCGGTGTGCCGGCATCACTCCCGACGAGCGGCTTTGCGGCGGTGTCGTCGGGCATCACTGCAGCTGCGTTCTTGAAGACGACCGCGGTCGCGTCTGCCTCCGCGCAAGCGCTCCGACGGATGCGGCCGACGATCGAAGCGTTGGCTGATCACGAAGGTTTTCCGGCCCACGGCAACGCCGTGCGCGAACGCTGACCCTCGATCAGCCGGCGGCGTCGCTTGGGTTGACGGAGAACTCGCCGTCGACCAAGTCGACGATGATCATGCCGTTGCCCGTGGACTCCGAGACCTTCCCCTCAAGCAGCAGCAGTGCCGCCGGGTCGGAGATCGTCCGCTGGATGAGACGCTTCAACGGGCGTGCTCCGAACTCAGCGTCGTAACCCCGATCTGCGAGTGCGAGTCGAGCGGCGGGTGTAACCGCGAGCGTGATGCGACGCTCGGCGAGACGCTCGATAAGGTGCTGCAGCTGGATCTCGACGATGGCACCGAGGTTCTCCCGCGTCAGTGACGAGAACCGGACGATTTCGTCGATGCGGTTCACGAACTCAGGCTTGAAGTACTCGATCGGCTCGACGGGCAGGTTGCTCGTCATGATCAGCACCGTGTTGGTGAAGTCGACGGTGCGACCTTGGCCGTCGGTGAGACGGCCGTCATCGAGCACCTGCAGCAGGATGTTGAACACCTCCGGATTCGCCTTTTCGATCTCGTCGAGCAGCACCACGCTGTACGGACGACGACGAACAGCTTCGGTGAGCTGACCGCCTTCGTCGTACCCCACGTAACCCGGAGGTGCGCCGACGAGTCGGCTCACCGAGTGTTTCTCGGTGTACTCCCCCATGTCGATGCGCACGACGGCCTTGTCGTCGTCGAAGAGGAACGACGCGAGCGCTCGAGCGAGTTCGGTCTTGCCGACCCCTGTCGGGCCGAGGAACATGAACGAGCCGATTGGTCGGTTCGGATCGGAGAGTCCCGCACGGCTGCGACGGATCGCGTTCGCCACGACGGTGACTGCGGCATCTTGCCCGATGACTCGCTGGTGGAGTAGTTCTTCGAGGTGCACCAACTTGTGCATCTCTCCTTCCATGAGGCGAGTGACCGGGATGCCTGTCCACTTCGCGACGATCTCGGCGATGTCGTCGGCATCGACCTCTTCTTTCAGCATCCGGGGCTCACGAGATGATGCGGTCGCGGCGTCGATGCGTCGCTCAAGCTCGGGGATGCGGCCGTAGATGAGTTCGGCTTTCTTCTCGAGGTCGGTTTCGCGGTCTGCTTGCTGGCGGAGAGTCTCGAGTTCTTCTTTCAGCGTGCGCACTGCGCTGATGCCTTGCTTCTCGGCCTCCCAGCGTTTCTTCATCGTCGCTGACTTCTCGCTCAGCTCGGCGAGCTCGGTCTCGAGCGACCCGAGGCGCTCTTTGCTGGCGGCATCGGTTTCTTTGGAAAGCGCGACGTTCTCGATCTGCAGTTGCATGATGCGCCGCTCGACGATGTCGATCTCGGTCGGCATCGAGTCGATCTCGATGCGCAACTTGCTCGCGGCTTCATCGACGAGATCGATCGCCTTGTCGGGCAGGAAGCGGTTTGTGAGATAACGGTTGGAGAGCACCGCGGCGGTGACCAGTGCATTGTCTTGGATGCGCACGCCGTGGTGCACCTCGTAGCGCTCCTTCAGACCGCGCAGGATTGCGATCGTGTCCTCGACGGTCGGTTCGCCGACGTACACCTGCTGAAACCGCCGTTCGAGTGCGGCGTCTTTCTCCACGTGGGTGCGATATTCGTCGAGCGTCGTTGCGCCAATCATCCGCAACTCGCCGCGGGCGAGCATCGGCTTCACCATGTTGCCGGCGTCCATCGCCCCTTCTGCCCCGCCGGCACCGACCAGCGTGTGGATCTCGTCGACGAACGTGATGATCTCGCCGCCGGCATCGGTGATCTCTTTCAACACTGCCTTGAGACGCTCTTCGAATTCGCCGCGGTACTTGGCCCCGGCGAGCATCGCACCAAGGTCGAGTGCGACGAGTCGTTTGGTCTTGAGGCCCTCAGGCACGTCACCCGAGGCGATGCGTTGGGCGAGACCCTCGACGATCGCCGTCTTGCCGACGCCCGGCTCGCCGATGAGTATCGGGTTGTTCTTCGTGCGGCGCGACAGAACCTGCACGACGCGGCGAATTTCTTCGTCACGACCGATGACCGGATCGATCTTGCCCGCTCGCGCGCGAGCAGTGAGATCGACGCTGTATTTCTCCAATGCTTGGAATTGGTCTTCGGGGTTCTGCGACGTGACGCGATGCGACCCGCGTACTTCGCGCAGAGCAGCGAGCAACTCTTCCCGCGGCACTCCAACAATCTCGTACATTGCGAGCACCAGCAATTCGACGGAAAGGAAGTCGTCCCGGAACTCGGCTTGCGTCTCGGCGGCCGCAGCGAAGGCGGCGGCAAGTTCGCGGTTGAGCCGCGGCTCAGAACCGCCTTTGGTGGTCGGCAACTTGGAGAGCGCGTTCGTGCACTTTTCTGCGAGCGCAGCGACGGCCACGCCGACTTTGGCGAGCAGCGGAGACACGACGGTGCCTTCCTGCTTCACGAGCTCGACGAGCAGATGATGCGGCGTGAGTTCGGGGTGGCCGGCGACGGTCGCTGCCTGCATCGCAGCAGCCACTGCTTCGCCGGTCTTCGTCGTCCACTTGCGGGGATCAAGAGTCATCGTGCAGCCTCCTCGTCAGCGCTCTCCGAAGAAACCGGTACGTCGGGCGAAGACCGACAACACCTGCCGGGTCGGCACCAGTTCGCCGCGCGATGCGCGCTCGCGCGAGACGTGATCACGCAATGCATCCACCTGCTTGCGCAGTTCCGCGACTTGGTGCTCGAGCTCGAGCACTTGACGGATCCCTTCGAGGTTCAGCCCGGCGTCGACCAGTTGGGCGATGCGATGCAGCCTGGCGATATCGGCTTCGCTGTAGCGACGATTGCCGCCTTGCGTGCGGGCAGGATTCAGCAAGCCGACGCGCTCGTAGTTGCGCAGAGTCTGCGGATGCATCCCGGAGAGTTCGGCTGCTACGGAGATGACGTACACGGCCATGCGGTAGTTGTCGCGGTCGGGTTGCGTGCTCATGAGACTTCCTCCTTGGCGAAAGCGAGCAGGGCTTCGCGCTGTTGCTCGGTGAGTGATGTCGGGACGACGATGTCGACGGTGACGATGAGGTCGCCGGTTTTTCGTTCAGAGACGATGCCGCGACCTTTCACTCGGTGTCGGCTCCCGGGTTGCGTGCCTGGCCGCAACCGCAACGTGACTACATCACCTTCGAGCGTCGGCACGTTCACGTCCGCGCCGAGCGCAGCGGACGTGAATGGCACGGGTACGCGCACGTGCAAGTTTTGTCCGTCGCGCGTGAACTGCGGGTGCGGCGTCACCCAGCATACGACGAAGAGGTCGCCTGGTTGTCCGCCGCTGCGGCCCGGCGCACCCCTGCCTTTCAGGCGGATGCGCGTGCCGTCGTCGACGCCAGCCGGGACGCGCACTTTCACTTCGCGGTTTCGCATCTCGACACCCGAGCCGCGGCACGTGGAGCACGGATGCTCGATCATCGCGCCTCGGCCGCCGCATCGTGAGCACGGGGTGGAGAAGGCGAAGCCGCCTTGATTCATCTCGGTGACACCGCGTCCGTTGCACGACGTACAGCGCACCGGATTGGTGCCGGGTCGCGCCCCCGAGCCGCGGCACGTGGAGCAAGTGGTCTCGGAATTGAGATGCAACGTGGTCGTGAGACCCTTCGCCGCATCGACGAAGTCGATGGTGAGTGCCGCCTCGAGATCGGAGCCGCGTTGCGGCCCGACACCAGCACCGCCGCGGCGTGCTCCGCCGAACATCTGGCCGAGCAAGTCGCCCAATCCGCCCGCACCGGCCATGTCGCCCATGTCGAAGCGGAACGAACCGTTGCCCGGCCCGCCGAAGGCGCCCGGCCCGAGCCGTCGCACTTCGTCATATTCTCGACGGCGCTCTTCGTCGCCGAGCACGTCGTAGGCGGCAGAGATTTCTTTGAATCGTTCTTCAGCAGCAGCGTTGTTGGGGTTCGCGTCTGGGTGGTATTGGCGCGCGAGTTTGCGGTACGCCTTCGTGATGTCCTTTGCCGAGGCGTTCTGGGCGACACCGAGCACCGCGTAGTAGTCCTTCTCGAACCACTCTCGTTGTGCAGTCATCGCATCCTCGACTCGTTGCTTGAAAGATTCCTCAGCCCTTCACCTTCACCATTGCCGCACGCACGACCCGCCCCTTCCAGCGGTATCCCGTGCGCAGCACTTCGATCACGACCGGACCCTGGCTCTCGCCTTCGGCTGGTTCGTGCACGACGGCTTCGGCAGTCGCCGGGTCGAACGGCTTTTCGGCGAGGTCGAGCGCTTCCAGACCTTGCTTCTGCAAGGCTCCGAGGAGCGCCGACCATACCGACTCGATGCCCTTCACTCCGTGCGCCGCGGCGGCTTCGCACGCGTCCAGGACGGGGAGGATCGACTCGACGATTCGACCAGTCGCTCGGTCGACGTCGTCGACCATCTGTGCAGTCGCCCGCTTGCGGAAATTCTCGAAGTCGGCCTGCAGGCGCAACGCGAGGTTCTTGAATTCGTCGCGTTCTTTGGTGACGGCATCGAGCACGTCGCTCACGCCGAAGCGGTCGCTGCCTGCCTCGTCGGTGACGGGAGTTTCACCGGAGGGCGCCGTTTCGGCGTGAGGGGTGGCGCCGTCAGCGCCCTCCGGATTCGACGTGGTGGTCTCGTCAGCCATGATCTAGGTGCTCGGTAACGGCGACGATTACTTCTCGTCGACGATTTCTGCGTCGACGATGTCGCCGTCGTTGCCGGCGGTCGCACCGTCAGACGGCTGACCGCTGGCGGAAGTTCCTGCCGCATTGGCGTCGCGCGACGCCGCTTCGTAGAGCTTCTGGCTGAACGCCTGGCTGGCGGTCATCAGTTTCTCCGTCGCGTTCTTGATGGTGTCGACGTCATTGCCGGTGAGAGCCGCCTTCAGGTCGGCGAGCGGCTGCTCGACGGCTTTGCGTTCGTCGTCGGTGACTTTCTCGCCTTGTTCGCGCAACACTTTCTCGGTTTGGTACACCAGCGAGTCAGCATTGTTGCGCACCTCGGCGTCGGCGCGACGCTTGCGATCTTCGTCCGCGTGCGCTTCTGCGTCTTTCACCATCTTGTCGATGTCGTCCTTGGAGAGCGACGACTGACCGGAGATCGTCATCGACTGCTCCTTGTTCGTCGCGCGGTCCTTCGCCGACACGTGCACGATGCCGTTGGCGTCGATGTCGAACGTGACCTCGATCTGCGGCACGCCGCGCGGTGCGGGCGGCAAGTCGACGAGCTGGAACTTGCCGAGCGTCTTGTTGTATGACGCCATCTCGCGCTCACCCTGCAAGACGTGAATCTCCACGGAAGGTTGCATGTCTTCGGCAGTGGTGAACGTCTCAGTGCGACGCGTGGGAATGGTGGTGTTGCGCTCGATGAGGCGCGTCATGACACCGCCCTTGGTCTCGATGCCGAGCGAGAGCGGGGTGACGTCAAGAAGGAGGATGTCCTTCACGTCGCCGCGCAACACACCGGCCTGCACGGCTGCGCCGACCGCGACCACTTCGTCGGGGTTGACGGTGCGGTTCGGTTCTTTGCCGGTGAATGACTGCACCAGTTCTTGCACCGCCGGCATTCGAGTGGAGCCGCCGACGAGGATGACGTGGTTGATCTGGCCCTTAGTGAGGCCGGCGTCGGAGATGGCTTGCTCGAACGGCTTGCGGCAGCGCTCGAGCAGATCCTTCGTCATCTCCTGGAACTTCGCGCGAGAGAGCGACTCGTCGAGGTGCAGCGGCCCGCTCGCAGTCGCCGTGATGAACGGCAGGTTGATCTGCGTCTGTTGCACTTGTGACAGCTCGATCTTGGCCTTCTCGGCAGCTTCTTTCAGGCGCTGTGCGGCCATGCGATCCTTCGAGAGGTCCACGCCGTGCGCGGCTTTGAACTGTGCGACGAGCCAGTCGATGATCTTCTGGTCCCAGTCGTCACCGCCGAGGTTGGTGTCGCCGTGCGTGCTCTTCACTTCGAACACTCCGTCACCGATCTCGAGGACGCTCACGTCGAACGTGCCGCCGCCGAGGTCGAACACGAGCACCGTCTCTTCCTTCGAACCCTTGTCGAGGCCGTACGCCAACGCGGCCGCAGTCGGCTCGTTGATGATGCGCAACACTTCGAGGCCGGCGATCTGACCTGCCTCTTTGGTGGCAGTGCGCTGTGCGTCGTCGAAGTACGCAGGAACGGTGATCACTGCCTGCGTCACGGTGTCGCCCAGGTAGGCCTCCGCGTCGCGCTTCAGCTTCATGAGCGTGCGGGCGCTGATTTCTTGCGGCGTGTACTTCTTGCCGTCGATGTCGTCGGAGTTCCACTTCTGACCCATGAACCGCTTGATGCTGCGGAACGTGCGGTCGGGGTTGGTGATCGCCTGGCGCTTGGCGACTTCACCCACGAGTACTTCGCCGCTCTTGGAGAACGCGACGACCGAGGGCGTAGTGCGCGCACCTTCGGAGTTGGGGATGACGACGGGTTCGCCGGCTTCCAGCACTGCGACGACCGAGTTGGTGGTTCCGAGGTCGATTCCGACTGCTTTAGGCATGATGGACCTTCTTTCTGTGGGAGGCACACCCTAGCGCCACCAACCCGAAAGTTGAGCCGCCTCGGCTAAGGATTTATGTCACGTGCTAGGAAGGGTTGTCTGGACTGGGAGACCTACCGACCTTGAAGCACCGCCGCGATACGTGCCCACCGCGGCAACGAGGGCACCGCACCCTCCACGGTGGTGGCGAGCGCCCCGGCGACCGCGGCCGCTCGCAAGGCGTTCGGCAGGGCATCGAGCCCACCATCAAGGGCCAGCCGAGCACTCAAGGCTCCGCAGAATGCATCACCTGCACCCGTCGTATCAATCGGTGTCACGGGGTACGGCGGCACACGGATGCTGCCGGCTTTCGTCACCAATCGTGCACCGCGCGGTCCCTCGGTCACCACCACTGCCCCGACACCACGGTTGAGCAACGACTCAGTCCCGCCCAACAGCTCGACTTCGTGCTCGTTCGGCGTGATCACGTCGAGTTGCGCAAGCAGTGCATCCGGAAGTTCGGCGGCCGGGGCAGGGTTGAGCACGACGATGGTGTCGTCACCGGCGAGCGACGCTGCACGCTGCACGACGGCGAGCGGCACTTCAAGTTGCATGAGCAACACGCGGGCTCGCCTGATGACGTGCGCGGCGGCATCGATGTCGCCGACCGACAAAGCGTGGTTCGCCCCGGGCACAACGATGATGAGATTTTCTGCATCGTCGGACACACCGATGAGCGCGCGGCCAGTCGGCGCTCCGACCGTCAAGAGGCGTGCAACATCGACGCCGTCATTCACGAACGCCGAACGCAGGGTGTCGCCTGCGGCGTCGCGTCCGACTGCTCCGACGAACGCCGTGCGGGCACCGGCACGGGCGGCGGCGATCGCCTGATTGGCACCTTTGCCGCCGCACGCCTCGAAATATCCGTGCGCAGAGACCGTCTCCCCGGGGTGCGGAAGCCGTTTCGTTCGCGCGACGAGGTCAAGATTCGCCGAGCCGACGACCACCACGTCGAAAGCGTCATTCGTCGTCATTCCTGCGCCTTTCTCAGCGAATCCTGCGGTCTAGCCTTGCCGCGTGAACGCCGCTTCGCAACCAGACGTTCCTACCGCTGCGAGCGTTCCTCCCGTCGGCACGCTCGTAGTGCTACGCCATGGCCAGAGCACCTGGAACGAACTCAACCTTTTCACTGGTTGGCACGACGTGCCGCTCAGCGCCAAGGGTGAAGCCGAGGCCGACGCGGCGGGTCGCACGTTGCGCGAGGCTGGGCTGCGTTTCGACATCGTGTACACGTCTCTTTTGTCGCGGGCAATCGAGACCAACCGAAGAACACTCAACACCCTCGGGCAGGCGGACCTGACCGTCCGCAGCGACTGGCGACTCAACGAGCGCCACTATGGGGCGCTGCAGGGTCTCGACAAGAAAGAAACCACGCTGCGCCATGGTGCGGAACAAACGAAGTTGTGGCGGCGCAGCTACGACGTGCCGCCGCCTCCCGTCGAACGCTCCAGTCCGGAGCATCCGGCAAACGATCCCCGATATTCGCACATCGACCCGTCGGTGTTGCCGGCGACGGAGTGCTTGAAAGACGTCGTTGCTCGCGTCGTGCCGTTCTGGCGCGACGTGCTCGTGCCGCTGCTCGCGGACGGCAAGAACGTGCTTGTCGTCGCGCACGGCAACTCGCTGCGCGCACTCGCAATGCATCTCGAACACATCACGCGGGACGACATCGCAGAGATGAACATCCCGACTGGCGTACCCCGAAAGTACGACTTTCATCCGCGCAACGAAGACGATCGTGTTCGAAGCGAGTTGCGTGTGTCATCCGTCTCGTATCTCGGTGACGCTGACGCGATTGCCGCGGCCACGAACGCCGTCGCAAAGCAAGCCGGCACCTGAGACAACCTTCACCGGCAATTTGTGCATCTTCGCACGAATTCGTGCGTACCGTGATTGCCATGCCAACCGCCCTCAATCCCCTCACCACGCTCCATCATGTTCCCCTCTTTTCGTCGTGCTCGAAGAAAGACCTTGCTCGAATCGTCAAGGTGTCTGACACGGTGTCGTTCAAGGCGGGTCGGGTGCTCATTGAACAGGGTCAGCCGGGTCGCGAAGCGTTCATCGTGCTGAAGGGCAAGGCCACCGTGCGGCGCAACGGCAAGAAACTTGCGGCGATCGGCGCCGGCTCGATGGTCGGCGAGCTCGCCCTGCTCGACCACGGTCCGCGCACTGCCACCGTCACCTGCGACACCGACTGTGACGTGCTCGTCATCAGCCAGCGCCACTTCCACGGCGTGCTCGACGACGTGCCGGCGCTCTCGCACAAGCTGCTCTCGACGCTCGCTTCGCGCCTGCGCGACCTCGACCGCGCCGCCGTCGGCTGAACTCTCTCGTCGTCGGCTGAGCCACGACGCCCAATTCCGCCACAACTAGCGTGGCGGTCGCCATGCATGGTGACGCCGCGCCCGTTGCCGTACGCAAGCGACTGAAGCCTTACCAACTGTCGATCATCCTCGGCTGCGGCATCGGCATCTTCACGCTGATATCGGGAGTCGTCCCGACGCTCACCGGGTGGGAAAGCGACTCGCCCGTCCACCGCCAAGTGTTCGGCGGCATTCCTGGGGCGCTCAAACTCGTCTTCTACACGGTCATTCCGATGATGCTCATCTGGGGCTCGCTGCGCTTTGCCGACCGCATCCGCAACTGGGAGCGCGGCGCGCCCGACGACCGCCGCACGACGACAAAGAACTTGAAGAGACGTCTCGCCGATTTCCGCGCCGGCGTGTACATGCGCACGCTGCTGCGCGACTCCGCCGCCGGCTTGATGCACTCGATGATCTACTTCGGCTTCTTGGTGCTGCTCGGCGTCACGACAGTGCTCGAAGTCGACCACCAGATGCCGCCGGCCCTCAAGTTCTTGCACGGCGACGTGTACCGCGGGTACGCCCTCGTCGGCGACATCGCTGGTGTCGTCTTCACCGCCGGCGTCGTGTGGGCGATCCTTCGCCGTTACGTGCAGAAGCCGTATCGCATCCGCATCAAGTCGAAGCCCGAGCACGCATGGATCCTCGGCGTCTTGCTCTCCATCGGCGTGGGCGGGTTCGCCACCGAGATGTTCCGAATCGCCGCCGAGCAAGCCGCCGGCAAGAACGTCGACTACGAGCGTTGGAGCGTGGTCGGTTGGCCGCTCGCCCAGACCGTGAACGGCCTGTCGCTCGACACGTTGGAGACGTGGCACCAGGGGTGGTGGGTGTTCCATGTCGTCACATTCGTCGCGTTCCTGGCGTTGCTGCCCATCACGATGCTGCGCCACATCTTCACCTCACCACTCAACATGTACTTGCGCGACCGCGAGCGACCGAAGGGCGCGATGCGCGCGATGCCCAACCTCGCCGAGACCTCGCTCGAGTCGTTTGGCGTGAACGCCGTCGAAAGTTTCACGTGGAAGCAGCTGCTTGACCTCGATGCCTGCACGATGTGCGGTCGGTGCACGAGCGTGTGCCCGGCGCACGCCACGGGCAAACCGCTCGACCCGCGCGAGATCGTGCTGAAGAGCGGCGAAGTGATGGCCGCCACTGCCGCGCACGCGCCCGGCGGCAAGGTGTCCCCACCCATCGGCGTCGACTCTGAGATCACTGTCAGTGCGAACTCGGTGTTCGAGCGCATCACCGCCGAGGAGGTCTGGTCGTGCACGTCGTGCAAGGCCTGCGACGAAATCTGCCCGGTGAACATCGAGATCCTCGACAAGATCCTCGACATGCGCCGATATCTCTCGCTGATGGAGAGCAACTTCCCCGCCGAGCTCGGCAACGCCTACCGCGCCATGGAGAACCAAGGCAACCCGTGGGGCATGAACCAAGGCGACCGCGCGGCGTGGGCGAAAGGTCTTGATGTGACGGTGCTCGACCCCGGATCGCCGCTCACCCACGAGTACTTGTACTGGGTGGGTTGCGCAGGCTCGTTCGACGACAAGAACAAGAAGGTCACGCAGGCGATGGCCAAGTTGTTGAAGCGCGCCGGCATCGACGTGGCGATCCTCGGCCCGAGCGAGATGTGCACGGGCGACTCTGCGCGACGCAGCGGCAACGAGTACCTCTTTCAGATGCTCGCCACGCCGAACGTGGAGATGCTGAACGGCATGGGCGTGCGTAAGATCATCACGCAGTGCCCGCACTGCTTCAACACCTTGAAGAACGAATACCCCCAGCTCGGCGGCAACTACGAAGTCGTGCACCACACGCAGTTGCTCGAAGACCTCATTGCCACCGGACGACTCGACATGAGCAACGCGTCACTCGACGATCGCATTACCTACCACGACTCGTGCTATCTCGGCCGCCACAATGACGTGTACTTGGCGCCGCGAAAGGTGGTCGGCTCGATCAAGGGCATCCAAGTGGTGGAGATGCCGCGCAACGGCACCAAGGGCATGTGCTGCGGCGCAGGCGGCGCGCGAATGTGGATGGAAGAGAACGTCGGGGTAAAAGTGAACGACGAGCGCGCTCGCGAGGCGATTGCAACTGGCGCGACGCGCGTGGCGACCGCCTGCCCGTTCTGCTACATCATGCTCGACGACGGAGTCAAAGGCGCGGGCAAGGACGAGTCGCAAGTAAAAGTGGGTGACATTGCCATCCACGTGCTCGAGGCGATCGAGAACGGCGAACGTTCAGCATCCGCGCTCCAAGCACCGCTTGGTCAGCGGAAGTTTTCGAAGTAGCGGCTCGGCGTCGGGCCGCGCTGGCCTTGGTACTTCGAGCCGCGAGCCCCTGAGCCGTACGGCTTGTCGGCCGGCGTCGTCATAGTCATGAAACTCACTTGGCCGATCTTCATCGACGGGTAGATCGTGATCGGAAGGTTCGCCACGTTCGACAACTCCAACGTGATGTGGCCGTCAAACCCCGCATCGATGAATCCGGCGGTCGAATGGATGAGCAGACCGAGCCGGCCGAGCGAGCTCTTGCCCTCGACGCGCGCCACGAGGTCGTTCGCGATCGCCACTCGCTCGAGCGTGGAGCCGAGCACGAACTCGCCCGGATGCAAGACGAACGGTTCATCGCCTTTCATCTCCACCAATTCGGTCAGGTCGGTGAGATCCTTCTTCACGTCGATGAGAGCAGTCGTGTGGTTGCGGAACACGCGGAAGAGATTGGACACTTTCACGTCGATCGACGACGGTTGCAGGCACGCTTCGTCGAACGGGTCGATGATGATGCGCTTGGCCGTCATTGCTTCGCGGATGGAGCGATCAGAGAGGATCACGGCGCACCAACCTTAGTAAGACGCAGAATTCGCCGAGAAGCGACGTTGGTACGCTTCGAGATGACGCTGGTGCAGCGCCGCCGGCGGGTGTAGTTCAATGGCAGAACATCAGCTTCCCAAGTTGAGAACGCGGGTTCGATTCCCGTCACCCGCTCCGATCCAAAACAGTAATTCTTCGGATTGTGTGCGGTCCCACGAATTTGCCTATGACTGCAGGCGACCCTGAGCCGAGATCTCGCACACGCCTGAGCCTTGCCATCTGGTTCACAAATGAAGTTCCGCGGTGCGTACAAGCACGACAATTCAGGAGGTGTTCACCAAGTGCGATAGGATCTATCAGGTACTTAACCTTGAGTTTACAAGTTCAAGACTGCGACCAAAGGCTAGGACCTAGATTTGTCATGAGCCTAGATTTTTCTTTGGTCTGCCCTCTGGCGCTACGACTACTCAACATTTAGTCCCGCTTGGTGGAGACGCTGAAAGAGGATTTCGCGCCCAGGAATCGGACGGCCAAAGAGATTCAAGTGCTCAGATTCAACTGCCGAAGCCCCGAAGTGTGGGTAAAGCCGCGCAGATAGAAGATGTTGAAGCACAAGTGCGTACAGCAGAGCCTCAAGCGAAGAATGCTCAGAGCAGATAAGGCTCACCCTCGCATCTTCTGACAGTTTTGATACGTCCTCAAGTCCCAATCCCTCGAGGCCGTTCAAATAAAAGAAGAACGAGCGACAGAAAAGCTCTGGGTCACTTAAAGTCGATTCCCTTTGTTCGCGCACCCACAAACCATCGCCGGCAATCAACTGTCCCTTGCTTCCGGGCAGTGGAAGTCGACCGAAGATCGAGCCGTTTGGCGGAGAATCAAAATTAGTAAACACGAATCCTTGCTCGGCCAAAAAAGCATCCAGCTTGGCGAAGCTGGTCCCCGTGCTCCATAGCGCCCTCATATTGAATTCAAGCCGGATTGCAGTCACATTTCGCAATTGCTCTCCCGCGGAGACGAGTATTTCAAACTCGCTACCCTCGGTATCAAGTTTGATAATTGCAGGCTTACCAATTAGGAAATCGGAAAGCGGCCGAACTTCCACTTGTATATGCTCGAACTCCCCCACTCCCTGAACCGGAATTTTCCAGTTCGAGTTGTCGGGTGAAATGTCGGCAAATCCACTAAGACCTCGGTGTTCTCGAAGTACAAACGGTCTCGCGCTACTTGCGACACCCAATGCAACTGCATGAACGGATACTCCACGAATCGACGCATACTGTGCCGAGAGTCTCTCCGACTCTGTTGGATCTGGTTCAAACAGGTGGATTGGAACCATTCCCATAAGACGCCGCAGCGAGGGATGAATTCCATAACGAGCACCTACATCAATGACATTGAACTGCAGACTTGACACGTGAATCAACATAGCGGCTAAGCAGTTGGAGGTGTTGTGACAATTAAGCAAAACTCAATTTCGCGATTTGTCTGCTTGCCTGAACTTCCTGAACAAGGATGTCACCGAATTCAGCTCGGAGACGAGAGCGGTCAAGTCAACATTGATTTGGCGGTTGGACACCAAAATGCAGCGAAATTTGAACACCTGCTCAATAAGGTGATCGGAGTCAGCCGGTGGCAAGCAGAGTGAACAACGCCCATGCGGCTGCAACGAGACCGAGCAACGCCATCGCGATGCTGCGTGCCTTGGGGGCTTGAGTCAGTTCTCCTTCTTCACGTGGTGCTTCGCGCGGGCGCAACACCGCGGCCAGGTTGCCGACGAACATCGCGCCGCCGAAAGCGAGCAATAGCCACGCGAGGAGGTCTTCTCCGAGGAACATCGTGCTGCCTCCCGACTAGATGCTCGGTGAGGACGTGCCTTCGAAGAAGTTCTCGAAGCGAGTGAACGGTTCGATCCACGCGAGTTTCACGGTGTCGGTGCGACCGGCGCGGTGCTTGGCGACGATCAAGTCGGCGGTGCCGCGTGCCGCAGTGGAGTCGCCGGCTGCCTCGCCGCGATAGATGAACATGACGACGTCGGCGTCCTGCTCGATGGCGCCTGACTCTCGCAGGTCGGAGAGGTTCGGTCGCTTGTCGCCGCGGTTCTCCAGATTGCGGCTCAACTGGCTGAGCGCCACGATCGGCACGTTGAATTCGCGGGCCATCAATTTCAGGTTGCGGCTGATGTCGCTCACTTCAAGCTGGCGGTTCTCCACCTTGGCATCGCCGCCCATCAACTGCAGGTAGTCGATGACGATGAGCGCGAGATCGCCTTGCGCGAGCCGCACGCGTCGCGCTCGCGCCCGCATCGAACCGACGGAAGTCGAGGGCGAGTCGTCGATGATAAGCGGGATGTCGAGTCGGCCGACCGCGCGACCGATCTCTGTCCACTGGCGTTCGCTCGGTGCCGCACCGCGCAGCACTTCCGACGGCACGCTCGCTTCGCTCGCGAGAACGCGTTGCGACAGTTCGTAGGCGCTCATTTCGAGGCTGAAGAAGATGACTGGCCGCATCGTGTTGCGCGCCACGTTGACCGCCATGTTGAGAGCAAGGGCGCTCTTGCCCATGCCGGGTCGTGCACCGATCACGTGCAGTGCGCCTGGCTGCAAGCCGAGCAACAGTTCGTCGAGTTTGTTGAAGCCCGTCGGCACGCCGGTCATCGAGTTCGGGTTGTTCCAGCGTTCTTCGATGGTCTCAAGCGACTGGGTCAGCAGTTCGCTGAGTTGCTGGGCTCCCTCGTTCAACTTTCCTGCGGAGACGTCGTAGATCTTGCTCTCGGCTTCGTCGAGTGCTTGGTCGACGTCGGGAGGCTCGCTGTATGCGATCTCGGCGATGGCTGCCGCAGCGGTGATGACGCGGCGCAACTTGGCAGCATCACGGACGATCTTCGCGTATCGCTCGGCGCTCGAGATGGCCGGGGTCGCATTCTGCAGCCGCATGAGCGCGTCGAGTCCGCCGATGCCCTCCAACTTCGCCGCTTTGCGCAACTCTTCGCCGACAGTGACTGGGTCGACTGGTTCGCCGGCGATGCTGAGTGAGCGAATCGCATCGAAGACGCTTCGGTGCGCAGGTTTGTAGAAATCCTGGTCGCTGAGGCCGATTTCGAGTGCGGTCGCGATCGCTTCTTCCGACAACATCATCGCGCCGAGCAACGACGCTTCGGCGTCCACGTTGTGCGGCGGGATGCGCGGCTTGCCGCCCTCGGCGTCGCCGCGGCGGATATCGGTGATCGTCACCCTTCTACCTTCGTTCGTCTGGCCTGTTGATCACAAGGGGAACAACCCTGTGATTTGCACGTGGATGTGCGGTGGATGACTTGTGGTCAGCCTGTGTACACGCTGTGGACAATAGTGCCGGGGTGTGCGCCGAGGGCGCAGGTGTGTCGGGGCAAGCTCAGCTGGCGCGCACGTCGACGTTCAGTGTGCCGCGCACGTCGCCAAACAGGGCGACGGTCACCTTGTGGGTACCGACCTCGCGGATCGGTGACTCGATCGAAACATGCTTGCGTTCGACCACGACGTGGAATTGTCGCTCGACCGCTTCGACGATGTCGGCGGCAGTGACCGAGCCGAACAGCTTGCCGGTGGCCCCTGCTTTGGCGGTGACGACCAAGGGTGACTCGGCGAACGTGGCGGCGATCGCCCGTGCAGATTCGCGGTCGGCAGCCTCGCGCAGGTCGCGCGACTTCTTCAAGGTCTCGGCTTGCGCCACGGCGCCGTCGGTCGCCTCGACGGCGAGTCCGTTGGGAATCAGGAAGTTGCGGGCATGCCCCGACGACACGTTGACGATGTCACCACGGCGCCCGATGCCCTTCACGTCGCGGCGCAGAAGCACCTGCACGACGTCAGTCCTGCGCGGGTGCTGGTGTGGCTGCGTCGGCCGGAACGTCCGCCGCGGCGCCAGGGGCGTCGGGGATGTTCGCGTAACGCTCAACGACGTCACGGCTCACGCCGCCACGCTCTTCGCGATCGTCATCGCGGTTGCGCGGTCCTCGCAGTCCGGCGACGCGCTTGGTGTATGGCAGAAGCGCCATCTCGCGGGCATTCTTCACGGCGGTTGCGATTTCACGCTGCTGTTGCACGTCGGCGCCGGTCATGCGGCGAGCCTTCAGTTTCGAGCGGTCGCTCATGAATCGCTGCAGGAGGTTCACGTCTTTGTAATCGATGTAGTCGATGCCCTCCGGGTTGAGCGGGTTGGGCTTCTTCTTGTAGCGGCGCTGCAGCAGTTTGGCGGCGCGGAGTTTGTTCTTTTTGCTGGTCATGTTCGGGTGCTTTCGTGATCGGTTGGTTGGTGATCTTTACTTCAGAACGGCTCTTCGCCCTCGAATGGAGGGACGTCGCCGGCGGGGTTGGCGCCGCCGCCAGTCTTCTTCGCACCGCCTTCTTTGCGCGCGGTGCGCTCGACTTGGGCAGTTGCCCAACGCAGGCTCGGCCCGAGTTCGTCGGCGATCACATCGATCGCGGTGCGCTTGTCGCCCTCACGGGTGGTGTACTCCCGCTGCTCGAGACGGCCGGTCACGACGATGCGCGTGCCCTTGGAGAGCGACGCTGCGGCGTTCTCGCCGAGGTCGCCCCAGGCGGTGACGTTGAAGTAAGAGGTCTGCTCTTGCCATTCGCCGTTCACTTGGTAGCGACGACCGACGGCAATGCCGAACGAGGCGACCGCGCGACCGTTGGCGGTGAAGCGAAGTTCGGGGTCGCGGGTGAGGTTGCCGACGAGGGTGATGGTGTTGTCTGCCATGGAAGTTCCTTTGGTCGTTGCGTGTGATTGTGTGCGGTTACTTTGCCGAACCCGCGGGCAACATGCCGCGGCGCTTGGCTTCGTGATCGGGAAGACGCAGCACCTTGTGCCGCAACACGTCGTCGGAGAGCCGCAGCGTTCGCTCGACTTCGTCGAGCGCTCCACCGTCGGCGACGAGATTGAACACCGCGTAGTAGCCGTCGTTCTGCTTCTTGATCGGGTAGGCCAGGCGGCGCCTGCCCCACCAATCGGGCGTTCCGTGCACGGAACCGCCGACGCTCGTCACCGACTTGGTGACCTGCTTGATCCACCCGTGGGCGGTGTTCTCGTCGAGAGCACCGCTGACGATGATCATCAGCTCGTATGGACGCATTGCTTGCCTCCCTTCGGACACGACCCGGCGGGTCGAGGCCCAGTTAAGGGCAGGGTGAATAGGAAGATTGAGCGTACCGTCACGCACCGAGGTTGCCACGGGGGTGTCACACCTCAGTTGTGTGCACGCGCCGTTACGCGCGGCGACGAACGCGAGGTCGGGCACCGCCGTGCGGCACCGCGGTCAACAGGTGATGCCACTCGCATTCCGTGCACACCTCGACGGTGTAAGCCGTGTAGTGCTCGGTGCGCCGGTCGAAGTCGCGCAACTCTGAGTTCGAAGTGATGCAACGTCCCGATTTCGGCAAGCGCGGCCCGAAGAGATACGTCACGTTGCGCAACGACTCCCTTGCGCACAGCGGGCACGGGGTGCGTCGCGCGGTGCCGTAGTGACGCGCGGCGCGCAGCAAGTCGCGTTCTGCGTCGCAGGCCTCGCGCAACGAGACATCGCCGTTGCGCACGCGCTCGATGAAGGCGCGTCGCACCATGCGATAGTCGATCGTCGCGTCGCGCGATGTTCGTGTGGTTCGGCCCATTGCCCTCACCGTAGTTGGTTCAGGTGTCGGCGCGCGCCGCCCACCACGCATCGAGACGCTTGCGGATCTCTTCGACGCCGATCAGTCCTTCGTCGAGACGGATCTCCATCAAGAACTCCATCGCTTCACCGACCGCACGACCGGGTGCGATGCCGAGGTGTTGCATGACGGCGACACCATCCATCTCTGGTCGCAGCGCAGCGAGCTCCTCTTTCTGCGCGAGGTCGTCGATGCGCGACTGAAGTTCGTCCATGCGGCGGTTGAGCGCATCGACTTTCTTCTCGCTGCGCGTCGTGCAGTCGCAGCGCACCAGTACGTTGAGTTCGGTGAGCACGTCTCCTGCGTCGCGCACGTAGCGGCGGACGGCAGAGTCCGTCCAGCCCATTTGATACGTGTGGAAGCGTCCGCTCAGGAACACCAGTTCGGAGACTTTGCGGATGTCCTCGTTCGAGTAGTGCAGTTCGCGCATCCGCTTGCGGGTCATCTTCGCCCCGACCACTTCGTGGTGGTAGAAGGTCATTCCTCTGTCGGGCAGCACTTTGCGCGTGCGCGGCTTGCCGATGTCGTGGAAGAGTGCCGCCAGTCGCGTGATGCGAAACTCCCCCGGCATGTCCGGGCGCACGTTCTCGACGACCGCCAATGTGTGCGTCAGCACGTCTTTGTGACGATGGATCGGGTCCTGCTCCAGCGAGAGTGCTGGCAATTCCGGCAAGAAGCGGTCGGCGAGGCCGGTCTCGACGGCGAAACGGAGGCCGAGAGTGGGTGACTCCGTCACCATCATCCGGTCGAATTCGTTGCGCACGCGTTCGGGGGAGACGATCTGCAGTCGTTCGTTCATCGTCTTCACCGCCGCCACAAGAGCGTCATCGGGCACGACGGAGAGCGTCGCCAAGAATCGCGCCGCGCGCAACATTCGTAGAGGATCGTCGTTGAAACTCTCCTGCGGCGAGAGCGGTGTACGCAAGCGTCGCGCCATCAGGTCATCGAGCCCGCCGTACGGGTCGACCAACTGCGGTGACTTCGCCGTCAGTTCCAATGCCATCGCATTGATCGTGAAATCTCGACGAGAGAGGTCTGTTTCGACCGAATCGGAGAACTTCACCTCGGGTTTGCGCGAATCTGGAACGTACGCCTCGGCACGGTGCGTGGTGATTTCGAGGGTGCGCTCTCCGCGCTTGGCCGCGATCGTGCCGAAACGTTCGCCTTGAGTCCACAACGCATCGACAAGACCTTCGAGTAGCGCCTTCACTTCGTCGGGCCGCGCATCCGTTGTGAAATCGAAGTCGAGCGTCGCAATGTCGCGGCCGAGCATGAGGTCGCGCACGGTGCCTCCGACGATGTACAAACGTCGACCCGCTCGTTCGAACGCTGCAGTGACGGGTGCAAGTTCGGCGACCACGGCATCGAAACGCGCCGGCTGCACGAACTACAGGTTAGGCAACAACTGCGCCACTAGCGTTCGAGTGTGTCGGCTGTCGTGTTCGGGCCGCGTGCGCAACGCCGAAATGACGAGCGCCGAATTCTCGCGACGTGCACCGAAGTGCGAGGAGCCAACGGCGACGTGCTGCGAACCCCAGCGTTGGGTGTGTCTGACGCACGTTGGTTCGAGGCACAGGGTTTCTCCGTCGTGCAGTCGTTGGTGATGCTGCGACGCAACACGGTTCCTCTCGGGTCACGCTCCTTTGAAGACCTGACGACATGGTCGTGGCGCAAACTTCGGTCGCGGCGCCACGCGCCAATCCTTGAAGGACTCTTGCAACTGGACGCCGAAGGATTCCCGTCACCGTGGAATTTCTCGCGCGACGGATTCGCAAAGGCGTGCACCGCCACCTACGACCACGCGATCATCGTCAGCGGTGATGGCGCGACGACGGGGTTCGCACTTGTCGGCCGCTCTGCGCAGACCGCGTACCTGCAGCGGCTCGCCGTCGGCGGCGACGCCCGCCGACGAGGGATCGCCAGCCGTCTCGTGCACGCGAGTCTCGCGTGGGCCCACTCGCGCGGGACCGTCGAGTTGCTCGTCAATACCGAGCCGACCAACCAAGCCGCCCTTTCGCTGTATCGCAAGCTCGGCTTCGTGACGGTGCCAGACCGACTCTGCGTGCTCGAGCGGGAGTCAAGACCGCAGGCATGAGTCGTTCCCTCGTTTGGCGCGTCGCCGTTGCGGCGGCGGTCGTGCTCGCGGCGGTAAGCGTCAAAGCAGCACCGTCATCGGCACTGAGCTACCGGCTCGAAATCGAGACCGGGACCTTCACGGCACGCATCGGGGAGCGGGTCGTTCTCACCGTCACCGCACCGCAAAGTGAGGAGATCGCCGACCTCCTCACGGATCCGGCGGCGACTGCGGTCGTCTCGCTCAGTCCACCGCTCACGAACCGGGAACAAGTTGCGCGCGCCGTCGCCGGCGAACCGTTCAAAGAAGAAACGAGTCTCGTGCTCACAGGCCCGGTGTTCGCCGCGTCGACGCTGAACGAACAAGCGGTATTCCAACTTTCTCTCCCGACTTCTTCGACGTCTCGTGACCGAACATTGCGCATCCCGCGCGAGGGTCTGCGGGCACTCCGGGTCACCGTCACGGGGGGCGACAACCTTCTTGCCCAGGCGAACACGTTTCTCAACGTCGTGGCAAACCGTTCCTATCCGCCGCTCTCCGTCTACTTCGTGGCGGATGCCGACGGCCAGCCCGCGCTGCAACCCGACGGCACGATCCTCCTCGGTGACGCCGAGCGCGAACGGTTGCGCGACCTTCGCGACCTCATCTACCGCAAACCTGCGGCGGCGCGCATCGCCGTGCGCATCCGTCCAGAAATGTTCGACGGCCTCTCCCGGTCGGGTGAATCCGGTGATGCACAGCTGCGCGAAGACCTCTTCAACAAGCTCCCCGACAGCGAGATCATGGTCGCCACATTCCGTCCGACGAGCGTCGCGTCGTACGGCGCGGCCGCATTGAAGACGCAGTTCGAAGCACAGCTCTTGCGCGGTGAGCTCGTGCTCGACGAGCTGAACGGACCGAATCTCTCGACGCGCAGCACCTGGGTGACCAGCGAGCCGGTCGATTCAGCAAGCATCGATCTGCTTCGCGGTCTCGGCGTGACGAACGTGGTCGTCGTCGGCTCCGCGGTGGAGGTATACGGCAAGGGCGTGGACACCGGTCGCCCGTACGCCCTGCGTTCTGCCCTGAGCGGCGTCGCCGTGTCGCTCGCCGACCCGCGGTATGCGACTCTGCTCGACGTGCCGACGGGCACCGCGCACGAGTCTGCAGCGGCGATCGCCGCGGAGATCATCGCCCAGCGCGAGTCAATCACCACTTCCGCAATCGGCATCGCCGCCCTCTCCGGCCGCCAGGTCGTTCTCTCGAGCGCAGCTGGTGTGCCGGCGGAACCGTTGATCGCCGCCACGCTGCTTCGTCTCTTGCGCAACACGCCGCAGGTCTCGCTCCGTCAACTGAGCAACATCGCGCCGACGCTCGAAGGTCTGCCGCGCATCCAACCTCCGACTGTGCCGGTGCTCGACGTGCTGTCGATCCAGTCGCGCACGAATGCCGCGATCTCTGCGGTGGAAGCCTTGCGCGAGGTGTTGGTCACCAACGATGACGTCACCGACTCGTGGATCGAGATCATCGACGTCGCCAACGACACTTCCCTCTCGGAGCAGCGCCGCAACGAGTACCTCCAGACCGTGATCGACGAAGTCGAATCGGTGCGATCGGCAGTCGTCCTCCCCGCATCATCGTTCACCTTCGGGAGCCGCGACAGTTCGTTGCGCCTCGGTCTCTCCAACTCGAGCGACTACCAATTGTCCGTGCGATTACAGTTCTCAAGCCCGACGGGCAAGATGACCTTCACCCCCGCCTTCGTCGACGCGGTGCTCCCGGCGAACGGTCAACGCGAAGTCGTCGTTGACGCGTCCGCCCGTTCCAACGGCCTCATCCCTGTCGAACTGGTGCTCATGAGCAAGAGCGGTTCAGTACTCGACGTCGCCGAGATTCGCATCCGGGTGAACGCCATCGCCGGGCTGGGTCGGGGCGTGAGCGCGGTGTTTCTCGCGGTACTTGCATTGTGGTGGTTCGTCCACGCTCGGCGGAACGCGAAGAAGAAAATGGCCAAGGAACATCCGGCACTACGCTCCAACCCATGACCGTACGAATCGTCACCGACTCCGCGTGCGACCTGCCACAGAAACTGGTCGATGAACTGGGCATCAGCATCGTGCCGCTCACCTTCCGTTTCGGAGACGAGGAATTCGTCGACCGTGCCTCGCTCACCCCCGCCGAATTCTGGGCCCGTTGCTCGGCCTCGCCCGTGCTTCCTCAGACCGCCGCACCTGCCCCAGGCCAGTTCGCCGAGACCTACAAGCGTCTGGCGAAGGAGGGGGCGACCGCGATTCTCGTCATCACGCTTTCTTCCGAACTTTCGGCGACCAACCAAGCTGCCGAACAAGGAGCCAAAGAAGCAGGTCTCGACATCCCGGTGCACATCGTCGACAGTCGTGCCGCGTCGATGGGCGAAGGCATCAACGTGCTCGCTGCTGCAAGGCTCGCCAAGTCGGGCATCGGCGTCGACTATCTCATCAAGCAAGTGACCGCGTTGGTCGAACGCACCAAGGTGTGGGGGGCGCTCGACACGCTTGAAAACCTGAAGAAGAACGGTCGCATCGGCGGAGCAAAGGCACTCCTCGCTTCGGCTCTTGCGATCAAGCCGATCATCACCGTGAAAGACGGCAAGGTCGCCGAAGGCGGCAAGCAGCGCACGCGCAGCAAGGCGTTGGCGTTCGTCGTGGAGCAGTTCCGTGCCGCGGGCAACGTGAGCAACGTGGCGGTGCTGCATGCCCAGTGCACCGACGTCGACGCCTTCATCGCCCAGTTGCGCGAGACGTACAAGGGAGAGATCATCGTCGGCGACATCGGCTCGGTCATCGGCTCGCACACCGGCCCGGGCACCATCGGCGTCACGTACCACGTGCAGTGAACTGACCTCCGCACACCTCTTGCACGAGGTGATTCCACCGTTCAGACGGTGGCCAGAACTAGCGTTTGCCGCCAGTCATGTCTGCCGTCGAACTCGAACCAGGGTTCATCGGCGACCGCTACCGGCTTGAGCGTCTCATCGCCCGCGGTGGAATGGCCGAAGTGTGGCTCGGTCACGACACGTTTCTTGACCGACAAGTCGCCATCAAGGTGTTGAAGCGCCACATCGCCCGCGACGAGACTGCCATCGAGCGCTTCCGCCGCGAAGCACTCGCCTGTGCCGGGCTCAATCACCCGAACATCGTCGCCGTATACGACTCGTTCGCCCATGCAGGCAACCAAGTGGTCGTGATGCAATACGTTCAGGGTCGCAGTCTGCGCGATCTGCTCGACAAAAAGAAGCGACTCACCCCGAGCCTCACGATCATGATGGGTGCTGCGATCGCGGCCGCGCTCGACGCCACGCACAAGCACGGGTACATCCACCGCGACGTGAAACCCGGCAACATCCTCGTGCGCCCCGACGGGCATTTCTTGCTTGCGGATTTTGGCATCGCCAAGGCCCTCAATGCATCGGAGGGCACCGACCTCACGAACGACAACATCATGATGGGCACGGCCAAGTACCTCTCGCCGGAGATCGTGCGCGGCAAACCGCTCGACGGCCGAGCCGACCTCTACAGCCTCGGTCTCGTTCTGTACGAATGCCTCTCGGGCAAGGTTCCGTTCGTGTGCGACAACGACGCCGACACGGCGCTCGCCCGCCTGCAACGCGAGCCCACCGACCTCGGGCATCTTCGACCCACCCTCTCCCCGCGTCTGGTGCGAGTCGTGCACAAACTGCTGGCGCGCAACCCGGACCACCGATTCCAGTCGGGTGAAGAGACGCGGGTCGCCCTGCTGGCGGCGCTCAACGATCTGCGTGACGCCGACACTTCGTTCACTCCCCCGCGCGGTCAGCGGGTCGAGTTCGAACGAACCACCGGTGCGGCGAACGTGCGCGACCGACAGGCCGACAAGTCGCCCGTTCGCGGATCACGCCGACGAAAGAATGCCGCTTCCAGCGTCGGCGGCTTCATGCGCACTACCACTGCGCGACTGTTGCTGGCCACCGTCGTCCTTACGGCGCTCGTCATCGTCGCCGTGCTGCGCACGAACGACCCCGAGAATGTGGTGATTCCGCAAGAGACGTTGCCGGCTGCTGTCGCACCGGTCGTCGCCGGGCCAGCGACCATCGCTTCGGTCAATTCGTTCGATCCGAACGGTGACGACGGCGTGGAGAACGAGGAGATCATCGGGCTCCTCGTCGACAAGAACCCGCAAAGTTCGTGGGCGACCTCGTGCTACGCCGACAAATTCTTCGGATCCAAAGAGCGCATCGGTGTGCTCGTCACGTTGACGGGTGCCGGTACCGGGATGTTGCGGGTGAATTTCGCCAACGGTCCTTGGGGCGCGGAAATCTACGGGACGATGGGCACGCCTCCGTCGAGCTTCGACGGTTGGGGTGCACCAATCGGGAAGGAATACCGCACGCGCGGCGAGATCATGAAGTTCTCCGTCACTGCTCCAGTCACGCACTTGTTGATCGTGATGACGGAGATCGGCAAGAGTTCCGCGTGCAGTACGAACAACCCCTTCCAGGGTCGCATCAACGAGGTTGCATTCGTCCCTGCGTGAAACGCGTCAGCGTTAGCCTGACGTCGTGGTCGGTAACCCGCTGAGCGATCCGGAATTCCCGAGGAAGACCGTCGATCTCATCGACCGCGTCGTGGGTTTCGTCCGCGACCGAACCACCAAACCGGTGGTCGCAGTCGTGCGCGGCATCGTGTTCGGCTCGATCGTCGCCGTCGTCGCAGTCTCGCTCGTCGTGGTGGCGCTCATCGCGGTCATTCGCGGCACCCAAGAAGTGTTCGAACTCGTCCTCAGCGAACGGCGCGCCGTGTGGGCGACGTATTTCTTCGTCGGCAGTTCGTTTATTCTCGTCGGGGCCTTCCTCATGAAGGCTCGTCATTCCGCCGCGGATTCCGACGACCGCTGACCACACCATCCATCACGAGACAGGAACTCCATGACCACCTACCCACAACGCAAAGTGATCATCATCGGCTCGGGCCCCGCCGGGCTCACTGCGGCGGTGTACGCAGCGCGGGCCTCGCTTGCTCCCCTCGTCATCGAAGGTGAACCGTCGTCGACCTCTGACCAGCCAGGCGGCCAGTTGATGCTGACCACCGAAGTGGAGAACTTCCCCGGATTCCCCGAAGGCGTGCAAGGTCCAGAGCTCATGCAACGCATGCGCGACCAAGCGGCTCGATTCGGGGCCGAATTCCTCACCGAAAAGGCAACAAAAATCGACTTTTCTGGACGTCCGCACCGGGTATGGGTGCGCGACGATGAGTACTCCGCCGATGCCGTCATCGTGAGCACGGGCGCTCGATCGTTGATGCTCGGCCTGCCGAACGAGACCGCCCTTATCGGTCACGGTGTCTCCACGTGCGCGACGTGCGACGGCTTCTTCTTCCGCGGCCAGGAGATTGCGGTCGTCGGCGGAGGCGATTCGGCGATCGAAGAAGCGTCGTTCCTCACGAAGTTCGCTACCAAGGTCACCATCTTGCACCGTCGCGACAAGTTCCGTGCTTCGAAGATCATGCAGGAGCGCGCGTTGAACAACCCGAAGATTTCGGTCCGATGGAACTCCCAGGTCACCAAGTTGCACGGTGACAAAAAGCTGGAGTCGATCGAGGTCACCGACACCGTCACGGGTGCGGTCGAACGCATCGCGCTCAGCGGTCTCTTCGTCGCCATCGGTCACCGCCCGAACACCGACCTGTTCAGCGGTGTGCTCGACATGGACGAGACCGGCTACCTCGTGACGCAACCGGGCTCGTCGCGCACGAACGTAGCGGGTGTGTTCGCCTGCGGCGACGTGCAAGACCACACGTACCGACAAGCCATCACCGCCGCAGGTTCGGGCTGCATGGCGGCGATCGATGCCGAGCGCTGGCTCGAGCACCAGCACGCAACAACGAGCAAGTAGCGTGTCGGCCATGGCCGCCAACGTCGTCACTCTCACCACCGCAAATTTCGACGAGACGATTCGTTCGTCAACCACTCCGGTACTCGTCGATTTCTGGGCCGAATGGTGCGGCCCGTGCAAGCAGATCGACCCCGTCATCCGCGAGATCGCTACCGAGAAAGCCGGCGTGCTGACCGTCGCGAAACTGAACGTCGACGATCACGGCGACATCGCGATGCGCTTCAACGTGATGAGCATCCCGACGATGATCGTCTTCAAAAACGGTGCCGAAGTGCAGCGTCTCGTCGGTGCTCGCGGCAAGGCGGCGTTGCTCGCCGACCTCGCCGGACAACTCGCCTAAACACGGCCCTCGGCACGTCAGCTCGGCATCCCCACCTCGTCCCCACCCCTTTCCCCAAGGTTGTCCACAGGCTGGGGACACCCTGAACTACAGGGTTCGCCTCAAGTACGGCTTGAGGGTCGTTGCGATCTAGGCGCCGAGAATGGTTCGCGCGATGCGCTCGAGGTCGGATACGTCGGCAAATTCGATGCGCAGCGATCCACGGGATGACGCCGTCGGTGCGGTGACTATCGCCCGCGTCGACAAGTGTTCGCCGATGAGATGGGCCAGTTCGCCAAGTGCCGGATCTCCTGCGGGTTGCGGCTTGCCGGCCTTCTTCTTGCGCGTAGTAGTACCAGAAGTGGCAATAAGCGACTCGGTAGCGCGCACCGACAGACCCTCGCGAACCACTTGTTGTGCGATGCGTTCCTGTTGTGCGCGATCCGTGATGCTCAGCAACACCTTTGCATGACCCGACGTCAAGCGTCGGTCGGCAATCAGTTGTTGCACCGATGCTGGCAGCGTCAAGAGCCGCAGCGAGTTGCTGATAGTGGCACGATTCTTGCCAACTCGCGCCGCGAGTTGATCGTGGGTGAGGCCGAAATCCTCGAGCAGCTGTTGGTATGCGGCTGCCTCCTCGAGCGGACCAAGATCTTCTCTGTGCACGTTCTCGATCAGTGCCTGCTCCGCCGATGCTGCGTCGCTCGCGTCACGCACGATGACCGGCACTTGCGACAATCCCGCACGTTCCGCGGCTTTCATGCGTCGTTCACCGGCGATCAGTTGGTACACGCCGGGTCGTACCGTGCGCACGAGCAACGGCTGCAACACGCCGACGGCGCGGATGGACGCCGCAAGTTCGTTCAGTGATTCATCGTCGAAATGCATGCGCGGTTGATGCGGATTCAGCTCAATTGACGAGATCGCCACCTCGGTCAACCCTCCTGTGACGGGCGGCACACCTCCCCCGCCGGGGATCAGCGAGCTGAGTCCTTTGCCGCTTTTAAGTCCTGCCATGCGCGACCTCCTTGGCTGCGGATCGATAGGCCTCTGCCCCGACACCATTCGGATCGAGGACGACCACGGGCATGCCGTGACTTGGTGACTCTGCGATCTTCACGGTACGCGGGATGACGGTCTTCAATACTTTGTCGCCGAAATGGGCGCGAACTTCTTTCACGACGTCAGACGAGAGCTTCGTTCGACTGTCGTACATCTGGCACAAAATCGTGCTGACGTGCAGGCTGGGATTGAGGTTCTTGTTGACCAATTCGATGTTGCGCAGCAATTGGGCAAGGCCCTCGAGGGCGTAATACTCGCATTGCACCGGGACGAGCACTTCGTGCGCGGCGGTGAGGGCGTTCACGGTCAACAAACCCAGCGAGGGCGGGCAGTCGATGAAGACGTAGTCGTAGTCTCCCGCGACGCGTTCGAGGGCCTTGCGCAGCCTGGTTTCGCGCCCCATCACTGGGACGAGTTCAATCTCTGCCCCCGCCAGGTCGAGGTTTGCCGGAGCCACGAATAGCCCCTTGACCGCGCTGGATTGCACGGCATCTTCGAGCGGGGTTTCATGGAGGAGCACGTCGTACACACTGTGTTGGAGGGTGCGAATGTCGATGCCGAGACCGGTGGAGGCGTTGCCTTGCGGGTCAAGGTCCACGACCAGCACTCGATGGCCCAAGAGCGCGATGCTGGCCGAGAGGTTGACGACAGAGGTGGTCTTCCCGACGCCACCCTTCTGGTTGGCGACTGCCAGCACTCGGGTGGGGGAGCTCACCCCCTTACCGTACCCCATCGCTGTTCGGCCCAGTCATCATTCCTGGTCGGCACCACGGTTCCTGATCCGGATCACAGCGCGAGTGGGGTGCCATTGCATGGAAGTCCTCCGCGAGAGTGTTCCACGTGGAACGGCTCAGTCGGTCACCTGCTCGTGTTCCACGTGGAACCGAACGACCCGACCGAGTCGTTCGGGGGTGCCGACGCCACAAGACGCACAGAGCTCCGCCTCCCAGCGGGAAGGGACCCCTGCAGGGGGTTCGCTGACTACCACATGCCCACCCACTCGGGTGAGGCGAGCCGCCAACCGAAGCGTGACCTCGGGTGGGCCAAACCCTCGTGCGACCACGGCATCCTGAGAGCGTTGCCAGAAGGGGTCAGCGGCGAGCGTGGCGGCATCCGCCGACACCACCGTGACACGCTCTGACCAGCCGAGTCGCGCGACTGCTCGCTGCAGGGCATCCACACGTTTGTCGCGACGATCGACCAGCGTGACCCGCACATGGGGGAGGTCAAGGGCGATCACCAACCCCGGAACGCCTGCCCCCGAGCCCAAATCGAGCACCGTAGCGGTGTCGTGGGGGAGTACTGTCACGAATTCCCGGGCATGGGCAATCACCTCAGAGATTGGCCACGGGCCAAGCGCGCCCTCAGTTTGTGCCCGTTGCAGCATCTCGATGAGGCGCTGCTCGTCGTGAGGCGGGGTCACCGCCTCAGCCTAAACGGAGGTGTCAGGCCCCTTGTGCGCGGGACACGACGACACGGCGGAACGGATCGTCACCTTCAGAGTGGGTCACGATGCCCTCCATGTTCGCCAGCGTGTCGTGCACGATCTTGCGATCGGCAGAGTTCATCGGCTCAAGGATGCGCGGCGTACCGGATTCAATGACGTCGCTGGCGACTTTCATCGCGAATCGACCGAGGGCGTCCTTGCGGCGTTGGCGATAGCCCCCGACGTCGACTCGCAGACGGGTGTCATGATCCCCCAGTTTGCGTTGGCTCACGACCCGGGTGACATCTTGCAGATTGGTGAGAGTGGCCCCGCGGGCACCGACGAACATCGTCAAATTGTCGCCGTTGACGGCAATTTCGATGTCATCACCCTCGATCGTCGACTCGACGGTGGCCGACAGCCCAGCTGCGGAAAACAGACCCTCCAAGAATGTGGTCGCCGCGTCACGCACCGTGGCGACGGGCACCTTCGGGGCATCCGCACGACGGCGTGCGTCGTCGTCGCCATCCTCGCGTTCCGTGCGTTCACGGTCGTTGCTGCGCTCACGGACAGGCCCGCGCGAGTCGCTTCGTTCTCGACGGCGATCTCCGCCGCGGTCAGCGCCTTCGCCGCTTCGGCTGCGCGAACGAGCACGCCCGCCGCGACGTTCCCCGCGCTCGCCGCCGCGTTCACGACGAGACGATTCGCGAACCGAAGTCGGCCGCACGCGGGCGCGAACCTTTGCTTCCCCGCGCAGGCGACCAAAGAGACCCGGCTTGGGTTCTTCGAGAATCTCGATCTCTGCGTCTTCTGGTGCGACGCCGAGCTGGTCGAGGGCAAGCGTCTTTGCGTCCTCCACGGTTGCGGCGGTGATCGTTACCCATTCCATGATGTGCTCCTTTGTTCTGAATTGCGAATTGAATGATGATGAGACAGTTGTGGTATCACTCTCACCGCTGCGGCGGCTTGGGCCGCTTCGGCGGACCATCGTTTCGCGGCGACGAAGGACGGTTTGGTGAATTCTTCGGGTTCTTTGGTTGGGTGATGCGCTTGCTCGGGAATTGCCCTGATTCACCCGTTTTTTCGGCCTTTTTCGCCTTCTTGCTGTCGTCTTCCTTGATCTCGCGAGCCTTGGCGCTTGCCTGTTGGGCTTGTCGGCCGATTGAGTCGTCGCCGCCGTAGAAGCGTTTCGTGATGTACGCCTGTTGGCCGATGCGCACGAGGGCTTGCACGAAGTAATAGACGATGAGACCCGTGGGCAGCGCCACTTGGAAGACGGCGAATGCGACGGGCATGTATTGCAGGATCTTCTGCTGGCTTGCCGACATGGTCGGACTGACTGCTCGCGAGGCGACCATTCGCTGCTGCACGAAGTACAACAACGCGAGTGCCGCAACAAGACCGCCGTAGAGCAACCCCTTGGCGAAATCGTCGCGCATCACTTCGATCGGGTGCACTGCCAGGTCGAGTCCGAACGACCGCATCTCCGTCTTGCCGACGAGCGACTGATAGAGCTCGGACGCCTTGTCGAGGTGTCGAGGAACAAACCCGGTGTCGGAGGTCGTTCGATACGTGAGACCGCGGATGAGGCGGAACATGATGATGAACACCGGCATTTGTGCAACAAGCGGCAGGCAAGAGGCCAGCGGGTTGACCTTGTGTTCCTGGTAGAGCTTCATCATCGCTTCGTTGAGGCCTTGGCGGTCTCCTTTGAATTCGATCTGCAGGCGGCGCATTTCGGGCTGTAGGCGCTGCATTTCCAGCATCCCGCGGGTGCTCTTCAACGTGAGTGGGGTGATGACGATCATGACGATGATCGCCATCGAGCCAATCGAGACGGCGTAGCTGTTGCTCCAGGAGTAGATCCAGGCGATCAACCAACCGACGCCATTAAATAACCAATCAAACATTGCCTACCTCCTCGTGAGTCCCACGGTGAGGGACCGGGTCGTACCCCGACGGACCGAAGGGTCGGCACCGCGCCAATCGGCGCACGGCCAACCACCCACCGCGGCCAGGGCCGTGCATGGTGATCGCATCGTGGGCGTACTCCGAGCAACTCGGAAAGAACCGGCACGGGGAGAGTGCTCCGCGGCGCTGGTCTTGATACCACTCGATGGATCTGAGGAGGAACGTGGCCAATCGACCCGCTGGCAGGACACCTTCTCGGGTCAGTGTCCCCACCCTGTGGACATCATGGTGGAGGTGTGTGTCGCGCGTCACAGTCATCGTGAAACTCTGTATTTGCCAGTATCGGCGACCGTTTGGGCCGAGTTGAGTGCGTTCTCTAACACCTGATCGAGTGTTGTCCCCAGTTGTCCCCAGTCATTGTCCACAGCTCCCGCTTCGGCGGCCAGCAAGTACCAGCCGGAGGGCAGCCGTGTGGTGCGCTCGTGCATCAATGCACGCAAGCGGCGACGTACCTGGTTGCGTTTGACGGCAGAGCCGATGCGTTTCGGGGTCGAGAAAGCGACCCGAACGCCCCCGGCGGCCGGGTCAACGACGAGACGCAACCCCAATGAGTTATGGCGAACCATACGCGTGCCTTGAAACGGGGCGAATCCGATGCGACGGGGGATGCGACCGATCACGCCGACAGACGGGCGCGACCCTTGGCGCGGCGCGACTTGACGACGGCACGGCCGCCCTTGGTCTTCATCCGCTTGCGAAACCCGTGCTTTTTGGCACGACGACGCTTATTGGGTTGAAATGTACGTTTCACGCCTCTCTCCTGACGTCACTTTCAAGGCGATTGGAAGCAACGTCTTCAGGCTAGGGCAGTGGGTGGGTGCTCACAACGCTCGGGTAAACACCCGCGATGTGATTTGTCGTTTTGCCCCCTGTGGAAAACGTGCTACGTTCCCTGCCCCGCCTCGTGCGGGTATCGACGACACACAGAGTTACAGAGTTACACGGATGGGATTCTCCACACGTTGTGGGAGTTCCTGTGGATGACGAAGAAGGGGACATGACAAACGACGAAACCGCCACACTCGACACGAGTGACGCATTCGCCGGATCAGAAAACGGCCTGTGGGAGCGCGCCGCGGCCGTGCTGCGCCAACAGGTATCAGAGGCGGTGTGGTTCTCCACGTTCAGCGACATCATCGTCGAACGTGACGCCAACGGCAAGGTCGGCGGCACGATGAGCCTCACCTTGCGCGTACCGAACGCGTTCGTGCGCGACCGAGTGCTCACGCGCTACATGTCGCTTGTTCGCGATGCGCTCAACGAAGCAGGCGGCTCCGCTCACGAACTGCACGTCGACGTGCGACCCGTGCCGGCAAGCCCGACGAACTCGTTGCCGACTTCCACGACAGCGCTCACCGCACCGAACACGAACACCCCGACCGTCGTCGGCAAGACGGGTCGCGGCGCAGCAGTGGGTCTCAATCCGCGCTACACGTTCGACACGTTCGTGAAGGGGGCCTCCAACCAGTTCGCGCTCGCCGCTGCGCAGCGCGTCGCGGAGACGCCTGGTCGTTCGTACAACCCGCTCTTCATTTACGGCTCGGCTGGCCTCGGCAAGACGCACCTCTTGCACGCCATCGGTTCGTACGTGCACGAGCACTACCCGAACTACGAGGTGCGTTACGTCTCGACGGAGGCGTTCCTCAACGAATACGTCGACGGCATCCGCAACAACACCATCAGCGCCTTCAAGCGCCGTTACCGCGAGGTGGACGTGCTGCTCATCGACGACATCCAGTTCATGGAAGGCAAAGAGGGTCTGCAGGAAGAGTTCTTCCACACGTTCAACTCGTTGCACGGTTCGAGCAAACAGATCGTCATCTCGAGTGACCGGGTGCCCGATGCGATCCCGACGCTCGAAGACCGCCTGCGCGGTCGCTTCCGTTGGGGATTGATCACCGATATCCAGCCACCCGACGTCGAGACGCGTCTGGCCATCTTGCGCAACAAGGCCGAGCGCGAGCACCTGGATGCGGCCCCCGAAGTGCTCGAGTTCATCGCCTCCAGCGTCACCACCAACATCCGCGAACTCGAGGGTGCGTTGGTGCGCGTGGCGGCTTACGCGTCGCTCAACAAGGCGCAAATCGACGTCGACCTGGCTCGCGAACTACTCGTCGATTTGGTCTCGCGCCGGGTCGGCAAGCAACGCAGCGCCGAACAGCTGCTGTCGGAGATCTGCGACTACCTCGGCGTGAGCGTCGAAGCCGTGCGTGGCCGCAGCCGCCAGCGCCCGATCGTCGGCGCCCGCCAGACGGCAATGTACGTCATCCGCGAACTCACGGACCTTTCGTACCCGGCAATCGCCAGGCTCTTCGGCGGTCGCGACCACACCACGGTCATCCACGCAGTCGAAAAGACGCAACACGTGATGAAAGACCGCCAGCAGGTCTTCGACCAGGTGAACGAACTCCTGCGGATGTTCAAGACATGAACCGTGCCATGAATCGTGTCTGGAACCGTCCTGTGGGTTTCCGGTGGACGAGCTGTTCATCAACTGTGCACAAGACCTCCGTTGTCCGCAGACGACAAACGACACGCCTGCAAGGTGTGGTCAGCGATGCGCAACCTGTGCGTGCTACGGCCCTTGTCTACGCTGGAAAACGTCGTGGTTCTCCACAATCCACAGCACTTATTACTGCTATTGACATACGTACATCTGACTCCTGTAATTCTCCCACCAGCCACGCAATGAGGAACTGAGCCATGAAATTCCGGGTAGAGCGCGAAGAACTCAACGAGATCCTGGGCGACGTGAGCCGCATCGCCACCTCGCGCACGAGCGCCATGCCCGCCCTGGCCGGGGTCGAGCTCGTCGTCAGCGGCGACACCCTCACCTTGTCCACCACCGACAAAGAAATCTCGATGCAATCCACCCTCTCCGTCGGCGGCCAAAAAGACGGCGTCGTCGTGCCGAACGCCCGCGTGCTCACCGAACTGGTGCGCGGACTGCCCGACGGAAAACTGCAGATCAGCCTCGAGGGCGAGTCGCTCGTCGTCGAAGCGGCGCGCAACCGGTCGTCGGTGTTGTGTTACGCCACGAACGACTTCCCGAAGATCATCCAGGCGAGCGCCCCGGAAGGCAAAGTGTCTGCCGCCCTCTTCGGCGAAGCGTTGCGGCAAGTGGTGCGTGCGGCGAGTGCCGACCTCACCAGACTCGCGCTCACCGGGGTGCTGATCAGCAACCAAGCCGAAGGCCTGACGCTCGTCGCGACCGACAGCTACCGCCTCGCCGTGCGTCAAGTCGCGGGCACCGCGCTCGCCGGTGAAAGCTCCGTCATCATCCCTGCGCGAGCCCTCGGCGAACTCCTGCGCCTCATCAAGGACCACGAGACGATCACCTACCGCCTCGCATCTGACCGCGCCACCTTCAGCGTCGGCAACACCACGTTGTCGACGGCGCTCTTGAACGTGCAATTCCCCAACTACAAACAGCTCGTGCAGCCGTCGTACCCGAACAAGTTGTCGGTGAACCGAGAGGCGTTGCTCGACGCAGTTCGACGTTCCAAGGTGTACGCGCGCGACACCATCCCGGTGCGACTCACGCAGGCATCGGGTGCACTGAAGCTGTCGGTGCACACCAACGACACCGGCGAGACCATCGAAGAACTCGACGCCGACTACAAGGGCCCCGAGATGACGATCGGCTTCAACCCCGACTACCTGTTGCAGGGCGTCGAGGCGTGCAACGGCGAGACGATCAGCATCGAGTCGAGCGATCCGATCAAGCCGGCAGTGTTGCGCGGCTCCACCAACGACGGTTACCTCTATCTCGTGATGCCGCAACGACTCACGTCGTGATCGTTCGCTCGCTGCAGCTCACCGATTTTCGCAACTACGAACGGTTGCAACTTGACCTCGGCGCGGGCGTGCACGCGTTGGTCGGCTTCAACGCAGCCGGCAAGACCAACCTCGCCGAGGCGCTCGTCGTCGTCTCGACGATGAAATCGTTCCGCGGCGTCGCCAACGACGATGTTGTGCGCCGCGGCTCAGAGAGCGCTTTCTTGCGCGCCGACATCGTGCACGATGACGAACGAGAGTTCCTCGTAGAAATCGAACTGAAGACGGCGGGCAGGTCAGTCGCACAGGTCAACCGCAAACGCATCAACCGCACGCGCGACCTGCTCGGGGTGCTGCGCACCACCGTTTTTTCGCCCGACGACCGCTTCCTCGTCTACGGGGCGGCGAGCCAACGGCGCACGTTTCTCGACGACAGCATCGTCGCCATCGATCCTTCGCGATTCGACCTGGTCGGTGAACTCGAACGAGTGCTGCGCCAACGCAACGCTCTGCTCAAAGAATCCGGCTACCGCCCATCGGCGTCGACGCTCTCTGCACTCGATGCATGGGACGACAAGTTCGCCACGGTGGGCGATGAGGTCGGTCGGGCCCGGTCCGAGTTCGTCGCAGCGATCTCGCCGCTCGTGCAGACCGCCTACCAGTCGTTGTTGGATCGCGATTGCAACGTGCGGCTCGACTACGACGCTCCGTGGCGGGAGCACGGTCTTGCTGCCGCACTCGCTGAGTCGCGCGATGACGACTTGCGGCGAGGCACGAGCACCGTCGGCCCCCACCGCGATGACATGATCGTCGAACTCGACGATTTCGCCACCCGCACGCAAGGGTCGCACGGCGAGCAACAGTCGCTCGGCCTCGCCTTGCGCATGGCTGCGCACCAAGCAGTCACCGACAAACATGGGTCACCGCCCGTCGTGGTGCTCGACGACGTGCTCGCCGCGCTCGACCCGGAACGCAGCAAGAAGCTGTTCGATCAGTTACTCGCCGTCGTGCCGTACCGACAAATGATCGTGACGAGCGCCCACCACCTGCCCGACTCACCGCGCATCACCCGCTGGCTACGAGTGGATGGCGGCCAGGTCACCCCCACCTCTCCCGACCGACAATGACCCGACCATGACCACCGACCCCCGCCGCGACGAGCTTCCCCCGAGCACCACCTTGCAGGGCCAGTTGTCGCGCCTGCTCGCCTCGCTCGGCAGCGACGACGCAGCCAGTGTGCGCGGCGTGTTCGGTGCATGGGAAGAACTCGTCGGTGAAGCCGTCGCCGTGCACGTGCTACCGGTCAAGCTCGACCGCTCCACCCTCGTCGTCGAAGTCGACGACCCGCACTGGGCCACTGAAATGCGTTTCCTCGAAGCATCGTTGTGCGAAAAAATCTCCCGCCTCACTACGACACCGGTCACGGCACTCGAGGTGCGCGTAAAACGCCGATAAATCGGTACTTTTTGCAGCCCAAGTTCCTCTTTGCGCGCCGTGCACACAACTAGAATGAGACGACTGAACATGACCGATTTTTGCCCTCTTCGCCACGCGTTCGGCGGGGGATCGCGGTGGCAGTGAACACCTCCGGCGACGCCACCAAAGGCACCTCCCGCAAGGGTTCGGCGTCGTACGGCGCCAAAGACATCCAGGTGCTCGAGGGCCTCGACCCAGTGCGCCGCCGCCCGGGCATGTACATCGGCTCGACGGGGCTTGCCGGCTTACATCACCTCATCTGGGAAGTCGTCGACAACTCCGTCGACGAGGCGATGGCCGGGTTCTGCGACAAGATCGTCGTCACCCTGCACCCCGACGGGTCGTGCGAAGTGGTCGACAACGGTCGCGGCATCCCGGTCGACCCGTACCCGTCCGGCCCCCACAAGGGCAAGAGTGCGCTCGAAGTGGTCCTCACCGTGCTGCACGCCGGCGGAAAGTTCGGCGGCGAGGGATACAAAGTGTCCGGCGGCCTGCACGGTGTGGGCGTGAGCGTGGTCAACGCGTTGTCGGTGCGCGTCGTTGCCGAAGTGCATCGCGACGGCACGCACTTCCGGCAGGAATTCGTCGACGGCGGCAAACCGAAAGGCAAGTTGCAGAAAGTCGGCGCCTCCCCCGACAAATCGGCGCGCGGCACGTCGATACGGTTCTGGCCGGACCCCGAGATCTTCAAGGCGGAGGGCGTCGAGTTCGTCGCGCGCACCGTCACCGAGCGCCTGCAAACGATTGCGTTCCTGAACAAAAGCCTCGAGGTCGTCTTCGTCGACGATCGAGGTGACAAGAAACAAAAAGTGACGTTCCAATACAAGGGCGGCATCGTCGACTTCGTGAAGCATCTCAACCAATCGCGCGAGGCGCTCTTCACAAAGGTTGCGCACTACGAAGCGAGCGAAGACGACCAGACCTTGGACATCGCCCTGCAATGGAACACCGGCTACTACGAGGGCATTTACGGCTATGCCAACGGCATTTCCACCGTCGAAGGCGGCATGCACGTCGAGGGCTTCAAGACCGCCCTCACGTCAGTGCTCAACAAATACGCCCGTTCTTCCGGTGGTTTGAAGGAAAAAGACGAGAACTTGCTCGGCGAGGACATCCGCGAGGGTCTTACCGCCGTCGTGTCGGTCAAGTTGCGTGAACCGCAGTTCGAAGGCCAGACCAAGGCCAAGTTGGGCAACGTGTCGATGCGCTCGTTCGTGCAGAAAGAGACGAACACCAAGTTGGAAGAGTGGCTGCAGGAGAACCCGACCGAGGCCAACCGAGTAGTGAAGAAGGCGGTTGCTGCCGCGCAGGCGCGCATCGCCGCCAAGAATGCACGCAACGCCATCCGTCGCAAGACGGCGCTGTCCGGCGCGGGCATGCCCGACAAGTTGAAGGACTGCACGAGCGGCGACCCCGGTGAGAGCGAACTCTTCATCGTCGAAGGCGACTCGGCGGGCGGTACCGCGGTCGACGCGCGCGACCCGCGCACGCAGGCGATCCTTCCGATTCGCGGCAAGATCTTGAACGTCGAGCGCGCACGACTCGACAAGATGCTGAAGAACAACGAAATCCAGGCACTCATCACCGCCATCGGCGGTGGCGTCGGCAACGACGAGTTCAACGTGGAGAAGGCCAGGTACCACAAAGTCATCATCCTCGCCGACGCCGACGTCGACGGCAGCCACATCCGCACGTTGCTGCTCACGTTCTTCTATCGCCAGATGCGTCCGATGGTGGAGAGCGGTTTCATCTACATCGCGCAGCCGCCGCTGTACTCGACCGAAGTGGGCAAAGAGAAGGTCTATTTGAAGGACGACACTGCAAAGAGCGCGTTCTTGAAAGAGCACGCCAACCACAAGAAAGAGTTCCAGCGCCTGAAGGGTCTCGGCGAGATGGACTGGCAAGAACTCAAAGGCACCACGATGGATGCCCAGACGCGCACCCTGCTGCAGATCACCGTCGACGAAGCCGCAGAAGCAGAGAACATCATGAGCGTGCTCATGGGCGACGACGTCGAGACCCGCAAAGAGTTCATCACCACCAACGCGCGCGACGTGCGCAACCTCGACTTTTAAGGCAACGGCAGCAGAGACACGACCATGGCAAAAAAGAAGAGCGACTCACCAGAAACGCCGAAATCAGCCGGCAAGTCAGGCGGCGGCAAGAAGGGCGGTGCCGGCGACGGCAACGGCTCGTCGCAACTGCCGCTTTCGAGTGGCGACTCGGTGCAACCCATCCAGCTGCAAGAAGAGATGGAGCGTTCGTTCCTCGACTATGCGATCTCCACGATCATGTCGCGCGCCCTGCCCGACGTGCGCGACGGCCTCAAACCCGTGCACCGCCGCATCATCTGGGACATGGACCAGCAAGGTTTCCGCCCGGACCGCCCGTATGTGAAGTGTGCCCGCGTCACGGGCGACACGATGGCTCGCTACCACCCGCACGGCGACGGGGCGATCTACGACGCACTCGTGCGCATGGCTCAGCCGTTCTCGCTGCGCCACCCGCTCATCGACTTCCACGGCAACTATGGTTCGCCGGACTTCGGCCCCGCCGCCAGCCGCTACACCGAGGCGCGCCTGCATCCGCTTGCCATGCAGTTGCTCGCCGACATCGAGGAGAACACCGTCGACTTGATGCCGAACTACGACGGCACGACGGAAGAACCCACGGTGCTGCCGGCGCGGTTCCCCAACCTGCTGGTCAATGGCTCGCAGGGCATCGCCGTCGGTATGGCCACCTCGATTCCTCCGCACAACTTGGGCGAGATCATCGACGCCACGCTGCACTTGATCGACAACCCAGACGCGACCGTGAAGGATTTGATGAAGTTCGTGAAAGGCCCCGATTTCCCGACGGGCGGGCTCATCCTCGGTCGCGAGGGCATCACCGATGCCTACAAAACGGGCCGCGGCAGCATCAAGATGCGCGCCAAAGTGGCGATCGAAGAAGGCCAGCGCGGCCAGATGCGCATCGTCGTGACCGAACTGCCGTACCAAGCGAGTTGCTCGTCCATCGCCGCGCGCATCCAAGAGCTCGTCGACAACGACGGGTTGGACGGCATCGCCGACGTCAACGACAACTCGGCTGGTGGTGCCACCAACCTCATCATCACGCTGAAGCGCGACGCGAACGCCAACGTCGTGATGAACAACCTCTTCAAGAACACCCAGCTGCAGAGCCAATTCCCGGTCAACATGGTCGCCCTCGTCGAAGGCGTGCCGCGCACGCTGAATCTGCGCGACGCTCTCGTCGGTTACATCAACCACCAGATCGAGGTCATCACCCGCCGCAGCCAGTTCCGCCTCGACAAGGCGATGGAACGCAACCACATCCTCGAAGGCCGCCTGAAGGCCCTCAACGTCATCGACGAGGTCATCAAAGTCATCCGCGCCAGCGAAGACGCCAACGCCGCCAAAGAAGCGTTGATGTCGAAGAAGTTCGGCTTCAGCGAGCGCCAGGCCATCGACATCCTCGACATGCAGTTGCGCCAATTGACCAGGCTCTCGCGCATCGACCTGGAGACCGAGCAGAAAGAAATCCGTGCCCGCATCAAGGAACTCACCGCCATCCTCGAGGATGACAAGAAACTGCGCTCCGTCATCTCGGGCGAGCTCACCAAGGTGCGAGAGACGTTCGCTACGCCGCGTGTCTGTCAGATCGCCGCCGATGTCGGTGAAATGGGCGTCGAAGACCTCGTCGAAGACAAAGAACTCGTCATCGTGATGACGCAGGAGCAGTACATCAAGGCAGTGTCGGCCGACTCCTTCCGCACGCAGGGCCGCGGCGGCCGCGGCGTCAGCGGTGCGCGACTAAAGAGCGACGACATCGTGCGCCACGTCATCTTCACCACGGCGCACGCCTACCTGTTGTTCTTCTCCAACCGCGGTCGCGTGTACCGTCTGCGCGCGCTCGAAGTGCCCGAGCGCGAACGCACCGCGAAAGGCATCCCGATCGTCAACCTGCTACCGCTGCAGGCGGGGGAGACCATCCAGGCGATCATCGACACACGCGAGTTCCCGGGCGAGCGCTACTTGTTCTTCGCAACCAAGCAAGGCCAGGTCAAGAAGACCAAGTTCGACGAGTACGACTCGAGCCGCCGCGACGGCCTCATCGCACTCAAACTGCGCCCGAAAGACGAACTCGTTCGTGTTATCGAAACCAACGGCACCGACGACGTGTTCATCGTGACCCGAGGCGGTCAAACCATCCGCTTCAGCGAAAAGTTGGTGCGATCGATGGGCCGTTCCGCAGCCGGCGTGCGCGGCATGAAGATGCGCGGCACCGATGAAGTGGTGTCGGTCGACGTCGCACGCGACGAAGCATCAATCCTGCTCGTCACCGAGTCGGGTTACGGCAAGCGCACGCAGATCACCCATTTCGCGCGCAAAGGCCGCGGCGGCATGGGCATGATCGGCATCAAGCTCACCGGTAAGAAGGGCCGTGTCGTCGCGGCATTCATGGTGGGTCTCGAAGATGAAATCGTCGTCGTTGCCTCGGGAGGCACGACCATCCGCATGCCCGTCCGCGAGATCTCGAGCCAAGGTCGAGCCGCCACGGGCGTGCGCGTCATGACGCTCGAATCCGGCCAGGTCGTTGCCTCCGTCGCGCCGATCATCGCCGGCGACGCCGAATAACCCCGTCGCGCCGACCAGTGCGTCTCGACCGCGGCTCTGCCACACCGTTGCTTGTGGCGATCATCGCCGTCACGTCACTCGTCACTCTCGCAATGTCGCAGTTCGCGGAATCAGTAATCGACGAACACCGTGCATTGACTGCAGCCGAGGCACTAGCACTTGCGGCCGTCATCGATGGAGATCTCGACGAGATTGCTCGACAGCACGAGGTTGACGAATTCACCGTCGATTACGACGACGAGACGGTCACGGTGCACGTCGTGCGCCACGGCGTTTCGTCGCAGTCGACTGCGGTCGACCATCGTCGTACACTTGATGACAGCGAATGAGCGACGCAGCGAATTCATCTCGAGCAGGTCGCAGTCCAGCACGACCGCGTCTACGCCGAGTCACTCGGGTCATCCGCGATATCGACGTGTGGAGCGTGTTCAAGGTCGGTCTTGTCTTCCACCTGGTGCTATTCGTGGTGGCACTGATCGCAGCCGCGCTGCTGTGGGGCGTCGCCAAGTCCACCGGCACGATCGACAACGTCGAAAACTTCTTCGAGTCGTTCGGCTGGGAGACGTTCTCCTTCAATGGCACTGCGCTCTTAAGTAACTTCGCGGCCTTCGGATTGCTTGCCGCACTACTCGGCACCGCCGGCTGGGTGATCGGTGCCGTGATGTTCAATCTCATCACGGAGTTGGTCGGCGGTCTGCGCGTCACTGTGCTCGAAGAAGAAGTCGTGCTTGAGTCCCACGAAACGTGAATCAGCGGCAACCCCCGACCGGCACCTGCTGATGATTCAACGGCAGCTTCGTCTGGTCAAAACGAGTCTCTCAAAATTCTTGTCAGAGCGGTCAGTGGTTCGCCATCACCAGTACCCGACCCGCGCCAACACGTTGAAGGCGGTTTTGTACATGCTTGCCGCAATTCCGTTCGCTGTCCTCATCCTTCCATTCGTCGCGTTGCGCGCGATGTTGAAGGGCTCGTGGAAAATCCATGTTCTGGCAACCGAGGGTGAGTTTGGTCCATTCGTTCAACTGATGGAGGTGTTGAGAAGCGAGTCTCAACCTCCGGCAAAGAACGACATCGTCATGGTGCTTTCGCGTCGCCGACACGCACTTTGCGATGTCTATGAATCAGAACTCGGGTGGCGAGTGATGACTGGGGCAGGGGCGTGGATGTTTGTTCAGCAAGCGATTCTCCTGCAGCCACGGCCGTTCATTGCTGCGCGTCGTTTGACAGACAGGGTCGAACAGAAGTTGTCCACCACCTCCTTGCGCGTGCCCGAGAATCTCGTTGACCTGAGGAAGAGCCTTCTTCGTCGAATCGGAGCCGACGAAGGAAAACTGGTGCTCATGGCGCTGAACGTTCGTCAGTACGACGAAGAGAACAATCCGCAATACCTCGCCAAAGAACTTGCGCTCGAGTCTGTAGGAGAAGAACTCACTCCGGTCGTGGATTACTTCAGGAGTCACGACATCCCCTTGATGATGGTCGGTTCCGCCGACACTGGGCGCGCCAAGATACCAAGGGAAATACCTCGTCTTGTGGAGTTCGGTCAGCTAGGCGGTCCGGAAGAAGTTGCACTGGCGAGCATCTGCCGATATTTCTGGACGGACAACGTCGGTGCATGGTGGCTCGCAGCACCATTTAAGAGACCGGTGTTGTTCACCAACTTCGCCCGCTTCAAAATTCGCAACGGTCGGGTTCCGGCAGGCAGCATGTGTTTGCCGACTCGCTACGAAACGCATGACGGTACCAGGCTGACATTCAGAGACATCCTTGCTGCGAGGAGCAGTCCCTACAAAGCAGCCTCGCGCGGCGAACTTCGAATGACGAGAAATTCTCCGGACGAGATCATCGACGCACATCAAGAAATGATCCGACGACTCGACGGTTCGTGGTGTGAGTCTGACGAGGCTTCGTCGCTGGCAAAACGATACGCCGCGATGATGTCTGAATACCCCAAGTATGAACCCTGGAGGATTCCAACCGCGTTCTTGTCAAAACACTCGTATCTCCTCGATTAGATCCGCATCTCCTGTGTCGGCTTTGCCGACGGAGTCTCCGAGCTATCGCGAGTAATGAGCCGCGACCTTATCAATTGCAGCAACGATGTCGTCTACTTCTTGATCACCGTAGTTTTCGTGGAGATGCAGGTTGAAACTGCGATCCCTGGTGCTAACAGCATTCTTAGGAACGAACGCGTCAGTGACAAGATTTTCTGTCCACGGCCAGGTGTTGACGACACAGCCGTACTTTGCACCGAGGGGGATGCCTTCGGCCTGTACTGCGAGCGCGAATCGTTCAGCACTGACTGGAATTCGCGCCGGATCCACGAACATCGGGTAGTAGAACGGTGCGAATCCATCGTGAAACTGACCTGGATAGCAGACTGAGTCGCGGGCCTTCAGCTTCGCAAAGAGGTTGCGGAGAAAGACACGACGGCGCTCGTTCGTGTCGTCAAGGCGTCTCAGACTCGCCAATCCGATGGCGTTCGACATCTCGGAGGAGTTCCAGTTAAGTGCCGGGTGCAGCACGTTTCCCGGGTCATTGAGGTTCACATCGAGCCTCCACAGGGGTTTCCCACGGTCAGAGAGACTCAGTGCTTGGTGGTATCGATCAAAGTCCTTGGTGTACACCAACCCGCTGCTTGCTCCGGCTGCGAGATTCTTGCGATACATCGTGGAGAACGCGGCAATATGTCCCCATGTCCCCACCTTCTCGCCCTTTATGCTTGCCCCGGTGGCTTGGCTGCAGTCTTCGAGCACTGCGATGTTCTTGCTGCCGATTGCCTCGATGATTGATGGAACATCGACTGGTTCACCACCCGAGTGCGTGATCACGATTCCGCGCACGTCGTCGTCCAATCGACGCAGTACTTGCTCCGCGTCGATGTTCAGACTGTCGACTGCCGAGTCGACCACCTTCGGGCGAAGTCCGAGTGCATGAATTGCCCCAATCACTCCGGCGCAGGTAACGGGCGAGGTGAGTACGACTGAACCCGGCGGTATCCCAAGTGCGGCAAGTGCTACGTACACAGCCCCGGTTCCCGAACTGACTGGCAAGGCGTGCCCGCCTCCCTGATATTCCGCAAAGGCGCTTGAGAACAACTGATGCCACTTGCCGTTGTACGGCGGATCCTGTCCCAGTGATCGATAGTGCCGTATGCACGCAAAGAGTTCAGCCTCTTCGGTTGGTCCGAATGCCTCCCTCGCAGGCATCGGACGCGCCCGGACGGGCGTCCCACCGTCAATTGCTAGCGACATTTGAGATCCATTCGATCACGTGCCGAGTCGGAACTCACTGTTTGGCAGGGCACACAAGGCACAACATCAGTAGTCTAATTCTTCGCGAGTAACTCGCCGGAAAAGGAGCTCGCATGAGTTCATCCTCGCAGTGGGTGGTCGATCAGCGTGGCAATCGAATCCACACATCAGCAATCGTCGCCGATGATGTCGCGCTCGGATCCAACAACACGATCGGGCCGCTTTCAGTCGTTGGTGGTCTGGGTTGCCGCGTAACCATCGGCGACGATAACTCCGTCGGGGTGGGTTCAGTCATCGGTGCTCCCGCAGAGAGTGCGTCCGGCTACCCGGGTTCAGCACACCTCGATTTCGTCGTGTACTCCGCAATCAATCCAGCCTTGTCTGGCGAAGTTCGTATTGGATCAAAGTGCGTCATTCGTGACAAGGTGACGATTCATGCAGGGCTCGGCGGCACGACGTCAATTGGTGATTTGAACTACCTCCACACTGGAACCCACCTTGACCATGACGTGACCTCAGGTATCGGGGTTGTCTTTGCTCCGGGGGCACTTTCTTCGGGTCGAGTGTCGTTCGGTGACTTCAGTCAAATTGGTCTCGGGGCGTGCCTCCACCAAGGATCGCACATCGGAGCATTCGCCATGGTCGGGATGAATGCCACCGTCAAAGGAAGAGTGCCGGAGATGTCCCTGCACTTTGGAACCCCGTCGCGTTTGAGAGGCGTGAATGCCGTTCGTCTTGCTCGTCTCGGGCTGAACCCGCACAAGATCTCAGAAGTTGAACTACTGCTTCGTTCAACCACCGTCAGCCAGGAAGACCGTCAACGTCGACTCTCGGAGATGCTCGAGACACTCCTTGCCGTAGCCACCACCCAGGCACTTCGCGCATGGGGTGGCGAAACCTGACAGATCAGAGTGTTCTCAGACCAACCATCGACGGATGGTTTCACTGGTTGAGATCGGGTGGAATCCACTGTGTACAGCATCGTCCAACCCGATGGCGAAGGGTGAAGACTCTGTTGCGACCCATTCGACTTTTCCTCGGTATCCCGTATGCCTGGCTATCCGTTCAATGATCTCTCTCAGGCTCTCGTCCGGAACCGAACCCACAGGGCAGTAACCAAACCCCTTCAAGTCCGACAGTGCCAGATCGACGAGAAACTCTGCCAGAGTGTCTTCGTGAATCACGTTGTTGAATCGGAAGTCAGGATTCGACAACTCGCAAACCTTCGCATCTGAGCACATGTGCGCGTGAACCTTTGCCAAGAAGTGGGTATGCGTCAGAGGATGCGCCCCGACGATGGCGGGGCTTCGCACGCTGAAGCCTGCGATGTCTTGTCGCGCCTCGTGGAGGTGGCACTCGGCCGCCCACTTGGCAGCCCCGTACGGCGAGCTGTGCAAGACCGGGGTGTCTGACCTGACCACAGATACAGAAGGCTGGCCATAGACGGACATGCCAGAGACATGAACGAACCTTGGTATCGACAACGAAATCGCCTTTTCGACGAGCTGACCGGTGGCGACTCCTGTGATGCGCATGAGTCGCTCGGGTGTGTCATAACTGGCAGCAGCGACGTGGATGATCGCGTCAAAGTCGCCAATGAGTGCTTCAATAGTCGACTGCTCTTCCAAATCGACGACCACCAGCTGGTCGAAAATCGAATTCGGAATTTTGGAGTGGCCCCTACGAACCGTTCCGGTCGCGTGGTGAGAGAGCGACTTTATGCGTCGACCCACTGCAAGTCCGAGTGGTGAAGTCGCCCCCGTCACCAAGATTCGACTGACTGTCAATGCTGATCCAACATGTCGGCAATCATCGCGGATCGATTCGAAGTAGAAGCCATCACGTGGACCATCGAGAGAAGGTCGTTGAGTTCGGCGACATCCGATGCTGTCTGCACCACATATTGCTCGAAGATGAAGTGCACCGAGACTTCAGCGTCGATGCAACGTTGTAAGAGTGAAGTTCGATGGCTCACACTCTTCGGCAGCATTCCCATGCTGCACATTGCGATGCCGTCATAGAGATGTGCCTCCTTTACGACACGCTCCAAGACGAGAAAGCTGTCTGGTGTGAGGTTCTCGACGACATGGTGGTTGAAAACGTATTTTCGGTCCTCGCAGTACCTGCGAATCGAAGCACTTTGTAACGGGATTGGTATCCGGAACCCGGAGAAGGCTCGACGCGACGTGTATCCCTTGACGTTGAAGGAGTCTGTTCCCATTCCTGTTCAGCCCAAGCCAAGAGCATTTATGGCTCGCAGGCCCATCCGGGTCGCGGGACGAACCATGATCGGGGTGTAGAACGATCCAAGTTGGCATTCGGGTGAGGTTGACGGAGCCATCAAACTCGTAAATCTGCAATTGATCGACCACCGACTCTCAGATGTGGTGTTGAGCTGGTTTCCGTGGAGACAATTGGAGTCAAAAACGAGGATCTCGCCTCGATTCACTTCGATGGGTTTGAAGTAGTTCTTGTACGCGACGTGAATCTCGGACATTGACGCAAGCTCGCCGTTGCGAACCCGACCGTAGGCTTCGATGCTCTTCTCAGGACTCAGCAGGTACATTGCGTTGGTTCCAGTGCTGTTGGTGAGTGGCACCCAGAGCACCACTTGGAACGGTGAGTCACCCGTCCACGCATCAGAGTGCAGCTCGAGCACTGATGTCTGGTCTTCGGGTTGCTGAATCGAGAGATTGAGCTTGTTCTGCATTGCGAGCTCGTTCCCAACGATGCTCTGCAGTAATGAAGCTGCAAATGTGAAGTAGGTCTTTCGAGAGTCAGGCTCTGCGTTGATACTCGCAAAGAGATGAAGCCGAAGATCATTGAGAAATGAAGCCTTGACGGCCGAATGGGAACCCTGAAACTCGCGAATATGCGCATCATGCCCGTTGTCGGCGAGCCACTGATTTGCTCGTGTGCGAATCCATTCACTGAAAGTGTTGAGTGCGTCAATTGACTCGCATTGTCGTATGACATAGCCGTCAGTCAGGAAACGTTCACTGAGTTGAGTATCTTCGGGAGCAAGAAATGAAAGCGCAGCCATTGGTCTCAACACTATGCCAACAAACAGTGCGCGGGTACGTGATTTTGCAGAGCCACTAGCCGATGGTGGCGGGTACTGGGGTAGTTTTCGTGTGGGTCCAATGATTCTGTTTCTCGGCGCGAGTGGTGATCTTGGTTCTGTGGCGGTCGAAGAACTTCGCCGCTACGGGCATGAAGTGATTGCACCAACATCAAAAGAACTCAATTTGACTAACTCGGTAGCGGTGCAGTCGTTCTGTAGGAGTTTGCCGCGGTCGTATGCGGTCGTGTTTGCCGCATTTGTTGACCGTCGTCGCGGGGAGACCGGCGCAGAATACGAAATCAACATGCGACTCACCGAGAACGTCATGTCATACACCAGTCCTGATTGGATGGTGTTCACCAGTTCGATTGTGGTGTACGGCGAGCGCCCTGCGACACCGATTACCGAGTGCAGCACCCTTGTTGATTCGGGTCTCTATGCGCGGGCCAAACGCGAAGCCGAACAGCTTGTGATGACCGCGTCTCAGGATAAATTTCCGACGTTCATCGCAAGACTGCCCGGAGTGTTCGGAGGTCGAAGCAATCGAAATCAATCACTAGACAAAATTCTCCTCAACGGCATGATGAGCCAGCAGGTTGCCTTGGGGGCCAATGGCTTCGTCCGACGTGACTGGTTATCAGCTTGGGAAGTCACAGATTTCTTGCACCACTTCTCCGCAAGTCCACTCAGCGGGTTGGCAAACGTGGTTCGTGGTGACAGTTGGACCATCGACGACTATGTATCGAAGGCACTTGAGGTCGTTCGAGGTGTACGCCACGACCGACTTGAGGCGCTCAGTCAAGAAGACTTAGCACACTTCGTTTTTGATGCATCTCACTTTCGGTCACTATTCCCAAGTTGGACGTTTCCAGACAGAGAGCGAGACCTGCATCGACTCGCAAGAGAGCTCTCGGACTACTGCAGGCAGACTACAAAGCCATGAGCCTCCTCGTTCTCGGTGCGAGCGGATTTATCGGATCGGCTTTTCTTCGCACTGGCTCCGCGTCTGACATCTTCACCTCCAGCCGTAGCGGTGTACCCGGCTGCGTACCATTTGACGCGCTTCGTGACAATCTGATGAGTATCGACGGTTTGCAACGCATCTCCCATGCCCTCATTCTCTTTGCCGAGAGAGAACCGGATGCGTGCTTCTCAAAGCCTCGTGAAAGCGCAACGTTGAATGTTGAGGCCGCTTTGAACGTCATCGCACAGTGTGTTTCCTATGGAATCGTCCCCATGTTCGCCTCGACTGAGCTCGTGTTTGATGGACTATCCGGAAATTACCCAGAAACGTCACCACCTCAACCGATTCTTGAATACGGGCGTCAAAAGCTCGAAGTAGAGCGGAAACTGAGTGCCATGACTCAGGACTATCTCGTGCTGCGATTTCCGAAGACGGTTGGCACTCGCCTGGGAGACCGGTCGCTATTCACGGGGTGGATCCAAGAGATTTCGCACTCGCCAGAGTCGATGCGATGTGCGTATGACCAGCGATTTTCCATCCAGCACGTTGAAGACGTACCAGCGATTGTCACCTCGCTAATCAGACAAAACACAAAAGGTATAGTCCACTTGGGCGATGGACAAAGTCATTCACGACTCGACTTACTTGAATTGCTCTGTTCCAAGCTGCAGATGATGGGTCGTGCAACCCCTCGCATAAAAGTCGTGTCAATTGACGACATGCCCTTTCTTGAGAACAGGCCGCATGATGTATCACTCGACACGAGCAAGCTGCAGTCACTCACTGGGTACGAGGCGCCGCCGATAACGCGAGTGATTGACGACGCAATTCTACGGTGCGTACTAGGTCGATGATGGGAGAACTTGATTCTTTTCGGCTCGACGAATCGGGGTTGTCCCCCGCATACTTCCTTTCCCAGGCACTCACTGCGTCTGCAAAACATGTTGACGCGCTTGAGCAAATCGCGCGACGCACGAATCGCAGTGCCAGAATTTGCATGTTCCCCAACTCATCATCGCTGCTTCATGCGATGATCATTTCGCAGCCTCAGGGCATGGATTCGGTGCCTCGGGTGTTGGCTACGAAACCCAAATTATTCATGCCTCTCCGCGGACGTCTGGTGCTCGTGAGGCTTGACGTGGATGGCGTCGTCGAAAGTTCTCAGGTGCTGATGCCGGGACGAGACCTGCTCAGTTATGTGGAGCCACGCAAGGCGTATCTCGACCTTCCGATCGAGGACGTCACCACTCATCTCGAGATCACGCTTGGCCCGCACGACCGCATCGGTGACCGCAACTTTCCGCGCTTTGACTGGGATTCAAGTCCAGAGACAAGGACGTCGTGGCGCAAACAACAGGTCACAAATGCGCTGAAGGCGGAGTCTGAAGAATTGAAACAGTAGTTAGTTTCGCGAAAGTTCCGGAAAGCGGTAGTTTTCGCCGGGCACTGGATGGTCTTGCGAGCCATTCTTGATCTGTTCTGCCATCAGCAGGGTCTGGCGAATGCAGTCGTCAATGTCAATTGCATACAGGTAGCTTCCGGCGCGCCCAATACTGAATACGCCCGGTGGCATATCGTCGTAGTAACGATTCGCGCGACGCTGCTCTGACGTGAACGGCATTGGATAATGCTTGCCATTGCCATGAGTCGGGATCTCCATACCAATGAGCGTCGTCGGTGACTGGTGCCTGGTGAACTTCTTGTACTCGACGAGCCGGGTGAAGGCCTCGTCATTCGCGTAATAAAGGAAGTAGACGTTCTCCGGGAACACGAATTCTGTCGGAAAGACGATCTTGTGAAACTCGCGTCCGAGGAACGGAAGTGGTCCGTAGCACTCGTCAAACAAGGAATCGGGTGAGATCGTATTGATGATCAAATCAAATGACTTTCGTTCCCCCAAGAGCTGCACACTCTTGGATGGAATGTCGTATTTTTCGACCTTCGTGCTCAACAGCACACGAGCGGACTTCGTTGCAAACCCGAAGTAGTAGTCGTATCCGTCTGGCGCATATGGGTAGCCAGAAATCGCCGTATCCCATGCCGCACGCGGACCATCTTTCAGAGCCACACCTTTGGGCGACCATCCGAATGTGTCAATCTTTCGGTTGTCATCGACGAGCCACATCTTCTTGCTGTACTTGTCGATGAACTTGTCATAGAGGCGGTTTCCGACGGATCCGATCCAGTATTCCTCTATATTCCGAGCTACTTTGGCGCCCCGGAACTCTTCGCGGCGCCGTTCTTCCATCTCCTTCTCAATGACGGGATAGTCCGGCATCTGGCGGACGTCGACCATGTTGATCGGAAAGGCGTAGAAGGCGTTGTCCCGTTCGATGTACGTGAGGAACTCGTGCTCTGGGCAACGTCGAATCGGCACGATTGGGTTCAAGTACGCGAACGTTTCTTCATATTGAGTCAAGAAGTGTCGGGGGCCGAACGTGTATGGGTGTCCGCCGAACCATTGCGTGCGCACACCGGCCCCCAAAAACGGTGCTGCCTCAACGAGCGTGACATCCCAACCACCCAGTAGCTCCAACTGGTGGGCGGCCGCACACCCCGCAAAGCCCCCGCCGATGATGAGAGCTGATTTCATGCTTCAACCAAGATAGTTCGCCTAGCCGCATCACGCATTGGACTCAGCCAACGACTCTTGATCACTCCATCGTCTTTCTACAGGTTCTTTAGCGTGACCAGTAGCGCTCGTCAGGAGTTTTCTCATCGGGCATGAGATCATCAAAGATACTCCGCAGCGTCTGAATTGATGTGTCGGCCGCCCGACCAACCTTCTCTGGAGTGTTCGTCTTCGTTCGTTCATGAAGAAAGAGATACACGGAGCGCTTCAAAGTCCTTACAAAACTCTGTTGGTAACGCCGTTCCTCAAGATCGTTCTGTAGTTGCTCACGTGCGTGTTCTGGCTGAAACCGAAAAACGTAAAAGGAGCCATCAAACTGATGTGTCCAGCCGTGTTCGTGGAATTGCTGAAGGACAACCTCGTACGGCCTCATTCGTGCGCCGAGCGACTCTGCAAGGACTGTTGGAGAGCGCCCGAAGCGCTCAGTGTGTTCTTTCCCGAAGCGTCGCAAAAGGAAGCCGAGACTGTCGGGCTGAAACTCTGCGAGAGCGTGATTCGCGGTGATGAGGTCGTAGTCCAGCGTGGCCTGAGTGTCGTCGGCGTAAATCCACCAGGGCACTTGTCGTATCCCCGCCGCTGGCAGTGAAGTAAACGTCAGATTGTCTCGCTGTCTAATGACCTGCGACTCGCGCGGCAAGAAGTGGTTGAAAAACAAGGATTGATGGAGGACGAAGGCTTGCGCCACTTCCACCGTGTCGACGGCGTACCCGGTCTTTGCCAAGAGAAGCGAGAGGTAACCCGACCCTGGACCAAGCTCCAAGATCTTGTTGCCCGGACACTCGTTCTTTAGCCGCCGTATTCCCCTCAGCTGAAAGAGCGCCCTCGTCAGACAATGACGTCCGGTGAATGGCCTTGAGAATTGGGTAGTGCTGTACTCAAAAGTGCCTTTCGCGAGCCAATCTGCCAACTGAAGTTCTTCATCTGAGACCCTCTTGAGAAGAGCAAGATTTCGTTCGAATCTGCCCTCATGCATCACATCGATGTACCGCCACAATTCAGCTGAGTTATGAACTCGAATTGGGTAGCCGACGGATGCAAATGTGACAGCCCCGAATGCCTGTATCGCTTGATTGGGGAGGTGCGCGAGTGCCCGACGTTCCGCAGAGTCGTAATCAGTGACAATGTCGGTCATATCTGCCTCGTGCAATCTAGTTCAATCCGGTGTCTCTCTGTTGATAACTATGAATTAGAACTCTGGCATATACCAGACATAGGACGAGTGAACCATGTGTTAGCTGTACAAAGTCACTGAATTGTTGATTGTAAGTACCACGTATGCTCAAGTACTGAAATGACGAGCAAAGACAGGAGTCGCCTCCATGTCGTCATTCAGCGAATACGCACGCTCACCGACCGACACGTAAGGGTGAGCATGTGGAATCTCGTCAGAGCTTCATTGTTAAGACGCAATCTTCCTGACCTCGATTCCAACGTCGCCACTTACGTCGACTTCAGGGAAAGAGCGCACACGGCAGGGTCCCATTTGTAGCTAATTGGTTCGCCTCCAGACGAGGTTTTGTCGAGACTGGGAGCAGAAGAAGGATTGAGCAAGTCAGCAGCCAAGGTTCTCGATGTCGGTGTCGGAGATGGCACATGGCGAGGTGACTTTCTGAACCAAGCGATTGTTTCGATTGTCTTGACATCTCTTCAATCGCACTCGAGAAAGTCGGAGATTTGTGAGGCTCTGCGTTTCTGCATGCAGAGGATCTACCTTCAAATGAGTATTCATTGGTGATGCACCATCTTGTCGCACAACACATGGATGACTCCGCGCTGCGAATTCAGATGCAGCACTTGATTCGCTCGTTAAATCCTGAGGGCATGGTTGCACTTCAATTCGCCGCACCTCTCGCAACTCGCGAAACAGGGGCTGCTGTGCATTCGGCATCGTTTGAAGAAATCGTCACAGGGGGATTTGTTCGCACCCCAGACGAACTTGTGGAAATTGTTCAAAGCGTGGGAGGCGTAGTGTCCGCCCTGTTGCCTCGCGAGCAATGGAGCAAGTCATCATGTCAGTTCTGGGTTGCCCAAATTGGACGCAGCTTCCAGAAGAGTTCTTCAAAGAACTGATCTCACGAAGAACGCCCTAGGCTGAACTTCCCGAATGAGGGGCTATAGCTCAGTTGGTTAGAGCGCATCCCTGATAAGGATGAGGTCACAAGTTCGACTCTTGTTAGCCCCACAAAAAGGACGCGTACGCGATGAAACTGTTCCGACGCCTGCTGCTCGTGCTCTCCGTTGCCACCGCCGTAGTCGGCATCTTGCGTGTCGGTGGAGGCGGAAAGTCGCGCGTCACCACCAAGCAGGGCGGTTGGCGAAGCTTTACGCCGTCGGAGTGAAGCAGACATGATCGGAGTGATCGGCGCCGGCCTCGTCGGCACGCACGTCGTCGACACCCTCATTGCTCGCGGTCAAGCACAACTTGTCGTCAACGACGCCAATGTCGCTGCGGCGCGCCGACTGTCGCTCCGATCAAGTTCTGGGGCTACGAAGGTCCGAGCTGTCGCAACGAGCGAGATGTTCTCCTCGAACGTCGTCGTGCTCGCGTGCCCCGCACCGCATGCGAAGGCTGCACGAAAACTGCTTGAAGCCGGCGTCAGCGTCGTTTCCTGCAGCGACGACCTTGACGACACGCTCGCCATGCTCGATCTCGATGCCATCGCCACGCAGTCGCGACAAACACTCGTCATCGGCGCCACGATGTCTCCCGGGTTGTCGGGGGTGCTCGTGCGTACGATGTCGTCGCGCTTCAGCTCGGTCGACGAAGCCCACGTCGCCATTCACGGCACAGCGGGCCCCGCATGCGCACAACAGCACCACCGGGCGTTGGCCGGTCAATCGATTGGTTGGCACGACGGCGACTGGCTGCGACGCCCGGCTGGCAGCGGGCGCGAGTTGTGCTGGTTTCCCGACCCAGTCGGGCCACGTGATTGTTACCGTGCGGAGCTCGCCGATCCAGTAGCGATCCATCAAGCACTGCCCGAATTGTTGAGGGTCTCCGTGCGCATGTCGGCGAATCGACGCGATCGGCTGACGGCCCGCTTGCCGATGCTCACACCACCGCACGCTGAAGGCGGCATCGGCGCACTGCGGGTCGAAGTTCGCGGCTGGCGTGACCAAGCCCGCCACGTCGAGGTCGTCGGCATCGCCGACCGTGTCGCCCACGTCGCGGGTCTCGTCGCCGCCACGGCGGCGCGCAAGGTAATCAGCGGAGAGTTCGCGAGCGGTGCGCGACTGCTCGGCGACCAAGACTCACCGAACGTCGCACTACTCAACGACTTGGTCGAAGACGGCTTGCGCATCCAAGAATTCGTCGGCTCCGCACTCGGATAACCATGCGTTTCGACATTGATGTACCCGAGTTGCTGCCTGGCCGCACCGTGAACGTGCCGGGGCGCGGCGAGTTCTTCATTCGACACTCGCAACACGCCGACCCATCGGCACCGACGGTGCTCTTGTTGCACGGTTGGACTGCATCGAGCGACCTCAATTTCTTCACGGCATACGACGAACTCTCTGTCCATGTATCAGTGGTCGGCATCGATCATCGCGGGCACGGTAGAGGGCTGCGTCCCGACGTCGACTTCACTCTCGAAGACTGCGCAGATGACGCCGCAGCGGTGTGCGGCGCTTTGGGCGTCACTTCGGTGGTCGCCGTCGGCTATTCGATGGGCGGCCCCATCGCAATGCTGCTCGCGCGTCGCCATCCAGAACTGGTGTCGGGCCTCGTGTTGCAGGCAACGGCACTCGAATGGCGTGCCACTGCAAGAGAACGCGCCCGCTTCAACATTTCGCGCGCGCTCGGGCGGATCACACGAAGATTCATCCGCCCGAGCACGATTCGTTTCCTTTTTTCCCGCAAGGTGACGAGACGCCACCCGTTGCGAAAGCATCTCGGTTGGTTGATGTCGGAATGGCGCCGCAACGATCCATGGCACATGGCGCAGGCCGGTCGCGCACTCTCGAAATTCGACGCACGCCCGTTCGCCGCGTTTTTACGACTACCGGTCTGCGTGGTGCTGACGACCAAGGACCAACTCGTTCCACCGCGCAAGCAACTAGAACTCGCGGATGCCACGAACGCGGAAGTGGTGTCGCTTGACGGCGACCATTTCGTGAACGTCGGCAAACCTGCCGAGTTCAGTTCTGCGACGCTTCGCGCCGTTCGTCAGGTGTCGAGCGCTCGAGCAACTGGTCCAGTCGCTCGCTGAGCGCATCGATCGCCTCGCGCATCTCGCTCGAGGTCGCGGTGTTGGATAATGCGAGGCGAACTCCAGCCAGTTCGCGCGCCAAGTATTCGGCGTTTTCCTGCGTCCGCGTGGCGACGGCGCGGTCGTTTTCCAATGCTTGTCGGTCGCGGTCTTCTTGGCGGTTCTGCGCCAACAAAATGAGTGGTGCCGCATACGCCGCCTGCACGGAGAACATCAGGTTGAGCAAGATGAACGGGTAAGGGTCCCACCGCAAGGTGATCGACAACACGTTGATGCTGATCCACACCAACACGAGAAACGTCTGCACCACGAGAAACCGGGCCGTGCCGAGGTTGCGGGCCACCGCCTCGGAGAAACGTCCGAATGCCCCTGGTTCGTAGGGCACGTTGAGCTTGCGTCGGTAGCGCGGGTTGGCCAGGTCTTCTCGGCGCTTCATGACTGGCTCCGTGCAGTGTGGTGCTCGACGACGTGGCTCGTCGGGTGGTGAGCAACGCTAGGAGCAATCTGTGCGCGGCGCCAGTCACCCGGCAGCGCGCGGTCGAGCACGTCGTCGACTGTGATCGCACCCAACAAGTGGTTGCCGGCGTCGACGACGGCGACCGACAGCAAGTTGTACGTGGCGAGTCGTGTCATCACGTCGCGTTCGGGCATGGTCGGGGGGATGGTCGGTTCGTGCTGCACGCAGTCTTTCAACTTGGTCTGCGGCGGTTCGCGCAACAAACGCTGGAAGTGCACCACGCCCATGTATCCGCCCGTAGGCGGCTCGTGCGGACCATGCGTCACGAATACTTGGGCCGCAATCGACGCGTGTCGCTCGGGGTCGCGCACGTACGCCAACGCCTCTGCGACCGTGGCCTCGGGCGAGAGCACGATCACCTCGGGCGTCATGAGCGCACCAGCAGTACCCTCGGGCCACGACAGCAACTGTCGCATCGTGTCGGCGTCGTCTTCGTCCATCGATTCGAGCACTTGAGTGCGCTGTTCGATGCCCATCTTGCCCAGCAGGTCGGCGAGATCGTCAAATTCCATCTCGTCGAACACGCTGTTCAGTCGGTCGAGGTCGAGGCCTTCGATGAGTCGCAATTGTTCGTCTTCGGGCAGCTCTTCGAGCACGTCGGCGAGCCGTTCGTCATCCATCGCCGCTGCGATGGTTCGGCGCTGTTCGATGGGGAGTGCCGCGATGAACGTCGCAACATCGCTCGGGTGCATGTTGCGCAGACGCGCGGCTTCTGCCGCGACGGGTGTCGCAGGGGCAAACAGCGCGGCGAGTTCGTTCCAATCGACAAGTCGGAACGTCGGCCGTGCGAGCAACGCACCGCGTTTGGCGAGCCGCACCTTCGCCACGCTCCACACCGGGTTGTGGCCCCCTTGGTGATGCAACGCGACGTCGACGACGGTCTCGTCACCGTGTTTCTTGTCGAAGATGTCGGCGCCGAGCAGACGCTCACCCTCGCGAAGTCGGAACGGGTTCAAGTCAATGTCGTAGCTCTTCAACCTCACGCCCGTATTATCGAGCGAAGCAACGCGGGCCGCAGTCACGAAGATGCGGCGTCGCTGGCTGCTCGCGACGAAGCCGAGCACCCTCGGGGCTTCTTGTCCGCGCCCAGGCACGACGACGATGTCGTCGATCTTCCCGATTGGGGCGCCGCCGGCATCCAGCAGCGGCAACCGCATGATGCGATATGCATAGATGAAGTCTGTTGCTGGCGTCACGAAGCGAGGCTACCCATGCGCCCCCGCGCGAACCTCGCAATCTTGCGGAATTTTCAATTTCGCAGATCGCTGAGGGCGAGTCCGGCGTATTCCCGCAAATAGATAGCCGAGTCGCGAAGGTCATCGACGCGCGGAAAGAACGATTGGACGGTGAGGTCGCCCAACGAGTCGTCAGTTCGCACGGGGTCGGAGCCGACCATGCGGATGTTGCTGAAAAAGCGCCCGAATTCTCGGCGAGAACGACGAAGGTGAAAGTCGGATGTGACGATGGCAAGCGGGTCATTCGGCTCATGCAGTCCCGAATCTCGCGCCACTTTCGCATGGCCGTTGGTGTTCAACGACACCGAGTCGATGATGATGCGTTCCTTGGGCACTCCGAGACGTTCGGCCTGCGCCTGCATGAGGAGACCCTGTTGTTCGGGGGCACGAACGCCTTCCATCCCGGGTTGCGAACCTGCCATCACCAAAGTTGCGTTCGGGTACTCGCGCCACAATCGAGCGGCACGGTTCACGCGACGAATGGTCTCGATTCCCGATGAGTCTTCTTCGGGCCTGTCCGCCACGTCGTAACCGCCGCTCAGCACATAGATGTAGTCAGGTGTCCAGCCGTCTTCAATGGTCGACTCAACGACGAGCGGTCGTTCGAGCATTAACGCACCGAACGGTGTGGCCACCAGCCACATGAAGCCGAGCGCTGAAGTGCCGATTCGTTTCATCCACGGTGGTAGCGCGCCGCGTCGCCAGAGCGCTACCCAGATGACGATCAATACGGTGAGCGGCAACCAAAGCGGATCGATGAGCCCGCGCAACACGAAGTCAAGCGTAGGAACGTACCCCGTAGCATGAAGCGTCTCGTTCGGGGACGTAGCTCAGCTGGCTAGAGCACCTGCTTTGCAAGCAGGGGGTCGTGGGTTCGAGTCCCATCGTCTCCACCAGAACCCGCACTCAGTCGGTCCACGACAGATCAATCTCGATACCGGGTTCACATTGTGCCGACTGGTCGATGTCGTCAGCGTGAACGACTGCTATGACGGGGTAGCCACCCGTCGTCGGGTGGTCGGCGAGCATGACGACGAGTTCGCCGCTCGGCGTCAACTGCACGGCACCGCGAACGAGCGGTAGCGAGTCAAGCTCCCCGAGCGAGCTGCTCGTGAGCGAATCTGCGAAAGCAGCATCGCCGTCAGTCGCTGCAGCAAGTCGCACACCGACGCGGTTGCTCGCTGGCGACACCGTCCACGTCGTGTGCGTCAGTTGCTCGAGCAACTCAGGTGCAAAGAGTTCAGCATGCGGGCCCCTGCTCACTCGTATTCGCGAACTTTGAGTCGGCCAGATTGGGAGATCCAGACTTTGCGGCTGGTCGCGCGGCGTGCCGACGGACAACTCGACGCCGTCGGTGAGCGGCTGGGGCACGATTGCGCTCAATGCATCGAGCGAACGAGAGCCAAGCAACATCGGACAATCGATTCCTCCTGAGACTGCGAGATACGAACGCACACCGGCATGCACACGCTCGATACGCACATGCTGGCCTGCACTGACGCGAGTCGCTCTGCAACGCGCGAGCGAAATTTCATCGACGAACGCCTCGCAATCTGGGCCGGTCAGCACTACAACCACGTCGCGATCGGCGCGAAGCACCAGGCCTCCCGATGTCTCGAATGTTGCGGCTGTCGGCAGGTTGCCAGCGAGACGATTGGCCAGCCGGTGCGAAGCTCGATCAGCCGCGCCAGAGTGCGGTACGCCCAGGTGTGCCCAGCCCGGTCGCCCGAGGTCTTGCAGCGTGGTGAAGCCGACTCGTTCCACACGAATCGCCACACGATGGTCGCTTGACACGCTGTTCGTCGTCACTCGGCTCTCACGAATCGAACTCGTGTGCCGGGTTGCAACAGCGCAGGCTGCTCACGTGCGATATCCCAAAGGGTTGCCGTCGTCGTACCGAGAAGATGCCAACCGCCCGGTGACTCGCGCGGATACACCGCCGAATATCTCGCAGCAATTGCCACCGACCCCGCTGGCACTCGTGTGCGCGGCGATGCACGACGCGGCAGGTGCAACTCGCGGGGCAACCCGACGAGATACGCAAACCCAGGGGCGAACCCGCAGAACGACACTTCGTACTCGGCGTTGCTGTGCAACGCAATCAGACGTTCGACGCTCAGTGAGCAAGTTTCAGCGACGTCGGTAAGGTCCGCACCGTCATACCGAACCGGAAGTTCAACGAGCATTCCCATGGCACGTGTCGCCGAAGTCACCCGTTCGCTAAGACCTGAGACGACTCTTCGTATTTCGTTGCCGACTCGTGCTTCGTGCGTTACTACCACGCTCGTTGCCGCCGGTATCACATCGATATATAGCAGACCGTTCTTCTCACATGCATCGAGAATTTCCTCTCGCAGTGTCGCGGCTGCATAGGGGCCGAGTTGGTCGATGATCGTCGCTTCGTACCCGTACGGTCGCACTCGCATGGGTTATGTCCTCGCAGTCTCGACGCCGCACGCATCGAGCGCACTACGAACCGCAGCGAGCAGTGCAGCCGCACCCGGTGTGTCACTGTGTATGCAGATCGTTTCCAACGGCGTCGCGACGACGTGGCCGTCGAGAGCAACGGTCTCGCCGTGCTGCACCGCACGCATCACGCGCTCTCGAACGTCGTGAGGCGAGGTGACGAGCGCCCCCGTCTGCGAGCGTGGCACTAACGTGCCGTCTGCCCGATAGGCCCGGTCAGCGAACCACTCGCGAACGAACGTCACGCCGGTTTCGCCAGCCAGCCGCATCGTCAACGAGTCAGGCAAACCAAAGAGCGCCACGCGATGCTTCGCGGCCAACTGCACGACTGCTTGTGCATGGTCGTGTCGCGTAACGACGGTGTTATACAGCGTTCCGTGCGGTTTCACGTATGACACCCGCGTCCCGCATTCACGAGCTATCACGTCCAGTGCATCGAACTGCTCGCCGATCGAACTCGCAAGAGCCGTTGCTGTCATGTCCAACGCGACCCGCCCGAAGTTCTCGCGATCAGGGTACGACACTTGCGCCCCTATGGCCACCCCGAGGCGGACAGCCTCCGCACAGATTGCGCGCATCGATGCATCGTCACCGGCGTGCCCGCCGCACGCCACGTTGGCGCTCGTCACCAGCCGCAACAACAGTGGCTCCTCACTCTCGTGCCACGGCAAAGGCGTCTCGCCGAGGTCACAGTTCACGTCGATTCTGCGCCGGATTGCGGACTTCGTCGATTTCGTCACCAGTCCTCCGCTGAAAGAGTCTGGTGGCTCACCAGTAATAATGAGAGCACCGCAAAAGGAGCCCACATGAACACCGCAGTGATCGTCGACGCAGTCCGCACCCCGCTCGGCAAGCGCAACGGCCGCCTGAAGAACTGGCATCCCGTCGATCTCGCCGCCGAGACGCTCAACGCCATCGCTAAACGAAACAAACTCGACCCCGCACAGATCGATGACGTCGTCATGGGTTGCGTCATGCAGGTCGGTGAACAAGGCCTCAACATCGCGCGCAACGCCGTGCTCGCGGCCGGTTGGCCGGAGTCGGTGCCCGGCACCACCGTCGATCGTCAATGTGGTTCGAGCCAGCAGGCCGCCCACTTCGCAGCGCAGGGCGTCATCGCCGGAGCGTATGACGCCGTCATCGCCAACGGTGTCGAAGTGATGACCCGCGTGCCGATGGGTGCGTCGATTGCCGAAGGCAAGTTCGGTTTCCCGATGGGCCCGCGCGTGCAGGAGCGCTACAAGTCTGAAGGTGGTCTCGTCAACCAAGGCATCTCCGCCGAACTCATCAGCGAGAAGTGGAAGATCTCGCGCGAAGAACTTGACGCGTTCGGCCTGCGTTCGCAGAACTACGCAGCGCGCGCCACCAAAGAAGGACGATTCCAGAACGAAATCGTCCCCGTGCTCGACGCCGACGGTCAGATGATGACTACCGACGAAGGAATCCGCGAAACCTCGCTCGAGAAGCTCTCGTCGCTGAAGCCGTCGTTCCGCCCCGTCGAAGAAGGCGGAAAAGTCACGGCTGGTAACTCGTCGCAGATCACCGACGGTTCGGCAGCGCTCCTCATCATGAGCGAAGAGAAGGCGAAGAAACTCGGCCTCAAGCCGCGCGCGCGATTCGTGAGTTTCGCGCTCGCCGCCGAGAACCCGCGCTACATGCTCACCGCGCCGATTCCCGCGACGAAGAAAGTGCTTGAGCGCGCCAAATTGAAGATGGACGACATCGATCTCGTTGAGATCAACGAGGCATTCGCCGCCGTCGTGCTCGCGTGGGCCAAAGAGCTGCACCCAGACATGGAGAAGGTCAACGTCAACGGCGGTGCGATCGCCCTCGGTCACCCGCTCGGTGCATCAGGTGCGCGACTCACTTGCACGCTGCTCAACGAGCTCGAGCGCACCGGCGGCCGCTACGGGTTGCAGACGATGTGCGAAGGCGGTGGCTTGGCCAACGCATTCATCATCGAACGCCTCTAGAACCAAGCCTCACCGCCGTGTTCGGCACCATCGTGTGGGTCGGTATCGGCCTCGCCCTGGTGTGGTTCATCTGGAAGATCGGCCTCGGTATGTTGCGCAGCATGACGAGCTCGTTGCCGCCCCCACCGCCGAGTGGTGAGATGCGGCGCATCAACGTGCGCTACCGCTGTTCAGTGTGCGGGATGGAACTCAAACTGACCCTGGCACCCGACCAGTACCCGCCGCCCCCCAAGCACTGCCTGGAAGAAATGCAACTCGTCGCGCCAAGCGACTGAGACCCGCGCCAGGCGACTGACGTCAGCGGTATTTCGTGGCGGTGAACAAACCGCCGAGCACCATTGCGAGACCAGAGAAGAGATACAAGTTGTTTCGTCCGCCTGGCACGAACCCGAGGTAATAGAACAAGATCACCAAGGCTCCGAGCCCGAGCAAGATGAACATAAGGATCGGCACCCACTTTGGGCTCTCTTTCACGGTCACGGGGACGGGAGGCGTGTAGCGAGCAGTCGCCTCCGGGGCTCGACCGTGGTGAGACTGGGTGCCCGGGGGAGTCGTTCGCCCGCCGGTACGACGCTTGTTGGGTGCCATGCGAGCATTCAGTGTAGGGGAGCAACAATCGATGATCTTGGTGCGTCTCGGTGTGCCCGATGGCAGGCTGAACGTGTGCATGCTCCGCGCATCGTGGTGGTCGACAACTATGACAGTTTCGTCTACAACCTCGTGCAGTATCTCGGCGAACTTGGAGCGAAACCCGACGTGGTTCGCAACGACGAGGTCAGCGTCGACACGGTGCTCGCACGCGACGTCGACGGCATCCTCCTCTCGCCCGGGCCTGGCCGACCCGAAGACGCCGGCATCACCTGCGAGCTCATCGCGCGCGCTGCAGGTCGAGTGCCCGTGCTCGGCGTCTGTCTCGGGCACCAAGCCATCGGCCATGTCTTTGGTGCGACGATCGAGCGTGCGCCGGAGATCCGCCACGGCAAGACGTCGTCGATCACTCACCAACAACTCGGCATCTTCTCTTCGTTGCCATCACCCATCGAGGTGACCCGCTATCACTCGTTAGTGATCGAACCGTCGTCGTTGCCTGACGTGCTGATCGTCACCGCACGGGCGGAGGACGGCACGATCATGGGAGTTCGCCATCGCGAACACGAGGTGGAGGGCGTGCAATTCCACCCTGAGAGCATCCTCACCCAACACGGGTACGAGATGCTTCGAAACTTTCTCGCTCGCTGCTGACCAACGTTACGGCGCGACGGTCGTAGCAATGTCGGAGCGACCGACGGTGATCGTGATCGGGCTCCCGGGTGCGACTGACGTTCCGGCCGGCACGCTCTGCGCCAGAACGAGACCGTTGTTCGAATCTCCGGCAGGGAGTGGCTGCTCGCTCACGGTTACGACGAATCCCAGCGAGGTCAAGTTGGTCGCTGCCTCGGAGCCGTTTCTGCCGACCACGTTCGGTGCCACGAGCGCGACTTTGCCGCTCGACACGTAGAGCACGATGCTGCTGCCGGGCGCCACCGCGGTGTCGCCGAGCGGTTCAGACCGGATGACGCGGCCCGCTTCTATCACGTCGCTCGACTCGAGCACCACGGTGACCACGAGGTTGAGCGGGGATGCCGACAGCAATTTGCTTGCAGCAGCCTGGTCGTCGCCGATCACGTCGGGCACGCGCACCGTGTTGGTGCCGGCCGAGACGTTCACCGTGACGACGGAGTTCGGTCGAGCGCCGAGGCCCGCGGTCGGCAACTGCACGAGAATCTGGTTCGCGGGAATGTCGGTCGATGCGACGAACTGGTCGACCACCAGGCGCAATCCCACGTCCTTCAACACGTTGGTGGCCTCTTGCACCGACAAGCCGACGAGGTTCGGCACGGTCACCGGCACGAAGCCAGGGTTGTAAACGAGGATCACGTTCTCACCTTGGCGTGCGAGCGTGTCGGCGACCGGAGTCTGCTCGTACACCACATCGTTGCTCGCGTTTTCACGCACTTTCGGGTCTTCGATGGGCGTGAGACCGAGGTCGATGAGGAGGCTCTTGGCTTCCTCGATGCTGAGGCCGATCACGTTCGGCACCACGATGTTCGCGCCCGCGTTCTCGTCGGTGAACGCACGGAACCCGAAGATGCCGAGTGCCACCAGCGCGATGACGGAGATGACCGAACCGAACACCCACGCAGCAGTGCGTCGTGGCACCACGTCGTCGTACGGCGGATACTCCGACGGTCGTGTTCGCCCGACACCGGCGGCCGGCATCACCGTGGTCGGCTGAGTATCGATGGACTCCGTGTCATGACCACCTTTCACCACCGGCATTTGCGTGGTCGCGCCGGCGTCGGTGTTGGCGGCCTGTTCTTCGCGCAGAGCGAACACTTCTTTTCCGTCGACGAAGCGACGAACGTCATCAGCCAGCGCCGCAGCCGACGAATAACGACGGTTGGGGTCTTTGGCGAGGCACTTCATCACGATGGCGCTGAAGGCCGGCGAGATCTCGGGGTTCTTCGTGCGCAGCGACACCGGTACGTCGTGCACCTGCTTGTAGGCGATTGATATCGCGTTCTCTCCCGTGAAGGGTGGCACGCCAGCGAGCATCTCGTAGAGGATCACGCCGAGTGAATACAGATCCGACCGCGGGTCAGGTTGTCCGCCCTGCGCCTGTTCGGGGGAGAAATACGTCGCTGTGCCCATCACGGCACCAGTCTGGGTGAGGCCCTGCTCGACGGCCGCACCAATCGCGCGTGCAATACCGAAGTCGGCAACCTTCACGTGGCCGGTGGCGCTCACGATCACGTTCGCCGGCTTGATGTCGCGGTGCACCACGCCGGTTTTGTGAGCCTCACCGAGTGCTGCGGCGATGTCGAGTGCGATGTCGCATGCTTGCAGCACGGTGAGCCGTTCATGCTTCTGCAGGATGTCGGCGAGCGTGCGGCCCTGCACGTACTCCATCGCGATGTAATAGGTGGAGTCGACTTGGCCCCAGTCGAACACGGCGACGATGTTCGGATGGTTGAGCGACGCCGCCGACATCGCTTCACGACGGAACCGCTCGACGAAGAGCGGGTCTTTGGCATACTCAGCAAAGAGAATCTTCACGGCCACGGGGCGGTCGAGCAGCTTGTCGCGGGCGACGAACACTTCGGCCATGCCGCCGCGACCGATGCGTCGGCCGAGCTCGTACCTGCCGTTCACGACGATGGGCGAACTCATGAGCCTTCACTCGTGCGTTGTTCTTCGACCACTCCGCGAATCGAGTTGACGTACGCCACGGCGCGCACCGACGACGCATACGTCGGGTTCTCGTCGATGTCGAGAGCCAGGGCCGGGAACACTTCGCTGCGCTTCACCCCGCTGTCGAGCAGCACGGTGGGGGAGAACCACAGCACCTGCTGCGGTTTCCCCTTGAACACGACGAGTGTCGCGTCGTCACCATCACCGTCGAACCCCACGAAATATCCGTCGCGCGCGTACCATCCGAGGGCACTGATCAACGCTGCAACGACAATGGTCGCTGCGGCTGCGGCGACCAGCAACGTCCGCTTGCCGCGCTTCGGCGAGTCGGGCTTTTTCAGCTCGGTTGCCGGTACCGCATCGTCTGCAACGACGTCGACGACGATCACCGTCACGTTGTCGCGACCGCCGTTGTCATTCGCGGCGGCCACCAGACGATCGGCGGCAGCCTGCGGGTCTGGCGTCTCGCGCAGCAGTTGGGCGATGCGTTCGTCTTCTACTTCGTCGACGAGGCCGTCGCTGCACAGAACGTAGCGATCTCCGACGATCATCGGCAGCACCCACGAGTCGGCGTTCACGTTGCCTTCGATGCCGAGTGCTCGCGTCACGATGTTGCGTCGCGGGTGCACGCGCGCCTCTGCCGCAGAGATGTATCCCTCCGTCAGAAGTTCCTGTACGTAGGAGTGGTCAGAACTCACCTGCTTGAGATCATTGTCGCGCCAGAGATACACCCTCGAGTCACCCACGTTCGCCACCACCATGCGTTGCGGCTCGGCACCCGCGGCGGGCAGCGGCACCACGACAGTGAGCGTGGTGCCCATCCCGCGTTGGTCGGTCGGTCCGCCGCTCGCGCGGTGGATCTCTGCGTTGGCGGCGTTGATTGCCGTTACTACGGAGTCAGCCGTAGAAAAGCCGTTCTGGGCGGCTTCGCGCATGCCTTTTACGGCGAGTGCGCTCGCGACTTCGCCGGCGTTGTGGCCGCCCATGCCGTCGGCGACGACGAACACGCTTGTCTCTGCGATGAATGCATCTTCGTTCTGTTGTCGAAGCATGCCGACGTGCGTTGCCGCACCCCACACCACTTTCACTTCGCCACCACCATTGTTTGGAACGTCACGAAATCTCGAACGTCACCTTGATCGCGCCGAGCATGATCACGTCTCCGTTGGCGAGAATCTGCTCCCCTTCGACCCGCACGCCGTTGAGCTTGGTGCCATTGGTGCTGCCGAGATCGCGCAGAGTCCAGCCGTTCGGTCGTCGGCGAAGTTGCACGTGCTCGCGACTCACGTTGGTATCGCGGATGGTGATGGTGCAGCCACTTTGGCGGCCGATGGTCACGCGCTCGGTGTCGAGCACGTGTCGCGTGCCGTCTTCGAGCACGATGGCGGAGGTGATCGCACCAGCGACCGGGGCGGACATGCTGGCGGCGATGGGCTGCACGACGACCGCCTCGCCGCTCTCCGGCACCACCGCGCTGGGCGTCGCGGCACCCGAAGCCCCGCCCACCACGGGGTGTTTGGCCGAGACGAGCGCAGGCATCACCGTGATGCTCCCGCGTTTCATGTCGCTGTCGTCGCGAATGGCCACGACGACTGGTTCCACCAAGCGGTACGACTCTCGTTCACTGTGTTGGGTGACGACCTCCGCCAGTTCGCGCGCGAGGTCGCGCTCCACTTCAGAAAAAGCGGCGCGGTCGTCGGGGTGCAGAAGCACGGTGTACGCGTGTGGAATCTGGCGGGTGTCGTCGGCGACCTGGGCATCCACCACGCCGATGAGGCGGCGACCGATCTCGATCGGGCGGATTGTCGAGTCATAGACGCGCAAAGCCACGTATTTATTGTACGGCTGGGGCTGGTGAGCATGGTCGCTGCAGTCACCTAGCGTCGCATCGGTGAACGAGTCGCGAGCAGAGATACAACGACGAGTGCTGCGAGTGCTGGTCGGCGGACAAATCGTCGGTGCGGCAGCACTCGGCGCGAGCGTGACGGTCGGCGCGTTCGTCGTGCAAGACATCCTCGGGGAAGAAACTTCGCTCGGTGGCATCGCAACGGCGACAGTCACGATGGGTACTGCCTTCATGTCGCAAGTGTTGGCGCGAGTAATGGTGCGCGGCGGTCGGCGCGCTGGTCTGCAAACCGGCTACGTGTTGGCTGCAGTCGGTTGCTTCATCGCGGTCGTCGGTGTGGAGCGATCGTCGCTCCCGTGGTTTCTTGCCGGACTGTTCCTCTTCGGCAACGGGCAAGCGGCAAACTTTCTCGCGCGATACGCAGCCACTGATCTTGCCGAACCACACCAACGCTCGTCTGCGATGAGTCGCGTCGTATTCGCTTCGACGTTCGGCGCAGTGTTCGGCCCACTGCTCGTGGCACCCGCGCAGTGGGCCGGCGAGGAATGGTTCGGCCTTGCCCGCTACAGCGGCCCATGGGTTGCAGCATCGGTGTTCTTGTTGCTTGCTGCCGCCAACACATTCGCACGGTTGCGCCCAGACCCGCTCGCCGTGAGCGGTGCAACGTTCGAACCGCAGCAACGCATGAACCTTGTCGCTGCGATACGAACTGCCGGAGCAACTGCAAATGGTCGACTGGCGCTCGCAGCGATGGTCATATCGCAGGCGACCATGGTCGCTGTGATGACGATGACGCCGGTGCATCTCCGTCTGCACGGCCATGAAACGGTGTCTCCGTACGTCGTGTCGTTGCACATCGCAGGCATGTTCGCGTTCAGTCCGCTCGTCGGCAAGTACGCCGATCGTCACGGCCAAGTGAGCGCGATCTTTCTCGGTGGCGTACTGCTCGTCATGTCGAACGTGCTTTCAGCGGTGTCAGGGGAGGGCAACGTCATGTTGTTCCCTTCGTTGTGGCTGCTCGGGGTCGGGTGGAACTTCGGCCTGATCGGCGGCTCGAGCCTCCTCGTTGACTCCATCGACGACTCGGTACGCGTACGCGTGCAAGGCACCGCCGATCTGCTCATGAGTTTTTGCGGAGGTCTCGCTGGGTTTTCGTCCGGATTCATCCGACGTGCGATCGGCTTCCATCTGTTGTCGATGTCGGCACTTGCGTTGGCCGGCTGCCTGCTCGTCTATTCGGTGTACGGCGCCGCAGGCTCGCGCACCCCTTGGGTGTCGGCGTTCCGTCGTCGGTAGCGTGTGGGTGCTTCACTCGGGCGAGTGGCGAAATGGCAGACGCGCTGGCTTCAGGTGCCAGTGTTCGTTAAGGACGTGGGGGTTCAAGTCCCCCCTCGCCCACGCAATAACCTGATTTTGTCGTCATCGATGTTGGCGACAGTGTGACACGCATGACCGACTCGCTCGCCAAACGACTTGCCTCGCGTGAGGCGACGGTCGGCGTCATCGGGCTGGGTTATGTGGGCCTTCCACTCGCCATTTCGTTCGCCGAAGTGGGGCACAAGGTGTTCGGGTTCGACGTATCAGACCACGTCGTCTCGGGGCTCAACGCCGGGCACAGCCACATCGACGACGTCATACCGGCACGCGTCGCACCGCTCGTGAAAGGTGCGGCGTTCCGCGCGACATCGAGTGTCAGCGATATTGCCGATTGTGATGCCGTCTTCATCTGCGTGCCGACGCCGTTCGACAAAGCCAAGACCCCCGATCTTTCGTACGTGGAGTCGGCGACGAGAACCGTCGCCAAGGTGCTGCGCAAAGGGATGCTCGTCGTCCTGCAGTCGACCACCTATCCGGGCACGACGACGGAATTCGTGCGCCCGATCCTCGAAGAAAAGGGTCTGCGTGCAGGCGTCGATTTTCATCTGGCGTTCTCACCGGAACGCGTCGACCCGGGCAACACCAAGTGGAACGTGCGCAACACCCCGAAAGTGGTCGGCGGCCTCACGCCGACATGCACGAATCTCGCCAAGACCTTGTTGCTCTCCTTGATGGACGACCCGTCACTCGTGCGCACCGTTGAATCGCCCGACGTCGCCGAGATGGCCAAGTTGCTGGAAAACACGTATCGTGCGGTGAACATCGCCCTCGTCAACGAGCTAGCGATGTTGTGCCACGAGATGGGCATCGACGTGTGGAGCGTGATCGACGCGGCCGCCACCAAGCCATTCGGTTTCCAGGCGTTCTACCCGGGTATCGGGCCCGGCGGCCATTGCATCCCGGTCGACCCGTTCTACTTGGCGTGGAAAGCCCGTGAATTCGACTTCCAGACCCGCTTCATCGAACTCGCCGCCGACGTCAACGACGCAATGGCCAATTACGCCATCGTGCGCATGCAAGACGTGCTGAACGAACGTTCAATCTCGTTGCGCGGTGCGAAGGTGCTGTGCCTCGGCGCTGCATTCAAGAGCGGGGTCAGCGACGTGCGCAACTCACGCGCCATCCACGTGATGGAAATGTTGCGGACCCGTGGTGCAGTCGTCAGTTACTGCGACCCGCACGTGCCGAGCGTGCGACTCGGCAACGAGACGCTGCAGTCCATCAGTCGTGATGATGTCGCCAAGAGCGAAGTCAATCTCGTCGCCGTGCTGGTCGGTGGTAACTGGCCGCTCACTGAGCTTGAATCGCGCGGTGTCGCCGTGTTCGACGCGGTGAATGCAGGCGGCACGCCGGGCACCCACCGCCAACGTCTGTAACCGCAGGTCATCGTCGCTAACCGCGCACCAACCGTTCGTAGAGCGCCGTGTGCGCATCCAGATACGCCCGCATCGAGCATCGCTCAGCAATGTGGGTCACGGCTCGTTCACCCATTACACGGCGCAGTGATGCGTCGCCCACAAGTCGTCTCACTGCCTCAGTAAGGGCCTGCTCGTTACTCACCACGAATCCAGTCACGCCATGTTCCACGATCTCACGCACCGACCCCACGTCCATCGACACCACGGGCACTCCTGCCGAGGACGCCTCGATGAGCGACAGCGGCACGCCCTCGTTGTCGCTGGTCAGCGCGACCACATCAAGCGCGCTCAACACCATCGACACGTCATCATGCCAATCAAGAAACGTCACGTTGCTCAGCGATGAGGCTTCGCTCACCATCTGTTCACGCAGAGGTCCGTTGCCTACTACGACGAACATGGCGTCCGGCACTGCAACGGCCAGGCGTACGAACCGGTCCGGCCGTTTGATGCCGGTCAATCGACCGACGAAGCCGACGAGCACGCCGTCGCTCGGCAAGCCAAGTGCTGCACGTGACTGCCGGCGATCGTGTCGCTGGAGTGGCTTTGCCGCCGGCATGATCGTCGAAGATTGCCTTTCTTGTACTACTCCGGCGTCCAACAAGTCACGTCGAGTCGCCTCCCCCACTACCAGAGCGTGAGTGGTGACGGTTCGCAGCAAGCGCTCGATCCTGGTGAACACTCGCGTTACCAAGGGTGAGAAGTATCCGTGCAAGAGGTGACCGTGGTAGGTGTGCACGCGCACAGGCACTCGGGCAACTACCGCTGCCACACGTCCGATGACACCGGCTTTGGCCATGTGTGTATGCACGACTTGAGGCTGTAGTCGTCGCAAGGTACGCATAAGCGCGAACAAGGACCGCACCTCGCCGATCACGCCGAGCGAGCGACGCAAGCCGCCGATGGTGATGACCTCGGCAGTGACGCTGCGACCTTCGAGGTAGTCGCCCTCGCTCTCGACCGGTGCCCCTCGCACGACGGTCTGTTCGACACGATTGCGGTCAAGACCTTCCAACAAGTCGACGAGCATCACCGACGGACCACCAATGTTCGTTCGCGTCAGAACATGGACGACGCGGATCATCGGTGCGTTTGACGCCACCACTGCAGGGTGCGTTCGAGCCCGTCACGTAGCTCGGTGCTCGCGCGAAACCCGAGCACTTCTCCTGCACGTCGAACATCAGGCACGCGCCGCTTGGTGTCTTCGAACCCTTTGCCGTAGCGCTCTTCGTACGAGACTCGCTTGATGACCGACCGAGAACCCGTCATCTCGAGGATGAGTGCCGCGAGGTCGTTGATCGCGGTCTCACGGTCGTTGCCGACGTTGAAGATCTTCCCTTCAGCGCGCGAGTCGAGACCGGCTCGCAAAGTACCTTCGACCGTGTCATCTATATAGGTGAAGCAACGGGTCTGGTTGCCATCACCGTGCACCGTGAGCGGCTCGTTGGCCAGTGCTTGACGAAGCAAGTTTGCGACCACTGACCCGTAGCCGCGAGGGTCGAGTCGCGGGCCGAACGAGTTGAAATACCGAACTACCGACATGCGCAAGCCGTGCGGCGCGTAGGCGAGCGCGAGGTGTTCGTCGATCGCTTTGGCCGTGGAGTATCCCCAGCGCGCAATGGTGGTCGATCCGAGCACGCGATCGTCGTCTTCAGACATCGGCATCTTGCTCGTCTTGCCGTAGATCTCGCTCGTCGATGCCAGCAACAACCGTCGCTCGTGCTTGACGCACGCTTCGATGACGTTCTCTGCCCCTCGAGTATTGGTGCGCATCGCACCCAGCGGGTCTTTCACGATGTTGCCGACGCCGACACCGGCTGCCAGGTGGAATACGGTGTCGGCTCGTCGCACCAACTTGTCGACGAGTCGGTCGTTCAGGATGGTGTTCTCGACGAAGCGAACACGGCTGCTGCTTTGCGCGAGGTTGGCACGATTCCCAGTTGACAAGTCGTCGAGCACCGTCACGTCGTGACTTAGTGCTACTAGGCGGTCAACGAGGTGCGACCCGATGTAGCCGGCACCACCGGTCACCAACACGCGCATGCCGAAAGAACACGCTACTTGTGCCCGGAACTTGTTGGTGTGCAGCTCTTCGTTAGGCGCGACTCAACTGGGAGTGACGTGCTCAGGTGTCTCGCCTAGTCTGAGGTCGTGACGGTGGCGATCCTGTATCTTGCAGTGTTTGTCGGCGCGACAGCCATGTCGCTGGTTCTGGTTCCAGTTGTGCGAGAGTATGCCCGCAATAAAGAAATTCATGACTTGCCAGGCGGGCACAAGTCGCACGCTGCCCCCGTGCCTTATCTCGGTGGCGTTGCAATGGTGATCGCATTTTCGCTCGCCATGGTGATCGGCGTCTTATTGCAACGCAACACGACCATCAGCGGTCAGCAAATCAGTCTGAATATAGAGGGCCTTGCACTTCGTAGCGACACGTTGCTTCGCGAGTTCGCCGTGGTAATTGCACTCGCACTTCTCTATTCGATGATGGGACTTCTCGATGACTTGCGTGGTTTGAGCCCGCGACTGCGATTCATTGTCGGGCTCGCAATCGCGGGATCGCTCGTTGCCTACGGAGTCCGCTTCTCGTCACCATTGCCGACGTTCTTGGATTCTGCTATCTCGGTCGTGTGGGTTCTTGGCATTTCAAATGCATTCAACTTGCTCGACAACATTGACGGACTTGCAGCAGGAACTGCGGCAATAGCTGCCGGTGCGTTCTTCTTCATTGCGATGATTAACGACCAAAGTAACGGAGCGTTGCTAGCGATTGGTTTGGCTGGAGCGATGCTCGGATTCTTGCGTAGCAACTTTCATCCAGCGACGATCTACATGGGAGACGCGGGGAGCCTTTTCATAGGTTTTCTCATGGCCTATCTGGGTTTAAAGATGCGTACCAGTGTCACTGAGGTCCCTCAGTTGTTCGCTCCAGTAGTAGTTCTCGGGGTAGCCGTGCTGGATACCACGATTGTGGTGGTGTCTCGCATCCGACGTGGGCTAAGCCCGTTTACAGGTGGTCAAGATCACTTGAGCCACCGTTTGCGTCGGCTTGGGCTCTCGGTTCGGCGCGCCGTTACTACCCTCCTCCTTGCGTCAATTGCACTCGGCGTACTCGCTGTGGGTCTATCAGAGGCGCCTGCCTCGGTCGGCTATTGGTTCCTGGGCGCTGTCGCGGTCTCCGGTGTCATGGCGACGGTGGTGCTCACAACCAAGGTGGCACGCGCGGAATCAGTTTCTGCCATCTCCAGCACAGACGAGACGAACGTTACGCCGATTCGTCGCGAAGTCATTTAACGCTCGCGAAGTTCAAGCTCGTTCTCACGCCCCAGTCAATTCCCGCTCACGGGTGTCGAATCGCGTGTACGGGTCGTTGCCGATGTATCGACCCCAGCGAGACTCAAACATCTGTCTGTCGTCGCCGGTGGCGCAAAGTTCATCGAACAGACGAATCTTGACGAGCGGCGTGATGATCGCGTGCTTACCAACCGCGTGCAATTTGCATGCAAGGTCAAAGTCCACAAGATCCGCGTTGTAGTCGCGACTGAAACCGCCCACAGCCTTGAGGGCAGCTACATCTACCACTGCGCATCGAGTGCGCACACCAAAGCATTCACGGGCGACGGCGAGCATGCCAACCGGCCCAAGGTCGGCTGGATGCCGAGCGCAGCCGATGTCGTGCACCTCGGGCGTCAAACCAAGACCGGCAGAGAGAGTAATTCCGTGTTGGTCGACCAGAACTGGGGCAACTACGGCGACTGACTCACGATCTAGGTAACCGGAGAGCGTTTCGATCCAGTCGCTATCAATGACGTCGCAGTGCTGATCAAGCAGCACCGCATGAGAGGTCGTGCACGCAACGAGTCCGGCGTTCATCGCCTGTGCGTAGGAGAATTCGCCGTTCAGGCGTACAAGGTCCGTCTCTTGTTCGAAACGCGTGCGAACATGGTCGAGGTCGTGGTCATCCAGTTGTTCGCTCGCAACGAAGACGACACTGAAGTTGTTATGCGTCGTCTTCCGCAAGAGTGAATCGCTGACCTGACGTGCCATGAGGGTGTCGACTCCCCAGATGCGCTGCCGAGTGTCGTCGATCGGGACGATCACGGTGATTGCCGCATGATGCCGATTCGCGCGTCGCACTCGCGCCAGTGACGGTCCAGCTTCGGTCACGTCTGCGGGTGTGTTCGTTCGCATCAAGTGTTCGGTCACGGCCTTCAGTGCTGCGACGAAGGCGTACGGCTTCGCGCTCGCAGCGGAGGCGGTGGACGACGGCAGAGTGCGCCAGTGGTAGAGCACCTTTGGCACATGCACCACGCGCCTTGCACGTTCGATCACTCGAAGGATGAGGTCGTAGTCCTGCGAGCCGTCAAAACCGGTGCGGAATCGGCCCACTTGTTCGACCAAGGAACGCCGTAACACGGAGAGATGACTTGTGTAATTCTGGGCGAGCAGCCGCTCAGGCGACCATTTTGGCTTGGCGAAGTCGTCGAAGTGGGTTCCGTCCGGGCGGATCTTGTTTTCGTCCGAATAGAGATAGTCGCAGTCCGGTGCGTCGTCGAGCGCTGCGGCCACAATCTGCAACGCCTCTCGGTGTATTTCATCGTCATTATCGAGCAACACGAGAAATTCGCCTCGAGCGAGCGCGATGGCGTCATTCGAGGCAGCGACGATGCCGCCGTTCCTCGCACGGTCGACGACTCGAATTCGGGGGTCGGCCAACTGAAGATCCCTCAGCCTCGGGGCAACCCAGCCATCGGGCGACGCATCGTTGGCCAAGCACCACTCCCAGTCAGGGTCGGTTTGTTCCAGCACCGATCGGACACAGAGTTCGAATGCATCCCGTGGCGGGTTGTAAACCGGCGTGATAATGCTGAAGCGCGGCATCGGCACTCAGCCGCGTCGCAGCAGTCGCTTCGTCAGTCGCACGGGCAACATGAGGGCTCGACCGATCTTCCACGTCGAAGAACCACGCATGTCGGCGATTTGGCGGCGAAGTCCGTCGGTCTGATTCGCGATCTTTGACGCTTCACGAAGGGCCGCTTCCAGTCGTTCGATGTGCTCACGATGGTTCTTCTCGTGAATGAGCTGGTCGTTCTCCTTGGCTTGAAAACGAGCCGCCTGAACGATCAGTCGATGTCGAAGTTCTCCAATCTGCCGAGCCTGACCTATTGCAAAGTCGCGAGCATTCAGGACTTCGAGTTCGAACGCTGCTTTCTGTTCCAGCGCCGCGCGCAATGCAGTGGTGAGCCGCAGTTCCGTCGCATTCTGAATTGCTGCGTCAAGGAGTGCGTCGTCACTCACCGTCTTCAGACTACTGACTTGGTACCGTGATTACCGGTGCGTCAAGTCGCTGAAATCATTCGATCGCGCAATCTGTTGTGGAACCTCACGTTGCGAGAGCTTCGCGCGAAGTATCGACGCTCGATTCTCGGTTGGGGCTGGTCGATGCTCAATCC
>JBEGRF010000050.1:0-7771 GCA_041180605.1 Actinomycetota bacterium | reverse complement strand
TTCAGCGGCGGCTTTGCCCTCGGCATGATGCTCGACGAGACGATGGTCGCACCCGTGCTGTCGCAGCCGTCGCTGCCGTTTGCGTTCGGAAAGTCCCGAGGCGCCGACCTGAACTTGTCGCCTGACGACGAAGCGGTAATCAGGCGTCGGGCCGAAGAGGGCTGCCAGGTGCTGGGCTTGCGCTACACGGGCGATCGTCTCGTCGGCACTCGTTTCGACTCGTTGCGCAAGCTGCTCGGCGACAAGTTCATCGCAGTCGAGTTCCCCTCGCAGGCGGCGAGCGATCACTCGGTGCTCACCGAGCAGCGTCAAGAAGAAGGGGTCCAGCGCGTGGTTGACTTCTTCAGGGAGAAACTGCAGCCATGACCGAGACCCGCGACCGCAACACGCACTTTGCGTCGCTCGTCGAGCCCGTCAAAGACTGGTCGAAGGATTTCGACCACATGCACCCCGATTACAACGCAAACGCCCCGAAGATCTGGGAAGAGCTCCGCGACAAGTGCCCGGTGGCCCATTCTCCTCGCTACGGCGGCACGTGGCTGCCGGTGCGACACGAAGACGTGAGCGCGATCGCCTACGACACCGAACACTTCAGCTCAGAGGACGTCGTAGTGAAACGTGTCAAGCCGACGGGAGAGAGCCGCCCCTACGGTGGCGCTCCGCCCATCACGTCCGATCCGCCGTTCCATCACCATGCGCGCCGCTTGCTGCTTCCGGCTTTTGCCCCACAGAAGATCGCCGCGATGGAGGCTGAGACTCGAGCGTTCTGCCACGGGCTCATTGACAATCTTGGCAACGCCGACGTAGTCGACGCCGCCGACCAATATGCCAAGCACATTCCGCCCGCAGTCATCGCGCACATGCTCGACCTGCCGCTCGCCGACGGCGAACTGTTCCGCGACTTCATTCATACTGCGCTCGAGGGGGTCGCCGAAGACCAAGAAGTGCGCCAGGCAGGCTGGCAAAAACTCGACGCATATCTCGACCGACGAATCACCGAGCGGCGCGAGCACCTCGGTGACGATTTGTTGAGCTTCCTCCTCACCGTTGAGATGGGCGGCAACAAGTTGCAGCCAGAGCACGTGCGAGGCACCGTCGCGCTGCTGCTCATCGCTGGCATCGACACCACGTGGAGCGCGATCGGCTCGACACTGTGGCACCTCGCGAAGACTCCGAGCGACCTTGCCCGCCTCGTGCGCGAACCTGAACTCGTCCCCACTGCGGTCGAAGAACTGCTCCGCGCGTACGCGCCGGTCACGATGGCCCGCGTCGTGGCAAAAGACGTGGAGATCGGGGGCTGCCCGATGAAAGAGGGCGACTGGGTGCTGCTGCCGTTCCCCGCCGCAAACCGCGACCCAGAAGCATTCGAACGTGCCGACGAGGTCGTCATCGACCGCGAAGTGAATCGTCACACTGCGTTCGGTCTCGGCATCCACCGTTGCATCGGCTCCAACCTTGCGCGCATGGAAGTGCGAATTGCGATGGAAGTCTTCATCGAGCGATTCCCCGAGTTTGAGCTCGCGGACCCCGCCGCAGTCACGTGGAGTGTCGGACAAGTGCGCGGACCGCGCTCGTTGCCGATTCGAATTCGGTCGCGCGCAACTGCGCGGGCCAAGTGACTGACGACCGCCGCGTCGCACTCGATCTGACGCAACTGAATCCCGACCAGCGGGATGCAGTGGAGTACACGGGTGGCCCGTTGCTCATCGTCGCAGGTGCAGGATCAGGAAAGACGCGAGTGCTCACGCATCGCGTCGCACACCTCATCGCCAGCGGCGTGCACCCGATGAACATCTTGGCGATCACTTTCACGAACAAGGCAGCCGATGAGATGCGTGCAAGGGTGCGCTCACTGGTCGGTGAGGTCGCCGATCGCATGTGGGTGAGCACGTTCCATGCGGCGTGCGTGCGAATCCTGCGAATGACGGCAGACAAGATCGGCTACACCAAGAGTTTCACCATCTACGACTCCGCAGATTCACTGCGACTAATCGGGCAGATCATTCGTGATTTGAACCTCGATCCCAAGCGATTTCCTGCCAAAGGAGCTCAAGCTCGCATCAGCCTGTGGAAGAACGAGATCGTCGATGCGGGCGGTGCGAACGACTCAGCCTTCGGGCCGGTCGACAAGAAGTATGCGGAGATCTACACCGAGTACCAGCACCGCTTGAACCGTTCGGGTGCCATGGACTTTGATGACTTGCTCGTCAACGTCGTCATATTGCTGCGCCGCAACCCGGACGTTCTCGCCGCCTTCCAAGATCGCTTCAAGCACGTTCTTGTCGACGAATACCAAGACACGAACCTTGCTCAGAACGAGATCGTGCTGCTGCTCGGTCGTGAGCACCACAACGTGTGCGTCGTCGGCGACACCGACCAGTCGATCTATGCGTTCCGCGGCGCTGATTACAGGAACATCCTGCAGTTTGAGCGGGCTTTCCCCGACGTGTACACGGTCGTGCTTGCCCAGAACTACCGCAGCACGCAGGTGATACTCGACGCAGCGAATGCGGTGATCTCTCACAACATCGAACGCAAACCGAAAGAACTGTGGACCGAAGTCGGCAGCGGCGACAAGATCGTGCGCTACTACGCAGAAGACGAAGATGAAGAAGCCCGCTTCGTCGTGTCGGAATTGAAGCGCCTGCACCGGCACGAAGCGGTCAACTGGCGCGAGATGGCCGTGTTCTATCGCACGAATGCGCAGAGCCGAGTGATCGAAGAATTCCTCATTGACGCAGACATCCCGTATCGCGTCATCGGTGGAACGAAGTTCTACGACCGAAAAGAAGTAAAAGACGCCATCGCCTACCTGAGGTGTGTGGCGAACCCTGCCGACGAAGTGAGTATCCGTCGCGTCATCAACGTGCCGCGCCGAGGTGTTGGCGATACCAGTCTCGACAAGGTGGCGGCACTGGCTGCTCAGCAGAGCCTGGGTTTGTCCGTGGCGTTGCGACGCGCGGCGCAAGCGGGCGTGGGCGGGGCCGCCCTCCGCGGCATCAACGACTTCATTTCGCTCATTGACTCGCTGGTCGGCGAGATCGAACAGGGCCCGGCACATCTGTTGCGTGAGTTGCTGGAGCGCAGCGGTTATCTCACCGAACTGCGCAATGAAGACACGATCGAGGCTGAGGGTCGCATCGAAAACCTCGAAGAACTCATCGGGGCGGCAGAAGAATTCCCTGATACCAACGACTTCCTGGAGAAGGTGTCACTGGTTTCCGATACCGACGACATTGCCGGAGACGACAAGGTCATGATGATGACGTTGCACTCGGCCAAAGGCCTCGAGTTCCCGACCGTGTTCATCATCGGCATGGAGGAGGGAGTGTTTCCGCACAGCAGGTCGCTGCTCGAGTCGGCGGCCCTCGAAGAGGAGCGCCGCCTGGCCTATGTCGGAATCACCCGCGCAGAGCGCCGCTTGTATTTGTCGCACGCGTGGAGTCGCAGCCTGCACGGTTCGCGTCAATACAACCCGCCGTCGCGCTTTCTCGACGAGATTCCCCTCGACTTGCTCGACCGGCGAGGCAGCGTCGATACCGGCGCCGACGAGGGGCGAGGTCACGTACGTGAGCGAACCGACTGGTTGCGCACACCCGTACCTGATTTTCGCGGAGGAACATCGCGGAGTGGCTCACGCGGTGGTTCGCGCAGCGTGACCTCGGCGGCCAGTGACGCCCTGCGCCCCCCGTCGCGCGAACCGCGCAGCGAGCATTCCTTTTCGATCGGTGACGACGTCGTGCACCCGGTGTTTGGAGAAGGGGTCATCATCAACCTCGAAGGTGTCGGTGAGAAAGCCGAAGCCGAAGTTCGCTTCGTCGAACGCGGCACCAAGCGCCTCGCGTTGGCATGGGCCCCACTGACGAAGCGGTAGCGCAGTCAGTGGGGTGTTGGTGTCGTCCCCACTGACGAAGCGGTAGCTAAGGAGCCCGCAAGTCAATCAGCAAACTCGTACGATTCTCGACCACTGGTCGCGCGTCAACGGGTCGATGCAACGCTTCGACCGCAAGCGTGCGCTCATTGCAGTCGACAAAGTCGCGCGACCCCTGCACGTGTGTGACGAGGCAGGTCGGATCTCGATCGGCTGGATACGCGTAGTACACCTGCCAACCTTTCGTCGGGTCGTCTCCGGTGTGGTCGACCACGATGGTGCGATCGTACGCGGTGTCTCGAAGGTCGGGATACAAGATCGGCCCGTCGCGCTCGACGATAGCTGCCATCTCTTCGACCGGACCGACCCTGAAGGTGTAGTCGCCCGATCGAACCTCTCGTCTGCGATTTTCTGTCGCGCGGCCAGCAAACAGCCACGTCGCACCGAACAGCACGGCGAAGAACACGAGACCGGCCACGATTGGCACGACTGCGCGGGAGAGCGGGGATGCAGGTTTCGGCAACTCCACCCCCACAGTGTGCCAAGAATCGTGCTCAGCGTAGGATTCTCTATTCGTGAAGCGGCCGTATCGAATCGTCGTTGCAAAGCCAGGTCTCGATGGCCATGACCGCGGCGCTAAGACAATCTCACGAGCGCTTCGGGACCACGGCTTCGAGGTGATTTACACCGGCCTGCACCAGACGCCCGAGCAGATCGCCGAGACTGCTTTGCAAGAAGACGTCGACGCAGTGGGGCTGTCGCTCCTTTCTGGTGCGCATCTCACGCTGTTTCCTCGCGTGATGGATGAGTTGCGCGCGCGCGACATGGGAGGCGTGCTCATTTTCGGCGGCGGCGTCATCCCTGATGCTGATGCGGCAACGCTGAAGAAACAAGGTGTCAGTGAGATATTCGGCCCCGGTTCGTCGCTCAAGGCGATCGCGCAGTGGTTGGAGACCGCGCTCGACGAGCGGGAGCGAGTGAGCAAGTAATGGACCTCTTCGAGTATCAGGGCAAGCAGTACTTCGCGTCGTTCGATATTCCGGTTTCAGCCGGCGATGTCGCGAATACCGTGGACGAGTCAGTCGCCATCGCGGAGCGGATCGGTTACCCGGTCGTCGTAAAGGCGCAGGTGCAAGTCGGCGGCCGAGGCAAGGCCGGTGGCATCAAGCTGGCAAACAACAAAGACGAAGTCCGCACTCATGCGGGCAACATCATCGGTATGGACATCAAGGGCCACAAGGTGAAGCGTGTGTGGATAGAGCGTGCAAGCGACATCGCGGAGGAGTACTACGCCTCATTCACGCTCGACCGTGCCGCCAAGCAGCATTTGCTGATGCTTTCGGCCCAGGGTGGTGTCGACATCGAAGAGGTCGCCGCAAGAGATCCCAAAGCAATCGTCAAGCTGCACGTGAACCCAGTCGTCGGTCTCAGCGAGTCAGCCGCGAAGAAAGCCGCTGCCGATGCGAAGATCCCGGCAAAAGCACAAGGTGGCGTCGCTGCAATTCTCGTGAAGCTGTATGACTGCTTCGTGAACGGCGATTGCGACCTCGCAGAGATCAACCCACTCATCTTGAAGCCGTCCGGTGAGGTGCACGCTCTCGACGCAAAAGTGAGTCTCGACGGCAATGCTTCGTTCCGCCATCCGGAGTGGGAGCCTTTCGCCGCGACCCAAGAACTCGACGAGCGTGAACAACTTGCCCGAGACAAAGGTCTGCAATACATCGGGCTAGACGGAAGCGTCGGCATCATCGCCAACGGCGCCGGTCTCGCCATGAGCACGCTCGACGTGGTGAACCAAGTGGGCGGCAAGGCGGCGAACTTTCTCGACATAGGCGGCGGCGCCAACGCCGAACTCATGACCTCAGCACTCGAAGTGATCAATTTCGACACCAAAGTGCGCAGCATCTTCGTCAATATCTTCGGCGGAATCACGCGTGGAGAAGAAGTCGCGAAGGGAATCGTCGAAGCGATGCGCCGCGTCACGCTGCGTGCACCAATTGTGATTCGCCTCGATGGCACGAATGCCGACGAAGGCCGCCGTATCCTCGCTGACGCTGGGATCCCGGCCGAAAAACTGATCTCCAAACCCACGATGTTGGAGGCGGCTCGAACTGCCGTCGCAATCGCGAACGGCAAGGAAGTCAGCTGATATGGCGATCTTCGTCGACGAGAACACGAAGGTGATCGTGCAGGGTCTCACCGGTGGCCAAGGAAAGTTCCACGGTCTGCGCAACCGCGCGTACGGCACGAAAGTCGTCGGTGGCGTCACGCCAGGCAAAGGAGGCCAAGACGTTGAGGGCATCCCCGTGTTCAACTCTGTTGCAGACGCAGTGGCAGCAACGGGTGCCGACGCTTCGTTCGTGGCGGTGCCACCCAAGGCCGCGCCCGCGGCGATCCTCGAATCTGCTGCAGCTGGCGTGACGTTCATCGTCTGCATCACCGAAGGTGTGCCCGCCCAGGACGAAGCTCGTGTCTACGCCACGCTGAAGCGCGACTATCCGAACACTCGTCTGCTCGGCCCGAATTGCCCAGGCATCATCAGCCCTGGAAAGTGCAACATCGGCATCACCGCCGGCGAGATTGCGCAACCACCGACGAAGGGTGGCAAGAACGTCGGCATTGTGTCACGTTCAGGCACGCTCACGTATCAGGCGCTCTTTGAGTTGAAGCAACAGGGCATCGGCGTCACCACGTGTGTAGGTATCGGCGGTGATCCCGTGCCGGGTACGTCGTTCGTGGACTGCCTCGCAGAATTTCAGAAGGATCCTGAGACGAGTGCGATCCTGATGATCGGTGAAATCGGCGGCTCGGCAGAAGAAGAAGCCGCGGAATTCATCAAGGCCAACGTCACGAAGCCGATGAGTGCATACATCGCCGGCGTGACTGCGCCGGCGGGCAAGAAAATGGGTCACGCAGGAGCAATCGTTTCAGGCGGCAAGGGAACTGCACAAGGAAAGATGGATGCCCTGCGTGCGGCAGGAGTGAAGGTCGGTGCGAACCCCACCGAAGCCGGCGAGTTGATGGCGCAGATCATCAAGTCGCTCAAGTAGCACTCCGATTTCGTACGAGTAGCACCACGCTCATTCCGTAGGATTCTGGGTAGTCATGCGCATCGCTGAACTTTTGGCTCGCGGCCGCACATACTCGTTCGAGTTTTTTCCGCCCAAGACTGAAGAGGCCCAAGCCCAACTGACGGCGACGATCACCGAGCTTGCGCCTCTCAAGCCGAGTTTCTTCTCAGTCACCTACGGTGCCGGCGGCAGCACGCGCACTCGCACACGTGACGTGGTCATCAATATGGCTCGTACCGGCAGCGTGCCGCCTATGGCGCATCTCACCTGCGTCAGCCATACGCGTGACGACATCAGCTCGCTGCTAGGGGAGTACAAAGCCGCGGGTGTAGAGAACATTCTCGCGCTCGGCGGCGATCTGCCAGCCGACCCAAGCGAGGCCGCACCGAGTGATTTTCGCTTCGCGCTCGATCTCGTAGAGCACTTGCGATCTTCGTTCGATGTTTCGATTGGCGTCGCAGCCCATCCTGAGTTGCACCCACGATCGAATTCTCGTGAGTCGGACCGTCGCCATCTCGCCGCGAAGCTGCGCCGTGCCGATTTCGCGATGACGCAGTTCTTCTTCGAGGCTCATCACTATCTGCGACTCCGGGATGAACTCGCAGCCCTCGGCGTGCACAAGCCGGTGATTCCGGGCATCATGCCCGTCACGAACAAAGGACAGATCGTGAAGATGGCACAGATGTCGGGTGCGGAGATTCCGCGATGGCTCACCGATCGTCTCGAACCCCTCAGTGACGCCGCAGACATTCGCCGTGTCGGTGTTGAGGTGGCGACAAATCTGGCATCAGAGCTTCTCGACGAGGGCGTACCCGGGCTGCACTTCTAC
>JBEGRF010000049.1:0-8320 GCA_041180605.1 Actinomycetota bacterium | reverse complement strand
TGCGTCATGCGCATGATCGAAGACCCGGTCACGATGCTGCGCGATCTGACCTTGGAGAACCCGATCCGTGCGATTCGCGACATCAGCCACGACCTCACGTGCAAGCGCAAGGTGCGGCTGGCGAGCGGTCGCGAACTCTCCGCCCTCGACATCCAGCGGGAGCTGCTCGACCGTGCGCTGCGTTACGCCGACCAGCGCGGTTTCACCCCTGAAGAGCAGCGGGCGCTCGAGATGTGGGAGCACTGCATCGTCAGCCTCGAGAACGACCCGATGAAACTCGACCGCGAGATTGACTGGGTCATCAAGTACCGGGTCATCGAGGAGTACCGCAGCAGACACAAACTTGCCCTCGATGATCCGCGCGTGCAGATGCTCGACCTGCAGTACCACGACATCGAACGCAACCGCGGCATCTTCTACAAGATGCAGTCGCGAGGCATGGTGGAGCGCGTATGCGACGATGCAGCCATCGAACGGGCGAAGGACGTCGCTCCACAAACCACGCGTGCGCGACTTCGCGGAGAATTCATCAAGCGCGCCAAGGAGCGCAAGCGTGACTTCACTGTCGACTGGGTGCACTTGAAGCTGAACGACCAAGCACAGCGCACTGTGCTGTGCAAGGACCCGTTCAAGAGCCACGATGATCGCGTCGACAAACTCATCGCGTCGCTCTAACACACGGCGTGCCGCAACTAGCGTGAGTCGGGTGACTAATGAGCCGATGAGCGACAGCAAGCGTCGCTCCGGATGGCGGCAAATCCGTGAGTGGCTGGTGGTCATCATCACCGCAGTGGTGATTGCGACGGCATTGCGCACCTTCGTGGTGCAGCAGTTCTATATCGCCGGCCCGTCGATGGAAACCACGCTCTTTGGCGACGACCGCGTGCTTGTCAACAAGCTTGCTTACCGATTCGGTGAACCGTCGCGTGGCGATGTGATCGTCTTTGACCGAGTCACCGTGAACGGCGACACGGTGCAGCACGACGACCTCATCAAGCGCGTGATCGGCTTGCCCGGCGAGACGCTCGAGATCCGCAGTTGCGTGGTGTACATCGACGGAACCGCGCTCGCCGAGCCGTGGCTCTCCGCTGAGGTCACCAATCTGTCGTACGATCCTCCGGTGCGCTGCGGCACCGCTGACGCGGCCCCAGTGACGATCGACGAAGGCAAGGTCTTCTTGATCGGCGACAACCGGCCGATGTCGTTCGACAGCCGCATGTTCGGGCCCGTCGACATCGACCTCATCGTCGGCAAGGCGCTTGTCGTCATCTGGCCGCCGAGCGACGTGCAGCGGCTCTAGAGCCGATCGGTACCGAGCGCTGAGCCCCGCTGCGGGCTATGACGCTCGCACAGCGTCGACCATTCGGTCGACCCAGTCGCTGAACACTGCATCGACACCCATTCGCAACAGCTCGGTCAGCGTGTGCTCGAACTGTGCGTCCCAGGCGAAAGCGAGTCGATCGAAGCGGTGGGCGAGAGTGACGAGACCGCCGTTCCAGTCGGAGTGGTGCATGTTGAGGGCGGCCACACCGAGATCGGCCAGCTGTGCGAGGCGTCGCTCGGGGCCGTCTTTCATTTTCGAAAGCCGCGATGAGTCGACCAACAGCACGTCGGGGAGCTGCGGGGCCAGTTCGCGAAGCACCTCGAAGTCTTCGCAACACAAGTACGTGCGCGCTTTCTGTGATGGTCGGTCGAGCAGCATCGAACGCACGACAGGAAAAGCCGATTTGTCCTTCACGTCAAGCGAGACTGCAAGCGTCTGGCCTTCGGCAAGGTCGAGCAACTGCTCGAGTGTGGGAACGTGCTCTGGCAGCGCTGCACGATCGACCTCGCTGATCGATTTCTTTCGTAGTCGCGATCCGACGACACCGTCATGATCGAGCACTGGCACGCCGTCGCGAGTGATCCATACGTCGGATTCAAGGCCCGTTGCCCCGAGTTTCACCGCCAACGCGAACGCGGGAAGCGTGTTTTCCTGCTCATGGGCTCGCGCTCCACGATGAGCAAACAACAATTGCGGGCTCAATAGTGAAGGCAAGCGTTGCTGCACGCCGCAACACTAGGAGCCGAGGTTCTGGCTTCTCGTAGGCTTGCTGCCGTGTTCAACCTGTCGGGCACGGAAATCGTCTTCATCGCCGTGCTCGGGCTCATCGTGCTCGGCCCAGAGAAGCTTCCTGGTGCGATGCGTAAGGCGGGGAAGATCTACCGTGAGATCCGCAACATCTCGAGCAACGTGCAGCGTGAAGTCAACAAGGTGATGGAAGAGCCGATGAGACAGGCGAAAAGCCTGTTGGAAGAGCCGGCGAACGAGATCAAGAAGTCCGCCAAGAATGCCAGCGACATTTTCGGCGGCAAGATGCCGCATCTGGAGCAGCGACCGGCTGCATCGGCGGCGTCCGCATATTCGACGGCTGCCTCGACGGCTGCCTCAACGGCTGCGGCTGCCGAAGTCTCTGCCGACTCATCTGCAGCCGCGGACTCCTCCGAGACGCCCGCTGCGGCGGTCGACCCGTCTGCCATGAACGGCACGGACCCAGCCACCGCACGCACCACACCGGATGGCTGACATGGCCCGAACACGGCGCCAATCACACGAGATGACGATCATGCAGCATCTGGCTGAGTTGCGCACCCGGCTGGTGATCTCGATCTTTGCAATAGCAGTCGGAGCAGTCGTGTTGTTGATCGCCTACGAACCGGTGCTCAATTTCCTGGTGTCGCCGTACCGCGAATTATGCGCCGAACGCAAGAGTCTGCGTTGCGACGGCACGCTCTACGCGCTCGGCCCGATCGACGGCTTCGCCGCCCGCATGCGCGTCGCAGCTTGGGGAGGAGTGGTGATCGCGCTTCCGGTGGTGTTGTGGAACGTCTGGCGCTTCATCGTGCCTGCGCTCACCAAGCGTGAGAAGCGGTATTCCTACTTCTTCGTCATCTCATCGGTGGTGCTGTTCGTCTTCGGTGCGTACCTCGCATGGTGGACGCTCGACAAGGCTCTCGAGTTCCTCATTGGCTGGTCGGGAGCCGATGTGACGCAGAACTATCAGATCAACAAGTACGTCAACCTCGTCGTGCTCATGATGTTGTCGTTCGGTGTCGGCTTCCTCACGCCGGTGCTGCTGGTGTTCCTGCAACTGGTGGAGGTCGTCTCGCCGCGCACGCTCATCACCCAATGGCGTTACGTGATCGTGATTATCTTCGTCGTTGCGGCAGTCATCACACCGAGCGGCGACCCGATCACGCTCATGGCGTTGGGTGTTCCGCTCACGATCCTGTACTTGATCGCAGTGGCGATTGGCGCGTTGCTCTTGTGGCGCCGCCGCAAGACGGCCGTCGTGTGAACGACACTGCACGCCGTCGCCGACTCGCTCGCTACAGTTTCGCACCCGACCCGTTCCAAGTGCAGGCGTTCGACGCACTCGACGCTGGGGAGTCGGTGCTCGTCGCGGCACCGACTGGTTCAGGCAAGACTGTGATCGCCGAGTACGGGCTGGAGATGGCCGTCGAAGCCGGACAGCGTGGCTTCTACACCGCACCGATCAAGGCGCTTTCGAACCAGAAATACCACGACCTGTGTGCGTTCTACGGCAACGACCGTGTTGGTCTGCTCACCGGGGACAACGCCATCAACGTCGATGCACCGCTTCTCGTGATGACCACCGAGGTGCTGCGCAACATGATCTACGCCCGTTCATCCGCCCTTGACCGACTCGGCGTCGTGGTACTCGACGAAGTGCATTTCTTGCAAGACGAATACCGAGGCCCGGTGTGGGAAGAAGTGATCATCCACCTCGACCCTGAGGTGCGGCTCGTTGCGCTCTCAGCGACGGTGAGCAACGCCGAGGAGATCGCAGACTGGCTCACCACGGTGCGCGGCCCCACGCGGGCAGTGGTGGAGGGAAAGCGCCCGGTGGAGTTGCACAACCTCTACGCCTACGGCGACAAGGCGAACGACGAGATCATGCTCGTCGAGACGCTGGTCAACGGTGCGGCGAATCCGAAAGTGCTGAAGCTCGAGTCAGGCGAGCACGACGCGGTGCGACGCCGAGGCGGGAAGCGCGGCAGGTCCCGCATGTTTCCACCGTCGCGGCTCGACATCGTCGACGTCTTGCGCGACAACGACTTGCTGCCGGCGATTTACTTCATCTTCAGTCGCAACCAGTGCGACGAGTCCGCTGCCGCTTGTTACAAGGCAGGAATCCGTCTCACGAGCGACGCAGAACGCGAGGAGATTCGCGACATCGTCGACAGTCGCGTCGACGGACTTTCCGACGACGATCTGGCGGCGCTTGGTTTCACGATGTTCGCTGCTCAAGTCGAGTCGGGCGTGGCAGCACACCATGCGGGCATGGTGCCGACCTTCAAGGAGATCGTCGAGGCGCTCTTCGTACGCGGGCTGGTGAAAGTCGTCTTTGCGACCGAGACGCTGGCGGTCGGCATCAACATGCCTGCGCGAGCCGTGGTGATCGACAAGATGTCGAAGTTCACAGGGGAGCACCACCAGACCTTGAAGGCGAGCGAATATACGCAGTTGACGGGTCGGGCCGGACGGCGCGGCATCGACACGCTCGGCCACGCCATCGTGGTGTGGAATCCGTACGTGCCGTTCGACCAAGTGGCGGCTGTGGCAACGAGCCGCACGTTCAGGCTTGGGTCGGCATTTCGCACGACGTACAACATGGCCGTCAATCTCGTGCGTACGCACTCACCGGCAGAGACGCGACACCTTCTCAACCTGTCGCTCGCGCAATACCAAGCGAGCAAAGGCGTCGTAGAAGTACAGGCTCGCATCACGAAGCGAGAGAAAGAACGTGACCGCTTGCGCGCACAATCCAAGAGCGAGTACGGCGACATCGACGACTACCGGCGGCTCTTTGCCAGAGAACCCGGCGAGCGCGACCGCACCGCAATCGAGATGAGCCTCATGGCCCTGCGCGCAGGCGACGTGGCGTGGTTCGACGACCAACTCGGTCTCGTACTGAGCACGTCGGTGCGAGCCAAAGGCGTGAAGGTGAAGGTGCTCTTCGGCAACCGTTCGCTGCGCGCGCTGACCGCCGACGAACTGATTCGGTCGGTCACCACGACGACCCGACTTCCGATCGACGGCATAGCCGTGACCGGCTACCAAGGAAAGATCGTCGACCAGAACGACCCACGTGTGCTGCGTGAACTGGCCCACCGGCTGGTGCGCTTGAAGATTGACAAACCAAAGACCCCGCCGCCAGCTGCCAAGAACCTTCACCCGTGCGCGCAAGACCCCGACCTCAAGTTCAAACTGAGTGCAGCCAAGTCGGCAGACCGCATCGATCGCGAAATCTCGCAACTCGAATCTCGCGTTGACAAGGCAGCCGAAGTGGTAAGCCAGCGCTTCGACGATGTCATCAGCCTCCTCGAGCGCTGGGAGTACGTGCACGACTGGCAACTCACCGCGCGCGGAACCCTCCTGTCGAGAGTGTTCCACGAGTCCGACCTGCTCGTTGCCGAGACGATCGCGTCGAAATTGCTCGACGGGCTCGACCCGACATCGCTCGCTGCCCTCTGCTCGACGTTCGTGTACGAGCACCGCAGCCCGGAGCCTGCGCCCGAGCCGACGTTTCCCTCGACACAGCTGCGCTCGCGTTATCGACAGATCCAGCAACTGAGCGGTCGACTGCAACGCGAGGAGTCGGCGGCCGGTCTCACGCCGCATCGTGCGCCCGACGCGGGCTACGTCGACACGGTGGTGAAGTGGGCGAGCGGCACCGAGCTCGCCGACCTGCTCGGCGAAGACACCACCCCAGGCGACTTCGTGCGCACCATGAAACAGCTCATCGACTTGTTACGCCAGGTCGCCCAGCACGCCCCCGACGAAGTTACGCGCGGCGCAGCGGACTCGGCAGTCGACCGCATCCTGCGCGGCGTGGTGCTCAGCGCGAGCACGATGCCAATCGGCGGCACCGTATGACTCCAACGGGCACTTCACAAGGCACAGAATGACCATCGAGCGTGGCCAACCATGGGGCACCGAGGGCACTGCGCCACACGACTTGGTGCTCGCCGCACACGAAGAAGCTGCTGCTCGCGCCGTCTCGAACGGGGCACGACACGTCGCGTTGCGCGACGGCGACTTGCTCGCGGCACTCGGCACTGGTCTTCACGACCGCACGCTGCACGTCGGCGCACCATGCCGCATGCTGCCGTGCGACGCCTACGACGTCACCCTGACGCGACGCGGTGTCGCCGTCACGACCATCGCGGTCTCCAAAGTGCTCGTCGGTGACTGGCGACGACCGGTGTGGTGGTTCACGTCGGGCGGTTTCGTCGGTGGGCTCAATGTGTCGCCGACGTCGCACCCCAACGACGGTCGCGCCGACGTGCTCGAGTGGTCTCGCGTGAGCCTGCGCGAGTTGCTCGCGATTCGTCGGCGGATGCGCTTGGGCGATCATCTCCCGCATCCGGCATTGCACGTGGCTCGTGGACACTTGGTCCTATGGAAGTCACCAAGCGGCACGCGCCCGGTGACCATCGACGGTCGCAACTGGGGGCACGCGGATGGCGTCACCGTCACCGTGCGCAACGACGCATTCGTGTTGTGCGTACCCAATTAGCCTTCAGCCAATGGCGCTCGACGAACGACACATTGCAGAACTCAAAGCCCGAGCCTGCGCAGACATTGACGCCCGTGCCGCCGACCTCATTGCCGCCAGCCACGACATCCACGCCCACCCCGAAACCAACTACGAAGAGCGGTTCGCGCACGACCGCCTCACCCGCATGATCGATGCCGCCGGCTACGACGTCACGCGAGGCGCATACAACATCGACACGGCCTTCCAAACCAACGTCGGGTCGCGCGGCCTCAACGTCTCGGTACTCTGCGAATACGACGCGCTGCCAGGCATCGGTCACGCGTGCGGTCACAACATCATTGCCGCAGCCGGTCTCGGTGCCGGCCTCGCTGTGGCTGGCATCGCAGAAGACGCTGGTGGTCGGCTCACGCTGATGGGCACGCCCGCCGAAGAAGGCGGCGGCGGAAAAGTGGAGATGGCCCGGGCAGGCGCGTTCAACGGCGTCGATGCGTCGATGATGATCCACCCGGCTGACCGCGACTTGGCGCGCATGAATGCAATCGCGATCCAGCAAGCAGTGGTTCGTTACTACGGGCAAGCGGCACACGCCGCAGTGTCGCCGCACCTCGGCCGCAACGCGCTCGACGCAGCGGTGCTTGGCTACATGAACGTTGCCACGTTGCGTCAGCACATCCGCCCGACCGAGCGCGTGCACGGCATCTTCACGAAAGCTGGCGAGAAGCCCAACATCGTGCCGCGCGAGGCAGAGATGGATTGGTACGTGCGCAGCGACACCATCGAGACGTTGCAGCCGCTCAAGCAACGGGTTGCTGCCTGCCTCGAAGCAGGTGCGAAAGCCGCGGATTGCCGAGTGGAGTTGGAGTGGGACACGCACGCTTACGCCGACATCGTCGACAACATTCCGCTGCTCGACGCCTACACGGCGAACTCCACTGCCGTCGGCCGACCGTTGACCTCGGCTTACTTGCACGGCGAGGGCGGCGGATCCACCGATATGGGTAACGTGAGCTACCTCACGCCGACCATCCACCCGATGATTGCGGTCGCACCGAAGGGCGTGTCGCTGCATTCCCCGCAGTTCGCCGACTACACGAAGTCGAAAGAAGCCGACAAAGCAGTCTTGGACGGCGCCAAGATCATGGCGATGACCGTCATTGACCTCTGGACGCGTGCCGAACTGCAACAGAACGTCAAAACGGCGTTCGGCGACGGCGCCGTGCCCGAAGGGGTGCTCTAAAACTTCGGGCACGTTCCGTAGTATCGGCATTCGTGTCGGTGTACGTTCCGGAGCAGTTCACACCCGACGAAGCGGCGGTCTTGCGCCGCTACTTCACCAACCTCGACCTGCCGGTATTCGCGCTCGTCAACTTGCCGGAGGTGGTGAAAGGCGCGCTCTTTGCCCGCTACAGCCGCACAGCAAAGAGTTTGCGGCGACTGTTCTTGGATGAATTCGTCGGCGACCTCGACCTGAAGGGTGACGAGACGGTCGACGCCACCGTCGGCGTCTCGCGCGCCGAAGAACTCTACGAACGCATCTTCGTGGAATACGGAGACGACTCGGTTGCCCAGTTGGGTGGCGTGCACCTCGCGTGCGAACAAGCATCGAACCTGCTCACGAAGATCCTCGAATGGGGACGACTGATGTCGTACCTCGAACAGAGCACTCGGTACATCTCTTATGATGCTCGCCTCGGCGGACGGTACCGCTACTACCGCGACCCAGAAGTGTGCTCCGGCCCGCTCGGCACGAGGTA
>JBEGRF010000048.1:0-82230 GCA_041180605.1 Actinomycetota bacterium | reverse complement strand
TTGGCGCAATGACGCCGGCGCCGGTTGGGGGACTGGGCCGCGCTCTGAAGGAACGCTCCGCAATATTGCAATCGATTCCTTGGCTATCGTGAGGCAGCCCCACGCGGGCCTTTCACAAGGGGAAGAGGGGAACACGGGTGCTGGGCTACATCCTGCGACGGCTGATGAACACCATCGTGATGGTGATCATTGCGTCGACGGCCGGGTACTTTCTTGCCTCCACTGCGTTGTTCCCCCGCGGAAACTACGAAGCAGCCAACCCGCCGATCCCGAAAGAGTCGATCGACGCAGTACTCGACCGCTCGAACGTCAACGACGAGACGCCGCTACTGGAGCGGTACGGCACCTGGGCGAGTCACGTGGTACGCGGAGACTTCGGGCTTGACCTTGACGGCAATCGCATCAATGAAGAGTTCTCCCGCCGCATCTGGGTGAGCTTGCGCTTGCTGGTCATCGGTTCGATCATCGGCGCGACCATTGGTGTGCTCGTTGGGGTCGTAAGCGCGGTGCGGCAATATAAATTCTTCGACAGAAGTTTCAGCCTCGCCGCATATTTTCTGTTGTCGACGCCAGTCTTCTTGCTCGCCATCTTGCTCAAATTCGGTGGCATCAAGTTCAATGACTGGATCGGCACTACGTTCTTCTTCACCCAAGGCGAGTACTCGGCCGGATTCGAAGGAACGAGTTTTGAATTCTTCCTGAACCGTTTGCAGCACTTGATCTTGCCGACCCTTTCGATCGCTCTCGGCAGCATCGCGTTCTATTCCCGCTACCAGCGCAATTCGATGCTCGACGTGCTGTCGAGCGACCACCTGCGCACCGCCAGGGCAAAAGGTCTCACCAAGCGCCAGTCGCTCTTCCGTCACGGTCTTCGCGTCGCCATCTCTCCAATGGCCACGTTCTTCGCCTACGGCTTCGGTCTGCTCATCGCCGGTGCAGCGTTCACCGAAACCATCTACGGATGGTTCGGTATGGGGCAGTGGTTCATTACTGCGGTGGCGAAGAACGACATCAACTCGGTAACGGCAGTGGTCACGTTCACGTCGGTGCTCGTTCTGTTCTCCGGATTCTTGGCCGATGTCGTGCTCGTCGCCCTTGACCCACGCGTGAGGTCACGCTGATGGCTGCGTCGGCTACTCCGACCACTCCCACGACGGCGGGAACCGACGGTCTTTCCGGCGACCGCTTGTCTCGAGGTGCACTCATTCGCCGCCGGTTCATCCGCAACAAACTGGCAGTGTTCGGTCTCTGCGTCATCATCTTCATGTTCTTCATGGCATTCGTCGGCCCGTACTTCAGCCAGTGGAACTACTACGAGAACGACTTCGACAATCTGCTTACCGCACCCTCGAGCAACCACTGGTTCGGTACTACCCAGATCGGCGTGGATGTCTTCGCGCAGACGATGCGCGGCCTGCAAAAGTCACTGATTATCGGCCTACTTGTGGCCGTTTTCTCCACTGGTCTGTCTGCCTTCATCGGTTCTGTCGCTGGATACGTAGGTGGTCGTACCGACCGCGGAATCATGTGGATCGTCGACTTGCTGCTCGTCATTCCGTCGTTGCTGGTGCTCGTGATTCTCTCTAGGTACTACCAAGGCAAGTCGTGGTTGCTGCTCGTCGTCGGTCTCACGGTCTTTGACTGGATGATCACCTCGCGAGTAGTGCGCGGACTCGCAATGAGCCTGCGCGAGCGCGACTTCGTGCGGGCCGCCCGATACATGGGGGTGCCGACTCGCACCATCATCGCTCGCCATTTGTTGCCAAACATGGCTTCGATCATCATCATTGCTGCGACGCTCAACGTGGGCGGCGCGATTCTCGGCGAGACTGGTCTTTCGTATCTCGGTTTCGGTGTGCAGGCACCCGACGTGTCGCTGGGAACGCTGATTGCCGAGGGCACGGGGGCCGCCCTCACCTATCCTTGGTTATTCATGTTTGCTGGCGCGTCGCTCGTGCTCACCGTGTTGTCCGTGAGTTTCATCGGCGACGGCTTGCGGGATGCGTTCGACCCAGGCTCATCCAAGAGTAAGAAAATCTGACGATGAGCACGACCCAACTCAGCAAGAATCTCATCGAAATCCGTGACCTCTCGGTCACGTTCCCAAGCGAGGCGGGCACCGTCCAAGCCGTCCGCAACGTGTCGCTCGATATTCGAGCGGGTGAGGTGCTCGGCATCGTCGGCGAATCCGGCTCGGGCAAGACCGTGATGTCGCTCTCGATGATCGGCCTTCTGTCCGAGAGTGCCTCGATCACCGGCAGTATCACGTTCAACGGGGTCAATCTGCTCAGCCTTGACGACAATTCGATGTCAAAGCACCGCGGCAAAGACATTGCGATGGTGTTTCAAGATCCACTGTCTGCGCTCAACCCAGTGCACACCATCGGTCGGCAGATCGCCGAAGCTCTCCATATTCATAGTGATGTCTCAAAGGATGCGGCTCTTGCCCGCGCCGTGGAGCTGTTGGAGATCGTCGGAATTCCGCGACCCGCCGAACGCGCGCAATCGTACCCACACGAGTTTTCGGGTGGCATGCGCCAGCGCGTGATGATTGCGCTTGCAATCGCCAACCAGCCGAAGGTGATCCTCGCAGACGAGCCGACCACGGCACTCGACGTGACGGTGCAAGCCCAGATTCTGGACGTGCTGAAAACCGCCCGCGACATGACCGGTGCTGCCGTCGTGCTCGTGACGCACGATCTCGGTGTCGTCGCTGGTCTCGCCGATCGCGTTGCCATCATGTACGGCGGCAAGGTCGTCGAGATAGGCAATGTGGATGAGGTCTACGCATCGCCAGCGATGCCGTACACGATCGGTCTCTTGCGATCCATCCCGCGCATCGACGGCGAAGGTTCGAGCCGCCTCACGTCCATCGACGGTGCGCCGCCTTCACCCGTGGCCTTGCCGCCAGGATGTGCATTTGCGCCGCGCTGTCCGGCTGCCGCGCCACAATGCGATACGAGCGTGCCTGCGCTCGTATCGATTTCCCCCACACGCATGACCGCATGCGTTCGCCAGTCGGAAATCGCCGGTCTGCAGTCGGCGGGCAAGTTGTTCGTCGAAGGTCCTCGTCACGTGGCTCAACAGTCGTCGGTCGACTCGGTGGCGCTCGAAGTGCGAAATTTGAAGAAGACCTTCCCGTTGATGAAGGGTTCGGTGTTGCGCCGCCGAGTTGGCTCGGTCTATGCCGTCGATGGCGTCGATTTGCTGTTGCGCGAGGGTCGCAGCCTCGCCTTGGTCGGCGAATCTGGTTGCGGCAAGACCACCACGCTGCTTGAGATTCTGAACATGATCGCCCCCGAAGAGGGAACCATCACGGTGCTCGGCCGCAACGTCGCTGAACTCTCGAAGAAGCAGCGTCTCGAAATGCGCAAGGACCTGCAAATCGTCTTCCAGGATCCGTTCGCATCACTCGACCCTCGGTTGCCGATCGGTGATGCGATTGCCGAGCCGCTCGACAACTTCGGCATGCCGAAGGACGAACAAAATCTGCGAGTCATGGAGCTACTCGAGTTGGTCGGCCTCCAACGCGATCACGCCAGTCGATATCCGAGTGAGTTCTCGGGCGGGCAACGCCAGCGCATCGCCATCGCGCGGGCGCTTGCGCTGAACCCCAAGGTCATCGCTCTCGACGAGCCAGTGTCGGCACTCGACGTGAGCGTCCGTGCCGGCGTGCTCAACCTGTTGGCAGAACTCCAGGAGAAGTTGAGCCTCTCCTACTTGTTCGTTTCGCACGACCTTGCGGTGGTGCAGCACGTAGCCGATGACATCGCAGTCATGTACCTCGGCGGCATCGTCGAGTCCGGCCCGGTGGACGAGGTGTTCGCCCGTCCGCAGCACCCGTACACGCAGGCGTTGCTCTCCGCGGTGCCAATACCCGATCCAAAGGTCGAGCGGGTGCGCAAGCGAATCATCTTGCAGGGTGATCTGCCGAGCCCGGCGAACCCCCCGACCGGCTGTCGCTTTCACACTCGCTGCCATGTCCGTTCGACCTTGTCGCCGGAACTTGCGGCCAAATGCGTCAGCGATCGTCCTGAATTGACTTCACGCCACGCGAGTCGTGTGGCGTGCCATGCGCCGCTGAACTAATTCAGCCGCGCACCGCTGTCGCTTCGTCGGATACTTGTGCCGCCCGCCAACGCCCCTACGACGCAGAGCAGAGCGGAGCCCACGATCACGTGCCGAGCGGGGAAGGTCGTTCCGATTGCTCCGGCTACGCCCGTCGCCATCAATATTCCTGCCGTAGTCACCGACGACGTTGCGGCAAAGACGCGCCCTCTCTCATGCTCTTGCGTGTTGCGTACGACGATCGGAGTACCGAATACGTGAAGACCCGTGAGCCCGGCGCCATTTATGAGGAATGCGACCATGGCAGTTGCGACGTTCGGAGCGAGGCCATAAACCACCATTCCTGATGCGCTGGCGAGGGCTGAGAACATCAACAGCGAAGTGTCTCTCGCTGTTGTATTGATCCGACTCAAAATCGCGCCGGTCGCGACCATGCTGACTCCTAGCGAGCCGACGACGAAGCCGTAGTCACGCGCACTTCCTCCAAGGTCATCGGTCACCAAGAAGACACCCATCACTTCGATGACTCCTGCCGACATGTTGAAAGAGGCGAGAAGCACGAGTGACCAGCGCAGGACCGGTTTCTTGAACAGCACCAGAAAGCCCTGCACGAGCTCGCCGCGACCGCGAGCCCGGTCGGCGGGCACCCTCTCTGATCGGAGCGTGGCGCCAACCAGGGCCACGAAGAGAAACGTGAACGCATTGATGATGAGTGCATTACGGCTTCCGAAAGCGTCCACCAAGAATCCGCCGAGCCCGGCCCCGCACACGATGGCGACGGAACGAAACGACTGGATGAACGCATAGGTGTTGCTCAGTCGCTCGCTCGGCACGACGGAGGCAACATAACTCTGCCAAGTGGGCCCGACGATGCTTCCACCGATCGCCAATACGAAGACGAAAAAGTACAACGAGAGCCCGTCGGCAAATGCCAACAAGATCGTCACAATGAATTGAGCGCAGGACACGGTGACGATAAGGCGACGTGTCGCGAAACGGTCGACGATGGCTCCGGACACTGGCGCAAGCAGAATCCGGGTTGCTGCGAAGGTTGCAAGAAGTGCTGAAACCGCAAGCGGGCCGGAGTCTTTCAGGCGAAAAAGCAGTGCAATGAGCGCGAGCTCGTCGCCCATCTCAGAGACGAGGCGTGCAGTCGCAAGGGCCCGAATGTCACGCGGGAAACTCACTCATCTGGTGTAGCACACAATCGCCGGAGCTGGCGCCGGTCGATCCGACTAGCGACATTGAATCAGGTCGCCTGCACGCACATCGGAAGCGTGAGAGAAGTCTCGGATACAAAAGAGTGGGGCGACCCTTTCGGGCCGCCCCACTCTTTAACGAATTACTGATTACTTCATGAATCCGATCTTGGTGTAATCACCAGACGAGAAACCGAAGGCACCGAAGTTCGCCAGCTTCGCGTCAACTTGCCACACGTCAGGTCGCTGGTAGTTGATCATCGAGTGACCAACCTCCCACAGCTTCTTGTCGATCTGGGTGGCGATGGTGCAACGCTTGGCTGGGTCGAGCTCTCGGTTGGCTCGCTCATAGAGCTTGTCAATCTCGGCGGTGCCGATCTTGCCGTAGTTCTGTCCGCCATCCGTCGTCATGATCGACTTCGAGGCTGAAATCGGCAGCGAAGTGCCGAGCCAGGTGAAGACGGTCATTTCGAAGTTGCCCGGGATGATGTACTTCGAGAAGAAGTCTGCCGAGGGCACGACGTTGATCTCCAACTGCACTCCGAGAGGAGCAAGCATCGCCTGCATCAACTGGGCTTCCTGGGCGCTGGTGGGTACACCAGCTGGAATCGTGATCTTCGGCTTTAGGTCAACGCCACCCTTTGAACGCTTGGTGCCCGACTTCACCCAGCCCGCTGCGTCGAGCAGTGCGTCTGCTTTTTGCAGGTTGTAGGTGCCGTAGATGCCCGCGTTGTCGCGGTAGCAGCTGAGACCTTTCACGAAGATGTGGTTGCTCAACGGAGTGGCCTTGGCATCGATCGGTCCGATCAACGCCTTGGTGATCACGTTGCGATCCACGCCCATCTGGATGGCCTGACGAACGCGCGTGTCGGTCATGAAGCCGGTGTTACCGAACGTCATGTGGCGGTAGTTCGGTGCCACGCTGACGCGAACGTCAACGCCCGAAAGACCCAGACCGCGCTTGTACTGATTGGCATCCGGGCCGGTGTTCGCAGCGTCGACTTCGCCGTTGGCGAGAGCATCGAGCTGGGCGGCTGCGGTGACGACCTTCCAGAGCATCTTGTCGAGCACGGGCTTGTCGCCCCACCATGTGCTGTTCGGAACGATCCACGCGGTTCCAGCAACCTTGTCAGTGCCGCCCCACTTGAAGGGTCCCGCCGACAGAGTCGGTGCGTCCTTCCACGAGCTATTGAACTTGTCGGGTGATGCGGTGACCGACGCCGGGAGCAGACCTCCGAAGAGCCCCTGCCAGTCGGCGTAGATGTTCTTGAACTTGACGACGATCTGATTCGCGGTCGCACCCTTCGTGACGCTCTCGATGTCTTCGTAGCCGGTGCTCGAGACGATCTCAAACGCTTCGTTGGTGCCGTTGTTGGCCTTCCAGTAGCCGACGAAGTCGGCCAAGCTGATGGCCTTGCCATCACTCCACTTCGCTTTTGGATTCAGCGTGTAGGTGACGGTCTGCGGCTTGCGGCTCGTCAGCGCGATGTCGGTGAAGTAGTTCTTGTCGACCTGGAACGCACCTTTCTCGTCCGTGTAGAACGTGCTGGGCAGCAGGCCGCCCATCAAGTACGAACAGCCGGCGAAGTTTCCGTCGACATGGCTGGTGTTGTAGTTGTCGCAGAGCTGAGTGGTCGCCCAGATGAACGTTCCACCCTTCTTCAGCTTCGAAACGGGCTGCGGATTCACATCCGGCGCGCCCGCGTTGTCTTCGTTGGCAGCCGACGTCACGCTCGGCGCGAGTGCAAGCGAGGCAACGAGTGCCGCAGCTGCTACGCGCACGAGGCGCTTGGCAACGCCTCTGCCTTGGTTACTGACTTTCATGCTTTCCCCCTCTGACCAGATGGTCATATGTCGGGTGTACCTCACCCATGGGGCGTCATTCGGGCGCCAATAGCACGATAACAAGCCATCAAAGCGCATCAAGAGTCGTATGCGACTGGTTTAGGCTCTCGGGAGTGCTGAATTACATCATCAAGCGAGTACTCAACTTCCTGGTGATGGTGATTCTGGCATCCACATTGGGGTACTTGCTCTCGTCGCTCGCTTTTGATCCGCGCTCGAACTATCAAGGCGCAAACCCGCCGATCCCAGAGTCGACGATCAACGCCAAGCTGGACAACCTCGGTGTAAACCCGGCCAAGCCGTTGCTCAACCGATATGCCACGTGGGTTGGCAACGTAGTGACGGGCGACTTCGGTCTCACCGTCGGCGAACAAAGCGTCAACGAGGAGATCTCGAGGCGCATCTGGGTGAGTCTGCGCCTGCTCGTGCTCGGGTCGATACTGGGCTCGGTGCTCGGTGTGGGGCTCGGTGTCGTCTCGGCGGTCCGTCAATACGGCGCGACTGATCGTGCGGCGAGCATGCTGTCGTTCGCGCTGTTGTCGACGCCGGTCTTCTTGCTGGCAATCCTTCTGAAATTCGGTGCGATCGACGTGAACGACCGAATCGGCACCACGTTCTTTTACACCATCGGCGAGTATTCCGCCGACTTCTCGGGGAGCGGTTGGGACCTCTTCATCAATCGTTTGCAGCACCTCATACTTCCGACCCTCTCCATCGCGCTCGGTGGAATCGCGTTCTATTCCCGTTACCAGAGAAATGCGATGCTCGACGTGCTCGGCAGCGACTTCCTGCGGACAGCGCGAGCAAAGGGTCTGACGGGGCGTCAATCACTCTTCCGTCACGGTCTTCGCGTGGCAATCCTTCCCATGGCGACGTTCTTTGCCTACTCATTCGGTCTCTTGGTCACTGGTGCGCCGTTTACTGAGACGATTTTTGGATGGAATGGGATGGGCAGTTGGTTCATCGTCGCGGTGCAGTCGAACGACATCAACGCGGTTTCAGCCGTCATCGTCTTTTCGGCGGTGCTCGTCTTGTTGTCGGGCCTGCTCGCCGACATCGCGGTAGCAGCACTCGACCCCCGAGTGAGGTTGCGATGAGCACCGAGAAGCGAGTCACGCGCGGCGTACTCATTCGCCGGCGCTTCATGCGCAACAAGTTGGCGGTGGCCGGCATCGCCATTCTCGTACTGATGTTTCTGCTCGCCTTTGTCGGCCCGTTCTTCTCGAGGTACCGATGGGACGAGCTCGACTTCTTGGCGCTACTTCAGCCACCATCAGGATCGCACTGGTTCGGCACGTCGCAGATCGGTGGAGATGTCTTTGCGCTGACGGTGCGAGGATTGCAGAAGTCGCTCATCATCGGGTTGCTGGTCGCGGTGTTCTCGACAGGTCTGGCGGCGATCGCCGGAGGGTTCGCTGGCTACCTCGGCGGCAAGGTCGACCGCACCGTGATGTGGATGATTGATGCGCTACTTGTGCTTCCGTCGTTCCTGATCATCGCTGTGTTGTCGCCTCTGTATCGAGGACGTACGTGGCTGATCTTCGTGGTGCTTCTCGCGGCATTCGGCTGGATGGTGACTGCGCGAATCGTGCGAAGCGCAACTATGAGCCTTCGGGAACGCGATTTTGTGCGGGCCGCGCAGTACATGGGCGTACCTGCGCACAAGATCGTGTTCAGGCACCTTCTGCCGAACGTGGCCTCAATCCTGATCATCGACGCCACCCTGAACGTTGGCGCCACGATTCTCAGCGAGACGGGCCTCTCTTACCTCGGTTTCGGTATTCAGCCGCCTGATGTCTCGCTCGGCAGCCTGATTGCGGACGGCACGGCATCGGCTCTGACGTACCCATGGCTGTTCATGTTCGCCGGCTCGGCGTTGGTGATGACCGTGCTCGCCGTCAGTTTCATCGGCGACGGACTACGAGATGCGTTCGACCCGGGCTCAGCGCGAAGCAAGAACATCTAAGCCAGCGAGTCGGTGTCGGTAGAAGTGTCCTAAGTAGCAACGTCCGCCCGAGCGTGCACGAAGGCCCGCATAGCCTCGGTCGCATGAGCGGTGCCCCGGACGGCTGGCACCATGTTGACGGCGCGTTGCACCGCGAATTCGAGTTCAAAGACTTTTCCGAAGCATTTGCATTCATGACGATGGTCGCGATGCTGGCCGAACGCCACGGTCACCATCCCGACTGGAGCAACTCGTGGAACAAAGTCAGGATCTCGCTCCGCTCGCACGATGCAGGGGGCGTGGTCACCCAGCGCGACCACGACCTCGCATTCGCAATCAATTCGATACTGAGGCTTAACGACTGATTCTCTGCGACTGAGTCATGTCGCGCCGGAGTCGGCAAGACTGAGTTCTGCCATGCCCAGACTCGTCGTCAGTCGAATCTCGTGACTCCGGAGCGCAAGGGCCTCTTCGCTTCCGCTGAGCGGTTTCCTGGCAAGTGGGTGCTCGTCGCATCGTTCGTGCTGCTCACGTTCTCCAGCGGTGTCGGCTTCTACGGCTTGTCGGTATATCTACAAGCGTTCAGTCGAGAACTCGGTTGGTCAGTTGCGTCAATATCTTCGGCGACGACGTTCTTTTTCTTGATCGGCGGCTTGACTGCGATTCCGGTCGCGAAACTCGTGGCCAAGTATGACGTGCGCTGGGTTATCGTCGCAGGTGCCATTCTCGGTTCCGGTTCGTTGCTGTGCATGCAGTACGTCTCGGAACGCTGGCACTTGTTCCTCGTCTACGCGGTGTATGCACTCGGATGGTCGGCATCTGGTGTGGGGCCGGTCACCACCGTCGTGACGCGCTGGTTTGCGGCCAAGCGCGCGTCGGCACTCGCAATTGCGTCGACGGGCCTATCGGTGGGCGGCATCGTCGTGACGCCAGTGATCAAGTGGATTCTCGACACGCAGGGAATCAAGGCCGGCTCGCCATGGCTCGCGACTATTTGGTTCGTCGGAATCGTTCCAGTATCCGTGTTTCTCCTTCTGCCTTTCCCGCACCAACTGGGATGGATGCCTGACGGAGAGCGTGCCGCAAGCAACGAAGCTCCGGTGCTCACCGGTACGCCGCTCTCGCTTGCCGTCAAGTCACGATTCTTCTTGATGGTCGCGATTGGCTACATTTTTGCCTTCGGCGCACAAGTTGGCGGAGTGCAGCAACTCGTGAAGATGGTGGAGGAGCGCACCGACCGAACCACCGCAACCCTTGGCACCGTCGTGCTCTCGCTGTTCTCGATCATCGCCCGTTTCACGGCGAGCCGTCTCATCGCAAGGCTCGACATGACTCGCTTCACCGTCATGGTCGCAATCATGCAAGGCGTCTCGCTGACCTTCGTCGGCTTCATGAATTCATCGATCGGACTGCTGGTCGGCATCGCACTATTCGGCGCCACGATCGGCAACATGCTGATGATGCAGAGTCTGCTCATTGCGCAGCGGTTCGGTGTGCTCGATTATCCGCGCATCGCAGCGCGCCAAGGCCTCATCTCGTTCACCGGAACTGCAGGTGGCCCATTGTTGCTCGGTGCGCTGCATGACTTCGCCGGCGGATATCGCTCGAGCTACGTGGTAGCGGGAGTTTGTTCGCTCGTCGGCGCGCTGCTCTTTTCTCTCGCTGGGCCCGCCGGTGACCGACAACAGAGTGAAATGAAAGACGTATCAGCTGGAGCACCAACCACGTGAGTGAGTCGGTACACCCGAACGTGGTAAGGGTTATCGAGGCAGGCCGAGCTCTCGGGCTCTCGATAACGACAAGGCGATTCCCGGAGGGCACGAAGACCGCACAAGACGCTGCCAATGCCATCGGCGTCTCTGTCGGGCAAATCGTGAAAAGTTTGGTGTTCGCCGTCGATGGCGAAATCGTGATGGCGTACGTGAGCGGCGCCAACCAACTCGACGAGAAGAAACTTGCTGCAGCTGCGGGTGGAGCGAAGTGTTCGCGTGTCGACGCCGATGCGGTTCGTGAAGCGACGGGATTTCCGATTGGCGGCGTGCCGCCTTTTGGTTTTTCGCGGCCGCTTCAGATCTTCATCGATCCGGATTTGTTGAAATACGACGAGGTGTGGGCCGCGGCGGGCACGTGGAACGACGTGTTCCCCATTGCGCCGAACGATCTGGTTCGCGCCAGCGGGGGAGTCGTCACCAACCTGAAGCGTTTGCCATCAGACTAAGTTTGTCCGAATGTCCATTGGTTATGAGTGGCGAGGCCGGTTCGCTAATGACGAAGTCAACGTTTTGCACGCTGAGGCATTCAATACGCGAGTCTTTTCGAGCACGGAATGGAACTGGGTGAAATTGACCTCGCAGCACAGTCTTGGCTGGGTCACTGCTCGAGAGGGCGTGAACCTTGTCGGATTCGTCAACGTGTTGTGGGACGGGAGCGTTCACGCCTGGCTCCAGGACACCATGGTTTCACGATTGCATCGTCACTCCGGAGTCGGGAGCAAGCTCGTGGGCGTTGCGGTCGATCGCGTGCGATCAGCAGGATGTGAATGGCTACATGTCGATTTTGACGATGGTCTCGAGCGGTTCTACATCGACGCTTGCGGATTCACGGCGACGCGGGCGGGGTTGATGTCATTGAGTCAACCCATGGGTCGGCCGCATCAAGTCTGACTGGCAAGCCCGTATCGAAGTGGTTCCATAACCAAACGTGGCGTGCCCCTTTTTGGTCATAAAACTCATCTGCGGGTGTTCATCGACCCGGATCTGCTGCAATATGACGAGGTGTGGGCTGCTGCGGGCACATGGAACGACGTATTCCCAATCACCCCGAATGATCTCGTTCGCGCCAGGGGTGGAAAAATTGCCGACCTAAAGCGCTCCTGAAGACTCTTTTATTTCGGCGGGCGGAGGCTCAGCAGAGGTATCGCGAGGGCGACGGCAAAGGGAATGTTGAAGAGTGCATGTGTTGGATACCCGAGCACGAGAGACATGCCCGTATCGAGGAAGAACCACAGAACAAGAGAGTGCACGAGCGTCAACCAAGCCCAGCGAGAGCCGTCGCGCAGCGGGCTGCGCACCAACCGAAGCATCAGAACTGACCAGCCAGCCATCACCGCACCGAGCACCATGAAGGGCAGTCTCAGATAGTCGCGAACTGCTTCGGTGTCTATCGCTTCATCTGGCCCGAATCCGAACCCTGCGAAGAGAGTGCCGGCTGTTCTCCCTGCAAAGATGAGCACAAGCGAGTAGGCGAACACCACGACCAGTACCGTCTGCAGCCAAGCCGTCGCCGCGCGTTTCGAGAGCATCGCTCAAACGGTACTTCGCTCGATGTCCTCGTGCACTCGCTTCGAGGTGATACCAATTGGGATGCCAAACCCAGACTTGGCGTGCCCCCCTTTGAGTTTGAGAAGAAGCTGTGTATCTTCATCGATCCGGATCTGCTGCAGTACGGCGAAGTGTGGGCCGCAGCAGGAACATGGAACGACGTGTTCCCCATTGCGCCGAATAATCTCGTTCGCGCTAGCGGGGGAGCGCTCACGGACCTGAAGCGATACGTCGCTAGCTAGACGGCTTCAAGTCGGCGACGACGATCTTCGACATCTGCATCATCGCCCGGAACGCATACGAACTGTCGTAGCCATCGAGACCCTTCAGTGCACGGCCGAGTTCATCGGGAATGATCTGCCAATTCACGCCCCAACGGTCTTTGCACCAACCACATTGACTTTCCTGCCCACCGTCAGAAATGAGCGCGTTCCATAGACGATCAACTTCCTGCTGACCATCGCAGGCGACTTGAAAACTCACAGCTTCGGTGTGGGGGAATTGCGGTCCGCCATTCAGTGCAGCAAAAGGCTGACCAAAGATCTCGAATTCGACAGTCAACACTGAGCCGTCAGGCATTTGTGCGTCGGCTTGGTAGTAGCTGATGTCGCCGAGCCGTGATCGCGGAAACAGGCTCACGTAGAACCGTGCAGCCTCGAGGGCTTGGTTGTCGAACCACAGATACGTCGTAAGGCTCTTAGCGGTCACGGTGCGAAACTACTTGCACCAATTCGCGAAAACGTCATCGCGGCAATGGCCAATGGGAGTCCGAATAGGGTCAATGCGTGACCCGCTACCTCATCTCGTTCAATGATGGCGCGATGGATTTTCTCGAAGGCGACCTTGCTGAAGTCGGTGAAGCGGCTCATCGAGTGCTTCGAGATGCCAAAGCTGCAGGAGTGTGGGTGACAGGCGGCGGGCTTCAGCGTCAACAAGCCACGATCGTTCATCCTGACGGGTCATCAACGAACGGTGACTACCCGGAGAAGAAAGCAGTTCTTGGGGGCTTTTCGATCGTTGATGTTGCAACCTACGAAGAAGCTGTGCAGTGGGCGCAAAGGTTCGCTGCTGCGTGCCGGTGCTCGCAAGAAGTGCGCGTACTGATGGAAGACCCGGAGGTCTGATGGACGCGCTGCGTGGCCGTGCACTCCGAAACATTCAATTGCTTCGTCGTTTCAACATCTTCACACTCTGCGTAGCTGTGGTGGTTTACGGCGGGCTGCTGGGAATTGCCCTGTTTCAACGAGTTGGTCCGCTAGCGGTGTTCAGTACGTGCATCATGATCGCCGAAATACTGGTTTTTCAAATCGTGCGCACGTTGTGTGACCACCTCGACATCATCCGCGACTCTCGCTGACCACCCGAAGTTGTACTGATGCAGAGCACCAAGACTTACGCGTTGGTCGGAGTTCGATTTGGCAAGAACTTGAGGGCAAGCAGCGCACCGAGGATTGCGACGGCACCGACGGTCAAGCACGCGGCCTGGAAGCCATCGAGAAACGAGATGCTCGCGACATTTTGAATCGCGCCTGCGAGAGTTGGGTCGCCGACCTGCTCAGACACTGCGAATGCGGCACCAACGGATTCTTCAGCCGCTGACATCACGGCCGTCGGCAGTGTGAAGGGGGAGAGCAGGTCGACGATCTTGGGGCCATAGGTGGTGGCAAAGACGCTGCCGATGATTGCCACGCCGAGTGTGCCGCCCACTTCGCGGCTGGTGTCGTTGATGGCCGAGCCTACGCCAGCCATTTCTCGTGGCAGTGAACCCATTACCGATTCCGACGACGGGCTGGTGACGAGCGACAACCCGCACGCCATCAGCATCATGCTGGCGACGATCGGACCCCAGTAGGCGGAGTCGATCTTGAATGTGCTTGCCCAGATCTGTGCGACACCCATAAAGAGAAGACCGACCGGCACCACGCGTTTCGGCCCGAACCTTATTGCGAGTCGGGCAGCAATCGGTGCAGTAATGCCGGCACCAACAGCGAAGGGCACGGTACGAAGACCTGATTCAAGTGGGTCGTAGCCGCGCACGAACTGGAAGTACTGCGTGACGAGGAACGTGAAGCCAAAGAGTGAGAAGAACGCGATGAAAATTGAAGATGTCGCCGCTGTCACGCGCATGTCGCGGAACACGCGCACGTCGAGCAGGGGGTGCTCGACGCGGCGCTCTCGAGTGATGAACAGGGCCGTCAACGCGGCGGAGCCGACGAAGCCAGCAATCGTGATGCTGTTGGTCCAGCCCCGGTGCGGGCCCTCGATGATGGTGTAGACGAGCAGCGTCACGAACGAAATCGACAAGAGAAACCCTGGCACGTCGAGGCGTTCAGCATTTGGGTCTCGTGATTCCGGCACGAACACTGCCTGCAACAACAAGACCACCGCAATGATCGGAACATTGATGAGGAAGACCGAACCCCACCAGAAATGCTCGAGCAGGAATCCACCCGTCACCGGACCGAATGCAACTGCTGCACCTGACACGGCCGACCATACGCCGATCGACTTTGCGCGTTCGATCGGATCACGGAACACATCAATGAGAATCGCAAGCGTTCCAGGGAAGACGAGCGCCGCACCGACGCCCATCAAGCCGCGAGCAGAGATCAGCTCGCCAGTCGAGTCGGTGAATGCCGCCCATGCCGAAAACACTCCGAAGAGAAACATGCCAATCTGCATCACGAGTTTCCGGCCGAAGCGGTCGCCGAGGCCTCCACCGGCGAGCAGCAGACCCGCGAAGACCAGCGCGTACGAATCGACGATCCATTGCAGGCCGCTCGTCGTCGCCTTCAGCTCGCGGGCAAGTGTCGGTATCGCCACGTTGATGATGAGGTTGTCGACCACTGCCATGAAGACCGAGAAACTGAGAATCACGAGAATCCACCAGCGGCGCTTCTGCACCGTCGCGTTGGGGTGGACGAGGGTTGAGGTGTCTTTCATGTAGACAGTGTCTAGTCAGTCAACTTGATAGTGTCAAGTCGTGGCGGAAACACTCAGAGACAAGGTCATTCGCGCCGCCGTTGACTACATCGCAGAGTCGGGCCCTGACGGTCTGTCATTTCGTCAGATCGCTGCCGACGCCGGTGTCAGCCATCAAGCGCCGTACCACCATTTTGGCGACCGCGACGCGATATTTACCGAGATTGCGCTGATTGGGTTTCGTATCTTTTCCGCCGAGCTCGCCGCGCCCGCCCGGCGCGACGAGGATTCTGACACGGTCACTCGCATGCTCGAGCGCTACGTGAATTTCGCGCTCACGTACACCGGCTACTACAGGGTGATGTTCCGCTCGGATCTCTGCAAGATTGCCGAGTCTCAGGAGCTGCAGAAGACTGCTGACGCCTCGTTCGACACATTAATTGATGCAGTGCAGACTGTCGTCGGTGCCTCCGCTTCAATCGACGACATTCGTGTGGTGGCGACCACGATGTGGTCGGTGGCGCATGGTTTGGCGACGCTGCTCATTGACGGGCCGCTCGAGATGAAAATCGGCACCCTAAGCGACCGCAAGAAACTCATTCGCGCTGTGGGAGCACGGGTGACGAGTGGATTGACCGCCTGAATCACTCAAACACCAATAATTCTGCGACTGCTACCAACACGATAAGTACTAAGAACTCGTATCGCATCAGTAAGGCAAATCGGTGGCTGATGCCGAGAACGGCCGCCCAAATTGCGAATCCGAGCGCGATGAGCGAAATCGCGAGTGTGGCGAACAATGTCGACACCGAGAGGTAACCGACCCAGTTGTCGCTGATTCCCTCGTCGCCATTCACGATGAACGCCCCGAGAAGCAATAACTGAGCACCGAGAAAGCAAATCGTCATTGCAAACGTCGACCACGCCACGAAACCGATGACTCGTTCAACGAACGCATGTTTCATCGGTTCAGTGAACCAATTTGAACTTCATTTAGCGATGGTCAAATTCGAAGAAGGTACTTCAGTCCTTCGACTTGGCGGTCGCCGTCGGGACACTGTTCGCCGCTCGGCCCAGCCAGCGTGAAACCCGCGCTTTCGGCAGTGCGCCTCGACGCCACATTCGTTTCGGCGATCGTCGCCTGCACGGTGCGGGCACTCCCAAGGCGAGCAGCAATCGTCGGGAGTATTCGCATCGCAGTCGATGCGGCGCCGCGACGACGCGCCCAGGGTGCCACCCAATAACCGACCGTCGCGACACCGTCGGCAATCCTGTGGATGCCGGCCACGCCCGCGGGCTCACCAGAGCGCGCGTCGATGATCGCATTCGCGAGTCGTTCACCAGCTTGGTCACGCACGAACGACTCCGCATGATCGCGTGAGTAGGGGCGAGGTACCGTCGTCCAACGTTGCACGTCTGCGTCTTGGCAGGCGCGGCAGATCCATTCGGCGTCGCTGAATTGCAGCGGCCGCAGTCGGTATGCGAGCAGATCGAAGTAGACCTGCACCACTTGGGTGTCGTCAGTGACGAGTTCACCGACTTTCGTCCAGTATTCCAAGTGGCTCGCGCGAAAATCTGCGGCGTTGAGGTCACCCTCCGCCTCGGCAAGAGCGAATTCATCGGGAACTTCGATGAACGGCGAAATCTCCGTCCTTGCAACCCGAAGCGTCGCGACGTGCCGTCCTTGGTTGTCGACCATGGCCAAGCACTCACCGACGTGTTCGACAGTTTCGCCTTCTTTGGCGTAGTCGTGGAGCAAGCCGGCCGTGGCCCGCTTGTTGCCGTTCAAGATGAGGTCGACGAGTCGGGCACGACTTTCGCCGGGCGTTCCGAACTCGATGCTGCGGAGGCCGTCGATGACGGGGAACGCCATGGTCGTCGAAGGCTACGGTGTGCCGGCCCGGCCGACTGTCAGGGGGAGCTGCGAAGTCGACCGAGCCGGAATCACTGGATTACTTGTTGGTGTGGCTCACTTGCTGAAGAGGCTCAGCATGTCGCCGACCTGCGGGCCGAAGTCTCCGCCGTTGGCTACGTGGGCGAACATGAAGAGTGCAGCGCCGGCCATCGAAACATTCTTGAAGAACGACGCGGTCTCACCTTGCTTGGCCTGCGGGTCGGTTTGCGTCCAGAAGTCGTGCATCTTCAACGCCATAATGACGAGCAGCACGGCAAGCGCGATTGAGCCGAGGTCTGCGTAAATGCCGAGCACGACGGAGAGTCCGCCCAGCACCATGATGAGACCCGAAAGGTAGATCGAGGCGGCTGGCATCGGCACCTTCTTGAACTGTGCGTATCCAGTCATTGCTTTGGCTTTGGTCAGGTGGTTGAGGCCACTGGCGAGGAAGACGAGCGCGAAGAGCACTCGACCGATGATCATGACAATGTCCATTGCTTGTTCTCCTTGTTGTGATGCCCACCGAAGCGGGCAATTGTGGTGCCTGCTTGGGCAGGCCCTCCGAGCGTACACTAAGATAGTTGCGTGCGCAACTATCAGGCTCGTGGTAGCAGAGGGCGACAATGACCCGCTGGTTGGCAGAGAAAGAGCTGCGGGCTTGGCGAGGATTCGTTCTGAATGCCCGCGATGTGCTGCTCGATATTGAATCGGATCTCTCCAAGTTCGGTATTGACGGCGGTGATTATCAGTTGTTAGCAATGCTCTCCGAATCGCCAGATAGGCGATTGAAACTCTGCGATCTGGCATCCACCCTTCGGCTTTCCCGTGGGGGCTTGACCCGTCGTATGCAGGGGGTTACCAAGAAAGGGCTCGTGAAGAGGGTTCGTGACGAGTCGGACAAGCGTTCCGCGTATGCGGAGTTGACGCCGAAAGGCTGGGAATTTCTGCGAAGAGTGGCGCCTCGTCACGTGGCGAGCGTGCGCAAGCGATTTGTTGACCGACTTTCGGCAGCGGAGCTGGCGGCGATTGCGACTGCATTCGAGAAGCTCGGACCGCTTCGTTAGCGTTCTACGGATGCCGAAGCAAGAAATGTTCCCGCCGGATCCCGAATACATCCGCATTCACACACGTCGCTATGAAGTGCGCGCATTCCGCAAGAGCGACGACTGCCTCATGCTTCGAGGTGTCGTGGTGGATGAGAAGCCGGTCGGTCTGTACATCGAGAGCGATCCTGATCCGTTGTGGATGCACCACATGGTTCTGGACCTGGAGATTCACTTTCCGACGCTCGTCATTCAGAATGCGAACGTGCAGTTCAACGAGCACCCGCACCTGGGGTGCATCGGCATCGTCGATCATTACAAGAAACTCGAGGGCATGTCGATCACACGCGGCTTCACCAGCAGAGTGAAAGAACTCTTCGCAGGGCCGCGTGGGTGCACGCACACCACAGCTTTGTTGCAGGCAATGGCCCCGGTTGCAGTGCAAAGCATGTGGTCGATGCGGGTTGCGTCGGCACGTGCGCGTGGTGTGTCGTTGGATTCGATGGGTGACGGGCCGCAGACGGCGAGCCCGGTGAATACCTGCCATATGTGGGAGCAGTCCGGCGAGCTGGCGACCTCGATGCGCGAAGGTCGCGAGATTGAAATTCCGCTGTCGATTTCCAAGCGTCTGCGCTCGCTCGGTCTCACCGACGACGTATGGCGCGAATAGCACTCTGTGTCGGCGAAGCGACTGGCAGTTGCGACCGGCTTGTTGTTTTTCGTCAATGGCATGGTCTATGGCAACTGGTTGCCACGCATCCCTGAACTGAAAGATCAGCTCGGACTCAGCAACACGAACCTCGGCATCACGCTGCTCGGCGGCGGAATCGGAGGCATCATCGGTTCGCTCCTCGCCGGTCGTGTGGCGACGCGAATGGGCAGTCGACGACTGTTGCTGCGCACCATCGTGCCTCTCCCAATCGTCATGGCGGCGATTCCGTTCGTCGGCGAGGCCTGGATGTTGTTGGCGACACTCTCGTTGATCGGCCTCATCGATGTATGGGCTGATGTTGCCATGAACGCACAAGGCGTCATAGCGCAAGAGCGACTCGGGCGCTCGATCATGAACCGCCTGCACGGTTTGTGGAGCCTTGGTTTTGGATCTGGAACGCTCATCGGTTCGCTGGCGGGCGGTGTCGGAGTGAGTTTTCGGGTCCAGGTGGTGTTCGTCGCGCTGTCGCTACTCCTCGCAGTGGGCATCGTTGCCCGATCGCTTGAGCCCACTGACCCGAAACCAGTCGATGCTCCGACTGACGGTCAGGCGCATCGACTGCATCTCGGCATCGCGGCAGTGGCACTCGCCTTCGCCGGAGCGGGCGCAATCGCACTCGAAGGAGCACCGAACGAGTGGGCCGCCCTGCTCATGCGCGACGACTTTGGATTAGGAAAGTGGGCGGGTCTTGGAACCGTCGCGTTCGGGGCCGGGATGCTGATCGGACGCCTCTCTGGCGACCATGTCATCGAACGATTCGGGTCACGCACGGTGTTCAGGGTCGCGCCGATCCTGATTGCGCTCGGGTTGAGCGCAGTCGCCACCAGCGACCTTGCCCTCGTCGGCTTCGCCGGATTGTTCGTGTCGGGGCTCGGTCAGTCAGTGATTTTTCCGCGTTTGTATCTACTTGCTGCACGTGTGCCGGGCATGAGCGCGGGCGGTGGGCTCGGTGCGATGCTCATCGGCCTGCGCATCGGCGGCATGGCAACGTCGGTATCAATGGGCGGATTGTCGACGAGCGCCAATTTGCAGTTCGCGTTGGCAGTGGTCGGAGTCGTAGCATTGGTGACAGTGCTCGTCGCTAGTGCAGTGGTGTCGAGAAGAGTGCGCTCGTAGTACGGTGCTCTCGGTGCAAGTTCGCAAATTCGTCGTGACCTCCGAGGAAGTTCTCGCCGAGCAGGGTCGCCCGACGGGTCGGACGGTTCGACGTGCGGTGTGCAGTGCGGTGATCGCCAACCCGTTCGCCGGCAAACCGGGTGCGAATCTTGCAGAGCTCGAGAAGGTCGGTGCTGATATTTCTGGAGAGTTGGCCGCACGTGCCCTCGCTGCTCTCGGTGTGAGCGCCGGCGAAGTCACGGCGTACGGCAAGGGTGCCATCGTCGGCACGAATGGCGAGATCGAACACGCGGCTGCGCTCATCCACCCGCGTTTCGGCGCGCCGGTGCGCAAAGTGGTGATCAAAGGCGACGACATCATCCCGTCAACCAAGAAAATTGGTGGCCCCGGTGCCCACATCACGCTGCCGATCACCAATAAAGACGACATCTGGTCTTTCGACGAGATGGATGCCATCGACGTGTGGATTGCCGATGCGCCGATGCCCGACGAAATCGTCGTGAGTGTCGCCCTGGCCGTGGGTGGTCGACCATTCGCGCGCACGAAGAAGCCGTCATGAAGTTCAAGGCGATGATTTTGCTCACGCGTCGCGCCGACATGACGCACGAGCAGTACGAGAAGTGGTGGATTGGTGTGCACATGCCATTGGCGAAACAGCTACCAGGCTTGCGTGCGGCAACGTTCAACGTGGTGCAGAACCCGGGCGTAGGCGAGCCTGACGGCATCACCGAGCTGTGGTTCGACTCACGCGAAGCATTCGACGCTGCTTACGCGAGCGAAATCGGCAAGAAAGTCGTGGCTGACTCGATGGCCAACGTGTCAAGCCGAGTGCGGATGTTCGTCGACGAGCACCGCGTCGTCGGCTAACTCACGTAGCCGACTTGATCGTCTAGACCTCGACGCTCGTCAGGTCGGGTCCCGCGACGATCTTGCCGCCGAAGTGTTTCGCGGCTTGTGCGATCCAGTCGGCCTCCTGCCCAGGCTGCATCGCTGGCACGTAGTGCGTGAGCATGAGCGTTTTCACCTTGGCGCGCGCAGCGGTTTGGCCAGCGTCTTCCACCGTGGAGTGATAATCAATGATGTCGTTGAGTCGGGGTGCTTGTGCCGGCAGCATCTGTTTCATCGCATTCACAAGATCAGGTCGCAAAACAGTCTGCACGTAGATGTCGGCATTGGCGCACAGACTGTCGAGTTCGGGGCAGGGAACGGTGTCGCCGGCGAGCACAGCGGCTTTTCCGTCGGCCTCGAAGCGGTATCCGACCGTCGGTGAGACGGGACGATGGTCAGTACGACCGATCTTCACAGTGACTTCGCCGATTGAAAACGTCTCGCCCGGCGATACTTCGGTTACCTCGATTTGCATGCCTGGGCCCGAACGCAGGTCGGCATGGTGCGCCAGACGGTACTGCTCATCGAGTGACAGCATCGTCCGCAAGCCGTCGATGATTTGCTTGGTGCCCACCGGCCCGTAAATTCTGGTGATGATCGGATTTGGCGACATGATCCATCGCGACGTGACAATGTCGTTCAAGTCACTGATGTGATCGCTGTGAAGGTGAGTCAGCAGAATTGCCGAGACGAACGGAGGAAACACCCCCGCGGCAGTCATGCGCATGACGCAGCCGCGACCGCAATCGACAATGATGTGCTGACCGGCGGCTTGCACGAGCGTTGACGGCCCGGCACGACTCGGGTCGGGAATCGGGCTTCCAGTGCCAAGCAACGTGATCTTCACCGAACCGACCAGACTTTCATTCAGACGACCCTAGGCGTTTCGTAGCATCGTGCGCGGCGTGTGCGAGCCGGCGCGACGCGTCTTATTCTGGCATCAGTGGTGCCGCGTGAGCTATTTGTCCCGTGGTAGGGGCATGTGCACGAAATGCAGCGTGGGAGTACGGCACTCGCATCAAGTCGTGGCGCACGACTTCGTACTCGATCTCGAATGTGGAAGCGATTATCGAACGGTACTCATCGGGACTTCGCGAGAAGCGGCCCCTATCGAGCCTTGAGAGCATCGTGGCGATGGGATGTTGCCCTTTCGCCAGTGTGTTGTCAAACGTAATGAGCCGACCGTTCTTTGCGAGACAACCGGCGAGGGAGCTCATGAGTTGCAGGCACTGAGAGTCATCGAGATGATGCAGGACTCCGAGCAACAAGACGCGATCGAAGACCCCTAATTGTTTGAATGCCGGGTCGTTCACATCGCAGACCACGAACCTTCCCTTTTCGCCAAACGACTTCTGGGCTTTGGAAATGTAGTCAGGATTGTGGTCGATGCCGACGTAGTTCACTTGCGGCAAGAGTTTGAGCACGCTCGCGGTGCCGCAGCCGACATCAAGCACATTCATGCCTGGCGCAATCGCCATCACGTCTTTCACCAACCATTGATAGGTGTCGGGTTTGGTCAGTCCGAATGTGAGAAGTTCGTATGCGATCGGAATTCGAAGCAACCGAGCACGAAGGCCCATCTCAGCTTCCTGCGAGGTGCTTTGTGAAGAAGTCGAGAATGATCTCTGCGCGCTGCACCCGGTGCACGGGTGAACCGGATCGTGAGAGTTCGTGGGTTTCACCCGGGAATCGGTAGAAAGTCACGTCCTTACCGAGCAGTCTCATCGCCACGAAAAGTTCCTCTGCTTGGGAAATCGGGCAACGTAGGTCTTCTTCGCTGTGGATGATGAGAAACGGCACGTTGATGTTGCGGACGTGTCGGATCGGCGACATCCGCTTGTAATCCTCTTCGCCGTCGAGATGGTTGGGTCCGTGCTCGACGCGAAACACCGTCCCGATGTCGCTCGACCACTCCTCGGAGAGCATGTTGTTGACCGCCCTCTCAGAACAGATCGCCCTGAATCTTTCGCCGTGGCAGCCGGCCAACATCGTTGCCATGTACCCGCCGTAGCTCCCGCCGAGCATGCCGACACGTTTCGGATCGCAGAACGAATGCCTGGCGAGCGCTCCATCGAGAACGGCGAGCACGTCCTTCACGTCAGCGTCGCCCCATCCGGTGCCAGGGGCAACGGGGTGCTCTCTTCCGAGTATCGCCTGGCCCCACGCCTGCTCCCTTCCGCTCGAACCACGCGGATTACTCATTACGACGACAAAACCTGCGGCAGATTGCATCTGAGCTTCGTCGAAATACGTCTCGCCATACTGCGTGTGCGGGCCACCGTGGACGTTGAGCAACACTGGATACTTCTTCTTCGGGTCGAAGTCTTTCGGCTTCATGATCCATGCGTCGATTTCTGCCGGGCCTCCCGAGTAGTTCGATCCACACGCCACGGTGAAGTGCTCCCAGGTTTGTGGTGCAGTCTCAGCGACCAGGTTCGAACCGAGGTCAGTGAGTTTTCGTTCTTTGCCTGCGACGATCGAGAACGCTTCAGTCACTTGGTTGACTGCGCTGGCGACGAACCCCACCACACCGTTGGCTGCATGCACCGACTTGACGATTCGTCGGCCGCTGGTCACCCACTCGGGGGCTTTGTTGCCTGACGGATCCACTTTCACGACATGCGCCGTGCCGCGGTCTTCTGCGTACGCAAGCAGCGAGCCGTCGGGCATCCAGACGGGCGGGATGCTCCCCGCTGTCGTCGCGAAGGTGCGATCGAGTGCACGCGAAACCCACTGTCGTTTCTTCGTCGCCAGCTCGAGCACGCCGACATGATCGTTCTGCGGCGAAGTGAGCGGGTCGTCTTGACCCAGGAACGCGACTCGTTTACCGTCCGGCGAAACCGAGGGCTGGTAGTAGACGCCCTTGCGGTCAGTGAGCGTGGTAATCGTGCCGTCGAGCAGAACGACGTGCAAGTCGGTGGCGAGATCGATGTCCCAACCTTCGTGGAGGGCACCGCTCGTCACGACACCCGAAGAGTCGCGAAGCCACGAGGGGGAGGAGTGCTCACGGTTTCCGGGTGTGAGATTGCGTGGGGCAATCGTGCCGTCACTAGGTACCACATAGACGTGTTGGGGTCGATCGAAAACGAAGTCCTCACCATTGAGTCGTGTGAAGAACGTCTCGATCTTTCGTGGTGACATCCACGAAACGTCATCTTTGGTGTAACGCTCATCCTGGGTACGCGATGCAAAAGCGATCCACTTGCCGCAGGGCGACCATGTGATGGATCCGACACCATCGGGCATGGTGGCAATCGTGCGAATTTCGCCGCTCGTGCCGATCGGAATGATGCAGAGCGTGGTCTCACCCTTTTTCTCGCTGCGACCGCTCGTGAACGCGAGCCACGTGCCATCAGGGGACCAACTCGGGTTACCGTCACGTTTCTCGCCCGCGGTCAAAGGCCGCGGGGCACTCGACCCATCGGTGGCAGCGAGCCACACCTGTGAGCGGTACTTGTTGGCCTTGTAATCGACACGAGTGACGACATAAGCCAGGTTCTTGCCATCGGGCGAGACTGCTGGTGAGGCTGCACCAATCTGGCGCGAGACGATCTTCTCGGCAAGCTCGGCATGTTTGCTCTCGGCGACTGTCTTGGTGCTGCTCATTCCTGCGACGCTAGTTGCTGCCGAAACGGCTGAGCTTGGCGCAGACGGCGTTCTATCTAAGGCTTGAAGGCGTGGACGGCCGCGATGACGCGAGATTGGTCGGAGTCGCTCAGCGTGTTGTAGAGCGGAAGTCGCACGAGGCAGTCTCCGGCGTGTTCCGAGACCGGGCATTGGCCGAGACGCCCTCCGAAGCGCTGACCAATCGGTGAGGAGTGCAGCGGCTGATAGTGGAAGACGCAGGAAATCCCGCTTCGTTTCATGTGCTCAATGAACCGAGTTCGATGTTCGCCCGTTTGAAATCGAATGTGATACACGTGGCCTACGTGTTCGCAACCAGTGGGGACGTGCGGTCGCAAGACGCCGAAGTTGTCTGACCAGGTCGAAAGCTCGCGGTGATATCGATTCCAGATTTCGATACGACGGGAGTTGATCTTTGTCGCGCGCTGGAGTTGTCCCCACAGAATCGCGGCAAGGAGGTCGCTCAACACCCAACTTGAGCCGATGTCAACCCAGGTGTACTTGTCGACTTGACCTCGCAGAAATTTACTTCGATTCGTACCTTTCTCACGTAAGATTTCCGCCCGTTCCACGAGTGCTTCGTCGTTGATCAAGAGTGCGCCGCCTTCGCCGCACGTGAGGTTCTTCGTTTCGTGAAAACTCTGCGTGGCCATGGCACCGAACGTGCCGAGGCTCCGTCCCTTGTAGCTGGCGAAAAGGCCGTGGGCGTTATCCTCAATCAATGCGAGGTTGTGTCTGTCTGCAATCTGGGTTATTGCCTCCATCTCGCATGCCACCCCGCCGTAGTGAACGATGCAGACCGCTTTTGTGCGCGGGGTGATCGCCTGCTCTATCAATTTGGCGTCGATATTGAGGGTGTCCTTTCGGGAATCGACGAACACGGGTCTTGCACCGAACATCGCGAAAGCACTCGCCGAAGAGACAAATGTGTAGGACGGAACGATGACTTCGTCTCCGGGGGTCAGATTGCAGAGCAACGCCGACATTTCGAGGGCGTGGGTGCACGAGGTGGTGAGAAGTACCCGACGCACTCCAAGCGAATTCTGGAGCGATGCCTCCGTTTGTTGAGTGAAGGTTCCGTTGCCAGAGCTGTGACCGCCGGCGATCGCTTCCGCGAAGAACGCCCTGTCTGATTCCGAAATGTCGGGTCGATTGAAACGAATCTCGGTGTTGCTCATTGATCCAGTTCGCCGGTGCTCTCCGCGACCGTATACGTGGGTTTTGCCATGACGCGGAAGTGCATGCGTCCGATGTATTGCCCCAACACACCGAGCACTATCAATTGAACGCCAGAGAAGATTGCGATAGTCGTCGCAAGGAAGGGAAATCCAGGAACTGATTCACCCGAGGTCAGGGGCCTCCATAGCACCCAACCGAGAACGAAGATGCTCAGAGTCACCGTTATTAGGCCGAGACCAGTAGCGAAGCGAAGCGGCACGGTGCTGTATCCGGTCGCGGTGTCAAGCATGAAGCGGAGCAACTTGCTGAAGCTGTAGTTCGAACTGCCCTGTTGGCGCTCGTCGTGTTTCACTTCGATGGATGTAAAACGGGTGGTCGACCAGTTCAAGAGCGCGTCAATCGAGACGCCCGGCCCGAGGTCGCCGTCGAACGAGTCGCGAAGCCGAGTTCGGAACACCCGGAATGACGAGATGTCGGTCGCGCGCAGAAACCCGAGTGCGTAACGCATCACCCGCTTCGAGCTGGCGGAGGTGAAGTTTCGCCATGGAGATTGACGCCTTCGTGCTGGCAGTCCGTACACGACGTCGACATCAAGGGTTAGGGCAGCGAGCATCTTTGGCACTTCTTCTGGAGGATTCTGCAGGTCGTCATCCAGGGTCACGACAACTGGATTCTTGGCTTTTCGCACTCCTGCAAGAAGAGCCGCGTGCTGGCCAAAGTTGCGCCCGAGCTTCACTCCGCGCACCTGGCGATTCTTGGCCGCAAGGCCTTGGATCACTCGCCAAGTTTCATCAGTATTCCCGTCGTCGACGACGATGAGCTCGGATCTGTCGGTGAACCATGGGCTACTTGCGATTCGCTCGGCGAGTGTCGGCAGTGTCGCTGGCGAACAGAATGTCGGAACGACGACCGACACATCAATGGACACGTCTACAAGTGTACGAATCGACTACGCACAACGGCTCTATTCATAGGCTGATGTCAATGATTCAGGACTTCCTGACGAACGCCGTATTCGAGTTGCAACACTCAGAATCAGAGTCGCGTCGGTTCGGTTTTAGTGTGGCTCGGCTGCTCGTCCCTGAGGGAGACGCAGTCTCTGACGAAGAGATTGTGTCGATTCTGCAGCGCTCGACGAGTGCACTGGTCATTCTGCGGGCAGAGTCAGCCCGCACGAGTTTGCCGAAAAAACTGAAGTTGCTCGATGGTTTCGACTTTCTGCACGCCGACACCCTCTTGTACTACCGCTGGACAATTAGCCCCTCTGTCAAAGGTGAAGAATCTCGTGACCAGTTGAAGATCGTCGACGATGCCTCATGGGGCGATGTTGAGAGTGTCTTGACTGAGTCATTCAGTCAGTACAGAAATCACTACAGCGCAAATCCTCATCTCTCGTCCAGCGTCACGCTGAGCGGCTATCAAGAGTGGGCGGCAGCACTGATGAACACTCGTGAGACCCTCACACTCGTAGCACGCGATTATGAGTCGTCGCGAGCGATCGGCTTCTTGCTGGTTGTAGTTGATCATGAGGCGGGTCTCGCCGAAATTGTGCTCAACGCCGTGCGGCCTTCTGCTCAGCGAGGTGGCGTGTACAGCGCTTTGATGCGCGAAGTCCAATCGCGATTGGCCAAGCTAGGTGACATTCGCGATCTCTACATCTCTACGCAGAGTGACAATCACTCCGTCATCGGCGCGTGGGAGAAGCTGGGTCTCACGCGGAGACTGACTCTCGACACGTTTCATCTCATGCGGCGAGGAGAGTTCAGCGGCTCAATCTCGCGCTGAGAATCAGACGCTCTGGCGCAATGCTGCGTAGCGCGGCTTGACGATTTCGTTGATGATTTTGAGGCGTTCCTCAAAGTGGGCAAACGCGCTCTTGACCGAGTTGACCGTGATCCACTGGAAGTCGTCGAGCGTCCAGCCGAAGGCATCGGCGCATTGGACGAACTCGCGAGCCATTGACGTATTGCTCATCAGACGGTTGTCGGTGTTGAGCGTGACTCGGAAGCGCAGTCGTCGCAACATTCCGATGGGATGGTCGGCAATCGACTTGCAAACACCGGTATTCACGTTCGAAGTCGGGCAGAGCTCGAGCGGAATACGGCGGTCGCGCACGAACTCCGCCAGGCGCCCGAGCACTTCGCGACCGGATTCTCCGGTAATGTCGTCGACGATGCGAACCCCGTGACCGAGACGCTCTGCACCGCAGAACTGGAGGGCCTCCCAGATTGAGGGCAGACCGAACGCCTCGCCGGCGTGGATGGTCGTGTGGAAGTTCGATCGCTGGATGAACTGGAACGCGTCCAAATGACGCGTCGGCGGGTAGCCCGCTTCGGCTCCGGCGATATCGAAGCCGACGACTCCTTCGTCGCGGAACTTGACGGCGAGCTCGGCGATTTCCTGGCTGCGCGCCGCGGTGCGCATTGCAGAGAGAATTGCGTAGATGGTGAGACTCGTTCCGGAGGAGCCTCGGCGGAACCCCGCAAGGACTGCTTGCACTACTTCTTCAAGCGACAACCCTGCCTCCGTGTGAAGCTCGGGCGCGAATCGCACCTCGGCGTACACGACGTTGTCGTCAGCAAGATCCTGCGCGCACTCGAACGCAACGCGCTCGATTGCATCGCGGTGCTGCATGACCCCTACGGTGTGTGCGAAGGTTTCTAGATAGAGCACCAGGTCATTGCGTTTTGCGCCGCGATGAAACCACTTTTTTAAGTCGACGACGTCAGTGGTCGGAAGCTTCTTGTATCCGAACTCGCGAGCGAGCTCGATGACCGAGACGGGTCGCACGCCACCGTCGAGGTGGTCGTGGAGCAGTGCCTTGGGTGCCTTGGCGAGCACCTGATGCCACGGCGAAGTGATGACCGGAGTCGAGCCCGTGTCGAGTGGCGATGCCGACATAGCCAAAGCCTATGGAGGAAAATTCGTCTATCGTCGCTCATGTGGTGGACGAATCACAAACATCGCCGAGAGAACCGAACATCGCCGAGAGAACAATAGGAGGTCGGAGTTTTCGCGACAATCGGAGTTTTCGTGACAACCGGTGATGCACGAATCGCGAGATACGTCTCCGCATTGACGCTCGAAGAGAAGTGCCGACTGCTCGGCGGCGCGTCAACGTGGCGCACTCATTCGATCCCTCGCTTGGGGATTCCTGCCATCAAAATGTCGGATGGTCCAAACGGAGTGCGAGGCGAGTCGCTTGGGGCAAATCGCACACCTGGACTCAACGTTCCCACATCGATCGCCGTCGGCGCTTCGTGGGACGTTGACTTGGCCCAAGAACTCGGGATACTTCTCGGTCGCGAGGCAAGACGTAAGTCCGCACATGTCGTGCTCGCGCCGACGGTAAATCTTCATCGCACGCCAGTCGGCGGACGAACCTTCGAGTGCCTGAGCGAAGACCCGGAGTTGTCCGCGCGACTCGCGTCGGCCGTGGTTCGCGGGGTGCAGTCGAACGACGTTGCAGTGACGGTGAAGCATTTTGCCGGCAATGACACCGAAGTGGACCGCATGACGGTGGACGCCCAGATTGACGAGGTCACTCTGCGCGAGTTCTATCTGCGACCGTTCGAATCAGCCGTGATTGATGCACACGCCTGGGGCGTGATGAGCAGTTACAACAAGCTGAACGGCGCGCACGCGGCGAACAACGTCGAGCTGTTGCGCAGAATCCTGCGAGAAGACTGGGGTTTCGATGGTTTCGTCGTCTCCGACTGGTTCGGGGCTCACGACACGGCCGCCTCGATCGAGGCTGGGCTCGACGTGCCCATGCCCGGCCCCGCGACGATCTACGGTCGGCAGCTGCTCACTGCAGTGGCAGAAGGTCGCGTGCAGGAACACCATGTAAATGAGCGAGTGGCCTCGCTGCTGCGGCTGATCGAGAGAACTCGCGCTCACGAACGACCTGCTTCATCGACGGAGCAAACCGTGGACGATGAAAACGAGCGAGAAGTGGTCCGACGCGCGGCCGCGGCGGGCGCAGTACTCGTGCGCAACGTTGACGGTGCATTGCCTCTCGAGCCCGGCACCGTCGCATCCATCGCTGTGCTCGGGCCGAATGCGAAGGCAACTCGCACGCAGGGCGGAGGTTCCTCGAGTTTGCAGTCGATTGAGACGGTGTCGCTGCTCAAGGGTTTGGCCGAACGTTACGGCCATGACGCGATCAAGTACCGACGCGGTGTGTCGATCGACAAATTGGCCCCGATCATTGACGACGACAGTCTCCACACGCCCGACGGGGAACGCGGTTGGCGTGTGGAGTACTACGACCGTGACAAAGTGTCGGGTTCGCCGAAACGAGTGGACACCACGTTGCAGTCAGCTCTTAGTTTCTTTGGTGCTGCACCACCCGGTGTAGACCCGTTCGACTTCACCATCGTGGTGACCGGCGACTTTGTGCCGACGGGCGACGGTGTGCACGACGTGTCGCTCGTGATCACCGGCTCGGGCTCGTTGCGCGTGAACGGAGAAATGGTGGTCGACGACCCGCTCGGTCTGTTGCCGCGTGGGCGCGAATATTTCGGTTACGGGTGCGAAGAGCAATTGCACGGAATTCCGATGATGAGAGGCGTGCCGGTTCGTATAGAAGCTCGGATGCGAACCCGTGCTGGCTTCAGCGCGTTGCGTATCGGGATACGTGCACCAGAAGACCCAAACGAAATCGATGACGCGGTCGCTCTCGCCGAGGAGTGCGGTACTGCAATCGTCGTCGTCGGCACAAATGACGAGTGGGAGACCGAGGGTCACGACCGTGACACGATCGAGCTTCCAGGGCGTCAAGACGAACTCGTCTCTCGAGTCGCTCGAGTAGCAAGTCGCACAATCGTGGTCGTGAATGCTGGAGCGCCTGTTGCGATGCCGTGGCTCGAAGCCGTCGATGCAGTATTGATCGGTTTTTTCGGCGGCATGGAGATGGGGCGCGCAATAGCCGACGTGCTTTGCGGAGTTCGAGATCCCGGTGGACGACTTCCTGTGGTCTACCCGCATCGACTCGAAGACTCGCCGGCTATGCGCGACTATCTGCCTGTGAATGGCGTGCAGAAATATTCCGAAGGGGAGTGGTACGGCTGGCGCGGTCAGGCGCGCGCCGGCATTGCGCCGTTGATTCCTTTCGGTCACGGGTTGAGCTACGGCGAGTCTGCGTGGGGTGCGCCGCGCGTCGTCGTCGACGCGGAGTGGCCCAGGTGTTCGGTAATCGTGCCGGTAAGTTGCGTCTCGTCACGACCTGCGACCGTGGTCGTGCAGTGTTACGTACGCAGAGTCGGTGACTCCAACCCGCCGCGCCTGGCCGGTTGGACAAAACGATTGGTCACGTCGAGTAATGCTTCGGAAGTCGTGGTCGGAGTTCCCTGGACGGCATTTCGACGATGGAATCCGTCTCGTCGTGCTTGGCGTGTCGAGGGCGGCGAGTGGGAGATACTGGTCGCCGCATCGAGCACCGACATACGCTCGCGACTCACCGTCGAGATCGGCGAATCCGAATCGGCCCCTTCGCGCGGCTCGGATCAACCACTCGTCCAGCCTGGATGATCTGCACCTCGCCACGTTCGACGAGGCGTCGTGCCGCCATGCGCGCAGGCTCCATCAGCGAGCGCCACGACTCACCGCCGACGTGACGCGCTGCCTCTGACGGGCAGATGGACGCGTCGCGTGCCCGACTCGCGAGCAATTCGACGATTGCGGCTTCGAGCGCGGTGTCGACTGGTTGCACCTTCTTCTTTCGGCAGACGTCTGAGCAGTATTTGACGCTCGCCCAGTTCTTCGCCCACTTCGCCCGCCACGTGATTTTGCGCCCGCATCGCGCGCACATCTTCGACCCCAGGTCAGGCGTTGGCAGTCTCAAGCCCCTCGAGCAGCGTGTTCCAACCGAGCACTGCGCACTTGATGCGCACTGGGTATTTCACCACGCCCTGCAGCGCTTCGATATCGCCGAGTCGGACGTCGGATGCGGCTGTGGCGTCATTTTCTTCGATGGTCATCATTTGCTTGAAACGCCGGGCGATGGCGCGCACTGCATCGACGGGCTTTCCCTTCACGGCCGCGGTCATCATGGATGCCGACGCCTGACTGATCGAACAACCATGGCCGGTGAAACGAACGTCGTGCACCTTGCCGTCGCGCACATCCAAGAAAATCTGGATCTCATCGCCGCACAAGGGGTTCGAACCCTCCGTACAGACTGCCGGTGGCGGCAGCTCACCCTTGTTGCGCGGCGTGCGATAGTGATCGAGAATCACCTCTCGGTAGAGGTCTTCGAGGTTGCTCATCGTCAGTTGCCGCCCGCAATGATACGAGAGCCGCTGGTCATCATCTAGAAAATACTGCTCACGTCGTCGAGCGCCTCGACCAGGGCGTCGACATCGGACTCGTCGGAATACAGGTACATACTTGCTCGCGCTGTGGCGTTCGCCCCGATAATCCGCATGAGGGGTTTTGCGCAGTGGTGTCCCGCTCGCACGTACACATTGTGTTGATCGAGCACTTGGCTCACGTCATGGGGGTGAACTCCGCGGAAAGCAAATGAGAATGTCGCGCCGCGCAGCTCGGGATTGGTGGCTCCGTGAATGGTGATGTCGTCGCCGTAACGGTCTTTCAGTGCACGATAGGCGTAGTTGGTGATTTCGATCTCGTGGCGGCGTACTTCGTTCATCCCAAGTTCAGTCAGGAATTCGACGGCTTCGGCCAAGCCGATCACTTCGACGATCGGGGGCGTGCCGGCCTCGAATTTCGCCGGGAGCTCTGCGCAGGTGAAACCATCGAGTTTCACCTCGCTGATCATGCCGCCGCCACCGAGAAAAGGCGGCATCTCTTCGAGCATCGACTCCCGCGCCCAGAAGACCCCGACTCCGGTCGGGCCGCACATCTTGTGGCTGCTGAACGCCAGCATGTCAGCATCCCACGACTGCACATCGGTGACCATGTGCGGCACCGATTGGCATCCGTCGACGATTGCGATCGCTCCGGCGCGATGTGCCGCCTCACACAATTCGCGAACAGGGTTGATGGTGCCGAGAACGTTCGACATGGAGGTGAATGCGAACGCCTTCGCGCCGCGCAACAACGACTCGAGAGAGCCCAGGTCGAGTCGGAAATCGGGCGTGAGAGGAACCCAGCGAATCTCGAACCCCTTCTCTGCTGCCAGCATTTGCCACGGCACGATGTTGGCGTGGTGCTCCATGTGAGTGAGCACCACTGCATCGCCCCTTCCAAGACTTGCTCGGCCCCACGACTGCGCTGCGAGATTGAGCGACTCGGTGGCGTTCTTGGTGAACACCACTTCACGTGGTGAGCGAGCGTTGATGAAGCCAGCAACCTTGGCTCGTGCCGCCTCGTAAGCGTCGGATGCCTCGGACGCGAGCGTGTACGAACTACGACCGATCGGCGCGTACCCCTCGCGCATGAATCGACTCATCGCGTCGATGACGCGATTCGGCTTTTGTGAAGTGTTCGCACTATCGAGATAATGAATCGGTTTGCCTGCGACCTCTCGCTGCAACATCGGAAAGCTCCGGCGGAGAGCAGCGACGTCAAGAGCCATGACTATTTACGGAAGGAGTCGTAACCCGAGGATTCGAGACGGGCGGCAATCTCCATGCCGCCCGAAGCCACGATGCGGCCGTCGATAAGCACATGAACGAAGTCGGGGTGCAACTCGTCGAGTAGTCGCTGGTAGTGAGTAATCAATACGATGCCGAGCGCCGGTCGCTCACGCTTCACTTCATGGATGCCTTTGGCGACGGTACGTAGCGCATCAACGTCGAGACCAGAGTCGGTTTCATCGAGGATGGCGAGATCGGGTTCGAGAATCGCCATCTGCATGATTTCGTTGCGCTTCCTCTCGCCACCGGAGAACCCCTCATTCAGTTTTCTGTCGATGAACGAGGAATCCATGCCGAGCCGCTTCATCCATTCCATCGCCGAGAGTCGCAGCTCGAGTATGGAGAGGTCGACGCCCTTGCGCGCCGACAGCGCCTGACGCAGGAATTGCAGCACTGACACACCGGCGATTTCTTGCGGATATTGGAAGCCGAGGAACATGCCGTGTTTTGCGCGCTCGGTGGTCGACCACGAAGAGATGTCCTCGCCTTTGTAGAAGACTTTGCCGCCCGTTACTTCGTAAACCTCGGATGCGAGCAGGGTGCTGGCGAGGGTCGACTTGCCAGAACCGTTCGGCCCCATGATCGCGTGGACTTCGCCCTCTCGCACGGTGAGCGAGAACCCATGCAGAATGCCGTGATCTCCCTCGACGGCCTTTGCGTGCAAGTCTTCGACGCGCAATAGCTCGTGCGGGGCAGATGCGGCCGCGTTCACGTCGGCAACGCTATTCGCGTCGGGCTATTTCCACTACGCAGATAGGGGAAATTCAGCCGGCCCGTAACGCTTGCCACAGCGAGCGGTAGGTGGGGTATTCGAGCGCGTCGGTGAGATACCCGGATCGCTTGAGTTCGCGATGGAAAGCTGGCAGAGAGCGGAACGGGATTCCGGCATCAACGTGGTGAGACAGATGGAAGCCGATATTGAACGGCACCAAGAAGAAACGAGCCAGAGCCGTCTGGCGCACGGAGTGTGTGGCGATGCGCCGATCGTCTCCGCGACGCATGCCTCCGTGTTCGGCCACCGAGCGCAGTCGATTGATGACCCTCCAGACGGTGAGAAACGGCAGAAGCCACAGCACGAAGTACACCTGCGGCGCACCGACTGCCACGCTCAGTGCGATGAAAAGGAGTTGCATCGCGAGAATTTTCTGTTGCGAGCGCCGCGTCAGCGGATCCGCACCGCGCAAACCGCCGAACTGTTGTTTCAGCAACTTCCAACCTGTCTGGCCCGTCGCATCGCGAAACAATTTGCGTCGCCAGCTCCCGCTCGAAATGGGGTAGTTGGCGTATAGCGGCACATCGGGTTCCTCCGGTCCGAACTCGTCACGGTGGTGCGCCATGTGGACTCGACGGTACGCATCAGTGTTGGTGAAAGCCGGATAGCCAATCAGCCATCGTCCGACCCAGTCGTTGACGCGCTTCGACGCGAAGAGAAGTCGGTGTGCTGCTTCGTGCATGAGCGACATGAACTGGGCGTGCGCTCTACCCATCAGCACGATGCCGAGCACCCAACCGATCGGGTGGTTCCACCACAAGGTGGACCAGACGACCGCGGCCGTCTGCACGTATAACGACACGATGCTGGCCGCATTGCGCCAGTTTGGGATTCGCCGCAGTTCTTCGCGCCACGAAGTTTCAGGTCGGGCGTCGACGCGCAAGCGGGTGCCGGCGAAATTCGGTGTCGGCAAAGTCGCAGGTGTCATGCCGCCCAGACGTGGCTCGTTCATCACCAACCTCGAGCAATCCATTCATCGAGATGCGGGCGCTCTGCGCCAATTGTGGTGTTGCTGCCGTGGCCGGGCAGCACGATGGTGGAGTCGGGGAGCGCGAACAGCGTCGTATCGATTGAGCCGATGATCTGGTTGAAATCTCCACCCTCAAACTTGGTCGCACCAGGTCCACCTGGAAACAACGTGTCTCCCGAAAAGAGGAGTGGAGTGCCTTCCACATGAAAACAAATTGAGCCAGCGGTGTGTCCAGGGGTGTGCAGAGCGTGCAATCGCACGCGCCCGATTTCCACGACTTCATTGTCGTCGAGCAGCACGTCGTAGCCGACGTCTTTCAGCCGAGGAGCGTCGAGCGAAGTCACTGCCACTTCGTAACCGGCCTCGCGCATCGCGGGCACAGCTTGGATGTGGTCCCAATGGCCGTGCGTCTCGAGCACCCGTCGCACACCTAGCGAGCTACACAGCTCGAGCAGTCGCTCGTGCTCGTTGGCGGCATCGATGAGCACTGCATCACCGGTCTGCCGACACCGTACGACAAAGACGTTGTTGTCCACCGGCCCTACGACGGTCTTGTGCACTTCCACGTCGGTGTTCTGCCAGTGCAACGTGGTCATGGGGCCCAACGACTCGGAATCGAAGGCTGGCTCACAGCCTCAGTCTCGCACCCCTCCACGAGACGGGTGGACGCATTACTGCGAGACGGGCGGACATCTTCCGCAGGAAGCCCCGCCCGATTGGCGAATTTTGCCCGCCGTCAGACAGTATGAGGGGCATGAACTTTGCCTTCACCGAAGAACAAGAAGAACTCCGCAAGACCGTCCGCGCTTTCCTTGACTCCAAATCGCCCGAAACTGCAGTGCGTGCGCAGATGGAAACCGAACAGGGTTTCGACAAGGCGGTGTGGGAGCAGATGGGTTCGCAGATGGGTTTGATGGGTCTGCACATCCCAGAAGAGTTCGGCGGCATGGGATTCTCCTACGTCGAGCTGGGCGTGGTCCTGGAGGAGATGGGTCGGGCGTTGTTGTGCGCGCCGTATTTCTCCACCGTGGTGCTCGCTGCCAACACCTTGCTGCAGAGCGGTGACGATGCCGCAAAGAAGAAGTACTTGCCGGGCATCGCCGCAGGCGAAACCATCGCGACACTGGCGTGCACCGAACCTTCCGGCAAGTGGGATGAAGCCGGCGTGACGATGAAGGCCTCAGGCTCGGGCTCCAAGTTCACGCTCGACGGAACGAAGATGTTCGTGATCGACGGCCATACCGCCTCGCTCATCATCGTGGCTGCCCGCACTTCAAAAGGTGTGTCACTGTTCGCTGTCGACGGCAAGGCCAAAGGTCTGACGCGCACCGCGCTCTCGACGATGGATCAGACGCGCAAGCAAGCCAAGCTCGAGTTCAAAGGCGTAGATGCCGAGTTGATCGGCACCGAAGGCAAAGGCTGGGAGGTGCTGTCGAGAGTGTTCGACCTCGCGGCTGTGGCACTGGCAGCAGAACAAGTGGGAGGGGCCCAGAAAGTGCTCGACATGGCCGTTGAGTACGCCAAGGTGCGCGTGCAGTTCGGTCGTCCGATCGGCTCGTTCCAGGCGATCAAGCACAAGTGTGCAGACATGCTTCTCGAAGTGGAATCGGCCAAGTCAGCGGCTTACTACGGCATGTGGTGCGCGAGCGAGATGAACGAAGAGTTGCCCTCGGTCGCGTCGCTCTCCAAGGCGTACTGTTCGGAGGCCTACTTCCACGCCGCTGCAGAGAACATCCAGATTCACGGCGGAATCGGTTTCACTTGGGAGCACCCGGCGCACCTCTATTTCAAGCGTGCGAAGAGCAGTGAACTTCTCTTTGGTGACCCTGCGTATCACCGCGAGCAACTCGCGCAACGCATCGGTATCTGAGCCCCGTTATCTGAACACAGTCACCGCCGCCTTCGTCGTCGCATCGGCGGCGCTGGTGTTCGCCATTGCTGCTCTTGCTGTCGGCCGTGAAGCCCGTCGCCTTGACGCGGTGGCGCCGCGGGCGGTCTACGAAATCGAAGACGCGGTGCAATTCGTTGCAGGGCGACTTCCGGCAGATTCCCAGGCTCGACTGACGTTTGACGACTTGCGCCAACTACTGCGTGCACATCTGCGCTGGCTGCACCAGCGGGGTCTGCAGCCCGCCGACGTAGTCGATCGCCGACAGGACATCGACGAAGAAGTAGTGGTCGACGAAGACACGCTCACGGCATGGCTGCTTGCAGAGGCGGAGCGACGGGACATCGACTTGCTCGATGACGTCGACGCGTACAACGTGGTGCAGGCTCACATGAGATACTTCGAGGCGATCGGGGCTGTTGGGCCGCAAGCCGACGAGTGAATCGGTTTTGATCGATGCGCGGCGCGGCGACTCGTACCCGCGTCAACCCATCGCTTCTTCGTAGCTGCGATTTGTATGGAAGTCGGAGCGCCAAAGATTGATGTAGCGCTGCAGACGCGGGTTGAAGTACGGGTCGTCGTCGAGCACGTGCCCCCAACGGTGTCCGAGTTTGCCGACTTCGGCCTCGATGCGCAGGGCGACGCGGGTCTTTGACTCGAAGTGGAAGAACTTCGCATAGGGCGTGAAGATGACTCGATATCCCGCCTGTTGCACTTTGAGGGCGAAGTCGACGTCGTTCCAGTTGGCCGGAAACTGCGTGCTCAAGCCGCCAACGGATTCGAACACCTCTCGCGAAGTCATGAGGCAAGCTGCAATCACGCTCGATGCTTCGCGCTGGACGCGCACGTAATTGTGGGCGCCGCGAGTGTCAGCTGGCTGCAGGCGGTACATGTCGGTCGGGTCGGGACTGAAGACGTGCCCAGCACTCTGGATGGATCCGTCCTCAAAGTGGAGGATTGGTCCGACGATTCCGACGGTTGAATCTTCAAAAAAAGACAGCATGGTCTCGAGCGCGTCGGGTGTGATGATCTCGGTGTCGTCATTGAGCAACAGCACGAAGTCGCCGTTCGAATGCGCGACACCGATGTTGTTTTTCGCGGCGAAATTGAAGGCCTGGTCGTAATCGACCAGCATCAAACGGTCGCCGGCAACCTGCGCCAACTCCGCGCGCACTTCTTGCGGTGTCGGGGTGTCGGCGACCACGATGAACTCGAGTTCGTTGTAGGTCGACTTTTGCAGAAGTGTGCGGACTGTGTTGACGACGAGCGGGGTGGACCTTCCTCGCAGTTCGGCGCTGCTGCCGCGTGTCGGAATGACGACCGAGACGAGCGGTCGCCGAGAGAGGCGTCGCCGAACTCGCAAGCACGGGGTGGAGTCATCGAATTCGACGTCGGCGGCGATACCGAGCCGAACGAGGTGTTCCTGTACGGCACGGAGGTTTGCGCCAGGCAAGAAATTACTGCTGGGAGTGAAATTGAGGATCTCCGCCACTCGCGACACCGCGCTGGCGCTCTCGCACAGCCGCAAATTTCGGTCGTGGGAGTCGGCGGCGGTGAGCAACTCAAGACCCCCAGCGGCGTCGACTCTGCTGCGTCGCGCCATGACGAAGCCACCGATGTAGTCGTGCGAACGCAAACGTTCCGGCGAATACGAGGGTCTGCGCTGGTAGGTGGGCAACTTGTCAGATCGCATCACTTCGTGGCGGGTGTCGCCGTAAATTACCTCGACATCGTCGGCTGCTCGTCGCGCCGCGCGAAGGGCATCGGGCGTGACCTTGTCGCCAGCCGGCACGAACACCACCCACTCCGCGGTGGGGTGGTCGCCAATTGTGATTCGGCGCCGCGGCGCGGTAAGCACGGCTTTGTCGCTCGTCGGTGAGGCATTCTTCCCCGTGGTCGCGAGAAACCATCGCTTCGAACCAAAACCGAGGCGTCTGATCGACGCAGCGGTCACGTCGAGCGACTCCGACGAAGCACCGGTGACGCTCGAGGCGAAGAGAAACTGGGCCACTCAGCGCACCAGCCGTTTCTTCAGCGCCATGCGCAAGCCGAAAGGCAAGTTTCGATAGAGAAAACGAATCGGTCGCATCCAGTCGAGATGCACCCAATCATTCGGTTTCTTACTGAACTCGTATTCCGGGAGTTCATCAGACGGCCGAGCCCCGAGCACTTCGCGGCGTCTTTCGGCGGCGCGTCGTCCGGCATCTGCGTCAATCTGCGCCCAGCGTTGCAGTGTGGCGTCGATTTCGCGTGCGTCGCGCGTTTGCTTCACTCGTTCCTCAGGCGGGGTGCTCAGATCATCACATTGAAGTTCGACATGATGCGAGCAGCAAGCTCTGTGTCTCCTTCAAAAGAGACGCGCGGATCACCTTGCTTCCAAAACTGTCGACCGCAGCAGATCGCAAAATATGCCTCGCTGTCGACCGTGATCGTGCACTGCGGCCGTGCCGCCATTTCGACGAGCTTTGCCCGCCCGCCATCGGTGGCCACGTGGAACTCAGCAGTGACCGCACCGACGATTCGCAGCGTGACAGTGCTTCCGTCCGGTGCACTGGCTCTCTTGCCCACGACCATCGGCAACGATCGAACGAACCGCGAGAGACTGTGCTGTGCCGCCGCACCGCCCTGGTTGCCGGGCTTGCGCAGCGCACGGCGAATGTCTTGCTCGTGCACCCAGGCATCCATCACGCGGATATGCATGAAGTCGGCGAACGTCCCGGGGCCGGTTGGGGTCATCATCTCGCGGGTGAAGTAGGAGTCGTCTGCCGTCTCAAACGTGTGGCGACGCTTGGCTTGGATGTCCTTCCACTCGGTGAACACTGCTCTACCCGGCAGTGAGCGACGAACGTCGACTTCGTGCTCGTTGAACTCACCGATCGGGTTCTTCACGTTCGAGAGGTCGCTCGCACGATGCGCGGTGCCAGGTTCGCCATGCAGACCCTTCTCCGACGACACAAGGTGGGAGAGCGTGTCCTGCACCGTCCAGCCGGGCAGTTCCGTCAACGTCTTCCACTGCGCCTCGTCGAGCGTCGCGAGCAGTGAATCAAGCGAGTCCCACACGCTTTCAAGCATCGTGATGAGTTCAGTCGGTCGGCTCATAGTGCGGGGTTCTGCACGGTCTGCCACTCGCGTGCGCGCAAGTAAGGATTGAATGCATTTGCGATGTGCGTCAGGTCGTCAGGGGTTTTTGGCACCTTGAGTTCGTAGAAATGCGGGAACTGCGCCATGCCGCAGACCAGATGCCAGAGCCGGACTGCGTCGTCGCCAGTCGGGGCTGGCACGATGACGGGGCCGAAGACCGCGCGGCCAGACGACGGTACGAGAATCGGAACGCCGAAACCACCGAGCTGCTGCACCGCGTGTTCGTGGTCGCGGCGAACGTCGTCGTGCGTCGTCTGGTCGGCGAGAGCAGATTCCCAGGTCGTATCAGGTGCCCCGATGCGCGCAAGCAGTCGTCGTGCAGTCGCCTCCTCGTACGGTCGCTGACCTTCGAGGTGCAGTGCGTTGGCGCTCGCGAGATACCACGCTCCACACAGGTCGTTATCAAGCCGTCTCAACCACGCGGCGATGCGAAGGGGAGTCCATCCGTAGGCAATGTCACGCTCCCACGGCATCTTCTTACCGGCGACGTGATTGACGACTTCGAGACTGAAGAATTTCCAGTTGACTCGCAGCCCGGTGAGACGTTGCACTTCGCGAATCCACAGCGACGTTTGGTGCGCATACGGACACATCGTGTCGAAGTAGAAATCGACTGCGTCAGGCGCTGAAGCCATACCTGAACCCTAGGTTAGATTTATGGCGTGAAACGCCCCGGGCGCTTTGAACACACGCAGTTTCTCGGCGACAAACGCACGCAACTGGTCTACGACGTCGATTCCTGGGCTGACGAATCGGTCGTAGATGACATCGTCGCCAACAATTCCGGAGTCTGTTTCGCGCCCGACACGCTGGCAGAAGCCCGCAATCGCGGCTACCGCCTCGTAACAGCGTGAACGGCACCTTCGTTTCCGGCACGCTCACGCTGCAGCGGTATCTCAACCAGGGGCCCGCGCGAGGGGCTGCGCGACCTGCGGCGTTGCTCTGCCACGGCTTTCCGATCGGACCGCAGGATGCGCGTCACTCGGCGAGTTCTTTCCCCGAATTGATCGACCGCATCGGTAATGAACTCGGCTGGAGCGGAATGACGTTCACCTTCCGCGGATGCGGAAACAGCGAAGGTGACTTCTCGATGCAGGGCTGGATAGAAGACACCCGCGCTGCCATTGATCACCTCGTTGCGGAATGCCAGCCGACGCAAGTGTGGTTGCTCGGAACCAACACTGGTGCGTCGGTCGCGTTGTGCGTCGCCGCCGACGACCCGCGCGTCAGCGGCTGTGCCCTGCTCGGACCGCGAGCAGACTTCGACGACTGGGCAGAACATCCGCGTCGACTGCTCGAGCACTCGCGCGAGATTGGCGCGGTTCGCACGCCCGGATTCCCGGCACAGTTCGACGACTGGAGCCGAGAGTTGCGACGTTTTCGACCCAGCGAAGCAGCGCGACGTTTCGCGCCACGCCCACTACTGCTCATGCACGGCGACGAAGACGAGCTCGTACCCGAGAGCGACTCGCGAACGCTCGCCGAATCGCACGGGAGCGCGGAGTTACACGTGATTCAGGGCGGTGGTCATCGTCTGCGGCACGACCCTCGGGCGATTGCGATGTTGATCGGTTGGCTCGACCGTCAGCGCGCGTGAACCTTGAGGTGCGCGGAACTCAGCGGTCGTAGCCGTCAGGGTGGCGCTCATGCCAGCGGTACGCGCTGGCGATGATCTCTCGCAGGTCGCGGGTGGCGCGCCATCCGAGCACTGCACGAATCAACGTCGGGTCGGCGTACACCGATGCAGGGTCGCCGGCGCGCCGACCCACCACGGTGTGCGGCAGAGTCCGTGATGTCACCGACTCCGTGACTTCTACCAGTTGACGTACCGAAGTGCCTTGACCTGTGCCGACATTGCAAACAAGCGACTTTCCGCCGGAGGCGAGGTAGTCGAGCGCCTTGACGTGCGCATCAGCAAGATCGGACACGTGCACGTAGTCCCGCACGCAGGTGCCGTCAGGTGTCGGATAGTCGGCACCGAAGATCTCGAGACGAGCTTGCCCGCCGAACAACACTCTCATGACCACGGGGACGAGATTGGTGGTGAGTGAAAAGTCTTCGCCCACGTCGCCCGAATCATGCGCGCCCGCTGCATTGAAGTAGCGGAGACTTACGGACCGCAAACCGGCGGCGTCGCACGCTTTGAGAAAGTTCTCGATGTCGGCTTTCGTCTGGGCGTACGGGCTTTGCGGGCGAAGCGGCGCATCCTCGTTGACTGGGGAGGAGTCTGGGGTCCCGTAGACGGCGGCCGACGACGAGAATACGAATTTGTTGACGCCGTTCGTCAAGAGCGTCTCGACGAGGGTGATGGTTCCAGACACGTTGTTCTTGTAATAACGCAACGGCTCAGTTACCGACTCGCCGACGGCCTTGTACGCAGCAAAGTGAATCACGCTGTCGACGTCGTACTTGCGGCACGTTTTGGCGACGATGCGTTCGTCAGCGATGTCGCCGACGACGAGGTCAATGTCTCCGAGTGAATCGCGATAGCCGCGCTCCAGCGTGTCCAGGGCGACGACATCGCGACCAAGTTCGGCGAGCAGTCGGGCGGTATGCGAGCCGATGTAGCCCGCACCGCCGGTGACGAGGATCGTCATCCGCGCTTGCGTTTCGTGCGAGTCGATGCACTCTTCTTCAGCGGGCGGCTCGCCTTGTCACGGTCACGCGCTTTCTCGAGCTGTTTGAAACGACGCACTTTAAGCAAGGCATCGGCGGAATCGATGTCGGCGACCGTGCGCATGCGATGATCGCCGAAAGGCTTGGCCACTCTTTGCCAACCTTCAGGGGCGACGTTGAATCGTTTCGCGAGCAGTGCCACGAATATTCGGGCCTTCTCGTCGCCGAATCCCGGGAACTTGCGTAGCCGCTTATACAACTCGCTTGCGTCGTTGACTTCTCGCCAGACGTTGGCTCCGTCGTTGCCGTACTCTCTTGCGATCACGGCGCAGAGCTCGTGGATCCGTTTTGCCATCGCTACCGGAAAGCGGTGTATCGCAGGCTTCTCGCAGCAGATTGAGACGAATCGGTCGACGGGCATCGCAGCGATTCGCGACGGGTCGAGATGTCCGAGGCGCTCGGTGAGAGTGAACGGTCCGCTGAACGCCCACTCCATCGGAACTTGCTGATCGAGCAGCATGCCGACGAGCAGGGCCGTACCGTTGTTGCGCAAGAGACGATCTGCGGCGGGTTTACCGGTGACGTAGAGGTCGCTCTTCATCTCTGGGTGCCCGTCACGATGAGTGGGTTCCTGTCATGCAAAGAGTGGGTTGAGCGATTCTGGGTCGAGACCGTAGTGCGCGATGGCATCAGCGACGATCTCGGGCTTCACGTCGCCGCTCAGTGCCAGCGCATGAAGCGTGGCGACGACCACGCTGGGCTGGTCGATTTCAAAGTGGCGCCGCAACGACTCGCGGGTGTCGCTACGCCCGAAACCGTCGGTACCGAGCGGTACGAACTTACGGTTGGGCACGAAACGAGCAATCTGCTCGGGGACTAGGCGCATGAAGTCGGTGACCGCAACCACGGGGCCGCTTCCGTCGTCAAGCAGGCGAGTGACGTCTGCTTCACGCGGTGCCGCCGTTGGGTGAAGGCGGTTCCAACGTTCGACATCGATGGCGTTCTCGCGCAACGCCTTGTACGACGTAGCGGACCACAGATCACAAGCGACATCCCAACGCGACTCAAGTTCGGCTGCAGCGGCACGAACCGCCGAGTGCGCTGACCCGGAAAAGAGCAGGGTGGCACGGTGCTTGCCGCTGCCTGCATCGGACCACTTGTAGAGACCGCGCATGATCTGCGCATCGATATCGGCGACGGCTGGTCGGGCCGGCATCGGATAGTTCTCGTTGTACAGCGTGATGTAATAGAAGACGTCGTTCGGTACCTCGCCGTACATCTCGTGCAGACCGCTGCGCACGATGGCCGCGACCTCGTAGGCGAATGCAGGATCGTAGGCCCGACACGGCGGCACGGTGCTCGCCAACACGAGTGAGTGACCGTCTTGGTGTTGAAGTCCTTCGCCGAGCAGTGTGGTGCGCCCCGCTGTAGCGCCAAGCAAGAAGCCGCGTGTCCGTGCATCAGCGGCCTGCCAGATGAGATCGCCAACTCGTTGAAAGCCGAACATGGAATAGAAGGTGTAGAAGGGCACCATCGGCACCCCGCGCGTCGAGTACGACGTGCCGGCGGCGATGAAGCTGGCGAGGCTTCCCGCTTCGGTGATGCCCTCTTCAAGAATTTGTCCGTTCGCCGACTCGCTGTACGAAAGCAGGAGGTCATGGTCGACTGGTTCGTACTTCTGGCCTTGTGACGCGTAGATCTTGAGTTCGCGGAAGAGTGAGTCCATGCCGAACGTGCGCGCTTCGTCGGGAATGATCGGAACGACGCGTTCGCCGAAATTCTTGTCACGGGCCAAATTGCGCAACAAGCGCGTGAAACCCATGGTGGTGCTGACGGACTGGTTGTTGCTGCCCGAGTCGAATTCGCGGAATGCGTCGTCGCTCGGCAACGAGAGTGGACGGCGGGCCGTGGTGACGCGCTTGGGCACGAAGCCGCCGAGCGCGCGACGGCGTTCGACAAGGTATTGATACTCCACTGAGTCCTCGGAAGGGCGAAAGTATGGCGCGACGTCGCCTTCGAGCATCGCATCAGAGATTTCGTCGTTGAGGTGCAGGCGGTCTCGCAACACCCGCAACTGCTCGACGTTCATCTTCTTTATCTGGTGCGTGGCGTTGCGGCCTTCGATCTCCGGACCGAGCGTCCAGCCCTTCACGGTCTTGCAAAGGATTGCCGTCGGACGTCCTGACCCGAGGTTGTCGCTCGCGGCCTTGAAGGCCGCGTACACCTTGCGATAGTCGTGTCCACCGCGGGGTAGCGCCTGCAGTTCAGAGTCAGTGAGGTGCGACACCATTTCGCGCAGGCGCGGGTCGGGACCGAAGAAGTTCTCGCGAATGTAGTTGCCGTCTTCGACCGTGTAGCGCTGGAACTCGCCGTCGACAGTGGTGTTCATCTTGTTGAGGAGCACACCCGAGACGTCGCGGGCCAAGAGTTCATCCCACTTCGAACCCCACACGACCTTGATGACGTTCCATCCGGCGCCACGGAAGACGGCCTCAAGCTCTTGGATGATCTTGCCGTTTCCGCGCACCGGCCCGTCGAGGCGCTGAAGATTGCAATTGACGACGAATACGAGGTTGTCGAGGTGCTCGCGCGACGCAAGTGACAAGGCGCCAAGAGTCTCTGGTTCGTCGCACTCACCGTCACCCAGAAACGCCCACACGCGGCTCTGCGCCGTGTCGTCGAGCTGCCGGTTCGCGAGGTAACGGTTGAACCGAGCGTGATAAAGCGCGGTAATCGGTCCGAGACCCATCGAGACGGTGGGGAACTCCCAGAAATCGGGCATCAAACGCGGGTGCGGATATGACGAGAGTCCGCGACCGCCGCGACCGATCTCACGACGGAAGTGGTCGAGGTCTGTCGACTCGAGTCGCCGTTCAATGAAGGCTCGCGCGTACACGCCGGGTGCGGCGTGACCTTGGAAGTAGATGTGGTCGCCAGGCTGGCCGTTGTCTTTGCCGCGGAAGAAGTGGTTGAACCCGACCTCGTAGAGCGAAGCCGACGATGCGAACGTCGAGAGGTGACCGCCAATACCTTCGGCGTTGGCGTTCGCACGCACCACCATCATCGCTGCGTTCCAGCGGATGTAGGCGCGTAATCGCCGTTCGAGGTATTCGTCACCGGGGAACCACGGTTCTTGTTCGGCGGGAATCGTGTTGACGTACGGAGTGGAGACGGTCGCCGGAAAACTGACTTGTGTTTCGCGGGCTCGCTCGAGCAATCGCGAGAGCAGGTAGCGGGCTCGGTTTTTTCCTTGTACTTCGACGACCGAATCGAGCGAGTCGAGCCACTCCAGCGTCTCCTGTGGGTCGGTATCAGGAAGTTGGTGGACCGAGCCATCAAAGAGCATGCGACTATTCTCGCACGACCCGCGCGGAGTGCCACCGGCGCGGTGTACCCATCGGTAAGGATGCTCAACGTGGATTCGGGCACTCGCGTGGTGTACACCGACGGAGCGTGCTCCGGAAACCCAGGACCTGGTGGCTGGGCATGGGCCATCGCACCCAGCGGTAGTCGTTTCGACAGCGGCGCCGAACTGTCGACCACCAACCAACGAATGGAATTGGTCGCAGTGCTGAGCGCCCTTCGCGCTTTGGGCGACGAGCCAGGACCGATCGAAGTGGTGTCGGACAGTAATTATGTCGTCAAGTGCTTCAACGAGAACTGGTGGGAGGGATGGCTTCGTAGAGGTTGGCGAAACAGTCAGCGTGAGCCGGTTGCAAATCGGGATTTGTGGGAGCCGCTCATTCAGCTAGTTCGCAATCGCGGTGACGTCAGTTTTCGCTGGGTCAAGGGCCACAGTGGTGACCCGATGAATGACTTGGTAGACGCGCTCGCCGTCGCGGCCATCAAACACGTGCGCTAGCGTTCGCCCGCATGGAACTCAAGAACGCCAGTGCCATCGTCACCGGCGGCGCCAGCGGCATCGGTGCCGCTTCGGCCCGCCTCCTTGCCAAAAGAGGAGCGAAAGTCGTCGTAGCCGACTTGCAAGCCGACAAAGGCGAAGAGCTCGCCAAGGAGATCGGCGGGGCATTCTGCAAAGTAGATGTCACGAACACCCAGGACATCATCAACGCCACCGAGATGGCGAAGTCGATGGGACCAATCCGCGCACTGGTCAACTCGGCAGGCATCGGTTGGGCGCAGCGCACGGTGGGCAAAGACGGTTCTTACGAGTCGGCAGCAAACCTCGACGCATTCAAGAAAGTCATCGCGATCAATCTCATTGGTTCCTTTGACTGCATTCGCATCGTCGCCACCGCGATGAGCCGTAACGAGCCGCTCGCCTACGGCGAGCGCGGGGCAATCGTCAACATCGCCTCCGTCGCTGCGTTCGACGGGCAAATCGGTCAGGCGTCGTATTCGGCATCGAAGGGTGGCGTCGTCGGTATGACGCTGCCGATAGCGCGCGACTTGGCGGCAATCGGTGTTCGTGTGAACACGGTGGCACCGGGCTTGATCGACACCCCGATCTACGGAAAGGGTGAGGCGAGCGAGGCGTTCAAAGCCAACTTGCAAAAGGGCGTGCTGTTTCCGCAGAGGCTGGGTGACTCCGAGGAACTTGCGTCGATGGTGGTGGAATGCATCACCAACAGCTACATGAATGCCGAGACGATTCGCGTCGACGGCGGCATTCGAATGCCACCGAAGTAATCCGAAGCGCGGATCGTGCCGAAGGCGGACCCCGTCAGCCGGTTCGTTCAGCATCAGCATCCATTCACGCCCTACGACGAGAGACCACCCTCAGGCGCGTCGAATATTGCGGGTCGCATCCCGCACGATGACATCCTTCCGCAACTCATAGGCGACACATTTCGTCACCGGGTCGGGGTAAAGCCGCTCGATCTCACCAATTGGTTCGTACGTGACGACGAGTGGGAACCAACCGTCGCGATGAAGAGGCGCCTGATCGCCGAACGTCGCGACGACGTGGTGAAGTTTCGAGATGACGCCCACGACGTGTCGCAAGAAGCCGCCGAATTGGTGCTCGGGTGGCTCGGCCAAGCACCCACTACACGCGGTGTCGACGCACTCATCGAGGCCGCCAGTGCAGTGCCCGACGACCTCACCGTGCTTCGATCGGTGAGAGATGATTCGGGGACTGTCGAGCAACTCCCGTTCGTCGCCGGGGTCGTGTGCTCGCCCAGCAGGTGGCGGCTTGCAGAAAAGATCGGGCTTGACATGCTCGCGGTTCACAAACCAGTGGCGCTGTATGCCGAGCACATCGGCTCGGCGGTCGACACCACGCTCACGAGACTGTCTCCCGACAAACCGATCTGGCGCTCCAACTGGACTCTCGAAGACCATCCAGCACTCTTTCAGCCCTATCCACCGGATGGTCCGCTAGTCGAAGAACCCGGCGAGCTGTGGATTCGCATCGAGCGGGAGACGTTGCGACGACTGCCGCGTACGCGCGGAATCCTCTTTACGATCCGAGGTTTCCAAGAACCGCTCTCTGCCTATGTGCAGCGCGGGCCCGAGGTTGTGCGCACGCTCCGCGAGCTCGTCGCGCGGTTGCCTGATTCGCTAGCTCGTTACAAGAGCGTCTACGACTACCGCGAGTTTGTGCTCAGCTGGCTCGACTCGTTGCTCGCAGCGCGCGCCTAGCGGCAAATCGAGTCTGAGTGCCTAGTTGGCGCGCGTCATGGCAATTGCGACGAACTTTCGCGGGTGTTGATGCCGTTTGCCAAGTCGTTTGTAAATGTACGTCGGCTCATCGATGATCCCCGCGCCATGGAGCGCCACGAGGCTGCGGTGTGCTGCGTCAGAGAGATACGTGGTTGAGCGCGAGGGTTTTGCGGTGACCACGTCATCGCACATCAAGTAACCACCGGGACGGAGCAGACGAACCGAGTTGGCGAGGTCGATGCCGACGACCGGGAAGTCGTGGTCGCCGTCGACCCATATGACATCGAACTCTTCGGTGACTGACTCGCTCGTGAGATCGTGAGTCGCACCCCGGGCGTTCGTGAGGCTGAGCGAATTGGCTTCGACAAACTTCACGCGCGAGTTGCGGCGGAGCACTTCGTCGCGGCGTCTCAGGAATTCCGTCGTTCGTGCCACTTCATAGCTGGAGAGATACACAGGATCAGTCGGCGGAAGGTCGATCGTCATGACCGTCGCGTTGGGAAAAAGGTGGGAGAGCAATAGCGCCGTGCGACCGTCGTAGGTGCCGATCTCCAGCACGTTGCGCGCGTCAGGCAACCTGACGGAGAGTGCGCCAAGTAGCACGAGGTGCTCAGAGAACATATCGTCGTCTTCGCTGAATCTTCCGAGGCCCGAGTCGATCAAAGCTTTGGCGATGGCGTCGATTCCGGCACTGCGGTCGAGGCCACGCGATGTGAATTTGCCGGTCTGTTCTCTTTCGCGGTCGCCCTTGGACAGGCGACGCTCCTTCACTTCGCAAAGAATGAGGGACTGCAGTCGTCCAACTCGGTAGTTGAACGACAGTCTTGCGCGTCGGACAAGTTTCGAGAAGATTTTTTGCGGTGTGCGCGTGGACATTCGCAGCGAGTCTATGTAATAGGACGTATGTCGCAGATTCGGTGCGTGCGAGGTGCGTCAGGTGGTGTAGTCGGCGTTGATGCGCACATATCCGGCAGACAAGTCACAGCCCCACACGGTCGCCTCGGCGTTACCGGTGTTCAGCGAAACATGAATCAGCACTTCTTCACTCTTCATATAAGTGCTGAGCCGGGCAAGGCCCGCATCATCAACCTGGCTGGGGAACACCTCTTGCGCACCAAAACGAATGACGACGCTGCCATCTTGAATGTCGGTGTATTGCGTGCACTTGCCGACCGCCATCGCAACACGTCCCCAATTGGGGTCTGCTCCGTGTACAGCAGTTTTGACGAGGGGAGAATTAACGATTGCACGCGCGACGGTGACAGCCTGCTCTTCGTCGCGCGCGCGGTCGACTCGCACCTCGATGATGCGCTCGGCGCCCTCACCATCGCGAGCAATCTGCTTGGTGAGCGACAGCAACACGGAGTGCAGGGCGTCAGCGAAAGCGGTTCGATTTACCGGACCGGCCGCGCCGCTTGCGAGACAAACCGTCGTGTCGCTCGTCGAGGTGTCAGTGTCGATGGAGACACGGTTAAAGGTGTGCTCGACGGTGCCGCGAAAGAGAGTCTCTAGTTCACCGCGCGAAAGAGCGGCATCTGTGAACACCAGTGAGATATGCGTTGCCATGTCTGGCTCGATCATTCCGACGCCTTTGGCGACTCCGACGACGCGCGCTGACGACCCGCGCACTGCCGCCTCGGCGATCTTGGGGCGGGTGTCCGTAGTCATGATTGCGCGTGCCACGAGTTCGGCGTCGTTACCTTGCGGGGTCGTTGGAATTGCCGCAATACCGTGCCGGATGCGATCCATCGGATACTGGCGACCGATGACTCCGGTTGAAGCGACGATCAGTTCTTCCGCACGACAACCGAGACGGGCAGCGACAGTGTCGACCAATTCGCGTGCGTTACGCATACCTTCATCGCCGGTGGCGACGTTGGAATTTTTTGAAAGAACCACCACGCCGCGCGTGTGACCCGAAGAGACGAGCTCGCGACTCAGCACCACGCTTGCGCCGGCGAAGCGGCTCTTGGTGAACATCGCTGCGCCTCGTGTCCCTGCGGCGCCGAGCACGACGACGAAGTCGAGCGAGTCGTCTTTGACGCCGATGTTGGCGGTATGGGAGGCGAAGCCAGCTGGGAGCGAGGTCATGACCGAACGATGAAACCCGTTGGAAGGATCACGCGAAATGTCTTGCGAGGTTCAGCAACGTCTTGCGCATCGCGACTTCGTTGTTCGAGATGGCATTCATCACCTTGAGGAACCAATTCGCGCGATTAGTCGAGTAATCGAATTGTTCTGTGACCATCGTTCCGCCCTCGACATGTTCGAGCAGGTAGCGCCAAACATGGCCCCCGAAGTGGCGCCACCCGATGCGGCGTGATTCTTCGAATTCGACGACGGTGTTGGTAATGCGATATGGCACGAGGAGGCGCATCGACATCCCGAACTTTGCGCCGAGGGAGAGTCGCTCTGGTCCGTGCAACTTTCCTTGCACCGAGCCTGAGCCGTCGATGACGGCATGCATGCCCGGCCGAGCGAGCACGTCGAAGATCTTCTGCGGATCAGCCGGGACGAACTGCGAGACCGACACGAGTTTTCGTTGCGGATCGTGCGCCGGCGAATTGCGATGCTCGTCGGACCTTGTTTTCACCTCACCAAGGCTAGGCAAGTACGCCCGAAACGAGCTCGCCGCAACGCCGACCCGAGAAGAGCGCGCCCTGCAACGAGCCAGTGTCACGATGGTCGCCGCACACGAACACGCCGTTGCCGAGAGCCAAGTTGCGCTTGGGAGAGAATGGCGGGCGCTGTTCGACGCCCGCGTGGTCGATTCTGTACGTGCGCAGGTGACGCCACGCATCGACTTGTGGTCCCCACCACGTGCGCAATTGGTCGCGAGCCATTGTCTCGAGATCGCCATCAATTACGTCGGGAAGAGCCGCGACGATCAGGTGCTGACCTGCGGGTGCATAACTCGGTGCCACGTTGCTCATCACGGCTGCATTCAATACCGGTCCGCGACCGGTGCCGTCGAGCACCACGAGCTTCTCTCTTGTCGGGGGCTTCGTTGTCGCAAAGTAGACGGCGCCTGCGCGACGTGATGATCGGTCGGGCAGCGCTATGAGCTGGCGCGCGGACGGCAGTTCCGCTGCGACGATGACGGCACGACACTCGACACGTCTGCCGTCGACGGTGCTGACGCTGCGACCCTCCACTGACGCCACTCGCGTGTTGACGTGCACGAGGCCCGGCAGTCGCTCGGCAATTTGACGAGGCAACGCACCCATGCCAAGTCGCGGCACACCGCTCTCACCGGAACCGAGGCTTCGAAAGATGATGTCGAACATTCGGCGCGACGTCGTGAGCGAAGGATCCAGCTGGATTCCGCCGAACAGGGGTCGAAAGAAACGGTCGATGACTTTCTGCGAGAACCCGGCACGACGAAGGGCGACCACCGTCGGCAGGTCGTTGCCCCCGAGAAGCTCGCGCGCATCGCCGCGCATCGTTCGGGCGCGCAGGAGCGCGATTCGGGCCTTGTCGATCAGCGAGCCGATCGGTGCCCTCAAGGTTGGGACGAGTGTGCGCGGCGAGCGGAACGGATCACCGACGACATACGACCGACCCCGCAACATGACGAGAGCGCCAGGATCGAATGCCTGGACATCGAGAGCGTCGAGATCAACCTGGCGGCGCAGTTCAGGATACGAAGTGAGCATGATCTGGAAACCGCGATCGAGCCGGAAGCCATCCACAATGTCGGTGCGCACTCGTCCCCCGACGTCGTCTTGCGCTTCGAGCACCGCAACGCTGAATGATTTGGCGTGGAGGTGTCGGGCGGCGGCCAATCCAGCCAAACCCGCCCCGACGACGACGACATCGACTCGAGCTGGGAGTTGTCTCATTGTTGTTGACACATCGGCAGCGCTTCCGTCGATGCGTCAACGGTCGAGCAGAGCGCGCAATGCAATCTCGAGCGTGGGGTGCGCGAACTGGAATCCGGCGCCAGAAAGCACCCGCGGAATCACGCGCTGCCCGGTAAAGAGGAGTGCATCGGCAAGTTCGCCGCCGAGCAACAACTTGGGCCCGAACGAGGGAACGGGCAGCACCGCTGGGCGGCGCAACACGGATCCAAGTACTCGTGCGAACTCGGCATTGGTGACCGCTGCTGGAGCCGTGAGATTGACGGCGCCACTCACGTTGGCCGTCAGCAGGTACGTGATTGCTGAGACCTCGTCGTCGAGAGAGATCCAGCTCTGCCACTGGCTGCCGCGGCCGAACTTTCCGCCGAGACCGAGTTGGAAGAGTGGCAACTGCTTCTTCAGCGCGCCGCCCTTGGGTGAGAGCACGATGCCCGTGCGCAGGAACACCGTGCGGGTGCCGGCATTCGCAGCAGCATCTTCCCACTGCTTGCACACGTCGGCGAGAAACCCGTCGCCCGCTCGGGACGACTCGTCGAGCACCTCGTCACCTCTTGCTCCGTAGAAGCCGATAGCCGAGCCGGAGAGAAAGACAGACGGGCGCTTTGCCGCGCCGGCAATCACTGATGCAAGCAGTTTGGTGCTCTTGACTCGGCTGTCGAGAATCTCGCGCTTGTAAGAATTCGACCATCGTTTGTCGCCGATTCCCGCACCAGCGAGATGAATGACGGCATCGGCGCCATCGATGACAGCGCCGTCGATGGCGCCGCGATTCGGATCCCACTGCGACTCGCCGGCGCCGGCACTGCGACGCACGAGCCGAGTCACTCGGTGTCCGGCGGCGTCGAGACGTGGAACGAGCGCAGAACCGATTAATCCGCTCGCACCGGATACGACGATTCGCATGCGGCTAAGGCTAGGCCTGCTCGGCTTCCGCACCCGCGGGAATCACGATGGGGATGGACGTCACGACCGTGTTCGGACGGAAGAGGAGTCGGGCCTTGATCGCCAATGCGGACTGGTTGTGCAACCACTGCGAGCGCAGGCTCGTGACGAACTCAGGAATCACCACGGTGACGATGTCATCGTCTTGCAAGCCGTCGAGACGTTCGATCTCCAACAGCACCATGTCGGTGAGGTTTCGATAATCGTCGACCGGGGCTTCGAGATCGACGCCCGGGAATCTCTTGTTCCAATCCCTGATTAGCGCCTCGCCTTCTTCGTTGGAGCCGACGATGCTGAGTGCGAGCAGGCGGTCGGGGCGAAGACTCTGGGCGTATTTGATGGCCTGCACGACTCCGGCATTTATCGAACCAATCAGCACCACCACGAAGTGCGTGCGGAAAGGCGGCACGTTCTTCTCAGCGACACTGAGGAACCGCTTCACTCGCACATAGTGCCGGTTGATTCCGCTGAAGAAGAGAATCATCGTCGGAATGACGACGGCAGGAATCCACGCTCCGTCGGTGAACTTGACGATCACTACCGACAGTGCGACCGCCAAGGTGGTGACGGCGCCCAAGCCCGTGAAGAAGACTTTGAGAGGCCAACCCTTCTCCTTCAAACGGAGGAGTCGTACGAACATTCCGCTCTGGCTGAGCGTGAAGCCGGTGAACACACCGACGGCATAGAGCGGAATCAGAGCATTGACGATTCCTCCGAACGCAACGACCAGGCCCGATGCAGCGATGCCGAGCACGATGATGCCATTGCTGAACACCAGGCGGTCGCCGCGGTTGGCGAACTGACGCGGCAAGAAACTGTCCTTGGCGATCACCGAGGAAAGTCGCGGAAAGTCGGCATACGCGGTGTTGGCGGCGAGGATCAGGATGCCGAACGTGGCGAACTGGGTGACGAAGAAGAAGATGTTGCGACCGCCGTAGACCTGCTCGGCCATCTGGGCGAGCACGGTATCCCTGATCTTTCCTTCGTGGTCCTTCAACGGCTCGAGGTGCTGGGCGAGCACGCTGAGACCAAAGAACGACGTGCCGAGAATGACCGCCATCATCACGAGCGTGCGTGCCGCATTCCGCGGTTCGGGCTTCTCGAACGCCGGCACACCGTCAGCGATCGCTTCGACACCGGTCAACGCCACAGCGCCAGACGAGAAGGCCTTCAAGAAGTAAAAGAGTGTCAAGGCTTTCTGGCCGTTCAGGAGTTCCTGCTCGACGAGACCGGTGTGCGAGATCGGCGGTAAGTCTTGGAAATACACGCGGTAGAGCCCGACGATGATGAGCGCAGCAAGGCTGATGATGTAGAGGTACGTCGGCGGAGCAAAAAGCGCCCCAGACTCGCGCACGCCTCGCAAGTTCGCGAGCGTGATGAGCGCGATGAAACCCACGCACAGCCACACTCGATAGTGCGCCAACCCATTGAACGCCGAGACGATTGCCGCGACTCCGCCCGCGACCGACACCGCGACCGTCAGGATGTAGTCGACGAGCATCGACGCACCCGATACGAGCGACGGATACTTGCCGAGGTTGTCTTTCGCGACGATGTAGCTGCCGCCGCCTTGCGGATAGGCAAAAATCGTCTGTCGATAACTGTTGACGACGATCGCCAGCAGGATCACGACCATGATCGCGATCGGTACGAGGTTGTCGAACGCCGTCGCGCCGACTGCTGCCATCGTCAAGAAGACGATGAGAATTTCTTCCGTCGCGTAGGCAGTGCTCGAGATGGCGTCGCTGGCAAAGACGGGTAGCGCTACACGTTTCTTCAGGCGGTGATGGGCGTCCAACTTCGACGCGATCGGCTTGCCGAGTAACCGACCTTTCCAGCGAGTCACCCCGGTACGCCGGTCGATGTTCTGGGGAGTCATGAGACGTCTTCTCGCATTACGGCCGTGAAAATCGCCGCGGTTACGATGGTAGTTCGTGCACGTCGTCATCGTTGGTTGTGGGCGTGTCGGTTCGACGTTGGCGCGTGAGTTGTCTGCTCTCGGCAACACCGTTGCAGTCGTCGACCGCAAAGCGGATGCCTTCTTGCGTTTGGGCGATGATTTTGCCGGCCAGACGCTCGTTGGAATCGGCTTCGATCCCGACGTTCTCATTGCCGCAGGAATCGAGAAGGCCTCAGCTCTCGCCGCCGTCACCAACGGCGACAACTCCAACATCATGATTGCGCGCGTGGGACGCGAACGATTCGGAATCGAACGAGTGGTCGCCCGGATCTACGACCCCAAGCGCTCGGAGATTTACGAGCGTCTTGGTATTGCGACCGTCGCGACAGTGAAATGGACGGCCGAACGCATCATGCGACGTATCGTCGCCGGAAGCCCCGCAGTGGAATGGACCGACCCCAGCGCACAGTTGGTGCTCGTCGAACGCGCAGTGCCTGACTCTTGGGTAGGGGAGCGTTCGCCAAGGCTCGGAGACGGCCCGGCGCGAATCGTAGGAGTGCGGCGATACGGAAAGGCGATGTTGTCGAACCCCGACGTGTTGCTGCAAGAGGGTGACGTGGTGTATCTGGCCGTAGCAAACGCGGATGTCGCGCATCTCGACCTGTTTCTTGAGAAGGGACCGGTGGCCGAATAATGAAAGTGATCATCGCAGGTGGTGGAAGCGTCGGTCGTTACACGGCGCGCGAGATGGTGGCTTCGGGGCACACGGTGACGATCGTCGAAAATGACCGCGCCACGCTGCGTGAGTACCAGTCGCGGGAGGAATCGGCCGGAATTGAGTGGCACTTCGGCGACGCTTGCGACTATGCCGTGCTTGACTCGGTGGGAATTCGCGAGGCAGACATCGTCGCTTCGGTGACTGGTGACGACGAGGACAATCTCGTGGTGTCGCTTCTCGCCAAGCAGGAGTTCGGTGTGCCGCGAGTCGTCGCGCGCGTGAACAACCCGAAGAACTACTGGATGTTCAACCAGATGTGGGGCGTCGACGTGTCGGTGTCGACCCCGCACCTCATAACGAGCTTGGTGCAAGAGGCTACCTCAGTCGGCAGCTTCGTCCGCTTGATGCAGCTGAAAGGCGGGAAGGCCGAACTCGTCGAAGTGACGCTGGCCGAGAACTCGCCCGCGGTGAATCGTGCGATCTCCGACTTGGTGTTGCCGCGCAGCGCGACCATCGTGGCGATCGTGCGTGCAGAACGAGTAATGGTTCCAACTAACGAGACGGTGTTGCGTATCGGGGACGAAGTCATGGCACTCATCACCGAAGACGCCGAAGGTGCCGTTGCCAAACTGTTGATCGGCTGAAATCGTCAGACGGTCGTCATTGACCGGGTCGCGGCAGCAGTCGGTATGCGGGGTTCAGCATCACTCGTCGCGAACCCTCGTAGAACGCGACACCGCTCACGGTGAGAGCGCGGTTGTGCCCGATGCCGGGCACGTGGCTGCGACCGTAAAAGACGAGAGTGAGGTCACCAGTGCCGTCGCTTATCTCGACCTCGACCGCAGGGATACCGGCGCGCGGCTTCACGCTCATTCGACGAATCTCTCCGCACACATCGACCTTCTGTCGCATCGGCATGTTTGCAAGCGGCGTCATCTGCAGGTCTTCGAACTGCTCGGAGAGACGTTCGGCGACGAGGCTGTCCTTTGTTTGTCCGCCGCGAGATTGTCCGCCGCGGCCGAAGATGTCCCGCAGACCCACTCGCAGTGACCAACCTTTCACAATCATTCGGCTTCGTGCGAAGGGCACGACGTCAAGACCAGCGTACGCTCAATCGCCGTGAGCACCCGCAAGCTGATCTTGGCCAGCCTCGTGTGCGGACTGCTCATTCTCGTCGCGGGAACCGTCAAATTGCTGCAGACTTCGAGCGATGGCGGTGACGTGCCGGCGGTGCTCCCACTCGGCGAAGTTGTGTCAATCGGCATGGTGTCAGTGACCGTGAACGCCATCGAGGTCACGAATAAGAGCACGATGGTAAACGTCTCGATGACCGGACTCGCTGACGGTTCGCCGCTCGCAGGTTGGTCGATGCTCGCGAACGGCGAGATCACGCAGCCCGTGAAACCGGGCGACTGCCCGTCAACGGCTGACGATGTCACCTGCACAGTCGAGTTCGTTGTCGCAGTTGGCACACCGACGATTGTCTACGCGCGCGACGGTGAAAAGCGTCAATGGTTGGGCTCGTAACAGCGCAAAACCGCTACCGTACATAGACGTGTCAGACGCCGCATTCGACCTCGCGGTAATCGGCGGAGGTCCCGGCGGATACGCATCAGCGTTTTACGCAGCCTCGGCCGGCATGAAAGTGGCGCTGGTGGAAAAGGACACCATCGGCGGCACATGCCTCAACCGCGGGTGCATCCCCGCGAAGGCGTTCTTGGAGAGTGCGGCAGTGTTTCGCCATGTCGGTCACGCCAAAGACTTCGGCGTGGAAACCTCGGCACCGGCGGTGAATTTCGCGGTTACGCAAGCACGAAAGCAAACGATCGTAAACGGCCTGGTGAAAGGTCTGACGGGTCTCACCAAATCAAAGAAGGTCACCTACTTGCTGGGCACGGGTTCGCTTGGTGCCGGTCGTGTCGTCACCGTGCGCGCCGCTGACGGCTCGACGCAGACGATCAGCGCATCAAACGTGATTCTCGCTTCTGGCTCAGTGCCGCGGACCATCCCCGGATTTGCTCCGGGTGGACCCATCATGACGTCGGATGAAGTGCTCACCCTCGACAAGGTGCCTTCGCGCATCGCGGTGATCGGCGGAGGGGCCATCGGTTGCGAGTTCGCGTCGTGCTTCGCCGACCTCGGCGCCTCGGTGACGATTCTCGAGGGACTGCCCAAGATCCTGCCTGGTCTTGACCCCGACGTTGCCAACGTCGTGGTGAGGTCGTTCAAGAAAAAGAGCATCGACATCAGGACCGGGGTGAAGGTGAGCGGACATACCCCGAACAAGTCGGGAGGCACGGTCGTGCAGTTCGGCGATGGCGAATCGCTCGAAGTGGATGCTGTGGTCGTGTCAGTGGGTCGTCGTCCGTATGCCGATGAGCTCGGATTGGGCGGCACCAAAGTGAAGGTCTCCGAACGCGGATTCGTCGACGTGGACGGCTTCTGCCGCACTTCCGAACCGAACGTGTACGCAGTGGGCGACTTGATCGCAACGCCGCAGCTTGCGCACGTGGCGTATGCCGAGGCGATAGTGGCCGTAAAGCACATGCGCGGTGAGCAGGTGTACCCGGTGATGTACGACCGCGTGCCGTGGGCGATCTACTGCCATCCCGAAGTCGCGTGGGCAGGGCCTTCTGAAGAAGAAGCGCGCGCGGCCGGCCATGACGTCGTCGTGGCAAAGCACCAGTTTCGTGCAAACTCGCGGGCGATGATTCTCGGCGAGCCAGATGGTCTCGTCAAGATCATCGCCAAGAAGGGTCGCGACGGTCGCGCTGGTCAGGTGCTCGGTGTGCACATGGTCGGCCCGTGGGTGACCGAGCAATTGTCGGGCGGCTACCTGGCGGTCAACTGGGAAGCAACGGTCGACGAGATCGCAGAGTTCATCCAGCCGCACCCGAGCCTCACTGAGTTGTTCGGCGAGACAGTGCTCTCGCTGACCGGTCGCAGTTTCAACGCCTAGAGAGTGGAGTAGCAAAACATGGCTGACGTCACCCTGCCGCAACTCGGCGAAACCGTGACTGAGGGAACGATCACTCGTTGGTTCAAGAAGGTCGGAGACATCGTTCGTGCGGATGAACCGCTGTTCGAGGTGTCAACCGACAAGGTGGATACGGAAGTGCCGTCACCAATTGCCGGGACACTCACCGAGATTCGTGTGCAAGCAGGTGAGACGGTGCCAGTCGGGACGGTGATCGCCGTCGTCGGTGCAGCAAGCGGGGCGGCCGCTGCGCCGGCACCTGCTCCGGCACCGAAGCCCGCCGCCGCGCCGGCAGCTGCTCCTGCACCTGCGCCGGCACCGAAGCCTGTCGTCGCGCCAGCAGTTTCTCCTGCACCTGCTCCGGCACCGAAGCCTGTCGTCGCGCCGGCACCAGCTCCGGCACGCACGCCTGCGGCGTCTCTGCCGACCAACATCGTGCTCTCACCAGTCGTACGACGACTCGTATCGGATCACGGCATCGATGTGCATGCGTTGACAGGCACAGGCCCGGGAGGTCGCATCACTCGCGAAGATGTGCTTGATTACATCGATGCCAACGGTTTGACGCGTGGCGCGTCGCGGGTCGAAGCACCGCCTGCAGCGCCGGCACCCGCAGCGGCAACCCCTTCACCGGTGCCGCCTGCACCCGTGGCACCTGCCGTGGCGGCAGCACCGGCACCGGTCGCGGCCGCCCCTCTCCCAGTCGCAGCGTCAGCTCCGCGAGTCGTGGCTGGTGCTCGCGATGAAGTGGTGCCGCTCTCCAAGATTCGCCGACTCACCGGCAGTCACATGCTGGCGAGCAAGAGCACCGCACCGCACGCCTTCAGCGTCGTCGAAGTCGACTACGCCAACGTCGACGTCGCGCGGAACGCTTCGAAAGATTCTTTCAAGTCGACCGAAGGATTCTCCCTCACATATCTTCCGTTCATCAGCCGCGCGATCGTCGATGCGATCGCACACTTCCCCCACATGAACGCGAGCCTCGATGCTGACACTCTCGTCGTGCACAAGTATGTCGACCTCGGAATCGCCGTCGATCTTGAATATCAGGGCCTCTTGGTGCCAGTGGTGCGCGGCGCGGAAGGCAAGCGGCTGCGGGCGATTGCGCGCGAAATAAATGATCTTGCATCGCGTGCTCGGTCACGCAAATTGTCGCCCGACGAGATCCAAGGTGGCACATTCACGATTTCGAACAATGGGTCGGCCGGCTCTGTTCTCACGATGGCAATCATCAACCAACCGCAAGTGGCAATCATCAGCACCGATGCCATCGTTCGCAAACCGGTCGCAGTGCGGTTGCCCGATGGCTCGGAGAGCATCGCGATTCACCCAGTCGGCAACTTGGCGATGAGTTGGGATCACCGCGCATTCGACGGCGCCTATGCTGCTGGCTTCTTGGCAAAGGTGAAGCAGGTCCTCGAGACGCAGGACTGGTCGGCGGAACTCTGATGCGCGTCCGCTGGCTCGGGCGGGTGAAGTATCGCGACGCGCTCGCGCTGCAGCACGCGCTGTTCGAGCACACCACTGACGACTACCTGCTCATGCTCGAGCACCACCACGTGTTCACGTACGGTGCGTCAGCCGACCTCGCGACGAACCTGAAATGTGATCCAGCGACAGTCGGTGCGGAGCTCGTGCGCGTGAACCGTGGCGGCGACATCACGTACCACGGTCCCGGTCAGTTGGTGGTGTACCCGATTCGATCGCTGCCAGGCAAGCACGGTGACGCGTCCCCAGCCGACATCACGGCGTACGTGTGCAGTGTGGAGCAGTTGGTCATCGACACCCTCGCCGAGCTCGGTGTCGCGGCCGGACGCAAGAGCGGATTCCCGGGCGTGTGGATCGACGCCGACTCGTCGAGCGCCCGCAAGATCTGCGCGATCGGTGTCCGCGTTGCTCGAGGTTCTACATCGCGCCGCACGATGCACGGGTTTGCGCTGAACATCGACCCCGATCTTCGATACATGCGCGACCACATCGTGCCATGCGGCATCGCCGAGCACCCAGTCACCTCGCTGCGAGAAGAAGGCAGCGACGTGTCGATACGCGAAGTCGCCGACATCGTCGCGCGCCTCGCGAAAGAACGCTGGGGTGATTCGCTGGCAGACCGTCACGACGTGGCGTGGGATTACGAGCCGGACGTCGTCGGCATGCACATCACGCAACGAAAACCGGAGTGGTTGCGGCCGCGAGTCGAGCATGGAACCGACGTGCTCGCGACCAAGAAGACGTTGCGCGACCTGCAGTTGGTGACCGTCTGCGAAGAAGCCGGATGTCCGAACCTTTCTGAGTGCTGGAAGGAGGGCACCGCCACCTTCATGGTGCTCGGTGAACGGTGCACGCGTGCTTGTGGGTTCTGTCTCGTGGACACAAGAAAACCGGAGCTTCCCGATGCCGACGAGCCGAAACGCGTCGCTGAAGCTGTGGCGCGGATGGGTTTGTCACACGCGGTACTCACGATGGTTGCGCGCGACGACCTCGACGACGGCGGCTTTGCCCACGTGGCGAAGTGTGTGCAGGCGATTCGCGAGCGCAATCCTGGTACTGCCGTCGAGACTTTGGTCTCTGATGCCAAGGGCGAAGATGAGTCGCTTGCAATGCTGTTTGCTCAGCGACCTGAAGTGTTCAACCACAACATCGAGACCGTCGCTCGCTTGCAGCGCAGCGTGCGACCGTCGGCAGGGTACGCGCGGAGTTTGTCGGTCTTGGCGCGAGCCAAACGCGCGGGTCTGGTCACGAAATCGGGTTTCATGCTCGGGCTCGGGGAGACCGAGGCGGAAGTCGAGTCGCTACTCGTCGACTTGGCTGCAGTCGGTGTGCAAATCGTGACGATCGGCCAGTACCTGCGACCTTCGGCAAACCACCTGCCTGTCGTGCGGTGGGCGTCACCTGACGAGTTTGCTCGCTACCGTGCCTTCGGTGAATCGCTCGGCATCTCGCACGTTGAGGCAAGCCCGTTGACGAGATCGAGCTATCACGCGCGCGAAGCCGCTGGTCAGGCTGGCGCGGGTGGTCGCGCCACAAGCGGTTCCGGCGCGGGTGCGTCCGCCACCGAAGTGAAAGTGTTAGTGCGCCGATGACGCAACGACCGCTCAACATGATCATCGATTCGGAGCGCACGGTAGAGGGTGGTGGCTTTGTCGTGCGGCGGCCGTTCCCGACTGCTCGCGTGAGCCACATCGACCCGTTCCTCCTGCTCGACGAAATGGGACCCGTCGACTACGCGCCAGGAAAGGCAATTGGTGCTCCCGAACACCCGCACCGTGGTTTCGAGACGGTCACATATCTCATGCATGGTGCAATGGAGCATCGCGATACCACGGGGGCGGTTGCAACGATTCGTCCAGGCGGTGTCCAGTGGATGACGGCCGGCGCAGGGGTGATCCACAGCGAGTTGCCGACCGATGATTTCTTGCGCTCCGGCGGTCGCATGCATGGTTTTCAGCTGTGGGTAAATCTTCCGGCCGCGGCGAAGATGATTGCACCTCGCTACCAGGGATTCGATGCAGAAGAATTGCGTCGGGTCGAGTTGCCCAACGGTGGGGAAGTTCGAGTCGTTGCGGGCTCCGTGATGGGCGTGACGGGATCGGTAGAGACGACGAGCCCAATGACGTACGCGCACGTGTTGCTGCAGCGTGGTGAAGAAGTGTCATGGTCACCCGAGCCCGGCCACACTGCGCTCGTGCACGTGTTCGACGGTGAGATGGAAGTCAACGCGCACTCGGCGAAGTCTGGACAGATGCTCGTGTTCGAGCGATCCGCTGGTTCGATCACGTTGCGCACCAGCGACAGTGCTCAAGCATTGTTGCTCGGTGGTAAACCGCTTGGAGAACCCGTCGTTCGCTATGGCCCGTTCGTGATGAATACTAGGGAAGAGATTGTGCAGGCGTTCGATGACTTTCAGTCCGGTCGGTTGGTGACGCCGGCGTGAAACCCGCTGCTCTGTATGCAGACCGTCTCGCGCGGGTTCGTGCCTCGATGCGAGAGCAGTCGGTGGATGCACTGCTGGTGTCGGTCGGCCACGATCTTCCATATTTGGTCGGCTATCACGCGATGCCGCTGGAACGACTCACTGCCTTGGTTGTGACTGATTCACAGGCGACGCTGCTTGTGCCGCGACTCGAGGCACCGCGTGTGCAGCAGCATGGATCGGTCTTTGACCTCGTCTCGTGGGATGAGACTGACGACCCGGTCGCAATCGTTGCCTCGCTGCTTCGTGATGCCCGAAGAATCGCGGTGGGCGACCAGATGTGGTCGCGATTCTTGGTCGATTTGTTGCGCCACCTCGCAGGACGCGAGTACGTGCGGTCCGTCGACGTCGTCGGACCATTGCGCGCGAGCAAGGACGACGCCGAGATCGCCGCGCTCGCTGCCGCCGGAGCCGCGGCGGATCGGGTTGCGTCGCAGTTGCAGAGCGGGAAAATTCCGCTCGTCGGTCGCACCGAAGCAGAGGTTTCCGCTGACATCTCTGCCCGCCTGCTCGCCGAAGGGCACGATGTCGTCAACTTTGCCATCGTCGCAGCAGGAGAGAACGCCGCGAGCCCGCACCACCACCCAGGTCGGCGGGAGATACGTCGCGGAGAAATCGTGTTGTGCGACTTCGGTGGCACGATGAGCGGTTACTGCAGCGACATCACCCGGTGCGTGCACCTCGGCGATCCGCCGGCCGACGTGCAGCGCGCGTGGGAAGATTTGCGGCGCGCACAAGAAGCCGGCGTGCAAGCGGGAGTCGTGGGCGCGACTTGCGAGTCGGTGGATGCAGCGGCGCGGCACGTGCTCGATACGGCCGGTTGGGGCGACTACTTCATTCATCGCACCGGACACGGCATCGGTATGGAAGCGCACGAAGAGCCGTACATGGTGCGCGGCAATTCTCTGCCGATCGCACGCGGTCATGCCTTCAGCGTCGAACCGGGTGTATACGTGTCAGGCAAGTGGGGCATGCGGCTCGAAGACATCGTCGTCGCGACCGCGACCGGCCCGCAACGCATGAATCATGCGGTGCGCGAGCTCGTGGTGCTGTGAAGACCCCCGCCAAGTAAGCAGTGCCGTGAAGCTCGACGCCGCAACCGTCATGCTGCAGTGGTCGGCAGGCGGCATGCTCTTTCTCGTCTTTACGTTCCGCTCCGGGGAGATTTCTGTCGGGTACGGAAAATTGTTGCGGGGCGCGTATGCCGCTCTCGCATTGATTGGCGTCGGTCTCGGCATCACTTTTGGGGCGATCGTCAGTCGCGAGATCGCGGCATGCGTGCTGGCGGCGCTGGCGGTCGTCGGGTTCGCGCGCAGAGACACCAGGCTCGACGTTCTCGCTGCTGCAATCGGGTTCTTGGGAGTCGTAATTGCGGCGTTCGCGACCGAACACGGCGAAGGATTCGTAGACGACACTCTGTGGTTGGCTCGACTCGTCGTCGGTGCAGTGTTTCTCGGAGCAGTCAGCGACGCAATGCTGCTCGGTCATTGGTATCTGGTCCAGCCCGGAATGCCGCGGAAGTTGCTCAATGAACTCACGACTGCCTTGCTCGTTGTCTGGCCGATCGAAGTGCTCGTGATGCTGCTGCCGACCGGAATGTTGAGTGTGCTGACCGGCACGATCGATGATGGTTGGAACGGCGTGCTCGGGTGGTTCTGGCTTGCTTGCGCATCGCTCACTGGAGTGCTGGCATGGTTCACGCGGGCTGCGCTGCGCGAACGCAGTTACTCGGCGGTGATGGCGGCGACCGGCCTCAGTTACCTGGCGATTCTGACGGGCTTCGGCACTGACCTCATCGCCCGTGCTTTATTGATGGTGTGACGATTCGACGCGTCAAGCCACGCGCCGTCGCTCAAGGTTGCGGGGCGACGAGCGGCCACGGTCGCGAGCGCTCGAAGGCGAGAGCGAGGTCGAGCAAGATTTGCTCGCTGAAGTGGCGTCCCATCACTTGCATTCCGACAGGCAGACCGTCGACGGTGCCCGCCGGAATCGAGATGCCCGGATTGCCGTAGACGTTTGCTGGGAACGTCAGGACGCCGTTGTTGCCTGCGCCTGCGACGATTCCCCCGAAGGTGTCAGGTAGCGGGCCCTCGGCGTTGAAAGCGACGTCAGGGTTGCTTGCCGTGATGATGATGTCGACTTCTCCGAAGATTTCCGTCATGCGACGGTTGAGTTCCACGCGTCGCGTCTCGAATTTGCCGCGAGCCTCCGTGCCGTACAGGCTTCCGGCGCGTTGCAAGCCGTAACGAATTTCTGGGGTGAGAATCTCGGCGCAGCCCGGCCAGTATTCGCGCAGCTCGTAGGCGAGTGCGGCCATGCCGGTAATTGACCATGCAGCACCGAGGCGCGGCAACGACGTATCGACACCGTCGACGCGCCGCATACCGGTGACGGAGATGAGATGTTGTGCCGCCTCCTCGAGCTCGGACCACATGGCCGGCGACACGACCGCTGAACCCCAATTCGGCACCACGATTGCGCGAAGTCCTCGCAGCGAATGCGTGCCCAGCGCGGCTTCCCAACCTTCGACGCGCGGAAGACTGAGTGAATCGTTGCCTTCATGGCCGTTGCAGACGTCGAACCATCTCGCGGTATCACGCACGCTGCGCGACAAGCAGCCGACGACGGTGGTGAGGTTGCCGTGAGCAGCACCCGGTCCGCGCGGGATGCGACCGTAGGTGGCTTTCAATCCGACGAGCCCCGTGAAGCCGGCGGGAATACGTATCGAACCGCCGCCATCACCGCCTGTTGCGATGGTGACGAGACCGCCGGCGACTGCCGATGCGCTTCCGCCCGACGAACCGCCGGGGGTGCGGCCGCGCTGCCATGGGTTGTGAGTCGCCCCGTGCAACATGGTGCGCGTCACGTTCACACCGCCGAATTCGCTCGCCGTGGTCTGCCCGACGAGCACGGCACCTGCCGACTTTGCGCGAATGAGCATCGTGTCGGTGCTGGTGGCGACACGATCCTTGAAAACGAGGCTCGCATCGGTGTCGGGCCAGCCGTCGTGGCGCTCGAGCTCTTTCACGCCGAGCGGAACACCACCGAACGGCAAAGACACGTCTGCGTGCTGGGCGGCAGCGAGCGCGCGCTCACGGTCGAGAAAACAGAATGCGTTCAGATCGCTCGCGTCGATGGCTGCATAAGTTGCCGCGAGTTCTTCGGCAGGTGAGTGATCACCGCGGCGAAACGCTTCGACGAGCGACGTCGCGTCACCCTGCCACGGACGGTCGGCCACGGCCCAAGCGTAGGTGAATCGTTAGCCTGCTCGCGATGGATTCCCGCGCGTTTCTCGGCCTCGAACGCACCGCTGAACGCTTTCTTTCGTTGTACGTAGTACCGCGTCTCACGACGAGCGGCGGCTTCCTCTTCGGCGGGGCGGGACTCGGTGCGGGAATCGCCGCTCTGGAGATGGTGACGGGCAGGCGATGTACTTGGGCCACTGCGCAGTATCTCTCGTATGCGCGACGTGATGAAAGAGTCGACGTCGAAGTCATCGTCGCCGTCGAGGGCACGAGCGTCACGCAAGCGCGAGCGACGTGCCGGGTGGGCGACCGCGAGATCCTCACCGTCAATGCTGCGCTCGGCGACCGCGCCTTTGACGCCTGCGGACAATTCGTTGCAATGCCTGAGATCGTCGCACCCGAAGATGCGCGTCCGCGCACGTTGCGTGCAGCGCATGCCAACTCGATCATGGAAGCACTCGACATGCGCTATGTGAAAGGCCGAGACCTCGAAGAGCTCGACGGAACCCCGAGCGACGGACGAACGATCATGTGGGTGCGTATCAAGTCCCTCGTCGACGGTGTCGATGCCGCAGCGCTCGGCATCATGGGCGACTTCGTGCCGATGGCGGTCGGACAAGCGCTCGGGTTGCGTGCCGGCGGCAACAGCTTGGACAACACGATTCGCTTCGCGACACTGGTACCCACCGATTGGGTGCTGCTTGACATCCAGGTGGAGTCGGTGCAGCGTGGCTTCGGCCACGGCACCATCCAGATGTTCGCGCAGGACGGGACGTTGCTTGCCACCGCCAGTCAAAGTTGTATCGCTCGAAAGTGGAAGACTTGACCTGATGCAGCGCCGAGACGGAATGACGGTGCCGTTGCCGGGGCACCTGCACGAGCACGAGAAGAAGCTCCGATCGTTGGCGGATCTTGGCTACACCGATATCTGGTCTGCAGAAGCCGACGGTGTCGACGCATTCACTCCGCTCGCCCTCGCTGCCGCGTGGGAGCCACGCTTGCGTCTCGGCACCGCGATCGTGCCCGCCTACACCCGCTCACCGGCACTCTTTGCACAGAGCGTGGCGTCGCTTGCCGATGCCGCCCCCGGGCGTTTCGCGATCGGTGTCGGCTCTTCAAGCAACGTCATCATCGAGCGCTGGAACGGTTTGCCGTTCGTGGAGCCGTACAAGAAGGTGCGCGACGTTGTGCGATTCTTACGCGACGCCATGAGCGGCGAGAAAATCACCAAGCAGTACGACACGTTCAAAGTGGATGGCTTCCGCTTGGGAGTGCGGCCCGAGGTGAAGCCGCCGATCCTCGTCGCAGCGTTGCGCGAAGGTATGTTGCGTCTGGCCGGTCGAGAAGCCGACGGTGCGATCATCAACTGGCTCTCAGCCGACGACGTGCGAACCGTCACCAAAGTGGTGCACGACTCTGCGCAGAAGTCCGGCGCAGACCCTTCGACCAAAGAGATCGTCGCCCGTATCTTCGTGTGCCCCAGTGAGAACACCGATGTCGTCCGAGCCGGAGCGAGGTTCGCCATCGCCGCATATCTGAACGTGCCGGTCTACGCAGAGTTTCATCGCTGGCTCGGTCGAGGTGATGCGTTAGCAGGCATGTGGGACGCGTGGAAGGCCGGTGACAGAAAGGCAGCACTCGCTGCAATCCCTGATTCAGTCGTCGACGACTTGGTCGTGCACGGTTCGCCTGCACAGTGTCGTGCGAAGATCGACCGTTATTTCGCCAACGGCGTGAACACTTCGTCGCTGGCGATACTCGCGTTCGACCCGGCAGTCGATTTCTGGACGGCAGTCGAATCGCTGTCGCCATCAGCCTCGTGACGGGCGCGCCGCTCGACCCAGACGCAGCAGCTGCGGCCAAGGGCGAAGCAGAAGAGCAGGCTCGCGCGCAGCGCAACCTCGGGTGGCAACTGCTCTGGAAGACGCTGCTCGAGCAGAAACGCGCGTTGATTCTCGGCGTTGCAATCGGCGTCACGTGGACGGCAGCCAAGGTCGCGGTGCCGCAACTTACCAAGCATGCCATCGACCGTGGCATCGAGCAGAACGGTCCGCTCGTGGCGTGGTCGGTGTTCATCGCGATTGCCGGCGTGTTGACCGGATTACTCACCGCTGGTCGTCGTTATCTGGCGTTCCGAGAGAGTCGGTGGACTGAGACGCTCCTGCGAGAGCGCATCTACGCCCACATTCAACGACTCCACGTTGCGTACCACGACAAGTCGCAGACAGGGCAGTTGATGAGTCGCGCCTCGAGCGACTTGCAACAAGTGCAGCAATTCGTGGTGATGATCCCCATCACGTTGAGCAACGTGGCGCAGCTTGTGGCTGTCACCGTCATCCTCTCGATCACCGACTGGCGCCTGGCGATCTTTGCATTGGCGCCGTTGCCGTTCATCAACGTCGCGTCGAGGCGATTCTCGAGCCGGATCCACCCGGCGGTGCTCGCGGTGCAGAACGAGCAGGCTCAACTGGCGAGCGTGGTGGAAGAAAGCGTCTCGGGTGTGCGAGTGGTGAAGGGGCTCGGCACCGAGCAGGTGCAATTCGACAAGTTGCGCAAAGAAGCCGATGACATCCAGCGCGTGTCGCTGAAAGCAGCTGGCATTCGCAGTCGATTCCTCCCGGCCATCGACTTGCTTCCGTCGTTGGGTTTGATCACCGTGCTCGGTTACGGGGGACACCGAGTGATTAACGGCGACATGAGCATCGGCGACCTCGTCGCCTTCAACGTGTACCTCACGATGCTCGTGTGGCCGTTGCGCAATATTGGAATGATGGTCGCACTCGGTCAGCGCGCGGCGGCAGCACTCGTGCGCGTCCACGAGGTGCTCTCGACAGAACCCGCCGTGCGCTCGCCGGAAAAGCCGCGTCAACTGCCGCCCCGCTCAAGTGCATCTTCTGCGGCCACTGGAAGCGGTGTGGCTATGGCCGCTAGAAACAGTCCACTTGCGGCGACGGGAGCCGTGCGGTTCGAGGCGGTGCACTTCGGTTACGACGTTGATCGTGAGATACTCCGTGGCTTTGATCTCTCCATCGCACCGGGGGAGTCCGTCGCCCTCGTCGGTGCTACCGGATCGGGCAAGAGCACCATCGTGCGCTTGCTGTTGCGTTTTTACGACGTGACGGGCGGTCGAATCACGATCGACGGCGTCGATGTGAGGAGGCTTAACCTCGGTGAGTTGCGTCGCAATGTCGGAGTGGTGTTTGAAGACACGTTTCTCTTCAACGATTCGGTGCGCAACAACATCGCATTTTCCAAGCCGGGTGCCGACCAGAGCATCGTTGAGAACGCCGCACGACTCGCCGGGGCGCACGACTTCATCAGCCAGTTGCCGGACGGATACGACACGCAAATCGGCGAACGCGGATACTCATTGAGCGGTGGGCAGCGCCAACGGGTCGCCATTGCACGTGCCATCGTGGCCGACCCGCGTGTCTTGGTGCTCGACGATGCCACAAGCGCCGTCGATCCGAGCAAGGAACATGAAATTCGTGATGCCATGCACACCGTTATGTCGGGTCGCACCACGATTGTTATTGCACATCGCCCGGGCACCATCGCCTTGGCCGACCGCATCGTTTTGCTCGACGAGGGGGTTGTCGCGGCGGTCGGACAGCACCGCGAACTTCTCGAATCGAGCGAGCGATATCGCGAGGTGCTTGCAGCGTGGGCGGTGCGCGATGCCGAGCCGGCGCCGATAGGGGGCGACTGAGTGTTCGGCATGGGTGCCGGCGTCGCACCGGAAGACCAACTCGACCGGTCGCAGACACGGCGCGTACTGCGACGCGTCCTGCGGATGGCCTATCCGTTCCGTCGCACAGCGTACGTGGCGCTGGGTTGCGTGGTCGTCACCACTGCGGCGACGCTCGCCGCGCCGATTTTGGTGCGCCATGGCATCGACTCGGGCATTCGAGTGAAGGACGTGTTCGCACTCAACTTGTCGGTTGGTCTCTATCTCGCCATCACGGCATTGGCGTACGGCTTCGGCCGTCTGCAATACGTGTTCCTCAACCGCACGGGCGAGGCGTTCTTGCGGGAGCTGCGCCTCAAGGTATTCAGCGCCATGCAGCGGCAGTCGATGGCTTTTTACGACCGCAACAAGGCCGGTGTGCTCGTCGCGCGGATGACCGCCGACATCGAGACGATGGGCGAGTTGATTCAGTGGGGTTTACTCCAGTTTCTTGCGAGCGGATTCCTCGTCGTGCTGGCTTTCGTGGTGCTTTTCACCTTGTCGTGGGAGTTGACGCTCGTCGTTTTGATTGTGTTTCCGGTCATCGTCGTTGCCTCGGTGAAGTTCCAGCGCGACTCGAACGTTGCGTACCTCAGCGTTCGCGAGCGAGTGGGGCAAAACCTTGGCACCCTGCAGGAAGGTATCGCGGCAGTACGCGTCATCCAGGCGTACGCCCAAGAAGAGAACCAGATAAAGCGATTCGAGCGCTCCAATCGCTCGCTCTTTGACAGTCATGTGCGCAGCATCCGCATCAGCACGTGGTATTTCGGCCTCGTCGAATTCTCCGGCGTGATTGCTGCTTCGCTCGTCATCGGCATCGGAGGGTGGCTCGTGCACCGCGACACGGTTTCGCTCGGCACCGTCGTCGCTTTCATCTTGTTGTTGTCAAGCTTGTTCGACCCCGTGCAGCAACTGTCGCAGCTCTACAACGGAGTACAGTCCGCAGCGGCGGCACTGCACAAGTTGTTCGGCATCCTCGACTCTGAGCCCGAAGTCGGCGAGGCACCCGATGCGGTCGACCTACCGCGCCGCGGAGTGCTCGCCGTGAATGATGTGACCTTCACATACCAGGCAGGAACGCATCCAGCGTTGGAACTGGCGAACCTCGTCGTTGCCGACGGCGAACGCATCGCCTTGGTCGGTCCGACGGGTGCAGGCAAGAGCACGCTCGCCAAGTTGATGGCTCGTCTCTACGATCCGTCGATTGGAAGCGTGTCGTATGCCGGCACCGACTTGCGACGCGCGACCTTGGCGAGCCTGCGCGAGCGCATCGTCGTGGTGCCGCAAGAGGGCTTCTTGTTCAATGGCACGATTCGCGAGAACGTGCGACTTGCACGTATTACCGCGACCGACGCCGAGGTCGAGGCGGCTCTCTCGCGACTCGGCATTCTCGAACATTTTGACAAGTTGCCCGAAGGCCTCGACACTGAGGTGCGAGAGCGTGGCAGCCGATTGTCAGCGGGCGAGCGCCAACTCGTCGCGCTCGGTCGAGCTGCACTCGTCGACCCTGCCGTTCTCGTGCTCGACGAAGCCACTTCGAATCTCGATCCAGGCACCGAAGCAGAGGTCGAAGCCGCACTCGAACGACTGATGCAGGGTCGCACCACCATCGTGGTAGCACACCGTCTGACAACGGTGCAGCGGGCTGACCGCATCGTGGTGGTCGACAAAGCGCGAATCGTCGAGGTTGGCTCGCACGGAGAACTCCTCGCCCGCAACGGAAACTACGCGGCACTCGCTCGTGCGTGGGAAAAGTCGCACGCGCTTTAGCGCGCGAATGACGAGCTAGCGCGCGACGAAGTACTTGGCGCGCGGATGGTGGCAAATGATCGCTGAGGTCGTCTGCTCGGGCTGGTACTGCCAACCAGTTTCTTCGCTCACACTGATGCCGATGCGACCTGCCTCGAGCAGTTCGGCGACTTTCGCGTTGTCTTCAAGGTCGGGGCACGCGGGATAGCCCCACGAGTAGCGACCACCGCGGTACTGCTGGCGGAAGAGGCCGTGCAACGACGGACCGTCTTCGTCGACGAAACCCCACTCGGTGCGGATGCGATGGTGCCAGAACTCTGCCAGTGCCTCTGCCATCTCAACACCGAGACCATGCACGACCAGGTACTTCTGGTACTCGTTCTTTGCGAACAATTCGGCGGCAGCATCGCTGACTTTGGCGCCCATCGTGACGATGTGGAATGCCGCGTAGTCGACTTCGCCGCTCTCAATCGGGCGGAAAAAATCGGCGATGCACAGGAACGGTGCTTCATTCTGGCGCGGGTAAGAAAAGCGCATGCGCTCCTTGCTGCGTGACGTGTCGGTCCAGATGACCACGTCGTTGCCGTCGCCGTTGGCGGGGAAGTAGCCGTACACGAGTTGCGGCACGAGGATGCCGCTTGCCTTCGCGTCGGCCAACTGCGCGCGAAGTTCGGGGCGGATGCGCGACTTGAAGTCGTCATCGTTCTCACCATCGAGCGGTCGGTACTGCCACTGGTTGCGAAAGAGCGCAGTCTCGTTCACGTACTCCGCGATCTCGTCGATGCTGAGACCTTTTACTACCCGAGACCCGAGGAAGGGCGGCACGAACACTTCATTGTCGGTGACGACTTCGGGCGACCGACGAGGAACATCGACAGCGGCTTCTTTCGAGCCTCGACGTTCGGCGAGTGACCGGCCGGTCGGGATGCGACCGAACTCGGGGTCGTCCTTGCCGCTGCGCTTCATCTCCATCAATTTGTCGAGTGTGTACAGGCCCTCGAAGGCGTCACGACCGTAGAACACGCGACCGTCGTACACCTCTCGAAGGTCGCGCTCCACGTAACTGCGGGTCAGCGCAGCTCCCCCGAGCAGAACGGGGATATGCGCCAAGTTCTGGCTGTTCAGTTCCTCGAGGTTTTCGCGCATGATGAGCGTGCTCTTCACGAGGAGGCCACTCATGCCGAGTGCGTCGGCGTCGACCTCTTGCACTTTGGCGATCATCTCGCTGATCGGAATCTTGATGCCGATGTTGTGCACTTCGTAGCCGTTGTTCGTGCAAATGATGTCGACCAGATTCTTGCCGATGTCGTGCACGTCGCCTTTTACCGTGGCGAGAACGAGCTTGCCTTTGCTCGACGAACCATCGACTTTGTCCATGTGCGGCTCGAGGTGGCTGACGGCTGCCTTCATCGTCTCGGCACTCTGCAACACGAACGGCAGCTGCATCTGACCAGAGCCAAAAAGTTCGCCCACCTCGCGCATGCCGTCCAGCAGCACGTCGTTGACGATCTCGAGCGCCTTCAGCCCGTCGCTCAGCGCTTGGTCGAGGTCGAGGGCGAGACCCTCGCGGTCGCCGTCAATGATGCGTTGTCGCAGCCGGTCACGTACTGGCCATCCACTGCGGTCGGGCTTCTCTTGTTTGGTCGACTTGACGCCTTCGAAAGCCGTGAGCAGCAGTTGCAGCGGGTTGTAGCCGTCGGTGGTCTTGTCGAAGATGATGTCGCGGCAGAGGGTGACGTGCTCTGGCTTGATGCGCGCGAGCGGGAGAATCTTGCTCGCATGCACGATCGCGGCGTCGAGACCTGCTTTCACGCACTCGTCCAAGAACACGCTGTTCAGCACTTGGCGCGCAGCCGGATTGATGCCGAAGCTCACGTTGGAGAGACCCATCACGGTGAACGCGCCGGGAATTTCTTGTTTGATGCGTCGGATGGCTTCGATGCTCTCGATACCGTCGCGGCGTAGGTCTGCATCGCCGGTGGTCAGCGGGAAGGTGAGCGGGTCAAAGATCAGGTCGCTCGCTGACAATCCGTAGCGCTCGGTGGCGATTTTGTGCAGTCGATGTGCGATCTGCATCTTCCACTCCACGTCACGCGCCTGGCCGCGTTCGTCAATCAAGAGACAGATGACAGCTGCACCGTAGTCGCGTGCCAGGTTGAACACTCGATCCATGCGGCGACCGACTTCTTCGCCGTCTTCCAAGTTGGCCGAGTTGAGAACGCATCGACCGCCGGCGAGTTGCAGAGCAGCCTCCATCACTTGAGGTTCCGTTGAGTCGATGACGAGCGGCACGCTGGCCTGGCTGGCAAACCGACCGGCGACCTCTTTCATGTCGAGGGTGCCGTCGCGACCGACGTAGTCGACACACACGTCGAGCACGTGGGCACCTTCGCGGATCTGCTCGTTGGCCATCTTCGTGCAGGTGTCCCAGTCCGCAGCGAGCATTGCATCACGAAATGCGCGCGAACCGTTGGCGTTGGTGCGCTCGCCGATGTAAAGCACGCTGTTGTCCTGCTTCAGGGTGACCGGCGAATAGAGCGACGTGACGCTCGGGTCGTGGATCGGCTTGCGGCGCGCAGGTGTGACGTTGCGGACGGCTTCGACCACCTGTCGCAGGTGCTCGGGTGTCGTGCCGCAGCATCCACCCACGATCGTGATGCCGAGGTCTTGCACGTGATGGCGGTGGAATTCCGCCAGTTGTGGTGGCGTGAGGTCGTAGTGGGTCTTTCCGTCGACGACGCTCGGCAGGCCGGCGTTGGGCAGCACGCTGATGGGAATCGGCGAGTGCTGGGAAAGATGCCGCAGGTGCTCTTGCATCTCTGCCGGCCCCGTGGCGCAGTTGATACCGATCACGGCCGGCTTCATCGCCAGTAGTGCAGCGAGTGCCGCGCCGATCTCCGTGCCGACGAGCATGCGTCCGGTGGTTTCCATCGTCACTTGAACTTGGATCGGAACCTCGCGACCCATTGCGCGCATCGCACGGCGACCGCCCTGCATGGCAGCTTTGATCTGCAACAAGTCCATGCAGGTCTCGACGAGCAGCAAGTCGACGCCGCCTTCGATCAATGCCCGAGCGTGTTCGTCGTAAGTGTCGCGCAATTCGCTGAACGAGATGTGCCCGAGGCTCGGCAACTTGGTGCCTGGACCGACGCTGCCCGACACGTAGCGCGGTCGCCCGTCTGCTTCGAATGAGTTCGCTACTTCGCGTGCGATACGGGCTGCAGCGAGCGTGATTTCGTAGGCGCGGTCGGCGATCCCGTATTCGGCGAGCACCGTGCCGAATGAGCCGAACGTAGCGGTCTCGAGGGCGTCGACACCGACTTTCAAGAAGTCTTCGTGCATCGTGGCGATGAGATCTGGCCGCGTGACGGCGAGCAGTTCATTGCAACCTTCGAGGTGTTGACCGCCGAAATCGTCTGCGTTGAGGTCTTTGCCTTGCACGTAGGTGCCGAATGCGCCGTCAAACACGACGACTCGGTCATTCACCGTGTCGAGATACCCGGGTCTCTTCTGAGCTCGCATCGTCGTCATCAGGCTAAGACAAGTAGCGTCAGGACGTCATGACGCGCGAAAAGGTGTACACGAGAGCCGGCGATGACGGTACGACGGGTCTCTTCTACGGCGGGCGAGTGGCGAAAGACTCATCGTTGCCACGTGCGTACGGTGCCGTCGATGAAGCACAAGCTGTTCTCGGCTTGGTGCGCGCCGAACTGGGCCGCGAAGACGAGCTGAACGACGCCCTCGTGCACATCATGCGCGACCTCTGGGTACTCATGGCTGAATTGGCGACGCTGCCTGAGAATCGCCAGAAATTGACCGACGGCAAGTCGCGCATCACCGCCGAGATGGTGACAAAACTCGAGCACATGATCGACGATCTCGACGAGAAGTTCACTCCTCCTTCGGAATTCGTGGTACCAGGGCAGAACAAGATTTCAGCCCTGCTCGACGTCGCCCGCACGGTGGTGCGTCGCGCCGAGCGCCATGCCATCTCGGCGGCACCGGCACCCTCGCAGGCCGGGCCGTACCTCAACCGATTAAGCGACCTCTTGTGGACGCTGGCTCGTTGGCAAGAAGGGGAGTCGCTCCCTGTGCGCAGCGTCACTGATTAGTCGCGGCTGGTTCTCCCCGACAAGAGCACAACTAGCCTTGTCGAGTATGAAACACGCCCAACTCGTCGTTACTGTCGCCAGCGAAACCCCGAACTCCGAAGTAATCGGGGTGCCTGTCACCACAGACAAGTCGGTGCCAGCCGAACTGGGCGTTTCGCGCGCTCAACTTTCTGCCGCCGGGTTCGACGGAAAGATTGGCCAGACGCTCGTGGTGCCCTCCAGTGGCAAAGCCGTCGTCATAGCAGTAGGTGTCGGTGCAGGCAATTCTGCTACGGCGCACGACCTGCGAAATGCGGCAGCGGCCCTCGCGCGCGCCGCGAGCAAGCACGGCTCGCTCTCGACCAAGCTCGCGGGTGTCGGCAGGGGAGATCGTGCCGAAATCGCGCAAGCAGTGACCGAGGGTTTGATGCTCGCATCGCATCGTTATGGTGCACTCAAGTCGGACAAGTCGTTCATCTCGAGCCTCAAGTCGGCAGTGCTCGTCGTCGAAGCCAAGTCGCTCGGAGCAGTCGCCAACGGCTCGCGTCGTGGAAGTGTGATCGGTGAAGCGGTATGCATGGCGCGCGATTTTGCGAACATGCCGCCGGCGCATCTGACAGCGAAGATGTTCGCCGACCGCGCGCAAGAGATTGCCTCTGAGACCGGCTTGCGCGTCGACGTATATGACAAAGATCGTCTGCTCGCGATGGGCTGTGGCGGCATCATCGGTGTGAACCGTGGAAGCGTCAACCCGCCGCGCATGGTGAAGTTGTCCTACCGTCCGGGCAAGGCCGCGCTGAAGGGAAAGACCACCGCCAACGCGAAGGGCAAGAAGTCGTCGCTGCCACATCTCATCATGGTGGGCAAGGGCGTGATGTACGACTCGGGTGGCATCAGTTTGAAGCCGAGTGACCCGTCGCACGCGATGATGAAGGCCGACATGAGCGGCGCGGCTGCCGTGCTCGCCGCGATGAGCACGCTGAAGGCGCTCGGTTGCAAGAACCAGGTCACTGCATATCTGATGTGCACCGACAACCTTCCGTCGGGAAGCGCCATGGCGATGGGCGACGTGCTCACGATGCGCAACAAGAAGACCGTCGAGATTCACAACACAGACGCCGAGGGTCGCTTGATTCTCGCCGACGGCTTGTCGCTCGCGGCTGAACAGAAGCCGGATGCAATCGTCGACATCGCCACGCTCACCGGTGCCTGTGCGCGAGCACTCGGCCCGAAGATGTCGGGTGTCATGGGCAACAACGCGAAGTTCGTCGGACAGGTGCTCGAAGCCAGCGCCAACGTCGACGAGCAGGCGTGGGAGCTTCCACTCGAGCGCTCGTACCGTCGCTTGCTCGATTCGTACATCGCCGACATGAAGAACGTCGGCGGACCAGACGCTGGAGCGATCACCGCTGCGTTGTTCTTGGACGAGTTCACCGGCGGATTCCCGTGGGCACACATCGATATCGCCGGCCCGATGTGGGCCGACGCTGACGCGGGCTGGCTGCAGCGAGGTGCCACTGCTTATGGCACGCGCCTCTTGGTCAATCTGGCCGAGAACTTTCGCCGCCGGTAACCCCTTGGTCGCCGGTGGTGCTTCGGCCGCCGCCTAACCGTCTCGTGTTGCCACCGCTGCCGCACAGGCCGCGCGACACCGACAAGTCAAAGATGGGTCGCGTGCTCGTCGTCGCCGGGTCGCACGGTATGGCCGGTGCGGCGGCGCTAACCACCGAAGCTGCGATGCGATCTGGGTGCGGTTACGCGTATGTCGCCACTGCGGCATGCATCGCCCCTCAGCTCACCGCAGCGTTGCCGTCGGCGATCTTGCGCCACTCAATGAACCGTGAAAAAACACAGCTGCGCTGGGACGATCTGCCGATGCTGTACGACGCCTTGCAAAGCGTCGACTCAGTGGTGGTCGGACCGGGTATCGGTGACACGTGTGAAGAGTGGCTCGGGGATTTTCTTGCCCGTCTCAATGGCGCACCGACGGTGTTCGACGCCGACGCGCTGAATGCCATCGCCCGCCGCCGAGAATGGCTTCAGCAGCTTTCGTCTTCTCACGTGCTCACCCCTCATGCAGGCGAGACAGCGCGCCTCTTGGGCTGGGGCGACGATTCACATCGCGTGAACTCGGCGCGACAGTCCGCCATCAGCGAGCTGTGCACGGCCACCCGGGCGACCATCGTGTTGAAGGGCGCGGACACGCTGATTGCGCAGCGAGGTGCCCCCACCACGACCAATCTGACGGGAAATGCCGGGCTCGCGAAAGCCGGCAGCGGCGACGTACTGAGCGGCGTAATCGCCGCGCTGCTCGCGCGCGGCATGCGTGCGCTTGATGCCGCGATCGCGGGTGCTTGGCTGCATGGTCGGGCCGCTGACTTGCTCGCCAGCGAAGTCGGCGAGGAGGCGTATATCTCGAGCGACTTGGCGCGTGCGCTCGGTCGGGCGTTCAGCGACTACGCCGCTTCGGCACGCGCCTGAACCCACTTTGGGTGTGCATCACGCAGGTTTGCTGGCATGCGATTGACATGACGCTGCGCGACGGGCGGTAGTACCCGACGCACGGCGAGAGCGTCGCTGTTGCCGTGGGCCACGCCGAACGACTGCAGCCTGTCGATGGCCCTGCCGAAGATGGTGCCTGCGTCATCGCGCGCGGCGATGCCGAGAGCCTGCGCAGTGGCGCGAGAGTCGAGAACGTATCCGTCGGGAAACTCTTCGAAACCCAGATCGATTCTGCGCAGCAGCCATGTGGCGCTCGGCCCGAGCACGGGGAGCCAGAACCACTCGACGTAGTCAGATCGCACGGGAAAGCCGAGAGACTCCACCGTGCTGTCTCGCCACGGCACGACACTCACGCTCGGGACATGGTGCTTGGGCGTCGGTGGGCGGGTGGGCGTAGTGGGTGACGATGTCTCTGTGGGTGTCTCGCTCATACTCGGTTGTGTGCATGTGGTCGGCCGAGTGGCACACTGTGATGACGATGTTCACCGACGACACGAATTCGGTGGCGCGAGTGGAAGTTCTGCTCGCCGCCGCAGCCCGCATCACGGTGCTGACAGGAGCGGGGATTTCGACGGCCTCGGGAATTCCTGATTTTCGCGGACCAAACGGACTTTGGACGAAAGACCCCGACTCGCAGCGGGCTGCGACACTCAGCCACTACCTCTCTGACGACGCGCTCCGCCGGAGATCCTGGCAAAACCGCGTGCGCTGGATCGAGAGTGATCCGCAACCGAACGATGGTCACCGGGCGCTCGTGCGCCTACAGGAACGAGGCCAATTGCGCGCCGTCGTGACGCAGAACGTGGACGGTTTGCATCAACGGTCTGGCATCGAGCCCGAACTGGTGCATGAAGTGCACGGAAACATCCATCGTTCTCGTTGCTGGGGTTGCGGTGACGCGCGTCCGATGCGCGATACGTTGGGGCGTGTGATTGCTGGCGACCCCGACCCGCGCTGTTCGTTGTGCGGCGGAATTCTGAAGAGCGACACGATTCTTTTCGAACAGTCCCTCCAGCCGGAAGTGATCGACGCAGCGTTCCGTGCCAGTGAGGAGTGCGATGTGCTGCTCGCAGTAGGTTCGACTCTCGGGGTGTATCCGGCGGCGAATTGCGTGCCGCGCGCCAAAGCTGCCGGTGCGCGAATCGTGATCGTGAACGGCGCTCCGACGGAGATGGACGCGCTCGCCGACGAGTTCGTGTCGGGCGACATCAACACGGTGCTGCCACGCTTGTGCGGCGTGGTGACTGAGTTGTGATGTGGCCGTCGCCCCAGTTGTAAACCCGACCCCGCAGATAGCATTTCACGCGTGGCCACATTCCGCGACTTGCTTTCTGCTGCCAAGGCACAGATCACCGAGGTCGACACCGCAGGCGCAGAGCAGCGCATCACCGACGGGGCAGTCGTGCTCGACGTGCGCGAACCCGACGAATACGACCAAGGAGCGTTGAACGGCGCGGTTCACATACCGCGCGGGCACCTCGAAGCACAAGTTGAAACCCGCATCGTCGACAAGCAATCGCCAGTGGTCGTGTACTGCGCCGGCGGTGTGCGAAGTGCGTTCGCTGCAAAGACGCTGGCCGAGCTCGGTTACTCGAACGTCGTCAGCATGGCCGGCGGTTTCGGCAAGTGGAAAGACGAAGGCCGAGCGTGGTCGACGCCCGTCACATTGAGCAGTGAACAGCGCAACCGCTACCAGCGACACCTCTTGCTGCCGGAAGTCGGCGTAGTCGGACAAGCGAAATTGCTCGCCAGCAAAGTGCTGCTGCTCGGTGCCGGCGGCCTCGGTTCGCCCGCGGCTCTCTATCTCGCGGCAGCTGGTGTCGGCACCCTCGGCATCGTCGACATGGACGAAGTCGATGAGAGCAACCTGCAACGACAGATCCTGCACAACATCGATCGCATCGGCGAGCGCAAGGTCGACTCTGCCAAAAAGACGCTCACCATGCTGAACCCTGACGTCAACGTCGTCACGTACGACACGCGGCTCGCCGCGAGCAACATCATCGACATCATCTCCGGCTACGACGTCATCGTCGACGGAGCCGACAATTTCCCGTCGCGTTACTTGCTCAATGATGCAAGTGTCAAGCTCGGCATTCCAGTGGTGCACGGTTCGATCTTCCGATTCGAAGGAATGGTGAGCGTGTTCCACCCGCTGCGTGGACCTACGTACCGCGACATGGTTCCCGAACCGCCGCCGGCAGAGATGGCCCCGAGTTGCGCCGAGGCTGGCGTGCTCGGAGTGCTGCCAGGAATCGTCGGCTCAATCCAGGCACTGGAGACGATCAAGCTGCTGCTCGATCTCGGCGACTCGCTCGTCGGACGGATCCTGGCGATTGACACGACGGAGATGACGTTCCGTACGTTCAATTTGCGCAAAGATCCGAGCAACCTCGTGACGTATGAGAATCGCGAACGCATCCAAGTGCGCGACCTCGAGGGCGCGTGCGCTCCGTGGCTGCACTGACTCGCTGAAGCTTCTGCGAACTCGTTGCTCGTAGAATTGCACACGTGCCGCTTCGCGTAGCCGTCGTCGGCGCGGGGTTCTCTGGTGCGGTCGTCGCACGGGAGCTGGCCGAAGCAGGCCACGTCATGGAGGTTTTCGAGTCCCGCGACCATGTCGCTGGCAACTGCCACACCGTGCGCCACGACACCGGCGTGATGGTGCACGTCTACGGGCCGCACATCTTCCACACGCAGCACGAACGCGTGTGGGAATTCGTTCAGCGATTCGGAACCTTCAAGCCGTATCGGCATCGTGTTCGAGCGATGGTAGGGGAAAAGGCCTACCAGATGCCGATGAACCTCGGGCTCATCAACGCGTTCTTCGGCAAGAATTTCACTCCGCAAGAAGCCGAGCAGTTCGTCGCGTCGAGAGCCGACGCGAGCGTCACCGACCCGAAGTCGTTCGAAGAACAAGGTTTGCGGCTCGTCGGCCGCGAACTCTACGAGGCGTTCTTTGCCGGTTATACGCGCAAACAGTGGGGCGTCGACCCGAAGGAGTTGCCGGCGAGCATCCTTGCTCGACTTCCGCTTCGATTCACCGACGACGATTCGTATTTCAATCATCCGCACCAGGGAATTCCCGAGCACGGTTACACCGCTCTCGTTGAGGCGATGCTGGATCACCCGCGAATCACGGTGCATCTCTCCACGCGGATGCCGCGAACGCGACTGACGGAGTTCGACCACGCATTCTGGAGCGGCCCGATTGATGCGTATTTCAACTTCGAGCACGGTCGCCTCGCGTATCGCACGCTCGACTTCGACCCTCAGGTGGTGGACGGGGACTATCAGGGGTGCCCGGTCGTCAACTACTGCGACGCAGATGTGCCGTACACGCGCATCACCGAGCACAAGCACTTCGCGCCGTGGGAGTCGCACGACAAGTCGGTGATCTACCGCGAATACAGCCGGCTCTGCGAGGAAAACGACACGCCCTACTACCCGGTGCGCTTGGTGCAAGAAAAGGAGCAATTGCTCAAGTACGTGCAGTTGGCGCGAAACGAAGAGAGAGTCACCTTTCTTGGTCGTCTCGGCACCTACCGTTATCTGGACATGGATGTGACGATTCACGAAGCGTTGAATGTCGCCGACACCGCCAAATCGTCGATCGCGCAAGGCCGGCCGATTCCTGCATTCGTCACCGACCCGCTCGGATGAGCTTGATCGGGTGAGGCAACCATGACGAACTTGTTGCAGCGCACGTTGATGCCGACACCTGGTTTCGGCGAGGCGGAGTTGTACGTGCGGAGCGCTGCCAGCACGGTTGGCGCGGCGGACACGTTGGGCGCAGGGGACGTTCTGAGTTTCGATACGTCTTTCGGAGTGTTTCATGCCGGCAGATGGCGGCGTCTGACCACGGTCGACGTGTTGACAGTGCGCGTCATCGCCAGCGGCGTAGGTCGCGCCGACGTGGTAGCGGTGATGCGTGGTCGCGAGAGGGTGATCGCAAGCGCGCCTCTTGCCGGCGATCACACCGACATCACCATCGGTTCTTTGCAGCAGTCGAAGTGGGGAGTGCTGTACGTGCGCATCGCCGCCGCCGGCGAATGCCGCGTGCAGCGAGTGGAGTGGCTGACCGACACCGCGCCCGCGCACCAGGTGCGCCTCTCGCTCTCCATCACCACCTTCAATCGGCAGTCGTATGTGATACCAACCGTCAAGAAAGTGCTGTCGCT
>JBEGRF010000047.1:0-10748 GCA_041180605.1 Actinomycetota bacterium | reverse complement strand
TTCGCACGTCTGCTCCCCGACGGGCAAGCCCGATCAAGCCATTCGAATCATGCAAGAAGGCAATGTCACCAATCAGCAGTCCGGTCGTTTGACCAGTCTCCAATGCAACCCCGACTGCTGTCGACACCACCCCGTCAATGCCGTTTGCCCCTCTGTTCGAGAGCACCGTGAGATGCTCGCAGGATCCGCCATACCATTCGACGTCGCGAATGGGCATCGATGACGAGACCACGAACCGAGATCCGGTAGGCAGAGAGGCGACGACACACCGCGCAACACCAGGTTCCGACAGCCGTGTTTCGTCGTCAAGCATGTCGCCGACAACTCTGCGAGCACTTTGCTCTACGACACACCAGTCTTGCAACCAGTTTTGATCGCACGGTGCAACGAGCGGCGCAAGATCAGTGCACAGCGCTTCGGCGTTCGTGACCAAGTGCAACGAAGTTGTGCGATCGGGATCTATGAGATAGGGCGATCCGCTCACTGTCGTGACCTCGGCAGCCGTATCTCGAAGCCATGAGTTCACCACCTTCGATGCCGGAAGAGCACCGAAACGCAGCACCGACTCTGGACGCAAACGTTTCGCTATCTCGCTATCTCTCAGCAAGGCATCGGCGTGTCGTATCGCGTGTGGGCCTTCGGTTCGACAGCCGCTCGTCGGATCGGCAAGAACCGGCCACTTCAGCGCATCGGACAGCAACTTCGCCGCTCGCGGCGGAACGCCTCGTGCACCGGCGATGATGACTCCACGCTTGTTCTTGAGACGCGAGTTCACTTTGGCCAACGTCTCGGTGCCAAGTTGCTTCGCTCTGCGCTGGCCGTGCGTTTGATCATCACCTACGGCAGGCAACTTGCCGGCACTACCAACCAACGGCTCGCGGAACGGAAGGTTGACGTGCACTGGCCCTGGTCGCTCGGTGACCGCGGCACGAAAAGCACGCCGCGCGAGGCGCCGCCAGTCGTCGCGCCGATCGTCGTCTGCCACGCCGGCATCGATGTACGCCCGAACAGCCGAACCGTACAAGTACTTCTGATCGATGGTCTGTGGCGCGCCGACACCTTGAAGTTCTGGCGGTCGATCGGCCGTCAGCACGATGAGCGGAACATCCGCATACGATGCTTCAACTACCGCCGGGTGAAAATTCACTGCCGCAGTACCCGACGTACAAAGTACGAGCACCGGTTGGTCGCATGCCTTGGCGGCCCCGAGAGCTGCGAAAGACGCCGAACGCTCGTCGTGGAATACGTGCACGCGGAGACCCTTAGCCGAGGCGATTGCTAGCGCCATGGGTGTCGAACGCGAGCCAGGCGCGATCATGCAAGTGGACGCTCCGAGTCTCAGCCATTCATCGACAAGGGTCGCACAGAAGGTTGCGGTCACATCTGCCGATTGCATGCCTCTATCGTGGCAGCAGTGCGGGTAGAAATCGTCTCCGACGTCGTATGCCCGTGGTGCTACATCGGTAAGCGCCGTTTCGAGCGGGCGCTGAGCGACCTGCGCCGCACCCTGCCCAACCTGGGCGTCGAGGTGCGCTGGCGGGCCTATCAGCTCGACTCGAATGCCCCCACCGACACGGCGACACCCGTTTCGGAGGCGTACGCAAAACGATTCGGGGGGCCCGAACGCGCAGAGGAGATTCTCCAGCAGGTCACTGCAACGGCTGCGGCAGAAGGAATTGCATTCGACATGAAGAGAGCACTTCGTGCCAACACACTTCGTGCCCATCGACTGCTCAAGTTCGTCGAAGAACTGACGCCGGAATTGCAGGGCGCCGTCACTGAGTCCCTCATGGCCGCGTACTTCAACGAAGGTGCTGACATCGGTGATCCTCGGGTGCTCACCGCCTGCGCTCAACGCGCCGGGTTCGACCATCCTGACCTCGTGCGCATGCTGTCTGGGTCCGACGACCGTTGGAGCAATCTTGTTGCCGAAGATCTGCTGTGGGCGGCGGAAAGGGACATCACAGCCGTGCCGACGTTCGTCATCGATGACGCCATGGTGATTCCCGGGGCTCAAGACACGTCCACGTTCGTCCGTATCCTCCAGAGGATGGCGTCACGTTGAGCCGTGGAGGACGCGCGTCGCGTCTCGCGACTGTCACTGTTGGATCAGGCGAACGCAAGATTGCGTTCGTGCATGGCTTCACCCAAACGCATATGTCATGGATGCCGCTATTGGAGAGCCTGTCAAAAGACATACCTGACACGATCTCCGTGCTGGTTGATTTGCCGGGCCATGGAGATTCGACAGATGTCGTAGCAGATCTGTGCAATACGGCTGATTTGCTTGTAGACGCAGTCGGTCCGGCCACCTACATCGGCTACTCGCTTGGCGCACGCGTAGTGCTGCACGCGGCTTTTCAGCATCCCGATCGCGTTGAGAATTGCATCCTCATCAGTGGGACTGCCGGTATCGAAGACGAGCGCGAACGTGCTGCGCGTCGGGCGAGCGATGATGCGCTTGCCGAACGAGTCTTTGATATCGGGACAGAAGCCTTCATCGACCAATGGCTCGGGCAACCGATGTTCGCATCTTTGAGCGCCGACGTGTCGCAGCGCACCCAACGACTCGTCAATACGCCTCAGGGTCTGGCAAATAGCTTGCGCACATGCGGTACTGGGGTTCAAGAGCCCTTATGGGATCGGCTCAACGAGTTTCCCGTTCCTTCGTTATTGATCGTCGGGTCGCGCGACGACAAGTTTCGCATGATCGCCGAGCGTATGCACCGACTGATGCCTGCTTCACGACTTGCCGTCATTGAGGGCGCGGGCCATAGTGCCCACCTCGAGATGCCCGGTACTGTCGCCCTTGAAGTTGCACGCTGGCTCACAGTGCAGCACTAGAGCAGACCTACCTCGGGACCTGCTGCCTCAGGTAAGAATCAGTCCGGCCGCATACAGCAGGCCAACTACGACCTGTACTCGAGCGGTCATCCCAAGTGCTCGAACCAAGTCGCTGGTAGTCGTCGCATGACGGACGGTAGCAATGGCGGGTAGAGCCGAGAGCAGTCCGACGAGGCCGAGAGCGGCGCCGGCATCCTGAAAGCTCGCAGCAACGATGGTCGCTGCAACAAGGCCGAAGAGGCTGACGTACAGCCTCTTGCTGCGCTCAGATCCGAGACGTACTGCCAGCGTGCGTTTCCCACTGCGAGCATCACCCTCGATATCCCGAATGTTGTTGACGACGAGAAGTGCCACCGCCAAGAGGCCCGTCATCACACCCGAGTTGAACGACAAGTTACCGAACGATTCGGCTATCACGTACGACGTACCCATCGTCGCGACGAGCCCGAAGAACACGAAGACAAAGAGTTCTCCGTAACCGGCGTATCCGTAGGGGCGAGGTCCGCCGGTGTACATCCATGCCGAGGCAACACAAGCGATTCCGACCGCAACGAGCCACCAAGTCGTCATCGCAGCGAGAGCGAGTCCCGCAACACATGCGACGCCGAATGCGTAGAACGAGGCATTCCTCACCGCTTCTGGCGAAGCGCGACCAGACGCTACGAGGCGTATCGGGCCCTCTCGTTGGTCGTCGGTACCTCGCTTCCCGTCTGAATAGTCGTTGGCGTAGTTGACTCCTACCTGCAACGCAAGGCTTACGACGAGCGAGAGTGTCGCCCGCACTATTACTTGAGACGCCCCGAGATCAGCGGACTCATTGACTGCTGTCGACGTACCGACAAGCACTGGTACGAAAGCAGCCGGCAGCGTCCGCGGTCGTGCGCCAAGCCACCAATCTGCGGCCGAAGTCACGACGAGACCCTAATAGCGTGGCGCTCGTGCCGAGCCTGATCGCTGTAGATCTCCCAGCCAGCACGAAATTCGTAGAGGCAGTTCTACGCGTATGGAACGAGGGGAATGTCGTCCTACCCGTCGACCAGCGATTGCCGCAAGTTACCAAGAACCAGCTGTACACGCAGCTCGGTGTCGATGCCGTGGCTGCCAGCCCGAACGACTTCTCGTCGGTTTCCTTCATCTCATCGCAACGGAGTGGAGTCAGCAAAGCCCACTTGCTGGAGGCGCTTGTCCCCGGCGACGCGCTTGTCATTGCCACAAGCGGCACTACGGGCAATCCAAAAGGAGTCGTCCACACCCATCAGTCGCTACAGGCTTCGGCGGACATGGTCGGTCGACGACTCAATCTTTCTTCCGAAGATCACTGGTGGTTGTGCATACCCGCTGCACACATCGGCGGATTCGGCGTCATAGCTCGGTCACTTCACCACCGAAGTCGCCTCACATTCGGCAACGCCGAACATCAGCGGACGATTGATGATGCCGTCGCGAGGGGCGCGAATCGAACATCGGTCGTTCCGACACTTGTCAATCGTCACAACTTTGGCGGGTTTACCACTGTGCTCGTAGGCGGAGCACCAAGCCATCAACTTCCGACGAACGCTGTGTCCACCTACGGGCTCACAGAGACTGCCGGAGGCATCGCCTATGACGGTCGAGCACTTTCGAACGTGGATGTGTTAGTTCGCGAGGGAGAAATCCTGCTGCGAACACCGACTCTCGCCCGCACATATCGCGACGGCCCACTGTCGCTGCGTGACGGCTGGCTCGCCACAGGCGACATGGGGCGGATGGTGGATGGTCGGCTTGTAGTGGATGGTCGCAAGGACGATCTCATCATCACCGGTGGAGTGAAGGTGTGGCCACATGTCATTGAGGCACGCCTACGAGAGCACCCGTTGATCAAGGATGTCGTAGTTGCGGGAAAACCTGACTCCGAATGGGGTGAAATCGTCGTTGCCTACGTTGAGTGCGCATCATCTCAACCTCCGACGCTCAAGCAATTGCGCAGCCACATGAAAGAGACGTTGTCCCCCGCCCATGCTCCGAAACGACTTGTCGTCATGAACTCGATTCCGCGAACTACTCTCGGAAAGGTGCGTCGAAGCGAACTACCGAGTGCCTGAAAAGAACACAACTTCGCTCCCGGCCTCGTATTGGCGCCATCTCAGCGCTTCGGCAATCTCGAATCTCGGCGATGGCATGGTGGCTGCCGCTGGACCACTTTTGGCGTTGAGCCTCACAGACGACGTCCGACTGATCTCCCTCGTGAGCTTCGCCTCGATGTTGCCCTGGCTCGTTCTGTCCCTACCACTCGGCGTGATGGTCGATCGCGTGGAGCGAAAGCGCTTGCTCGTCCTCTCTTCTGTTTCGCGAGGTGCTCTGTACGCAGTCGTAGCGCTGCTCATAATGGCGAACCAATTGAACATTTGGACACTGGTCGTGCTCATTGCGGTGATCGCGAGCTTCGAAGTGGTGTTCGACATGTCGGCACAGGCCTTCCTGCCCTCGCTCGTCGAATCACATCTACTAGAGCGAGCGAACGGGCGCCTCTATTCGGTCGAAGTGGTCTCTAATTCTTTCCTCGGATTGCCGATAGGCGCCCTGCTCTATGCGGTTGCAGCCTTCTCTCCGTTCGGCATCCAGGCTTTGTCGCTGTTGTTTGCTGCAATGCTCATCTCCACTCTTCGTCCACGAGCGCCGCAAGTGCCGTCGCCCGAAAAGCGCGCCTCCTTCTGGGCAGATATCGCCTTTGGACTCCGCTGGCTCGCCCGCCATCGACTCTTGCGTTTATTGGCGGTGCTTCTTGGGATCGTCAACATGGCCCACATGTTCGCTGCGTCGGTCTATGCGAAGTTTGCGCGCGACGTTCTTGGCATCGGTCCGCGAGGCTTTGGACTTCTCCTTGGCGTCTCAGCAGCGGGCGCAATCGTCGGAGGACTAGTTGGCGACCGAGTTGCCAGACGGCTCGGACCCGCAATTGCTCTGGTCGTTTCCTACGGGATGTTCGCGGTGCTCGACCTTCTTCCTGGGCTATTTCCAAACGTTGTCGTCGTGGTAGCGGCCGGCGCACTGATGTCCGTCTTTGGTACCACATGGAACGTGCTGACCGTGAGCCTCCGGCAGCGCCTGATACCACCTGAGCTCTTTGGTCGCGTGAACAGCGTCTATCGGTTCATCGGCACCGGAAGCACGGCGATTGGCGCGATCATCGGCGGCCAGATCGCGTTCTCATTCGGCCTGCGTGCCACCTATCTCGTCTCCGGGACCCTCTTGCTCCTCGTGCTTTCGGTGAGCGCTCCAGCGCTGCTTCGATACGCCAGAACTTATATGGCGCCCGAGCGAACTCCTGCGCCGCCGTCTATCACGTAAGTTTCCCCCGTGATCCAGCTGGCGAGATCCGACGCCAAAAAGAGAGCCAAGTTCGCGATGTCACTGGGTTCGCCGAGGCGTTTGGTCGGGAGCTGGGCAGCCAATCGTTCCCCGAAGTTCTCGACGAGCACCGCAGCGAAATCTGTCTTCACCAGACCAGGTGCGATACCAACGACACGAGTTGGTCCGAGTTCGCCCGCCAGTTGTCGCGTCATGTGAATGAGCGCAGCCTTGGTCAGGTTGTAGACACCAAGGTGACCTTCTGCGCGCAGTCCACCCACTGATGCAACGTTGATAATCACGCCTGGATGATTCTTCAGATGCGCATCCCACGCGGCCTTGCACCAAAACAGTGGTCCACGCAGGTTGACTTGAAACGTCTTGTCGTAGCGCGACTCGTCGATCCCGAGTGTCGGACCCATGTACGGGTTAGTTGCGGCGTTATTGACGAGTATGTCGAGCGAACCGAAGCGCTCGAGAGTGGCCATTACGCAGGCGTTGCCGGCCGCGACGTCGCCGGCATTCGCCGCGAAGACGTCGACATCGCCATTCATCTCTTTGGCTGCGCTGCGGAGCGCATCTTCTTTGCGAGAGCTGATCATCACCTTGGCTCCAGCCGCCGCGAAATGCGACGCAATTGCCTTGCCGATGCCTCGCGATGCACCCGTGACGAGCGCAACTTTGCCATTCAAACTGAGTTCCATGCGAGGAACGCTACTCGTCGGTGCTCCGGCGATTGTCCTCGGGCTTCCGAATCTTGCTTGTCGGCATGTACCGCACGAGAGCGACACGCCTTCCGTCAAGTTCCTCAACGCACAGACGGAAACCTGCCAAGTCGATGCCATCACCGATTCGCGGCATCCTGCCGATGACACCAAACAAATACCCGCCGATCGTGTCGTATTCCTCGTCGGAAATCTCAGTGCCAAGGTGGGAATTGACATCATCCAAACTCACGGCACCTTCGATGAGCAACCCGCCGCCCGCTTGCGGGCGGAACCGCGCATCTGCGTCGTCGTGCTCGTCTCCGATTTCTCCGACGAGCTCTTCCAAGCAGTCTTCGAGAGTCACGATGCCGCTGAAAGCGCCGTACTCGTCTGCCACCACGGTCAGGTGAGTCTGAGATTTTTGCATTTCACGCATGAGTTCGGCAACAGACTTACCCTCCGGTACCACGTGAACCTCACGCATGATCTCCCCGACGAGGGCCGAACCTCGACCGGCGCGATCGAGTCGAACGAGGTCCTTGGTGTTCACGACTCCTGATACGTCGATGACGTCGTCCTCGTCTCTGCGAATCACCGGCATACGGCTGAACTGGTGCTCCAATGCAGTCTCGAGGGCCTCTCGAACGGATGATGTGTCCTGCACCGTCACAACCTCGCCTCGCGGTCGCATGATTTCTCGCACAACGGTGTCTCCGAACTCGATGATCGACTTGATCATCTGCTGCTCTTCTACCTCGATCACCGAATCCTTGGCTGCTGCTTCCACGATGCCGAGAAACTCGGTTTCGCTAATGAACGGTCCCTGGTCCAGGTCGCGTCCCTTCACGATCAGATTGGTGATGCGAATCAAGCCACTCGACACGAGACGCAGCGGCCAAAAGGCGGCCAGGGCGGTGACGATCGGGGCCGTCACGGTGGCGCCGCGAACCGGGTACAGCACTGCGTAGGTCTTCGGTACGGCCTCTGCCAATACGAAAAAGAGCAGGACATTGAGCAGGACACCGATGACGACTCCGGGCGCCCCGAACAGTCGATTGGATACGACACCGGTCAGGGTTGCCTGAATCGTCTGCAGGATGTTCACTGTCAACAGCAGCGGGTTTACCCAGCGCGTGGGATCGCTCGCCAGTTTGACGAGCAAAGCCCCTCGTTTATGGCCTTGGGCGAGGAGTGCCTCTGCCTTCTGTTTGGTGATGCGAGATAGCGACATCTCGGCAAGTGCAAGCAGAGTGAGGATGACGAGCAGCACTCCGATTGCAACGAGAATCCAGCCGTCAGCGGAAGTGAAGGTGACCGCGAGGGTGGTTGTCACGAGATTCAGTAGCCCTGCTTGAAAGCGGAAGGTGCGGGGCCAAACCAGTGCACTTGTTCGAGCAGGCGAAGTTCGCGGTCGCGCATGCGTGACGCATGCTCCTCGTTGTCATGGTCGTATCCGAGCACGTGAAGAATTCCATGGGTCACAAGCAGCGCAATTTCGTCATCGAACGTTCCAGCATGGCTACCCGACTGCTCGAAAGCGACGATCGGGCAGACCACTACGTCACCAACGAGCAACGGAAGTTCACCCGCATCCGCTCTTGGAATGACGGGCGTCGCCGACCTCGCCGTCGGTCCCGCAGCCCGTGAACTATCGACCATGTCGATCGGAAATGCAAGCACGTCGGTCGCTGAATCGCTTCCCATGTGAATCCTGTTCATTTCAGTAATTGACTCCCGGGAAACGAAGAGCAGCGCCATCTCCGCCTGTCCACGCACCCCTTCTTCTTGCAAGACTGCGAGAGCAAGTCGTTGCCACCGATGGTCGTCGAGCTCAATGTCAGTCTGTTCGTTCGAGACGAAAACTTCGACGAGTCCGTCGCCCCCGGCACGGCGCGGCGCTGTCGAGCGTGGCCTATTGGTCACGTCGTTTGCCGCCACGAAGCCGTGCGGCAGCTTGGTCGCCCGACCGTTCGTATGCCGCGACGATGTCGGCCACGATCTTGTGGCGAACGACATCGCTGTAGTCGAGGTGCACGAAGGTGAGGCCTTCGATTCCGGTCAGGACACGTTCAAGACCGGCGAGGCCGCTTCGGCCGTCCGGTACGTCGACTTGTGTCGTGTCCCCTGTGATAACCACCTTTGAACCGAATCCGATACGAGTAAGGAACATCTTCATTTGTTCTGGCGTGGTGTTTTGGGCCTCATCGAGAATGATGAAGCTGTTGTTCAATGTTCGTCCGCGCATGAAGGCAAGCGGTGCGACTTCGACGACACCACGCTCCAGGTACTTCTGCGCATTCTCCGCGCCGACCATGTCGTGGAGTGCGTCATAAAGCGGTCGAAGATACGGGTCGATCTTCGCCATCAAGTCTCCCGGTAGGAAACCGAGTCGTTCTCCAGCCTCGACGGCCGGTCGAGTCAGGATGATCCTGTTCACGGATTTCGCATGCAATGCCTGCACCGCCATTGCAACGGCCAACCAGCTCTTTCCTGTTCCCGCCGGGCCGAGCGCGAAAGTGATGACGTGTTCCGCGATCGCGTCCACGTAGCGACGCTGACCGGCGGTCTTTGCCCGAACCGGCCGACTCTGTCCGACTTTCACGATGTCGGCAGTCAGCACGTCGCTCGGACTCACATCGTTGCGGACCATGTCTATTGCCCGACCCAACACCGTGGCGTCGACGTGTTCACCGCGCTGGAGCAACTCGGAGAGCTCTTCGAATAATCGCCCGACTTTCTCTGCTTCTGCCCCAGTTGCGGTGATTTCATTTCCGCGTACGACGATGTCGGTGCGTGGGAAGGCTTGTTCCACCCGACGCAGCAATTCGTCGCGTTCGCCGAGGAGAGCAGCCATCAAATGCGTGCCTGGCACCACCACAGTGGTGGCTGGTGATGCGACGCTCATGTCGCGGGGGTGCCCATGGCCTCCTTCAGGTTATCCCCGGTCACGTCTCGGTTCTCCGGTCTCGTCTGAGTGAAATCGAGAGCAAAGAAACGTTGCGACTGGAGCGGAAGGAGTTCCGCCTCGCCGACCATTCGGGCCATTCTCAACATCAACGCTGCCGCTCCGCCGTCTTCATCCGGCTGGCGTGCCTCCGGCAAATCGAATACGAGCAACGCACCATCCCGCGCTTCGGCGGCCAATGCTTCTTTCGCGAGCGCAATATTCGCACCGCGCAATTCGACGTCTGGGTCGACCACGACCCACATGACGTAGTGAACGAGACCTTTGCGCATGCGTTCGCCAAAGTGCTTTCGGAAATAATCCGGGTTCAGCCAGCGTGTCGAAGTGATGTCGGTAGCGATGAGCGTCATGACCATCGGACGGTCTTTCTCCCACACCACCCACACCCGATTGGTGGAGTTCAACAGACATTCGTCGAATTCGACTCGGTTGACGAGTTCCGTGAAAGGATGCAACGGATTTCCGGCATACGCACGCTTGTAGAGCGCCCAGAGTCGGTCGCGCAAGTCAACGTCGCCGAGGCGCGTGTGCCGAGTGATGAACATGGAGCTCCCTCATGACGACAACGAATGCCGTCTGTCGGATCTCCGCCCGAGTACACCGTACCCAATCGCAGTTGCGAAGATGCGGATTCAGTACCGTAATTCCAGTGATTTCAGCATGATTGTGCGCACGAGCCAACGCATGTCGGCGGGCGTGCTTGCTGCCGGCCTGATTTCGTTCATCGCGCATGTCGTCGTTAGTTCAGCGGACTTCGGAACTCTCCTTTACGGTCTTGGCGCGCTCGTTCTCGCAGTTGCGGCCGTGGTGTCAGCTCGCGCACTCCGCGGTGATTGGCGCGTTTGGGGCGGCTTGCTCGTCATAGCAGTGCTTTCGGGCGCCTCGCAGTATCTCGCTTCTCCTGC
>JBEGRF010000046.1:0-35138 GCA_041180605.1 Actinomycetota bacterium | reverse complement strand
GACTGCTCCGCGGTCTTGGTCAGTCCGCCCAGACGTCCTGACCGTCGTAGGGTCGCTCGCGCTTCGGGGCGGCCGCACGCTTCCACACCATGACCCGACGACGGAAGTAACACACTTCTTTGCCGTCCTGGTTGAACGCTTTCGTCTCGACGGTTACGACGCCACGATCCGGCTTCGACTTCGACTCTGCAACGTCGAGCACTCGCGTCTCGGCGTGGATGGTGTCGCCGTGGAACGTGGGGTGCTTGTGCTGCAACGTCTCGACTTCGAGGTTGGCGATTGCCGAGCCGCTGACGTCGGGCACGCTCATGCCGAGAACGACGGAATAGACGAGGTTGCCGACCACCACGTTGCGGCCCTGCACGCTTCGCGCGGCGAACCAGTCGTTGGTGTGCAGCGGGTGATGGTTCATGGTGATCATGCAGAAGAGATGGTCGTCTGCTTCGGTGATGGTCTTGCCGGGCCAATGCTTGTAGACGTCGCCTACGACGAAGTCTTCGAGATGTCGTCCGAAAGGTCGCTCGTGTGTCGTCACGGCATCAACAGTAGGTCACTCGCCATGCGGATTGCCCTGCTCGCGCCCCTCGTCGCGGCGCGTCTCAGGTTGTTCGCCGGTGTTGTCGTACAGCGGTTGCGGAAACATTCCGGTGCGGTCACGCGGCGCGTACTTCTCGATCCAGCCGGCCTTCGATTCGCGTTCCGCCGTTCCGGCGCGAGTTGCTGATTCGATTCTCGATAGACGCGACTGCGGGGCGGGCACGGGAGCAACTGCTCCGATGCGCAGCGAGACGTAGCTGACGCCTCCGACCACGATGGGCAGCCAGTATTGCGCGATGCGGTACGTGAGCACCGTGACCGTGGCGGTCGCCGCAGGCACTCCGAACCCGACGAGCGTCGGAATGTAGACGCCCTCGACGATGCCGAGGCCGCCCGGCGTGATTGGTATGGATGCGAGCACGTTTGCCAACCCGAACGCCACCAGCAAGCCGTCTGGCGACACGCTGCCACCGAACGCGCGCAGGAACAGCCAGAGGGCCACCAAGTCGAGCAACCAGTTGGCGGTGCCCCACGCGAGCACTCGCCGCAGCACGTCACGCTCCGCCAGAAGTCCGCGCACACGTTCACCGAGGTGGTCGAGCAGCGTGGCGGCGGCTTCTCCGTCGCGACCGATGCGGTTGTAGAGCCATCGCACTGCGCTGTGCAGACGACCTTTGTCGTCGACCAGACCGAGGATGATTGCTCCTGCAATCGCCATCAACACTGCGCCAGCGACAGCCGCAGTGCCGTAAATCGGGCTCGAGCCGCGCAGCGGAATCGAGACGACCAATCCGAACCACAAGAGCACGTTGAGAATGACCGCGGAGCCGATGCCCGCTGTCGCGAGGGCGAAGCCTGCATCCGACTTGGGGATGCTCGACGTGGTGATGAGTCGGAAGGCAAGGGCATTGCTCGCCGCGCTGCCCGCCGGAAGCACGCTGCCGAGGGCCCGCGTGCTCAGCTGGATTCGAAAGAGGTCAAAGCGCGTGAGACGAGTTGCTTCCGGCCCGAGGGCCGCATGAGTGAGCAGCGAATAGCAGTAAAGGGCCACGAATTCCAGACCAATGGCTGCAAACAGCAGGATCGGGTCGATCTGGCGGAGGTCGGTGATGGCGTTGCGGAATGCCGGCAAGAGGGGCAGAACGAAGAAGTAGATGACGATGGCGAAGAGCACCCAGCGCAGGGCCTTCAGCATTAGCCCAGCGTAAGTGACCCCCGTGCCTCATGCCACCAGCAACCGCTCACCAAGTCGGTGCTGGGAGAGGCTGGTGCGAAAGTCACCTCACTACCGTTGAGGCTCGTGGCTGACCCCGTCAAGGACCTCACGACTGCAGCGAACGTGGTAGCAGGAGTCAGCGCGTTGCTGCAAAAAACCACGAAGCGTCTCGCCGAAAGCGGCGGACCAGAGAAGCATCAAGTACTCGCATACGACCTCGCGCACTCCAGCGCGGCACTCGAGACCGCGCGGTCGTTGCTCGACTACGGCGCAAAGGGCAGCACCGAGGCGACGATCACTTGCGCCTTCGTCGCCGACATGGTGCACGACTTCGTGACTCGAATCGTCGGAAGAGAAGCCATGTGGGGCGTCGGCGTCGCGGATCTCGCTGAATTTAATTCGTTCGTCTCCGCTTACCGCGCACCCGAAGTTCTGGCGTCGCTTGCCGACACGCCGGGGCCGCGACATCTCGACGGCGACTACGAGATGGTGCAGGACTCGTTCAGAAGTTTCGGCAAGAAGGTGATCGGGCGACACGCAGAACATGTGCATCGCGAGAACGCCGACGTGCCGGAAGAGGTCATCTCGGGTCTTGCTGAGATCGGCGCGTTCGGCTTGTCGATTCCCGCCGAGTACGGCGGCTTCAGCGAAGGCGGCGAGGGTGAGTACATGGCAAGTTGCGTCGCGACGGAAGAGCTCTCCCGCGCATCGCTTGGCATCGGCGGTTCGCTCATCACACGGCCGGAGATTCTCGCCCGCGCGTTGGTGAAGGGCGGCACCGAATCGCAGAAGCACGAATGGCTGCCCAAGCTCGCGACCGCCGAAGTGATGGCAGCAGTTGCGGTGACCGAACCCGACTTCGGAAGCGACGTCGCATCCTTGAAGACCACTGCCACTCCGGCACAGCGCGACGGTGTGGACGGTTACGTGATCAACGGAGTAAAGACTTGGTGCACCTTCGCTGCGCGTGCAAACGTGCTCATGTTGCTGGCGCGCACCGACCCCGACCGCAGCAAAACGCACCGCGGGCTGAGTCTCTTCATCGTCCCGAAACCGCAGGGTGACGCGCACGGTTTCGAGTTCAAGCAGCCGGGCGGCGGAAAGATGGAAGGCCGACCGATCGACACCATCGGATACCGCGGAATGCACTCCTACGAAATCGCGATCGAAGATTGGTTCGTTCCCGCGAATCACCTCGTCGGCGAATCGGGCGGTCTCGGCAGAGGTTTCTACTTTCAGATGGAAGGTTTTGAGAACGGTCGTCTGCAGACGGCCGCTCGTGCCGTCGGCCTCATGCAGGCTGCGTACGAAGCCGCCCACGAGTACGCCAACAACCGAACCGTGTTCGGCAAGAGCGTGAGCGAATACGAACTCACGCGAGTGAAACTCGGCCGAATGGTGATGATCATCCAGGCGGCGCGACAGTTCAGTTACGCGGTCGCAAAACTGATGGGCAAGGGCGAAGGCGCGATGGAAGCCAGCATGGTGAAGGCGTACGTGTGCAAAGCGGCGGAGTGGGTCACTCGCGAGGCGATGCAGATCCACGGTGGTTACGGCTACGCCGAGGAGTACCCCGTAAGTCGCATGTACGTCGACGCGCGGGTGCTGTCGATCTTCGAGGGCGCAGACGAGACGCTGTGCCTCAAGGTGATCGCGCGTCGCCTCGTGGAGTCAGCCCAGGGCTGACGCACCGCGCGACGAGACTCTCGGCAGCGCCGCTACTCGACGAACCCGATCAGTTCGTGCAACGACTGCAACCGCTCGCAGTCGTAGTCGGCGTGGTCGTCGAACGGGTCGTACAAGAGCGGCACAAGACCGGCTGCGGCGGCTCCCCCGACGTCGTTGACGAATGAGTCGCCGACGTATGCGACTCGTTGAGGCGGCAAACCGAGGGCGGCGATGGCCTCGCCGAAGATGCGTGGATCCGGCTTGGAGTAGCCGATGACGTGCGAGTCAGTGACGATGCTGACCGGTACGCCCGAGCCTTCCCCTACTTGGCAGATGCAGAGGTGCGCCAATGTCGCCTCGATTTGGCCGCTCGCGTTCGACACCACTCCGACGGGCACCTTGCGCAGGTACAACTGCCACAGTGCGGCAACGGATTCGAGCATCGGATACCGCCAATAAAACGGCGAGAAGAGCGCTCGCATCGCGCGGGTGGCTGGTTCGAGTTGTGCGTCGGCTACCCCTGCGGTGCGCAGATACGAGTGCCGGTAGATGTCCCACGTGATCTTGTCGATCGACTTGTGGGTTCGCTTGGTGGCGACGGCATCGAGCGCTTCCATACCGGCGTAATGGCATCGGACGAGTTCGGCGTGGTCCGTGGTGCCGCCGAACGGCGAGATGGCCATGCCCGTCGACACCGGTTCGGGAATCACGAAGATGCCGCCTGCGTCGAACAGCACGGCATCGAACCGCTTGGCCATCGGCGTCTGGTTACTTCGAGCGCGACAAGCCTGCGCGCTTGCCTCGCGAGATGAATTTGAGCGCCATCTTGCGACTGGCTTCGTCGATCATCTCGTCGCCAAACATCACCGCACCCTTGCCCTCGCCTTCGGTGGCTTTCTCGTAAGCATCGAGAATCGCACAGGCGCGATCGAATTGCTCCTGCGTTGGCGAGAACACTTCGTTGAGTACGGTCACCTGGTCGGGGTGAAGTGCCCACTTGCCGTCGTAGCCCAGCGTGCGGGTGCGCTTGCAGTAGTCACGGAACCCGTCGTTGTCGCGAATGTAAAGGTACGGGCCATCGATCACTTGCAAGCCGTTCGCGCGGCCCGCCATCAAGATCTTGTTGAAGACGTAGTGGAAATGGTCGCCTGGATAATCCGCGATCTGCACGCCGCCGGTGAGGACCGGCATCTCCATGCTCGCCGCAAAGTCGGCCGGGCCGAAGATGATCGTCTCGATGCGCGGGCTTGCCGCGCAGATTTCTTCGACGTTGATCAGTCCGCGCGCAGTCTCGATCTGCGCTTCGATGCCGATGTGTCCGATGGGCAACCCGCTCGCTATCTCAACCTGGCGCAACAGCATGTCGGTGGCGACGATCTGCGCCGCTGATTCCACCTTCGGGAGCATGATCTCGTCGAGTCGTGGGCCGGCGCTGCCGACCACCTCGATGATGTCGAAGGCGGTCCACTTGGTGCTCCAGTCGTTGACGCGCACGCACAAGACCTTGTCGCCCCACTCCTGCGATTTGATCGCGTTCGCGACGCGAGCACGTGACGCCTCCTTCTCTTTCGGGGCGACCGCATCTTCGAGGTCGAGGAACACCATGTCGGCAGGAATGCCGGGGCCTTTGCCCAGCATTTTCTCGGAGGACCCCGGTATCGAGAGGCAGGAGCGTCGCGGCAGGTCGCGAGAACGAGGAGACATGCCTTGCAGGCTAGATGGCGCTGCGTCGCAAGAGTTCGGTCGAGGGCGGACACTCGGGCTCGAACGCCGTGTTCGTGTCGTCGCACACTCCCTGAGGGCCGATGACTCGATCGAAATGATTCGTGTCGATGATGTCGAGACCGGCATGCCAGTCGGAAGGAAGGTTGAGCGCGGCGGTCATGCCTTCCCACAGGGGTCCGGGCATCCGGGTGCCCGCGCCGGCCACCAGCCACGCAGGCTTGCCGAGTGACTTAGCGGTCGCCATCACCGCGCGCGAGCCGCCGACAGCAAGCACCTGCGATGGACCACACGCCAGTGCCTCCACCACGACGAGTTTCGCTTGCTGTGCGGCAGCTGCGACGCACTCAAAAGGCACGAGTTCGGCGGCGATCTCTGCGTCGTGCAAACGTTCGACCAACGCCTCACCTTCGCCGTGGCTGTCAACGACGAGCATCATCGCGTCGCCACGTTGCGCGAGACATTTCACCGCGTTGTAGGGCCAGCCGACGATCAATACGGTCGCATCGTCAGGCAATGCTTCGTCGAGATGGCCTGGGGTATCGTCTCGCTCGACGACCAAGGCCAGCTCACGAGCACGAGCGAACGGTTCGGGTGCGGCGAGCACGTTGGCGCAAAGCCACCAAAGTTGTGCCATCGTCGGGTGGCGTTCGACGATGCGCCGACATGCGAGCACGAGCGATTGAGGATCGAATTCCATCGCGCACAATGCGAGCGCGGTCTCCCGCACGAGAAGTGCCGGCCCAGCACCGTCGGCGCGTGCCACATATCGCAGCCTCTCGATCGGGTGCATTACGAAGACTGTAGTTCTGAGTTGCTACCGTTTCTCTCGTGATTACGCCGTCCCCCGACACGGTCATGCAGACTCTCCAAGGCGAAAAACGCGAGTTGCATGAGTGGCTCACGACCTTCCACCTGCTTTCCGTGGTGATCGACCCGTACACCAACGAGAGCGCATGGGTGTTGAAGACCGCGCGGCGAGTTCTCGCCCAGTTCGCCGGCTCGAGCGTGCGCACCAATTACGTCGTCACGGCCGGACCCGACGAAGCCCGCACGTTTCTCGGACCGCTCGCCAGCGAGTCGATGGTCTTCTGCGATCCTGAGCGCACGATCGTGAAGCAGTTCGGCCTGAAGCAGCTGCCCGCATTCGTCTTCTTGCGCATCGACGGCAACATCGTCGCGAGCGCCGAAGGTTGGAACCCTATGGAGTGGCGCTCGGTCGCGGAACTAGTCGCATCCACGGTGTCGTGGAGCAAGCCGCTCATCCCCGCGCCAGGCGACCCCGGCGCGTTCGCTGGAACTCCGGCATTGGTGTGAAATACGTGCGAGGTGCGCAGTGACCGCACCCGAACCGTTCGCACACACCGAACTGCTGCCCCTCGGAAAAGACGAAACGGAGTACCGCCTCGTCACCCGCGACGGTGTGACGGTCACGAAGACCGAACTCGGCGAGTTCCTTCGTGTCGAGAGTTCTGCAATCACACGTCTCACCGCCGAGGCCATGCACGACATCGCCCACTATTTGCGCACCTCCCACCTCGAGCAACTGGCGAAGATCCTCAAAGACCCCGAAGCAAGTGAGAACGACCGCTTCGTCGCGCTCGACTTGCTGAAGAATGCTTCGATCGCCGCCGGCGGGGTGCTGCCGATGTGCCAAGACACCGGCACGGCGATCATCAAGGCCAAGAAGGGACAGTTCGTGCTCACCACCGGGGGTGACGAGGTCGCCATCTCGCGCGGCGTGTACGACACCTACTTGACCAGCAACTTGCGCTACAGCCAGCTCGCCCCGGTCTCGATGTACGAAGAAGTGAACACGAACACCAACTTGCCGGCAGAGATCAAGATCTCCGCCGTCGATGGTGACGAGTACAAGTTCTTGTTCATCGCCAAAGGCGGCGGCTCAGCGAACAAGAGCTATCTCTTCCAAGAAACCAAAGCATTGCTCAACGAAAAGACACTGCTGCCATGGTTGTTCGAAAAAATGAAGACGCTCGGCACCGCCGCATGCCCGCCGTACCACCTCGCAGTCGTCATCGGCGGAACGTCAGCGGAGTACGCAGTCGAGGTCGCAAAACTGGCGAGCACTCGATACCTCGACTCTTTGCCCACGAAAGGCAGCAAGGCGGGTCACGCATTCCGCGACCTCGACTTGGAAGCGAAGGTGCTCACGCTCTCACAGCAGACGGGTATCGGTGCACAATTCGGCGGCAAATATTTCTGCCATGACGTCCGGATCGTGCGCCTGCCGAGGCACGGCGCGAGCTGCCCGGTCGCAATGGCGGTGTCGTGCAGTGCGGATCGTCAAGCGCTCGGCAAGATCACGCGCGACGGCGTGTTTCTCGAGCAGCTCGAGACCGACCCTGCACGGTTCTTGCCCGAAATCGATTCCAACGACCTCGGCGGCGACGTCGTGCGCATCGACCTGAATAGGCCGATGGCGGACATCCGCGAGGAACTCTCCAAGTATCCGGTGAAGACACGAATCATGCTGAGCGGTCCGATGATCGTGGCCCGCGACATCGCCCACGCCAAGTTGAAGGAGCTCCTGGAGCAGAGCGGTTCCCTGCCCGACTATTTCAAGGACTACTGCGTGTACTACGCCGGACCTGCCAAGACTCCTCCAGGTTTTGCATCAGGAGCATTCGGTCCCACCACCGCCGGTCGAATGGACTCGTACGTCGCTGACTTCCAGCGCGCCGGTGGCAGTCTCGTGATGTTGGCAAAAGGCAATCGCTCTCCGCAGGTCACCAATGCTTGCAAGAAGTTCGGCGGCTTCTATCTCGGCTCAATCGGCGGCCCGGCCGCGCGACTCGCGCAGGACTGCATCACGAAGGTGGAGGTGCTCGCATTCGCAGAACTCGGCATGGAGGCGGTGTGGAAGATCGAAGTACGCGACTTCCCCGCATTCATCGTGATCGATGACAAAGGCAACGACTTCTTCGACATGGTCGATGCGACGCGCGCGACACCGGTCAACATCCGTTCGTAGACGGCGCACGCCAGCGCGTCGCACCGCCGGACAGTTGAGCGCGCTTGAGCGCTCGCGCATCACCTGTGCGATGTCGGCGTGGCGCGGCGAGTCGGGGCGGTGCCAATGGTGCAATGAGCGCATCGACTCGCCTCGTCGGCGCACGTGGTGCAGCAACACTTGCGGTCGTGCTTGGCAACGCCACCACATTTGGCGCTTCGCCCGCGCAGCGGCCAAAAGAAGGGCCAAGTATTACTGCCAGCGTCCGGGCTGCACTGCGCAGCGCCGCGACTGCGAGGTGAACCACAAGGCGGCGCGAAACGGGGGCGGTTACGGCCCAGGTTGCCATCACCATCTCGACCCCGACCAGAACGGTCTCGGTGGCCTCGAGGTGTTGTGTCGGGCGCATCACCGCGAGATCACGACTGCCCAGTCGAAAGAACGCGCGGCCCAACGACGTGCGGCACGCGAGAAGGCAGCGGCTACGGATTCGTCGTCGTCGACTGCGCGTTGATACCTGAGTCGTCGCGAAAACGCGGATCGAGACAAGCGGACTCGCGATACGGCGCATAATCGAGGGCGCGGGCAATCGTCTGCGCGAGAATCATCCGACCGGCCTCCGAGAGGTGGATGTTGTCCGGCCCGGTCACACCCTTCAATTTCATGACACTCGACCAGTCCAAAACGTGCACGTGGTCGTTCTCCGCTGCTGATGCCCTGATCACTTTGTTGACGGTCTTCTGTGCGTTGCGGAATTCGCCGGTGGTGAGCACGACCGTTTCGACCCCGCGGGTTATGTCGAACATCTTGTCGAACTGCTTGCGCAACGAAGCCTCGTTGCCGTCAAAGTTGGTGCCGAGATAGATGAAGACTGCATCCCACACCGCACCGATGCGTTGCTCGAGCACTTCGACACCGAAACTGGCGAAGCGTCCCGGCTCCGCTTCGACTGCTACCTGCCACCCGAGCGGCTCAAGGGCATCGCACATCTCGCCGCCGTAGCGCTTCGCGGTCGAGGCGACGATCGAGTCGCCTACAAGCAGCACACGATTGCCGTCTACCCGCCCACCGATCGGACCTCCCTCTGGCAACGGCAGCTCGAGTTCCGCTCCGTCAGGCAGCGTGACCGGAGCCCAGAAGTCGTAACCAGGGAGGCGTCCGACGCCCTCGAGCACTCCTAGATCGGTCGACGTGGAGTCTTGCGCCGAACAACCAGCGAGTATGCCGATAACGGATGCGCTCATCACCCCGACGATCGCAACACGGCGACGCACGAGTTGCGACCGAGCCGTCGAACGTTGCGGCAGTCGGAAGATCACGACGGTGTCAACTCCTCGAATCGGTCGACGTTGCGCAGCTGCTTGAATTTCACCCACCACACACCGACGATGCCGAGCGTGAAGACTCCTCCGCCGACGACGGTGGCAGGCACGCCGATCGCGGCGGCGGCAACTCCGGACTCAAAGGCACCGAGCTCGTTCGTCGCACCGATGAACACGTTTTCGACCGCCGAGACGCGGCCGCGCTTGTCGTCGGGCGTCACGAGCGGCACGATCGAACCACGCACGAACACACTGACCATGTCGGCGCCATGGATGACGAGCACCGCTGCGAACGCGATCCAATACGTGCGCGTGATGCCGAGCACGATGGTGCCGACCCCGAACACTCCGACTGCGACGAGCAGCCACTTTCCGACATGGCGTCGAAGCGGCCTGACGGCGAGCAACAGGGCAACTCCGCCTGCACCGATGCCGGCCGCGGCACGCAACCAGCCGTAGGCGATGTTGCCGACTCCGAGTCGTTCTTCGGCGATGACCGGGAGGAGTGCGACGGCCCCGCCGAAGAGCACCGCGAACAAGTCGAGTGCAATCGCGGCAAAAAGAATCGGTGTTCGCCGGATGTAACTCAGGCCTTCGATCGCAGAGCGCAGGGTGGGGCGTTCGGCTGGACCGCTCGTACTTGCCTCGGCGGTGCCAGTCCCTGAGCCATCGGTGGACCGTTGCGTCGGCGGCACGCGCACCGCAGAGAACGATGTGATCGCGCACACGATGAGCGCCGACCCCACGAGATATGCGAGCACCGGAGACGCCGAATAGAGAAACCCGGACGCTGCCGGACCGAGGATGCCGGCCGATGTCCACACCGTGGAATACAAAGCGATCATCTGCGGCAGGCGACCCTCGGGCGCGATGGCCGCAGCAATCGGACGCATCGACGGCGCCAAGAATGCACGCGAACTGCCGTAGAGAATTGCAATGATGAAGATCGGGAACACGCTCGTCGGTTTGGTGGATGCGTACCACGCCAGCAACAGCGCCGACGCGAGCTCGCCGAACATCGCGATCTGCGACACGCGTTTGCGGTTGTAACGGTCGGCGACGGTGCCGGTCACGAATACCAATAGTGCGATAGGCAGGAACTCCGCAAAACCGAGCCAACCGAGGTCGAGTTCCCGCTTCGAGATGTCGTAGACCTGTTTGGCGAGCGTGGTCACCTGCAATGACAACCCGACGTACAGCAGGATGTTTGCGGTGATGTAGGCGGCGACCGACGGCGCCCGCAAGATGTCGAGCAGGGCACCGCGCTCCGACGAGTTCTGCGGAGCCACGACCTCACTAGGTTAGTAATAAATGGCCCTGTCAAAGCTGGCAATCGAGACGCGATTCATGTCGGCGCTCGACCAGGCAGCGCTCGTTCGAAAGAAGAAAGTGACGGCGCGCGAACTCGTCGACGCTGCCATCGAGCGCTACGAGGCGTACAACCCGAAAATCAACGCGGTCAACATCGTTTGGCTCGAGCATGCGCGAGAACTCGCCGCGAAAGCCGACTCGACTCGCTCCGACGCACCATTCCACGGTGTGCCGACGTTGTTCAAAGACCTCGGCCTCATGTACGCCGGCCAACCACTCTCGCAAGGCAACAAAGCGATCAAGGCGATGAATTACGTTCCGCAGCAGACGTCTGAACTCGCCGCTCGATTCGTGGCTGCAGGATTGATCCCATTCGGTCGCACGAATAGTTGCGAATGGGGAAGCCTCCCCGTCACCGAGCCAGAAGCGTGGGGCCCGACTCGCAACCCGCACGATTTGTCGCGCACCTGCGGTGGCTCGAGCGGTGGCGCCGGCTCGGCAGTGGCAGCAGGCATCGTGCCGATCGGACATGCGAGCGACGGCGGCGGAAGCATTCGAATTCCTGCATCGTGCAACGGTCTCGTCGGACTCAAGCCGAGCCGCGGACGTGTGTCGCTCGCACCCATCGGCGACGAGTCGGGCTTCAGCGTGCAACTCGCTGTGACACGTACCGTGGCCGACACTGCGGCACTCTTGGATGCAGTGCACGGCCCTGGCGTCGGTGACGGCGTCGTCGCAGAACCACCAGAGAGGCCGTACATCAAAGAAGTAGGAGCGAAAGTTGGTTCGTTGCGCGTCGGTCTGCTCGACCACGACCCGCTTGGCGCGCGCGTCGACGACGAGTGTCGCGACGCGGCACGCGGCACCGCGAAGTTGCTGGAATCTCTCGGGCACAAGGTTGAGGAGTCATGGCCGTCTGCGTTGAACGACGCGAGCTTCCCGCCACGGTTCGGTGCGATGTGGGCAACCACCCAAGCCGTGAGTCGCGACTCGCTCTCTGCCCTCCTTGGTCGCCCTGCGACCAAGGACGACATCGAAGCAGTGAACTGGGAACAGGCCGAGCGCGCGTCGCGTGCGTCGGCGCTCGACTACGCGAAGTCGGTCGCGGCCGCCGCGATGTTCAGGCGTGCACTCGCACAGTGGTGGCATGACGGTTTCGATGTGCTCGTCACACCGACCCTCGCACGGATTCCATTCCCCGTCGGATCGTTCACCAACGACCCGAGTGACCCGCTCAAGCCGTCTCGCCTGTCGACCGAGTGGGTGCGATTCACGCCGCAGTTCAACATGTCGGGGCAGCCGGCAATCAGCCTGCCCTTGGGTCGCACCGCGAGCGGTCTGCCCGTCGGCGTGCAGCTCGTCGCGGCGTACGGGCGCGAGGACTTACTGCTGCGGGTGGCATCCCAGCTCGAGACTGCGGCCCCGTGGAAGAGTTTTACACCGACTGCGCTCGATTGAACCTGCGCCAGTAATCTCGACTCATGCGCGTTCGGGTTGACGAAGCGTCCTGCCAAGGTCAACAGATGTGTTCCATCGCCGCTCCCGAAGTATTCGGCAGCGATGAACTCGGTCATGCGACCGTGCTGATTGACGGTGACATTCCGGCGAATGTTCAAGCCAAGGTGCGCCGCGCGCAGGCCAACTGCCCCGAAGACGCCATCATCATCGAGGAATAGCCGTGACGACCGTCGAAGAAAACTCTGGTCCGGTCACCGATCCGACATCTGACTACAACATCTTTGATCAGGAGTTCGTTCGCGACCCGTACCCGACAATGAGCGAAATTCGCGAGTCGAAGTGCCCCATCGCTCACACCGACAGATGGGGTGGTTCGTGGCTTCCGACTCGTTATGAAGACGTCGTCGCCATAGCGCAAGAGCACGAAATCTTCACGTCGCGGAGCATCACCGTCACTGCGAGTCCGCTCGCACAGACGGAAGGTCCGTACTCGGGAGTCGCTGCCCCGCCGATCACCAGCGATCCGCCTGACCACCACTGGCACCGACGACTCATCCTCCCGGTCTTCGCGCCGCAATCAGTGGCCAAGTACGAGCAAGGCACTCGCGATTTGTGCAACCGCCTTATCGACGGCTTCATAAACAAAGGTGAGGCTGATGCCGGCACCGACTACGCGCAGCAGATTCCCGTGCGAGTCATCTCCGCGATGCTCGGCGTGCGCGACGACATGGCCGACGAGTTCGTCAGTTGGGTACGCGGTGTACTCGAGGTCGGTCTCACCGATCCTGTCGTGCGCCTGGAGAACCGAAGGAAGATCCTCAGCTTCTTTCGCCGAGAACTCGAAGACCGAAAGAAAAACCCGCGCCAAGACGACCTCATCACCGACTTGCTCAACTCGGGCGACAAGTACCCCGTCACCGACCAGTACGTGCTCGGTGTCTGCAACCTCATGTTGGTCGCGGGCATCGATACCACGTGGAGCGCAATCGGCTCATCGCTCTGGCACTTCGCCCAGCACCCTGAGCACCGCAAGCAGCTGCGTGACCACCCCGACCTGTGGCCAACTGCAGTCGAAGAGTTATTGCGGGCCTATTCGCCGGTCACGATGGCCCGCATCGTGGACCGCGACATCGAGTTCCAGGGCTGCCCGATGAAGGCCGGCGACCGTATCTTGATGGCGTTTCCGGCGGCCAACCGCGACCCGCGCCAGTTCGAGAACCCCGACGAGGTCGTCCTCGACCGGCAGCACAACCGCCACGTCGCCTTTGGCTCGGGCATCCACCGATGTGCCGGCTCCAACCTTGCCCGACTCGAACTACGGGTCGCCCTGCAGGTCTGGCTGGAGCGCATCCCCGAGTTCTCGCTCGTCGATCCTGCGAACGTCACGTGGGCGGGCGGTCAGGTGCACGGCCCGCGCGTCTGCCGAGTGCGCTTCTAGACCCCGACTACCCCGCGTCTCACACGCTCTTTGCGGGGACGGGCATCACCAGCCATCCACCACCCGTGTAATAGGGTGGGCGTCTATGAAGAAAAACGAACTCATCAACGCAGTAGCAATTCACGCCGACGTCGAGAGGAAAGTGGCGAAAGCCGTTATCGAGGGAACGGTCGATGTCATCCTGGCCAATGTGGCCAAGGGTGAGATCGTCAACATCTCGGGCTTCGCCAAGTTCTTCAAGAAGAAGCGCCCAGCACGTATCGGTCGCAACCCAGCCACGGGTGAGCAGATCCAGATCAAGGCGAAGACCGTCGCCAAGATCACCGCACTGAAGGGCTTCAAGGACATCGCGCTTGGCGTTGCTCCTGCTCCGAAGTTGAATACCACTCGCAAGGCTCCGGCCCCCGCGAAGAAGCCCGCCAAGAAGAAGCGCTAACCCGCTCTTTCTTCGTCGCCGGCGGCGGCACGTGCGAGTCATCGTGCGGCCCCGCCGGCGCGAGGGTTTTCTATGACCCTCGCGTCTCCCACCGAGTGGAGCCTCGACTCCTCGGTTCGCTATCTCAACCACGGGTCATTCGGTGCTGTCCCCCGTGAGGTTGCTCGCGTGCAACATGCGATTCGTAGCGAGATGGAACACAATCCGAACGAATTCTTTCGATCGCGCCTGCCTTCGCTGCTCGCAGATGCACGGGCAAGTTGCGCCGCTTCGCTGGGTGTTACAGGCCATGATCTCGCGTTCGTGCCGAATGCATCGCAGGGCGTGATCGCCGCGGCCGCATCGGTCGTGCGGCGCGGCACGAAGATCGTGACGATGTCATCGAATTACGGCGGCGTAGTGCTGGGATTGCGCTCGCTCGCTCGTCGAGCGGAGGCCATGCTGCGCGAGCTGCCTTCGTTGCCGCCGTTGCAGGCGACACCATCGTCATGCGTCGCCGAAGTCGCCGACCAGCTCGGTGCTGCCGATGTGCTCGTCATCGACCAAATCGTCGCCACCAGCGCGCAGTTGAACCCCGTCGCCGAGATTGCCGCAGCCGTGCGGGCGTTGCGCCCCGAATGCTTCATCGTTGTCGATGCCGCACATGTCGCAGGCCAGGTCGTTCCGCCGATTCCCGCTGGCATCGATGCATGGGTCAGCAACTTCCACAAGTGGGTGGCGGCACCGCGGCCGTCGGCGGCACTCGTCGCCTGTTCGGAACGTGCACGAGCGTCGCTCGAGCCGCTCGCCGGAAGTTGGAACGCAGAGCGCGGGTTTCCGCTCTCATTCGATACACAGGGCACCGCCGATTTGTCCGCGTACCTGGCAACGCCTTCGGCGTTCGAGTTTCTCTCGCGATGGCCATGGAGCGAGCGTGACGAGCACTGTCGCAACGTGGTCTCTGCCGCCGCAGACATGCTCGCTGATGCCTGGGATGTCGAGCTGCCGACACATCCCGAGTTGCGAGCGCCTTATCTTCGGGTGGTGCCGTTGCCGGGTGCGCGACGACTCGCGACTGCAGCTGAAGATGCGCTGATCGTGGCTGCACGCCAGCGATTGCACGCAGAGATCGCCGTCACCAGCCCTGGAGGAGTCACTGGGGTGCGCTTGTCGGCGTTTCTCTACAACTCGGTCGCAGATTACGAGTGCCTTGTAGGTCTGCCAGCACTCGTGCACTGACTGGCACTCCCAACGGGATTTGAACCCGTGCCGCAGCCTTGAGAGGGCTGTGTCCTAGGCCGCTAGACGATGGGAGCCCGAACGGCTCATCAGGCTATCGCTGGTGCGGTGTGGCGAACCCGCCGTGACGCGGCGTGAGCCGCGTCGTAGTTGTTGGGGAGCCGTGACGCGGCGTGAGCCGCGTCGTAGTTGTTGGGGAGCAAGGAATCGAACCCTGAATAACAGATCCAGAATCTGCTGTGTTGCCAGTTACACCACTCCCCAGAGTGTTGCGTCGTTCATTGTAGCCACGCTTCAAGTTGGCGGAACCCGCTGATGCGTCCGATCATCACGCCGACTGCTTCGCGCACGTTGCGTCGCAACGAACCGCGACCTCGGGTCACACCGGTGCGGGTAGCCGACACTTCTGCGCTGAGACCGAGCTCGGCTGCCACCAGTCGCGCGCGCAAAAGGTGATACGGATCGCTTACGATCACGATGTGCGCTGCACGCACAACGGACTCTTCTGACCCCCGTTCGTCGAGCCGGGAGCCGAGTAGCGATGCGACGGCGCGCAGCGACTCGTATGTCGAGGCACCGCGCGGCTCCACCTGCACTGCCGAGGCGGGCACGCCGCGTGTCACAAGATATTCGCGCCCCGACTCGGCTTCGGTAAACCGATCGCCTGATTGCTTGCCGCCCGTCACCACGATGCTCTCCGCAGCGCCGCGCTGCCAGAGCACGAGTGCATGATCGAGACGCGCAGCGAACTGCGGCGACGGGCGACCGTCGTATTGGGCGGCACCGAGCACGACGATGGCTTCAACTCGCGCAGCCCCCTGCGAAAACGCCTCATCGCGCCCGGTCGCCCAAACCTGGGCCAATGACACTGCAAAATATGCAACGAGCGAGAGCGCCACGGACGTGGCGATCACGCCGATTCGGCGCACAGACCTAGCCCGCGCGACGTAGCGCAGCATCGATACGGCGCAGCGTCTCTTCGCGGCCCAGCACTTCGAGCGACTCAAAGAGCGGCGGTCCGACGCTGCGGCCAGTGGTCGCCACTCGCAACGGAGCCTGAAGTTTGCCGAGTTTCACGTCGAGCGATGCGCCGATGGCCTCGACAAGCGACTTGAGGGAGTCCACCGACCAGTCGGCCGTTGCCAGTCGTTCGCGGATGGTACGCAACGACGGCCGTGCCCAGTCCGCTGCGAACGCCTTGTCGAATGCCGAGGCATCGATTGCCGGGTCTGCGAGAAAGAAGAAGTCGATCATCGCCGGAACTTCTGACAAGAGCGAAACTCTCGTCTGCACCAGCGGTGCCACCCGCTCGAACACCGCGCGGTCGAAGCGTTCTTTGGGCCAATGCGCGACGGGCGGAGCGGTGTCGACGCCCGGGGCTGTTGGCGGTGTGCCGCTGATCCACGGATCGCAGGCGGCAACGAACTCGGTCGTCGACATCTTTCGCAGATACTCGCCGTTGAAGGCGTTGAGTTTCTTCACATCGAAGAACGCCGACGAGTGGTTCACGCTGGAGAGGGCAAACTCGCTGACGATGCGCGAGAACTCGACGATCTCCGTATCACCGCTCGGTGCCCAACCGAGGGTCATCAAGTAGTTCACCATTGCTTCAGCGACCACGCCCTCTGCTCGGTACTGCTCGAGCGCGACCTTGTCGCGACGCTTCGACAACTTCTTGCGCTGCTCGTTGACGAGCACAGGAACGTGAGCCCAGACTGGCGGCTTGTGCCCGAGGGCTTCCCACAACATCTGCTGTTTCGGGGTATTAGGAAGGTGCTCCTCGGCGCGCACCACGTGGCTGATGTTCATCGAGATGTCATCGACCACGTTTGCATGAATGAACACTGGTGAGCCGTTGCCACGCAAGAGGACGAAATCCTCGATCGTCGAATTGTCGAATTCCACTCGGCCGCGCACTTCGTCGTGCACCACGGTGGTGCCCGCAGGCACCCTGAATCGCAGCACGCGGCCCGGCCCGGCCGTCAATCCGCGATCGCGCGAGTGACCGTCGTATCCCGGTTTGCCGGAAGCCTTGGCCCGCTCTTGCACTTGTTCTGGAGTCAGGTCGCAGTAATACGCGTGACCTGACTCGAAGAGTTTGTGGGCGGCTGCAGCATGGGCCGCTGCGTACGCCGACTGAAAGTAAGGCCCCTCGAAATGCGTGTCGCTGCCGTCAATGCCGATCCACGCCAAGGCATCGATAATTCCTTGCGTCCACTGCGGCTGGTTGCGTGACTCGTCCGTGTCTTCTATACGCAAGACGAAGATGCCGTCGTTCTGCAAGGCGAGAATCCAGTTGTAGAGCGCGGTACGCGCGCCACCGACGTGGAAATATCCCGTCGGTGATGGTGCGAAGCGATAGCGAGGAGTACTTGACACCACGTACGACGCTAACTGCGACAAGTAGGTTGGTGGCGTGACCAAAGCTCCGCGCGCTGAACACGACGATCATCCAGACCACAGGGCACTCGCCGGCGGCAGCGCGCGCGCCGGAGTGTTCGGCGTGAGTGATGGGCTCGTCACAAATGTGTCGCTCATCATCGGTTTTGCCTCCAGCGGTATCGATGCGTCTTATGTGCGACTCGCGGGCATTGCGTCAGCGGTCGCTGGGGCGGTGAGCATGGCTGCCGGAGAGTGGGTGTCGGTCAAGTCGCAGAACGACCTTGTTAGACGTGAGATTGCGCTCGAGCTTCGCGAGTTGAAGCGCAATACAAGCGCCGAGACTTCGGAACTTGCCGGCATGTACCGCTCTCACGGGATGTCGTCGAAACAAGCCGAGGCTGCCGCGGCTGAAGTGATGCAGGATCCCGAACGAGCAGTCATGGTGCATGCTCGCGAGGAGTTCGGGCTCGACCCCGCCCAACTCCCCAACCCGCTCGTCGTGGCCGCGGTGTCTATCGTCAGTTTCTTGCTCGGCGCCATGCTGCCGGTGATTCCTTGGCTCTCGGGGTCGGGTGATTCGGCACGACTCTCCTCGATCGTCATCGGCGTGGTCGCCGCAGCGGTGCTCGGGGCCGCGATCGCCAAACAGTCAGAGCGGCCGTGGTGGCTCGGCACCTTGCGACAGGTCGCAATCACGGTGCTGGCCGTCGCCGTCACGTATGCCATCGGCAGCGTCGTCGGCGTGAGCGTCTCGTAAGCACAGGGCGTTCGTGAGCGAGTCAGGTTCGACGCAGCCGAACGTGCTGGGTGAACCACTCGAACCCTGCAGTTACGACCCGCTGACGGGTTGGTATCGCAGTGGCTGTTGCGAAACGGGCGGCGACGATACCGGGGTGCACACGGTGTGCGCGATCATGACCGACGAATTTCTCGCGTATTCCAAGAGCGTCGGCAACGACCTCTCCACACCGATGCCGCAATACGGATTCGCGGGATTGAAAGCAGGAGACCAATGGTGCTTGTGCGCCGGTCGATGGCAGGAGGCGTTCGAGGCCGGCAAAGCACCGCGCGTGCGTCTACGCGCGACGCATGCCATGACGCTCGAGTTCGTGCAGCTCGAAGACCTGCAGAAGTTCGCGATCGACTAAGCGACGGCAGGGGCGCCAGTCAGCGCGCGCCAGGAGTTCGGCATCGACTTGCGGACCATCTCTGGCGTCATGCGCATCGTGGAGTCGGGGACCATGTCGACAAGTTGTCTTGCCTCCACATAGTGGTGCACCACGTTCGACACTCCCTCGAACAAATGCTTTCGAGCGGCAACCAGCTCGGCCGGAGGGCTGTCGAGGAAGAAGCCCCAGATGGTGAACGCCATGTCGAGGTCATGGATGACAGGTGCGCGACCGAATACCGACGCACGTCGAAGCGCGATGCCGATGCAACCTTGGATGGCGTCGTCGACGCTTTCTCCGTGTGTGACTTTGACGCGCGGACGCAGCCGTTCCGCGAGCGACAACACGTATCCCTGGTCAGGACCGGGGTGACCGAGTCGTTCAGTGCGCGGCTGGCGACCGATGATTGACGCTTTGCGATCATTGCGCCAGGGCGAGGGCACAAAATCAGGCGACGTATACGCGCGGGGTCGGTCGGTCGGGTCTGTCGGGGTGTACTTGGGGGCAGCCACGAGTTCCGACGCTACTCAACAGGCTCGCTCGCAAGCATCGCAAGCAGCGCGCGAGGGTCGCGCGCCCATGCATCTGCCCCGAGCGACACTGCAGCAGCGTCAGAGACGACGGCGGCTCCGCCCGCAAACACCTTGACATGGCTCGGAATCACGGCTTTGACGGCAGCAATCGACTCGCGTGCGGTGGCGAGCGACTCGCGCAGAGTGACGCCGATGCACACCGCGCGCAACTGGTCGACACCTTCCACGGCTTGAGCGAATGCGGCGGCGGGCACGTCGGTGCCGATGTCGGAGACGTTCCAACCACGACTGCGCAGCAAGTCGGACACCATCGTGATTGCCAGACCGTGACGCTCGCCGGTCGGCCCGCCGATCACCACGGTGCCTCGCGACGGGCCGCGGTGTGCGAACCGCGCGCTCACCCGTGCGAACAATCGCGCGATGATGTTGCTGGCGCGGTGCTCTTCGTGGATCTGAAGTTCTCCGCGCTGCCAGCGTTCGCCGATGGCAACGAGCGCCGGTGATACCACCTCGAGGTACAAAGAAAAGAGGTCGTGACCGCTCGCCAAGGCATCATCGAGCAAGTGCTCAGCACCGACCTCATCCCCCGCCACGAGGCAGGTTTCGAATCGACCGACCCAATCTGCCGCCGGGCGATTGCCACGTTTTGCGGTCGTTGCCGGGCTGGTGCGTTGCTTTCGTGTCGCAGTAAACGCCACGACGTCAGAAACGAGCACCTGCCACTCACCGTCGGTTTGATGAGCCCGGAGGCGCCCGGACCGCACGTATCTATAGGCGGTCATGTAGTGCACCTTCAGCCGACGCGCTGCCTCATGCAGCGAAACGGCCTTCTCCACCGCTTTTGCCACGCAATAACGCTACGACGTGCGCCGGCGTACGTGCGCAACCCTGTGACGGGTTACATGCGGCAGCAACTCAGGTGGTCGGAACGACGGGAACCATGCCCGGCTTCCAATACTGATACAGATCGGTGATGATCTGCGCCAGTTCGGACGCTTTGGTGCCGGGCACCATGTCCACGGTCACCACGCTGGAGAACACGTGCACCGCCCGCACTTTGCCAGTGGCAAAGAGCCGCACTGCGAGCACCGCGCCGAACGACACCTCACGGTCGGGAGCCGACTCATAGAACTCATGACCCTGGCCGGTGAGCGAACGATTCAGTTCGAATCGCACACGACCCGGTTCAGCGGACTGCTTGATGGTGACTGCAACGGGTTGACCCATGAAAACCGACGCTAGTTGCTCGGCTGAGCGCGGCGAATCGTTCGGCTGGGCGCGGCAAGCCGCCGCGCAACTACCGTGTCGAGGGTGGAACTGAACGAATTCACCCAGCTCGCGACGAAATTCCTCGACGCAAACCTGCCACGCAAAGAGGCTGCGCGCGCCTTCGTGTGGGGCGAGGGCTCCGACAACATGGCGATGTTCGAAGAGCGGTCACGCGAAGCCGAGCAGGAGATGGTGCAAACCGCCAAAGCCTGGCGCACGAAAAAATTCGATGCAGGCTTCGGCTGGATCACCGGGCCGAAGCAATTTGGCGGGGCAGGTCTCACGCCGGCGCACGAGCGTGCGTATGCAGCGGTCGAGTCGAACTACAAGGTGCCGAGCCAGAGCATCTTCACCATCGGTCTCGGCATGGTGGCACCGACGATCCTGGCGCATGGCACCGATGCTGCAAAAGAGAAGTTCCTGAAAGCGATGTGGCGCGCCGACATCGTCGGTTGTCAGCTCTTCAGCGAGCCGGGAGCCGGCAGCGACCTCGCGTCGTTGCAGACCAAGGCCGAGCGCGACGGCGACGAGTGGGTCATCACTGGCCAGAAGGTGTGGACATCCGGTGCCCATTACAGCGACCTCGGCGAGATCATCTGCCGTACCGACCCGTCCCTGCCCAAGCACAAGGGCCTCACCGCGTTCTTGGTCGACATGAAAGCACCCGGCGTCGAGATTCGACCGCTGCGTCAGATGACCGGCGGTGCGTCGTTCAACGAGGTGTTCTTCAACGAAGTACGAGTTCCCGACTGGTACCGACTCGGCGCCGAAAACGAAGGCTGGGGTGTCGCTCTCACCACGTTGATGAACGAGCGTGCCGCAATCGGCACCGGCTCGGGCGGCGGAGAGGTGTCGATGATGACCCGCATCACCGCGATGGTGCGCCACTTCGGGTTGCACGACGACGCACTCGTGCGCGACATGCTGGCCAATCTCTACATCAACTACCGCGTCGCGAGTCTTACCAACAAGCGCGCCACCGACAAGATGAAGGCCGGTCAGACGCCCGGGCCCGAGATGTCGACATCCAAGATGGCGCTCGTCAACAACCAGAAGTTACTGAATGACTTCATCTGCCACGTGCTCGGTGCGAAACTGCAGGCCGACACCGGCGAGTGGGGCACCTACGCATGGAACCAACTCGTTCTTGGCGCGCCTGGCATGCGCATCGCCGGTGGATCCGACGAAGTGATGCGCAACATCGTTGGCGAGCGCGTGCTGGGCTTGCCCAAAGACGTTGGCATTGACTCGAAGTCGCCGTTCCGTGACCTGAAAGTCGGCACGCAAAAGGGCTGAAACCAAGCGTCGGCCCCAAGCGGCGCGGCGCAACTAACGCTGGGGCGCGAGCCCGAGGTTCTGCATGAACGCCCAGCTCGTGCGATGCAAGGGCGAAACTCCGTGCTCGCGCAAGCCAGCCCGATGCTTGGGGCACGGGTATCCCTTGTTCGTCTCGAACGACCAGTGCGGATGCTGATTGGCAGCGTCACGCATCAAACGATCGCGCGAGACTTTCGCCAACACGCTTGCGGCTGCGACCGAGGCGGATACGACGTCGGCTTTCACCTGCAAGAGCACCCGTTCAACGAGCGGCGACACGAAGTCCCAGCTTCCGTCCACTACGGCGCTCGTCGGTTGCATACCTCGCTGTGCCAGAACCTCGAACGCTCGCTTCGTTGCCAATCGTTGCGCTGCGTTCATGCCGAGCGAGTCACACTCAGTGTTTGCCGCAGCACCGAGCGCCCAATAAGAGCACTGTGCAGCGACGGTCTCGAAGATGGACTCCCGCTTTTTCTCGCTGAGCGATTTCGAGTCCCGCGCAACGAGTTCATCCACTGGCACCGCCGCATCGAGCACCGCCACGCACACCACGAGCGGCCCCGCCCACGAACCTTTGCCGACCTCGTCGATGCCGCACACCACGCCAGGCAGCGTGCGCTCGAGCTCGAGCGTCGGAGTCACTGGCCCAACCGCATCAAGCCCTCGCCGCGCTGACTGCTCACCACGAACGTCTCGTCGATGCGCGGAGCGCGCAATTTCAGGCCGGGTGGCCCGTCGACTTCCCACAGCACCGCGGCATTCGGTCCGTGCCAGCGCACGGCGAGCGACACCGTGTGCTGCGGCCCGGCAGAGAGCCCATGCGCTTCGAGGTTCACTCCGCGCACGGCATCAGCGAGCCCGCCAGAAAACAGTTCGGCTTCGTGCGGCGACACGGCGCGAACGAGCGCGTCTTCAGCGCTTGCAACGACATCCACCGCGCTCGCGACTGGGTTCATTGCGCCCGTAGCTGCATTGCCCCGGCCTTCGTCGCTGGCCAAGCCGACGGGGCCAGCCCCCGCCGAACTTGCGACTTCAGCCCATGCGGCTGCAACGTCGCTACTCGCCAACGACTCATCTGCGGCTGCGAGCACACGTGCGGCCATCACGAGCGCCCTCCCTGCCCACTGCGCGCGCGGCTTGCGCAGCAACCGTCGTGCGGCGTCAGCCACTTGTTCTACGTGAGGTGCGGACGGCTCACCCATGCGCACGCGCTCGGCAATCGCCAACACGCCGCGCGCAGCGTCGCCTTGAAGCAGGTCGTCGATCTCCCGCACCGTTGCGAGCAACAACTCGCTTCGCGCGGCGACAATCGAGTGCGTGTTGAGCGTGATTCGACTGGCGCGCTCGCACGCTGACAGCCACCCCCGAACTACCTGCGACCAACTCGCGAACGCCCCTGCCGATATTGGTGCAGGTCGCGCGTCTGCTCTCCACGCGAAATGCAGGTTGGAGCGATGCGCGAGCGGAAACGCCCGCACGTCGCTCGGAAGCTCGACGCCCCGCGGTTCGGTGGGTGTCGCAACCGCATCCGTGGCCAACCCGTCGGTGGGCACCGCCACCACCACGGCCGTGGGTGACTCGTTGGCAACCTCCATCACCACGCATCCACCGTGATCGGCCACCATGAAAGCTCGCTGCACGACGTCGCCGCCCGGCACTGCGATCTTGGTTTCGATGACGGGCGTGCCGTCGAGCATGCGTTGCCGACGACTCGGCTCAACACGCGGGTCGTGCCAGCGATCATCGGCGGCGACCCACCAACCGAGCACCTTTGTTTGCTGCCCCGCACGGCGCACGAAGCCTGCCGCATCAACGTCGGCGAGCGCGGTACCACCGCGCAGACCGATTCGTAACGACACCATCGCGACAATCCTCGCTTGCTCGATCAGTCGCGCTCGGATTTGCGCGACCGCGTCATCAATCGCAGCATGCCGTCAGCGGCACCGAGTCGGCCGTCGCACACTTCTGCTACCGCCTCACAGATCGGCATCTCGACTCCGGTCTTGCGGGCGAGTCCGACCACGGCCCCGGCGCTCTTCACGCCCTCGGCAACCATGTGGTTCATCGATGCGTTGATCTCGGCGATGGTTTCTCCTTTGCCGAGCCGCACGCCCACGGTGGTATTACGGCTCTTCATCGAGGAGCAGGTAGCGACCACGTCACCCATGCCAGCCAGCCCGGAGAACGTGCCGGGGTTCGCCCCGAGTTTGGTGCCGAGACGACCCATCTCCACCAAGCCGCGGGTGATCAACGTGGCGCGCGAGTTGTCGCCAAAGCCCATGCCGTGCGCCATGCCGGCAGCGATCGCGATCACGTTCTTCACCACGCCGCCGATCTCGCATCCGATGACGTCGTCATGAGTGTAAACACGAAAGAGCGGTCGTGTGAAGACCTCCTGCAATTTGACGGCGATGGCGCCGTCGTCGCAGGCCACGACACTTGCTGCGGGCTGACCGGCGGCGATTTCGCCCGCCAAGTTTGGCCCCGACAAGACCGACACGGCGTGCTCCGGCGCGAGGTCGGCCAGCACTTCGCTCATGCGTCGACCGGTACCGCGTTCGAGACCCTTGGTCAAACTCATGAGCACTGCAGACGGATCGAGGTGCAGTGCAAGTGAACGTACGACATCGCGGAATCCAGCCGAAGGCACTGCCACGATGACGAGCGACGCAGCGCGCACCGCGTCGATCAAGTCATCGGTGACCTGGAGTTCATCGTGCACGCGGTGACCGGGCAGGTATCGAGAATTCGTTCGCGTCTCGCGCAACTCGTCTATGAGTTCTTGGCGCCGTGCCCACAACACCGTCGGGGCATTGTTCGCAACGAGAGACGCAACCGTCGTGCCCCATGAACCAGCGCCGATGACAGCGACGCGGGCAAACGGCAATCCCACGCCCAAATCGTAGGCTTCAGGCGGATGAAGGCGCCCGCGCGAACGGCCGTCGTGGTGCCGATCAAGTCGTTCGAGCTCGCCAAGGGCCGCCTGGCCGAGGTGATGACCGCGCAGGCTCGTGCCGCGCTCGCCAAACGGTGTGCTGAAGCCGTGCTGCGCGCTGCATCACCCCTCGCCGTCTTCGTCGTGTGCGACGACGAGCAGGTCGCCGCCTGGGCGAGTTCCTCCGGCGCAACGGTCGTCACAGCCGCCCGCCCAGGCCTGAATGAGGCCGCCGCCGCCGGACGTGCTGCCGCCCTGGCGGCAGGCTGCGAGCGGGTGCTCGTGGTGCACAGCGACCTTCCCACGCCAGAGCCACTGGCACCGCTTGCCGACGAGCCTGGCGACGTGGTCATCGTGCCCGACCGTCACCACGACGGCACCAATGCCCTGCTGGTGCCCGCTCAGGGTGACTTCACCTTCCAGTACGGACCAGGCTCGTTTGCTGCCCACCAGGCAGAAGCTGCTGCGCGGGGCTGGGCGTTCACCGTCGCATCACGGCCCGATCTGGCACTCGACCTCGACACTCCTGACGACTTGGCTGCCGCCGGCCTCATCTAACGGCGAGTGAGCCAACGAATAACGGCGAGTGAGCCAACGACGAGCGCAGCCCCAGAAAAGAACGAACCGGGAGGCTTTCGCCCCCCGGTCGTTACGTACTCCGAACCGAATTAACTTCGTCTAACGACGAGAGTTAGTTATTTCTTGGCCTTCTTGCGACGCTTCGTCGCCTTCTTGGCCTTCTTCTTTGGCGCCTTCTTGGCGGCCTTGCGCTTCTTTGCCATGGCTTTTCTCCTTGATTGGTTGAGGTATTGCTTTGGTATTACCTGTTTGGATTCAGTTCGGCCTTCAGCGTGCTGCTGGGGCTGAACTTCATCGTTGTAGAAGCGGCGATCTGAACCGGTTCTCCCGTTCGGGGATTGCGGCCCGTGCGCGCCTGGCGCTTTGACGTCGAGAACGAACCGAAGCCCGGCCACGACACCTTGTCGCCCTTCTTCGCAGATTCCACGACCAGGTTCACGAAGGCCTGAATGACTTCATCGGCCTTCGCCGTTGAAACGTCGGTCTTCGCTGCGACTGCGGCGAGGAGGTCTGCTTTTGTCATTGCTATTTCCTTGCTTTCTCGGAATCGGAGTTCCGTGAACATCAATCTGACTGGATTCGGCGTCCAAAAGCAAGCATCACTCGTTGCTTTCCATGCATCACTTGCATTCGACGTGACACGAACTTCGGTCGTCGAAAAGATCGCGTCGATCGGCGACAGAATTGCTAATTCGTCGAATTTTCACCACTATCCACAAGGCTTGAGTGTTGCTCCTGTCCATGTTGCACCTTGATCAAGCCTCAAAAGATGCCGACAAATACTGGCCAAACAGGCATTGTTCGCCGTGACAGAATAGTTGGAGATGTAATGACGAAAACTCTCTTCATTCATTTCGTCGGGAAAATTGCAGTGCCCGCGCAACGCCGTGCTCGACGTTGCAAACCATATCGAACGTCCTCGAAACGCGGTCCGCGAGCCTGTCGCAAAAAAATTTCTGAAAGGCGGGAAATTTCACCGAGAAATTACCCGACAATCCACCACTCTGCAGAGACGACCGACCATGCTGGGAAACGTTGTCGCCTCAACCACTTCGACGAACATCGCCTGACGCAACCAATCCGACGGAGCGTCTTGGTGTCACTCTCGCGCTCGTGCCGCAACGAATCGTGCTCGACACATCCGTGTTGATCGCTGATCCGATGTCGATGCATGCATTCCCTGCGTGTGCCGTAGTGATTCCGCTCACGGTCGTAGAAGAGCTTGACAGTCTGAAAACGCGCATGGACGACGTAGGTCGCTCAGCGCGAACCGCCCTGCGCAACATCGAGGACATGCGTCGGAGGGCCGGGGGCTCCCTTGCCGAGCCGACCCCCCTCTCAGACGACCCCGACTCGGGAACCCTGCATATCGAGGTCAACAATGTCGACCGAGAACGCCTGGAGCACCATGGGCTCGACCCCGCAGTGCCCGACAATCGCATCATCGGTTCGGCGATCGGGCAGAGCAAGATCGCGCCAACCTGCCTGGTGTCAAACGACGCCGCGCTACGCATCAAGGCGGCGCATCTCGGCCTGACTGCGAGCGAGTACCACCCGGTCGCCCGCAGCGCCACCGACAAGGCGATGGGCTGGGTCACACTCGAGGCCGACTCTGCGGCGGTGGATTCGCTTTACTCCCGCGGGGTTGCCGCCCTCGACGGAGTCGAAGGTGCCGAGCACCTGTACAACAACAATTTCGCCATCCTGCGCAACGGCTCGCAATCGGCCCTCGCACGGGTGCGCGACGAATCGTTTCACTTGCTCGACACCAACGTGCCCGAGGCCTGGGGTTTGCGCCCGCGCAACAAGGAACAACGGTTTGCCCTCGAGCTGCTGCTCGACCCCGATATCGCAGTCATCGCGCTCGACGGTCGCGCCGGCACTGGCAAGACCGTGATGGCGATCGCAGCGGGACTCGAACAGGTGGTGGAACATCGGCGCTACGAACGTCTCGCGGTGTATCGCCCGCTCGTGCCCGTGGGTCGCGCGGACGTCGGTTTCTTGCCCGGCGGACTCGAGGAGAAACTCGACCCGTGGATGTCGGCGATTCATGATGCGATCGTCGCACTCACGCAAGAACGTTCGAGCCGCGATGCGCGCAGCCTGATCGAGGATCTGTCTGACCGCGGTCAACTTACCCTCGAGTCCGTCACGTTCTTGCGCGGGCGTTCGTTGCAGGGTCAGTTCGTGGTGGTCGACGAAGCCCAGAACCTCGAGCCGACGACCTTGAAGACCATCCTCACCCGCATCGGCGAGGGCACCAAGGTGGTGTTCACCGGCGACACCAGCCAAATCGACGCCCCCTACATGGGCGAGAGCAACAACGCACTTGCCGTGCTCATCCAGGCCTTCGCCGGCCAGACACTGTTCGGACACGTCACCCTGGCCGCCTGCGAGCGCTCAGAGGTGGCCAGCCTGGCCGCCGAACTGCTCTAGGCCAGACCACCGCCCCCGGCGGCTGGCTGCAGCCAAGTGCTAGCAGACACCGGAGGCGATGGTGGGCGAAGGTCACAAATGTCCACTTGACATCCTTCAACTTGGCTCTTTAGTGTTAAATATCGAGCACAGTCTCCCCTCGTCCGACCAGCCCCCTCCCACACCGTCGGACGAGGGTCTTGCTCCCATCGTGGGGAGCAAGCGACTTGGCTCACCGCATCAGACACCACCCGAGGCCCCGATGACCACCATCGATACCCACGCTCTCCCCGACGACTTCGAGATTCGCGGTCCGATCGGCGATATCGACTGGACGCAGTTCGCCAACTGTAAAGGCAAGACGCATCTCTTCTTCGCCCCGAATGCCGAACGCCCGCAAGCGCGAGCTCGGCGCGAGGCCAAGGCCCGGTCGCTGTGCAACAAGTGCGTGGTGCAAGACACTTGCCGCGAGTTCGCCCGCGTCAATCGCGAGTACGGACTGTGGGGCGGTGAGAGCGAAGAAGAACGCCACTTGGCTGGCTACACGATTGCCGCACCGGTGGGCTTGCGCAGCGCGAAGTATCGCAACTTGCGCGATAAAGGCATCCCTGCCGACGTCGCAATCGCCACGAGTGACGGCTCTGTCGCAATGGTCGACGAGCCGATGGCGTTGATTGCCAGCGAGCCCGCGCGGAGCAACGAACCTGCCTGAAGCCGGCGTCGCATGCGACTACTTCGAAGTGTCGTGCGCGACTACTTCGGTGCGTCGCGCATCGCCAACAACTTGGCGAATAACTCCGGTCTCATGGCGATGAAGAGTGCGGTCGCCTCGGCACAGAGCGTGTCGCCGGCGTGCACGGTGCCGCGGGTGTAGATCTTTCGGCCGTCGACTCGCTCACACCACCCGCGAAACACGAGTTCGCGCAGAATCGGCGTGGGTGAGCGGTAGTCCACCGACAAGTTTGCGGTCATACCAGGGTTGCCCGACGCGGACTGCGCCACCCCGAGCACTTCGTCGAATGCGCTTGCAACGAACCCTCCGTGCACGCACCCCGGTGCTCCCTCGTAGGTGTTGCTGAACGTGACACGAGCTTCGACCATCGCCTGCTCCCCTTCTTTCACGACCGACAACGTGAGCGGTGCGGCGATCGGGTTGATCGACCCCATCATCGGACTGCGTGCCAGAAAATTCCGACCGCGCTCGATAAGAGCGGCTTCGCCCACGCCGGGCGGGTTGCCGTGCGCCTTGGAGATGAGCGCCTGCACACCGGCGTGCACGTGGTCGCGCGCACGGCGAATCTCGTCGGGGCTCGCATCGGTGGAGATGATCTCGCGGATCATCGCCCGAACTTCGTCGGCCAGTTCCACCCGGGCGACATCGGTCTCCGACAACGGGCCGGTCTGCACGTGAAAGCCGCCGAAGTGGTTAGCCGGGGCGGTCCCGTCGCCGCGCTGTGGTGCGTCGCCAGCGGTCACGTGGACACCTCCATCAAGACGGGTGCGTGATCGCTTGGTTGTTCGCCTTTGCGGGCGTTGCGATCGATGGCAGTCCACGTCGTTGCGTCAGCGACTCGGGATGTCGCAAGCATCAAGTCGATGCGCATGCCCCACCCGCGGTGGAACGAACCGTTGCGATAGTCCCACCAGGAGTAGATACCCGGTTCGGGGTGCTGTTCGCGCAATACGTCGCGCAGACCCCAGTCGCTGAGCGCATGCAGTTTCTCGCGCTCCGGCGGGCTCACATGGGTGGAACCTTCGAGCGCTTTCTTGTCCCACACGTCAATGTCGGCTGGTGCGATGTTGAAGTCCCCCGCAACGACCAGATTGTCGGTCGGTGTGGCGATCTTGGCGACGTGCTTGCCGAGCTGGTCGAGCCAACGAAGTTTGTACTGGTAGTGCTCGTGGTCGAGAGCTCGACCGTTGGGCACGTACACCGACACCACTTTCACCCCGCTGCAGTCTGCGGTGATGATGCGCGCCTCTCCGTCAGGTTCACCGACTGCAAAGTTCGCCTGCACCGCGTCGAGGCCCACTCGCGACACGATCGCAACCCCGTTCCACTGGCCCTGACCGAAGTGAGCCGACTCGTATCCCATCTCGTTGAACGTAAGCACAGGGAACGCCTTGTCAGTCATCTTGGTTTCTTGCATGAGCACGATGTCGGGACGAACGTCTTCGAGCCATGCCTGCACTCGCGGAAGCCGGGCTTTGAGGCTGTTCACGTTCCAGGTGGCGATGAGCACGCCTAAACGGTAGTTGTCGTCTCGGTGACGATGACCGTCGTAGTCATGCCGCGCCGAGCGTCGTAGTCTCGGCGCATGGCCCGCTCGCGTCGCCGCACTACCCGCGCATCGCGTGCCGCCACCAAGAAGGTGCGGCGCGACTCAAAATCGCAGAAGGCAGCCCGGCGACGCGCGGGGGATGTAGCCGAGATGACCCGCTTTCGCGACGGGGTTCGCGTTCGCGCGGCACGAATGCCAAACAAGAAGCGCGAAGCTGCGCGTCGCGCGTGCCGCGGACCAGCCTCAACTCAGAGGTAGTTGCCGGGGTATGCCCCGGTCGTCACCAACTCTCGCTGATCACGCGGTTCGGGTACCACGTCGACACCGATCTGCGTGAGATCGATCGGATCGAACTGACCGTTTCGACCCGCCCACACGGCTTGGCGACGCACGACCTCGTTGAAGAGATTGCGCATCTCGCGACCGTTGCCAAAACCGCGTCGCCGCGGCAGCGATTCCACGTACGAGGTGAGCTTCTCGCGCGCTTCAGGGGTCAGCGTGAGTTGCTTTTCGTCGAGGTAGAGATCGAAGATGCTCAGGAGCTCCTCGGTCGAGTAGTCGGGGAAGTCAATCACCACGTCAAACCTGCTGCGCAACCCGGGGTTGGCGTCGAGGAAACCTTGCATCTCCGCCGGATATCCGGCGACGATCACCACGATGTCTCCGCGGTTGTCTTCCATGAACTTAAGGAGGGTCTCGATGGCCTCGGGGCCATAACCCTGGTGCTGGTGCGCCGTCAGACCGTAGGCCTCGTCGATGAAGAGCACGCCTCCGCGGGCCTGCTCGCACAGACGTTGCGTCTTGATCGGCGTCTGGCCGATGTACGCAGCGATGAGTTTGGAGCAGTCCGCCTCGACGACGTGACCCTTTTTCAGGATGCCGAGCGCTTTGTAGAGCTCGGCCACCATGCGCGCCACGGTGGTCTTGCCGGTGCCCGGGTTGCCAGTGAACACGAGATGCGGCGACTGCTCAATGCCCGGCAGTCCAAGCGCCACACGGGCGCTGGCAAACTTGCGGGCAGCGACGAGCCGCTCGACTTCGAGTTTCACGGGTTCCAGCCCGACGAGACGACGCAAGTCGGCGAGGATCACGTCGGTGTCGCGATCCCCTTCGTGCACGCGGGGGGCCCGGGCACGACGCGAAGCCGACGAATCGGAGTCAGAAGTGCGCAAATCGTCGAATTCATCGTCGACGTTGTCACTTACCCGCTCCATCTCGCGCTGCTTCTTGACTTCGTCACGCAGGAGCTTTTCCACCTTCTCGGCGGAGTTCGTCTCGCGAGTCAGAACTCCTCGCTGCTCACCCACCTGAAAGGCGATGCTGTCGAGCGATTGCACCAACTGGTCAGCGGCGATCGTCGCCACCGAGAGGGAGTGCATCGCAGTGATGGTGTGCTCGCCACGCGCAGCCTTGGTGACCCGGAATGACGTGAACGGGAGTTGGCCGTTCAGACGGTTGATCAGATCTTGCTTGGCGCGCGTGAGTCGGGTCGTGCAAACGTCAATTTCGAACGAGACCACGACGTGGCCGTTAAAGCGCTCGTAGACACGACCAGCGAACTTCTGCCCCTCGTACACGAACGTGAAGTTCTCACCCACGGAGATTTCCCCGTCGAGATCAGTAGCGATGTCGGTAATGAGTTGCTGCAAGTAGTCGATGTGTTCCATCAGTTGACCTCCCATTGGCCGTAGGAAACCCCGAGACTCTGGAGGAGTCGCGTAGCTTTCTTCATTTCTTTGTTCAGGTGCGTGCGCGAGACTCCGAGCATCTCTGCCGCTTCTTCTTGCGTGAACTCGTTGATCGTGGTGAGCACGAAGCCGTCGAACGCAAGTTGCGAGATCAGCTCGCTCACCTTACCGAGTACGGACTGCTGGTAGTCCCGTTCGATCCAGGACTCAGGGTCGATGATTCCGCCGCTGTGGTTGTCGATGACGCTGCCCGCGGCAGAGTCTTCGCGGTTGACGGGCTCGTCGCCGATCACCGCCCGGGTGCCACGTGCTCCGTGGCCGCGTTGTGCGAGTTCGCGACGCACCAAATCTTTGAATGCGTTCTTGGCGACCGCGTTCGCGCAGTGCAGTGGCGTGCGCAGCATGTACTTGTCCAGGTTCGCGATCACTTTATTGATCGCGTAGTTGGCAATGTCGTTTGGCTTGAGTCCCAAGCGATTGGCCTTGGCGTGCTGACGCTTGTAGATGCGTTGCAGTTCGCGGTACGTCTGCTCGACGAAACGCGACTGCTGTGGGGTCAGGTCGTTGAAGGTCTTTTTTGCGGTGATTCCTTTCGTTGGTTGGTTGGTTTTGCGGTGATCGTGATGGCTGTCCACATCGCAAGCATGCCGAAGGGGTGTTGTACGGTATTGGTCAAATCGCTAATAGCCTGAAGTCACCCCTCATATACGCACGCAGTCCACACTTTGTGTGCTGCTGTGCGTTACCCTCGGGTAGGAACATCAGAATTATCCAATATACAGGACGTCCCATGCCCAAACAACCCCCCACCTCGGCTACCCGCCAAACACCGGGCAAACCCGCCCGGCCGGCCGACTTCCACGTGACGGTCGATGTGGTGCTCTTTAGTCTCAGAAATGACCTCCTCCATATAGGGGTGGTGCAGCGACGGGGCGACGAGGCCCTGATCGACCAGAACCACCTCGCTCGCCGCCGCAACCCTCGCAACCCTCGGAAGATCACCGAGGTGCCCCGCAACTCACAGCACCACTGGGCCCTGCCTGGTGGGCACGTCGGCAACACCCTGCTCGGCGATGCCTACGGTACGGGGACGACACCCGACACCACCCTTGCCCAGGCGGCGTTACGGGTACTTGCTCGGGAGACCTCGCTCAGTCTCACCGAGGACGACCTCCACCAGGTGGCGGCATTCGGTGACCTCGACCGTGACCCGCGCAGTGGTCGCACGATTTCCATCGCCTATATGGCGGTCATTGGCGACGACCGTGACATCACCCACCACCCAGACAGTTCCGTCGGACACGTCAGCCGGGTGCAGTTCCGCCCGGTCGTTGACGTGCTGGCACGCCCCAACCGCCTCGAGTTCGACCACGAAGACATCGTGATGACCGCCATTCGACTGTTGCGCAACCTCGTCGTCACGACGCCGCTTGCCACCAAATTCTGCCGAGACGAGTTCACCGTCGGGGAGTTGCGCCGAGTGTACGAAGTGCTCTTCCATGAGTCCCTTGACTCGCCGGAGCAAGCCGAGCGACCCGAACATGTCGGGGTCGTGCGCGACTATCTCGTCAAACTCGAGCGTATGGAGGCCCAAACTGCCCCTGAATTCGAGCGAACCGTCAGCGAACTTGCGCTGCTGCTGCCCTCGTCGCTGCCGCTTCGGCACCTGAGTTCAGGGTCGGTGAGCGAGGGTCTTGCATCCCGCGGAAGCTCGGCACCCCGTGCAACGGCAACAAGCGACCTCGGTCGCCAGGCCGAATTGATGGAACGCCTCCTTCGACACGGCAACATGATGCGGCCTCCCCGACCGCCGCGCCTCATCAAGCCGCTTGACCCCACGAACTTCGCCCGCAAGATACAAAAGCTCGGCATTCTCGAGCCGATCGCCGGGTCGCAGCGCCCCACGTTCGAGCGCTATGGCAAGCCGGCCGCTCTCTTCAAAGTGGCAGACCACCGCGAAGATACGCCCTTCTTGCTGCGCCTCGACCGCCTCGCACGATCAGATTCGAGCGATTCCTCAGACTGACCGCGGGGCCGTCAGAAATGGCCCCGAAGGCGATCCGACGGCCGAACCACCGGGCCCTTCTGACCCTCACGACACTCGAGGTCGACTTGTGTGCGTAAGCCCCGCAGTGGCACTCGACGGAAGTTTTCTCCTTTCGTCCGTCGGGTGTCACTTCCACACGACACCGGTCGTCTATGGTGTCGTCCCCGATTCTCACACACCCCTTGGAGGCACTGATGGCATCATCCGATTCGACCGCTCGCATTTCTGCGAGCGCATTCCGTCAGTTACTCTCTGCGGCATCCGACGCAGGTCTCGGTTTGCTCGTCTCTTCTGACTCGGTTCGCCACGAAGGCGAGCGCATCATCATCACGCTCGACGCGCGTGCGGCGCGTGCAATCACCAACTGGATGGCAATCATCGCGGAGTCGCACCGCGAACAGCCCATCACTGCAACCACAGTCCCCGCGTCCACCTCGTCTACGACTTCCACCGACAACTGGATGCGCGACGTCACCGACCAGATTCGCACGACCCCCGTCGGGTACGCGCGAGCGAGCATTCCCACCACCACCCACGGAAGCGGCAACCAGTGAAGAAGACCACCGATATCGGGCTCGTTGAGACGGGCGAACTTTCCAAGATCTTCGACGTCATCTGGATGTTGCGCATGGAGGGCACCGTCATCCCGGGCGTCATCGTGCACTGCGCGAACGGGCGTCGAGTGTGGACCATCTCCACCGACGAACTTTCGGTAGTCATCACGGGTGATTCTGCGCAGTTTTCCGGCGCGTATCTTCTGCCCCTCACGATCCTGGCAAACGCAGGGCGGCAGAACGCGGCGAACGGCGACGTCACCATCACCGTCGACGGAGACGTCGTGACAGCACACTCCTCGCTCGGAAAACAGACAGCTACGTGTTCCACGACGTCGATTCCTGCGGCACCGACGGTGAGGTGGTCTCCCTCGCGGGCCACCGCGACCCTCTGCGGAAGCAACCTGAAGTGGACGTTCTTTTCCGGCGCGAATGCACCATTTGAAGCGGGTCTCGCGGGCGACGACGAAGAGGTGTCGAATCCTGACCATTTCACGATCGAAATCAGCGACGAAAAGTTCGAGGTATACAGCGACTGGACGTCGGCGAAACTTTACCCGATGCGCGGTACCACGACCGCGGAAACTTCGGGCTCTGCACTCGTGAAGGTCGACCCCGACTTCCTCGCGGTCATCTTCCAGTGCGTCGATAGTGACTCCATATGGACTATC
>JBEGRF010000045.1:0-9775 GCA_041180605.1 Actinomycetota bacterium | reverse complement strand
GTTGCGCGGGCGTGAAATTCGAGACGCCGACCCGGTCGATCTTGCCCTCGCGGCGCAGCGCCATGAGCGTCTCGGCGGTCTCACGAGGGTGCGCGAACAAGTCGGGGCGATGCACCTGATACAGGTCGATGCGTTCGACATTGAGTCGGCGCAGCGACTCTTCGCACTCTCGGCGCAGCGTGGCGGGGCTCTGGTCGTACGGCACGCCTGGCGTGATGCCGCCTTTGGTTGCGATGCACACTTTCTCGCGCAAAGAAGGAGCATGCCTCAGTACTGCACCGAGCAATTCCTCGGCAGCACCGAACCCCTTACCACCCCAGTTGCGGCCGTACACCGCTGCGTTGTCGAGCAATGTGACGCCGTTGTCGACGGCAACCGAGATCAGTCGCGTGGCGTCGGCAACCGACTCCGTCGTGAAACGCCAGAGACCGAGGCCGTAATGCCCGAACGACATGGCGACCATGTTTACACGCGCGGCGTGCGCCGCGCGAGTGTGATGTGGCGCGGCTCGTGCCGCGGGTCAGATCAGGAGCAACCGCTCGTTGAGCCGCAATCGCCGCACACGTAGCACGCACCAGCGCGACGCATGTTCGACGATCCGCACGACGAGCAGATGGCGCCCGTGCCGGCCGCTTTGCCTTCGCCGTGACCGTAACCGCCCGCTGCCATGCTCGCGGCGAGTTCGCCCGCCGACGGGATGGTCTTTGGGTCAGCGATCACGTCGACGCCCTGGGCGGTCTCGACGACGGTCTCTTCGACGCCGGGCAGCGTGGGCTGCATGCGCTCGGCGCGAGTGAAGATGCCAAGTTCGGCGCGCTCAGCCGGTGTCATGTATTCGACGGCGAGACGACGGAAGAGGTAGTCGATGATCGACGACGCCATGCGAATGTCTGGGTCGTCGGTCATGCCGGCTGGCTCGAAGCGCGTGTTGATGAACGCTTCCACGAACGCATGCAGCGGCACGCCGTACTGCAGACCGTACGACACGCTCTTGGCGAACGAGTCCATGATGCCCGCGAGCGTGGAGCCCTGCTTCGACACAGTGAGGAAGATCTCGCCGGGGCGGCCATCTTCGTATTCGCCGACATTGGCAAAGCCCTTGCAGTCCGCGACGCGGAACTCGAAGGTGCGACCACGACGCGAGCGCGGCAGCTTCTGACGCACCGGCTGGTTGACGACACGCTCGACCACGCGCTCGGCGGTGGCCGTGACCGCGTCGGAACCCTTCTTGTCGTCATCCTTCTTCATCGTCGAGAGCGGCTGGCCGACCTTGCAGTTGTCGCGATAGATCGCGACGGCCTTCAAGCCGAGTTCCCACGAGAGCATGTGGATGTGTTCGATGTCTTCGACGCTGGCGGTTTCCGGCATGTTCACGGTCTTGGAGATCGCACCAGACAAGAACGGCTGCACTGCGCCCATCATGCGCACGTGGCCCTCGTAATGGATGACGTTGTCACCCATCGAGCAGGCAAATGCCGCAAGATGCTCAGAACGCAAGTCGGGAGAACCGACGATGGTCTTGTTCTTGTCGATGTACTCGACGATGCGGTCGACGACGGGCTGTTCGTAGCCGAGTTTTTTCAGCGCACGCGGAACGGTCTGGTTGACGATGGTCATGTTGCCGCCGCCGACGAGCTTCTTGAACTTGACGAGACCGAGGTCAGGTTCGATGCCGGTGGTGTCGCAGTCCATCATGAGGCCGATGGTGCCGGTCGGCGCGAGCACCGAAGCCTGGCTGTTGCGAACGCCGTATTCTTCGCCGTCACGAACAGCTGACTCCCACGAAGCGCTGGCCGCTTCGACCAGATCGTGCTGCACCACGTCGACGTTGTCGATCTCCTTGTCGGCGTCGCGGTGCATGCGCAACACGTTGAGCATGTAGCGCTCGTTGGCGGTGAAGCCGGCGAACGGCCCCATGCGGCTGGCGATGCGTGCACTGGTGGCGTAGGCGTGGCCGGTCATCATCGAGGTGAGCACTGCGGCCCAGGCGCGACCACCTTCGGAGTCGTACGGCATGCCGAGTGCCATCAGCAACGCGCCGATGTTGGCGTAACCGAGACCAAGCTGGCGGAAGAGGCGGCTGTTCTCTGCGATCTTCTCCGTCGGGTAGTCGGCGTTGCCGACGAGGATCTCCTGCGCCGTGAAAACGACCTCGATCGTGTGGCGGTAGGCCTCGACGTCGAACGTGTCATCTTCGTCCAGGTACTTGAGCAGGTTGATCGACGCGAGATTGCACGCTGAGTTGTCGATGTGCATGTATTCGCTGCACGGGTTGGAGCCATTGATACGGCCCGCGGCGTGGGCGGTGTGCCACTTGTTGATCGTGGTGTCGAACTGCAGACCCGGGTCGGCGCACTCCCACGACGCGGTGGCAATCTGGCGCCAGAGGTCGCGAGCCTTCATCGTGCGGATGGTGCGACCGTCTTTGACGGCTTTCAGGTCCCAGTCGCGATCTTCTTTGACGGCTTGCATGAACTCGTCAGTGACGCGCACGGAGTTGTTGGCGTTCTGGTACTGCACCGAGAACGAGTCGGCGCCGTCCAAATCCATGTCGAAACCGGCGGCCGACAGGGCACGGGCCTTCTTTTCTTCGCGCGACTTGCACCAGATGAACTCCTCGATGTCGGGGTGATCGACGTTGAGGATGACCATTTTTGCCGCGCGGCGAGTCTTGCCGCCCGACTTTATGGTGCCGGCAGAAGCGTCTGCGCCGCGCATGAAAGAGACGGGGCCCGATGCCGTGCCGCCTCCCTTCAGCGTCTCGGCGCTGCTGCGGATCGCCGACAAGTTGATGCCCGAACCGGAGCCGCCCTTGAAGATGATTCCTTCTTCGCGATACCAGTTGAGGATGCCGTCCATCGTGTCTTCGACCGAGAGGATGAAGCATGCGCTCGCCTGCTGCGGCACGCCCTTCACGCCGATGTTGAACCACACCGGGCTGTTGAATGCTGCGCGCTGCGTGACGAGGATGAACTTCAGTTCGTTGCGGAACGCCTCGGCCTCCTCGTCGTCGACGAAATAACCCCCCTGAATACCCCAGTTTGTGATGGTGTCGGCTACACGGTCGATGACCTGGCGCAGCGACGTTTCGCGTTCGGGTGTACCGAGAGTGCCTCGGAAATATTTTTGCGCGACGATGTTGGTCGCGTTGAGCGACCACGACTCGGGGAACTCGACACCGAGTTGTTCGAAGGCGACGCTGCCGGTCTTCCAGTTGGCGATTCGGGCGTCACGCTTCTCCCACGAGATGGTGTCGTACGGATGGACTCCGGGTTGCGTGAAGTGTCGACGGATGCCAATCGAGAGACGCTCGGGAGCGATGGACATTGCATTGCCTTTCGTAGTAGGTGGGGACTTGTTCTAGTTGAAGTTGAGACGTTGACGGTGGACGGTGTTCGGGGGGAATGGCAACCCTAGTGGGTCAGACCGTGACCACAAGGGATAGTAGAAAACAGGCCAAAATTACAGCTCTACCCACAACCAGTAGAGGCAGCCTACAGGTATGCAATTCGCTTTCCGGGGAAATTCCTTCGCAATTCCCCAACGTTGCTCGTTGATTGTTACCTGGTCGCAACAGAACTGAGCGCGACAGGAATCCCGTTCAGAACTGCATTGCCCGACAGCGGGTCGATTGCTTCATGATCAGTGAGCACGTTCGAGTTGACTCCTGCATACTCACTCGCAACCGAGAGACGCGTGCCTTGTTGACTGTGACCCCAACCATGCGGCAAGCTCACGACGCGCGGACGGATGCCGTCGGTGATTTCGGCCGGCGCGATGACGCTGCCGACGCGACTCGTGATACGAACGGGAGACCCGTCGACGACACCGAGTCGCGCAGCGTCGTCGGGGTGAATCTGCAGCGTGCAGCGCGGCTTGCCCTTCACCAGTACGCGGATGTTGTGCATCCAGGAGTTGTTCGAACGAAGGTGGCGTCGTCCGACGAGCAGCACCTGGTCGGGGTCGGCCGACAACGAGGCTCGTAAGCGCGGCAAGTCGGCCATCAACTCGGGTGGCGCAAGCTCGATCTTGCCACTCGCGGTGCGCAGCACCTCGGGGACGCGCGGTATGAGTGCGCCGTAGTCCACCCCGTGCGGGTGGCGTTTCAGCATTGCAACGCTGACCCCGTCTGGGTTGGCGCCAAAGCCATCGCCGAACGGCCCGATGCGCAAGAGAAGGTCAAGGATGCGGTCAGGTCCGCGCAGCGAGCCGTTTGCGGGGCCGGAGAGCGCTTCATAGATCTCGTCTGAGTCACGTCCGCTGATGACGCAAGTCTCGTCACGTACGGCGGACTCGACGAGCGAACGGATGGTGAGCTCGTCGACTGCAGCGGGGTCGGCGTCGGCACCGAGGCCCTGGGCGATGCCCGCGAGCCGAGCGAGAATCTCCCACTCGTCAGGCACGCCCGGGGGCAGTTCAAACACCGGCTCGCTGTAATTGGCGACGCTGCGCAAACCGAAATTGAGGAGCGCCAAGTCGTAGTGACTGCGTTGCAGGTGCGACGGCGGCGGAAGAATCACATCGGCGTGACGCGAGGTCTCGTTCAGGTAAATATCGACACTCACCATGAATTCGAGCGAGTCGAATGCAGCAGAGAGTTGCTCGCTGTTGGGCGTCGAGAGCAACGGGTTGCCGCCGACGACCACCATCGCGCGTATCTGCCCTGCACCTGGCGTCGTGATCTCTTCGGCCATCAAGGCCGACGGGTACTCCCCCAATGCCTCGGGAAAGCCGCGAACTCGGGTCTTGCCTCGGCCAGTCTTGAACCCCTTGCCGATGCCCTTTTTGCCCCTGGTCGTCGGGCTCGCGGCAACAGGCAGCGGGAACATTGCACCGCCTTCTTTGTCGAGATTGCCAGTCACCACGTTGAGGACGTCGACCAGCCACGACGCGGTAGTGCCGAAGCTCACCGTGGTGGTGCCGATGCGGCCGTACACCGCCGCGCGACTTGCATCGCACAATTCGTGGGCGATGCGCCTGACCGTGGCGGCGTCGATACCGACTTGTTTCTCCACGCGCTCGGGCGTGAATTCGGCGAGTGCTTGATGCACTGCTTCGAGTCCGTTGATGTGACCGGCGAGATGGTCGCCAGGTTCGGCGCGACCCGCCTCGAACACGGTCGCGATGAGCGCGGCAAGCAACAGCGCATCGGCACCCGGGCGAATGGCGAGCCATTCGTCTGCAGACTCGGCCGTTCGGCTTCGTCGCGGATCGACGACGACGATCTTGCCGCCGCGCGCGCGAATTGCTTCGAGGCGACCCGGCCAGTCAGGTGCCGTGGCGAGACTGCCGTTGCTTGCGTACGGGTTGGCGCCGAGCATCAAGAGGTAGTCGGTGCGGTCGAGATCGGGCACGGGCACCGACACCGCGGTTCCGAACATGAAACCCGCCGACACTTGCTTGGGCACCTGATCGACGCTTGAAGCGCTAAAGCGTTGGCGACTGCCGATTGCGGTGAGCAGCACGCGATTGAACGTCATCGCCGCGAGATTGTGTGCACCGGGATTTCCGAGGTAGGCGCCGACTGACTCGCGACCGTGCCTGGCGATCACGGCGCTGAGCCCACGATTGACGGTCTCCCACGCATCGTCCCACGACACTTCGACGTGCTGGCCGTTGCGCTTGACGAGCGGCTGACGAAGGCGATCAGGATCCTCGTGAAGTTGCTTGAGGGTCGAACCTTTCGGGCAGATGTAACCCTTTGAGAAGACGTCGTTCATGTCGCCGCGAATGCGCACGACCTCCGACCCCTTGACCGAGATTTCGAGACCACAACCCGCTTCACAGAGCGGACACGTGCGGAAGGCGACGCGCTCGGCGGCAACGTTCGCGGCGCCGATCTTCGAGTCGTTCGTCGTCGCCATCGCCTACTTCTTCTTTCGCGGCTTGGCCGCGGTTCGCTTTTCAAGCATCGTAATCTCGCGCTTGAAGTCGGAGGCCTCATCGAACTCTTTGTAAACGCTGGCGAATCGCAAGTAGGCCACCTCGTCGAGCTTCCGCAAACGCGTGAGCACCGCTTGACCGATCTGGGCACTCGTGACGTCGCCACCCGAGAGTCGCATCGCATCTTCAACTTGCTCAGCCAACTCGATCAGCGCTTCTGGGGTCACTGGGCGGCCCTTGGTTGCGGCGCTGAGACCAGCCACGATCTTCTGGCGGTCGAAGGGCTCCTTGTCGCCGCTTCGTTTCAGGACGTACAAGGGGAGTTCGTCGATGCGCTCGTACGTCGTGAAGCGAGCATCACACGAGAGGCACTGGCGGCGTCTTCGCACGGCGGCACCGTCTTCGGCCGCCCGTGAGTCGAGCACTCGCGAGTCGTCGTGACTGCAGAAAGGGCACCGCACGTTGCAACCACAGTAGTTGTGGATTTACCGACCGTTTCAAAGCAATTGTCAGTGCGAAAAGATTATAGTATCTTCGCTATCGGGGGTAACACCGTGAAAGCTGCCGTGTTCCGCAAAGTGATGGCTCCACAAGCCATCGAAGAGATTGAACTTGACGAACCGCAAGGTCGCGAGATCTTGGTGCGCAACGTAGCCGCCGGAATCTGCCACAGTGACCTCCTCTTTTTCGAAGGCAGCTGGGCGCATCCGATACCCACGATTCTGGGCCATGAAGTTGCTGGAGTCGTCATCGCGACCGGACCCGAAGTCACTTCGGTGAAGCCTGGCGACCACATCGTGGGTTGCGCAGGCGGGCCATGCTACGAGTGCCGATACTGCGTGATGGGACGACCGATCATCTGCGTCAATCGAAATCACGACCGTAGAGCCAGTGACACCCCGAGAATTCGCAGCAACGGGACGAGGATTCATCAGTACGGGCAACTCTCGGGATTCGCCGAGGGAATGCTCATTCACGAGCACGCCTGTGTAGTGATCCCCAAGGAGATTCCACTGAAACTCGCTGCCATCATCGGTTGCGGCGTCGCAACCGGTCTCGGTGCGGTCTTCAACACCGCTCAAGTCGAGCCCGGCGCCTCCGTGGTGATCACAGGCGTCGGCGGCGTGGGCCTCAATGCGGTGCAGGGTGCGCGTATTTCGGGCGCCTCGAAGATCATCGCGGTAGATATTTCCGACGACAACCTGGCGCTCGCCAAGAAGCTCGGTGCCACGCATCTTGTGAACGCATCACAGACGGACAGCGTGGAGGCCGTTCGTGATTTGACGGCCGGCGGAGCCGATTACGTGATCGAAACCTCCGGATCCGCAAAGGTCGCAGAGACCGCGTTCGAATTGCTCGGCGAAGGGGCTGTACTCACCCTCGTGGGCCTGCCCGCGCACGGTACCAAGATTTCGTTCGACATGACTCGATTGATTCCAAGCGAGATGAGCGTTCGTGGATGTCATGTTGGCTCTCTGCGGCCGCGCATCGACTTGCCGCGGTACTGCGAGATGTACCTGAAGGGATCGCTCGACCTTGAGTCGCTCGTTACCCAGACCTACTCTCTCGCGGAAATCAACGAGGGCTTCACTCGATTGACTTCCGGAACCAAGGGACGCGGAGTCATCATTTTCTAACGCCAAAGCGGGATCGACAGATCACGTCCGAGCCACTTTCGGGCAGCGCCCGGCGACGAGTTACGGAATGCGGACGAGTTGGCCGGTCTGAAGCGAAGTGCCGTTCAGGCGAACCAGCTCATTGACCACTTCGGTGATCGGCGCGTTCGGTGCGATGCGCTCGCCGATGGACCAGAGGGTGTCCCCTGCTTGGGCGACGACGTACTTTGGGGCGACTGCGCGACCGGCGGTGCCACCGGCTGCAGCACTCGAACCGAACAGCGAAAAGAAGCTCAGCGACGCAGCCGCGGCGACAGTTGCAATCAGCACCATGAGGCCGAATCGTCGGCGACGATATACGCGCTTGATTTCGCGAGTGCGGGCAGCTTGACGGATCGCCTGGCGACGGCGAGCCCTGCTCGCCGCGGGACGGGTGGTTGCCGGGCGAACGAGCGTCGGCCGGAGTTGTCCGTTGAGGATGATGGTGGCCATGTGGGGGTTCCTTTCGTCGTGGGGCGAACAGGTGTTCTCCCCTCGGCTTCCACCATAGCGAACGGGTGTTCGTAGCACAACCCCCTCTCAAACCCAAGCCCAGCAAGGGTTTGCGGAGTCTTGGGGAAAATCCCGAACATGTGTTTGACCTTAGGGGCGAACAGACGTACGCTCAACATATGACCAAAGACAACACCAACCCCATCACTCGACTCGGGGAAAGCCAGCGCAAAATTCTCATCTACATCGAAAAGTGCATGCGCGAACGCGGCTATCCGCCCTCGGTTCGTGAAATTGGTGAGGCAGTCGGTCTTTCCTCGTCTGCCACCGTGCACAACCACCTCGCCACGCTGCAAGAGCTCGGCTACCTGCGCCGCGACCCCACCAAGCCGCGCGCCATCGAGGTGCGCTACGACGCTGCGTCGGGTGTGACGATGGAGCGACGACCCGCCAAGTACATCCCGCTCGTCGGCGAGGTTGCAGCCGGCGTAAACGTGCTCGCACAAGAGAACGTCGAGGATCTCGTGCCACTGCCGATGGACTTCACCGGTGATGGCGAACTCTTCATGCTCAAGGTGCGCGGCGATTCGATGATCGAGGCCGGCATTCTCGATGGCGACTTCGTGGTCTGCCGCCAGCAGAACGTCGCCCGCAATGGCGACGTCGTGGTGGCTGGCATACCGGGCGATGAGGCAACGGTGAAGACCTTCAAGCGTGACGGCGACAAGATCGTGCTCGTGCCATCGAACCCGAAGATGAAGCCGTTGCGCTTCGACTCGTCGGAAGTCAGCATCTTCGGCAAAGTGGTCACCGTTCTCAGAAGGCTCTAAGCCGGAGCGTCAAACGCCGAGTCGACGCGCGAGCAACTCAATCTTTGCATCGGGCTGCACAACGGCCACACGCACGTTGTTCGCTCCTCCCGCACCGTAGAAATCGCCAGGGCTGACGAGGGCTCCCCCTTCGCGCGCGAGTCGTTCAGCGAAGTCCCACCCGTCGCGCGCGTCGAACCACAAGTAAAAACCACCTTCGGGCTGCGGCACGCTCATACCCGACCACTTCGACAACACTTCCGCAGTGCGGGCGAGCCGTCGCGCATACACCTCGCGCTGCGCGGCGACATGTGCGTCGTCGTTGAGGGCAACGACGCCGGCAGCCTGCGCGGGGCCCGGCACCATCATTCCGACGTGCTTGCGAACTTCTTTCAAGTAGTTGACGAGGTCTTTGTCACCTGCGTAAAAGGCAACCCGCACGCCGGCCAGATTCGACCGCTTCGAGAGTGAGTGCACGGCCACCACACCGTCGAGACCGTGTCGCAAAATGCTCTCGCCTGGCTTGGTCCACGTGAACTCCACGTAGCACTCGTCGCTGAAGACAGGCACACCGTTTGAGCGACCCCACGCCGCTGTGGCTCGTAAGTCATCGAGCGCGCCGGTGGGGTTGCTCGGCGAGTTCACCCACAGCATGAGCGCTCGAGCCGCATCGGCTGAGCTGATTGCGGACAGGTCGAGGCCGCCGCGCGCGTTCATCGGTACGGCGACGGGCCGGCAGCCTGCCAACATGGCACCCATTTCATAGGTGGGATATGACACCGCGGGATACAACACCACGTCTCGGTCGGGGCGGCGCAACTTCATGTATTGCGGAGTGGTGGCCACGAATTCTTTCGAGCCGATGCATGCTGCAATCTGCCCGACTGGCACGTCGATTGAGAACCGGCGTCGCATCCACTCGCGTGCTGCAGCACGCAGCGGCTCCGACCCGATGCTGGGAGGATACCCGCGTTC
>JBEGRF010000044.1:0-25252 GCA_041180605.1 Actinomycetota bacterium | reverse complement strand
ATGTTCTTTGCCCTTCACCACAACGGCGGGTTTTCTGGCCGATATCTCTTTGACGACTGTGGTGGTGACCAGAAATGCATCGTCGACGAGTGCATTCAGCTTCACTGCCTCAAGCCTGAGACCTTCGGGCACATGAGCATCCTGGCCAGCTAGCTGGTCTGACAACACCCCAACGATGAGTCGGTCACCGTGATCTCGTGCATATTTGAAGAGCCGGAGGTGTCCTGGATGTAGCACGTTGAAGATGCCGCTGACGAATACCGAACCCTTAGACATTCACGGCCGGCTTCAAGGCAGAGTCGAGGGCTGGGTTGATGAATTCGTGTGTCATCAGAGTCTCCCGGCTACTCAAAGAATATGAACTCATAATCTCCGCGGTACGCGACCGTCTGGAATAACCACTTCCAAGCATCGACATCTATGAAAGTCTCGCAAGTGAGCGCCCAGCACTGCAAGTTGAAGAGTTCGCGGACGTTTCGGAAACTTTCGACCATCACGTAGCCGTTGCGACCGATTCGTGAGATTTCGCCAAGACTTCTCATGAGTTCAGGCAGTCTGAAGTTGTGTAGCACCGCCAATGAGATGACGAGGTCGAACTCTTGGTCGCGAAAGGGGAGCGGCTGTCTCGCATCCAGGAGCCGCAGACTGGGTCGTACGAGATCGGTTGCGCAATCGATGCCATGGGCCGAGATATCAATACCCACAACATCAATGGACGGCTCTAGGACGAGTAGTTCGTGAAGCAAGAACGCCTTCCCGCACCCAATGTCGAGAACCCGCGAGCCTGGTCCGAGGTCGTACGCCGATTTGAGGGCCTCAGCAACTGGCTTCCAGTAGCCGGGACGGAAGTTGTATCCACCGTATCCGTATCGACGGTCCCCGTCCCAGTATTCCGCGCCGTAGCGTTTTGCGACTTCCATGCAATGCGCTTTATCATCGAGCACTCTGGCGAGATAATCGCGCTTGGTCGACTTGTGAAGTGGTGTTACAAAATTTCTTAGTGATCCGTGAGTTCTGGTATTTGACGTCTTCGTGTTGCCTTCAGTCGCAAGTTTGACTTGCCAGTATTCCTCCAACGCGGACGCTTGCTCTTTGTTCTGTACGCAGAGTCCTTCCACCGCAAAGTGAATCGCGCGACCTGCAGAAATGACTCGTTCCACGACGTGTCGGCGCTCCAAAGCATCTCGGGGGAGTTGAAAGAGACTGTACATGATGATGCCGTCAATCTGGTCCAGTTCCTGCAGCACGGTCTCAAGAACAAGTGCTGATTCATCCATTGCGTACTCGGTAGCTGCGAGCAGGAGTTGGTGTCCGTTGCGGCTGCAATAGTCCCGGAGCACGATGTTCTGCACGTGCTGGGGGGCGCGCTCACCCATGAATGGGCGCGAAAAGATGTATCCGCGAAGCACGCTCATCTTGCGTGCGGCAATTTGTACGACATCCCTCTACGGGATGCGGGGCGCAGGGAAATCGGTTCGAAGAATTCTCCAAGTTTCTTGTCTCCGTAGGGGGTGAATACGCCTTTGAATCGGCAGTTCATCGACCAGCGTGTATCGTCCTCGTCGTTGACTCGGTTTCCATGGGGTAGGGATTGATCGAACACCATCACCTGTCCACAGCGAATCTCCAGCCACCGCACCTTGTCGCGAATCGCTTCAAACAACGTCTCGCTGCTACTGCCAGCTCGGTCCTTGAACGAACTGTCGAATTCAGCCGCATGGTGCGGGGGCAACAAGTACATCGACTTTGTCGAATAGCAATCAACGAGCGGGAGCCATGCCACTACTTCATACGGTGAGTCTCCAGACCATGTGTCAGCGTGAACGGCGAGCAGGGAACTCGAGTCCCCGGGCAACTGGATACTGAGATTGACTCGCTGCTGCATGGCGAGTTCATTTCCGACGATCTCCTCCAGAAAGGGCCTTGCAAGAGCAAAATAGGCCTGCCTGAGTTCGGGCTGCCCATTGAGTCCTTGAATAACTGCGAGTCTGAACTCGTTTAGGTTGTCGTTTGAGATGACTGTATGAACCCTGTTGAGGAAGTCCACCGAGCTTGACAGTGACGCGGGGGCCTGAACATCGGTGTGCGCCGCTGCGAGGCGTGCGGTTGTGGTGACGATCCATTCGTGAGCGGCTTTGTCAGCGACATCACGAATGATGTAACCCTCTCGCAAATACTCTTCACCGAGACTTTCCAGGTCGCCGTCACCAAGCATGATTAACGGGCTCCAAGGTGGTTTCTCATTACCATTGCGAGAGATTGCGCCGTAATGTTCCACGAAGAGAGCAGAGTCTGCTGGCTTCCGTAAGCGGTGGGGAAAGCATCTGGGATGCCGATTCGCGCGACCTTTGGGAGGTGCTCAGGCGAGGTCTCGCTGCAGAGTTCGAGGACCGCAGAGCCGAATCCACCATTGACGAAACCTTCTTCGACGGTAACGACGCTTACGGCGCGCGAGATGTCGCTCATCACGCCGTCGCGATCGAGAGGCTTGATCGTATGGACATGTCGAACCCCGATTTCGTGGCCCTCTCGACCGAGGATCTCCGATGCCTCTAGCGCAACCTGGGTCATGACGCCGGTCGACATGAAGACTCCTTCAGAGCCTTCTCGAATCTTTATTGATCGGCCCAACTCAAAGCCGTGTTTCGGATCGCTGACGATCGAATCTCCGCCTTTGGCAAGGCGGATATATATGGGGTGTGGCCAGTTCAGCGAGTGGTGCATGAAGCGCCTCATTTCGTCAGCATCGCACGGCGCAACGATCGTCATATTCGGGAGGGCGCGCATGATGGCGATATCTTCCAGGGCGAGGTGAGTGGGGCCGAGCGGTGCATAGACGCCTCCACCGCCGTTCGCGATAAGGCGAACTGGTAAGTCGTGCAGGCAGAGGTCGACCGCCACCTGTTCGTAGCAGCGCCGCGTGAGAAACGTTGCGATGGTGTTTACATAGGGAATGAAGCCCTCCATCGCCAGGCCTGCGGCCATCCCAACGATGTGCTGCTCACTTACACCTTCCATGAACCACCGATCCGGAAATTCGGCTCGCATCTTCGAAAGCACGCCGGGACCGAGGTCTGAGCCGATAAAAAGAACTCGTTCATCGAATCGGGACAACTCGTGAACACATTCGAGAGCGGCTTTACGCATGGCGATGCATCAATTCAGACAGTCGTACATGGATTGAATATCCGACTCCGTCAGCCCTGACTTGTGATGCCACTCGGGATTTCCTTCGGCGAACGGAAAGCCTTTCCCCTTCACGGTGTGACAAATGATGGCCGTCGGTCGATCGTCTACGAGAGGCAACGACATGAGCAGCCGCTCGAGGGCAGCGATGTCATGGCCGTCCACTTCGGAGACGGCGAATCCGAACGCGCGCCATTTATCAGCGAGTGGTTCGAGGTCGAGCACCTCTTTCGTTGGGCCGTATGACTGAATCTTGTTGTAGTCGATCATCACGGTCAAATTTGAAAGTTGATGCTTTGCGGCGGACATCGCTGCCTCCCAATTCGAGCCCTCATTAATCTCTCCATCACCTGTGAGCACCATGACTCGAGAATCGCTGCGCTTGATCTTTAGCCCGAGAGCGATTCCAACACCAATCGGAAGGCCGTGACCGAGGGCTCCAGTTGAGGCCTCGACCCCCGGCACTTTGCCTCGTTCCGGGTGGCCCCCGAGTCGCGAGTCGGAACGGCAGAATCCGAGCAACTCCTCGCGGGGGAAGAATCCCTTGTCGGCCAGAATCGCGTAGAGCGCGAGGCAACCGTGCCCTTTGCTCAAGATGAAACGATCACGATCCTGCCAGCCTGGGTCGACAGCCCGGTACCGGAGTATTGAGTCGTAGAGCACACGCAGAATCTCCACCATTGACATCGACGAACCAAGATGTCCTCGACCCCCGCCCTTGAGAGCGTCGATGATGGATCTGCGAAGTTCTTTCGAGCGGGAATCGAGATTCTGAGTCATTCGTCCGCTCGATTTCAGGCTTCCGCGCCCGAGACGATGGGGAGTGGTCTGCGAATCATCTGCCGTGCTTTCTCCAGCTGTTCGCCACGAATACGCGGCAGGTCCGCCTCAAGAGTACCTTGCGCGAGCATGCGCTTCTGCGCCAGCTCTGGGCGAAACTCGTTCAAAAGAATGAGCGACCATCTCAGCGAGTAGAGAGGTAGGCAGGCAGCAAGTCGAGTCGTGAATCCGTCGTCGTCGATAAATAACTGGCATGCAGAGTCAATCCAGCATTGTTGAGTGATGAGATCTAGTTGAGAACCGGGATGGAGCGCAAAATCAGCCACCAACTTGACGGGGTCGTCCCAACCGAAATACTCGAGGTCGTAGAAGACCACCCGGCCATCCGGGGCACGGAAGGCATTGTGGAAGCCGAAGTCGCTCGGGCTAAGTACGCGAAGCTGTTCCGCGATGGGCGTCTGCCATGCTGCACCCAGAAGATCTTGTGCTGATGAGATTCGACGATCACGCTCGTTACTTATCTCGTCTCTCAAGAAGACTGAGAGTTCGGAATGTTCCATTGATTCGAGTCGTTCGATTCGCCGATCTATCTGACTCGCAATCTCGACTGGTGCGAGACACGCCTCTGATGCAAGAGAATAACCCTCGGGTCGTTCGCGGCTGATTCTGCGGAGAGCCTCAATAAATGCGAGAGATTGGTCTAGGGCCTGAGTGTCGTCTGGTGTGGGTGTGCACCCCGAAATCCAAGAGATGAGAGACCAGTTGAGTCGCTCGCTCGTCGTCAGCGGCGTCGGAACAGGTAGGCCTCGCGCAGCGAGCAAGTTCAGTGCTTGCCATTCGGTTGCGCGTCGGGGTCTGGGGTCTTGCAACTGGTCGGGGTACACCTTAAGCGCTGAAACGCTTCGATCATTTCGGACTTTGAATATCTGGCTGTTGCCTCTCCCGACTATGCGCTCGACGTCGGAAACGTGAAACTCTGGCCACTGACTCGCGGCAATCATAGCTACTTCTTCAGATGTGAGCTCGCCGAGTATCTCATCTGCGATCACCCTCCACGAAGACATTTGCTTGAGTCCGCCGCGTTCGGTGACCTGGCGCCGATTCTCTTCGTTCTTGCCATCCACTACCGAAAACCAGATGCGTGTTGTGGTCTCCGGGAACTCAGGTTCCGTCAACACCTCGAGAAGGTCATCAACGAACACGTCAAGATCCAAGCTTTGAATCTTCGAGAGTTTTCCTGAGCGAGTTTCCGAAAAATGTACGTGACTCGGCGGTATCGAGATCGCAGATTCACCTACGAGAGAATGACCCCGCAGCCATTTCATCGCCGCCTCCCGGAGTCGCGTTCGGCTTGGGTCAAAGTGGCCGAACTCAGTCTTGTGGCTGACCACGAACACCTCATGTCCCCGACTCCTCGCACGACCTATGAATTCATGAACGCCGGGATGCGGGCGCGCTTCCTCGATGAATCGCCCGTACACCAATCCTTGAATTTCTTGCCACGATCGCTCGCCTCCGAGCTGGGCGGCAAGTTCATCATGCAGTGTCTTCTTGCTGTTCGCCGTCGTTTCCAACCCAATTGCGCGAGCTACCAGCGGAAACGCTCGATCGTAATCTGCGATCGTATTGTCGAAGTCAAGTCCGATTCGCAACTTGAGTGCACAGACTTTCAGTGAAGCTTTACTGACTGCATTCGTTTGATATTGAAATATCTTTCGTCAGTAAGCGAGTTGGGGAGCATGCCCTCATCGAAGGCTCGTTTCATGTCGACAACTGCCTCGCGAATTGACCGCCTGGGGGTGAAGCCGAGAACGTCTCGAATACGAGCAGAAGAAATATGATACGAACGATTGTCGTTCGTAGGGGTCTGAATGAGTTCGACATCCTCTCCCATCACATCGCGAACGAGTTCCGCCAATTCTTCGACGCTTTGATTCTCGTAGCCGGCGTTGAAGATCTGCCCTGCGATTACGTTGTCTGGTGCATCGAGGAGTGCTACGTAAGCATCAACCATATCGCTGATGTGGATATTAGGTCGAAGTTGCTTGCCGCCGAACACACTGATTTTTCGATGGTGATATGCGAGATTGGAGAGAATATTAACCACGACGTCGAGTCGCTGTCTTCGGCTGTAGCCGCATACGGTGGCAGGGCGAATCGTGACGGTCGTGAACTCGGGCGACTGATACTCGGCGAGAATCTTCTCACAGTCAGCCTTGAAGCGCGAGTAGTCGGTGAGTGGCTCGAGCGACATGTCTTCAGTGACGTTCGGGGAGTCCTTCACTCCGTAAACAGAGGAGCTCGATGCATATATGAATCTCTTCACGCCGGCCGCGCGGCTGATTCGAACGAGAGGTCGAAAGGAATCGAGGTTGATCGACTTTCCGAGCGACGGGTCGAGTTCAAACGACGGGTCATTGGAGATACAGGCCAGGTGTATGACGGTGTCATGCCCAGGAAGGGTGCCCTCGAGTGCGATCTGGTCGCGGACATCCGCCTTTATCACCTTGAGATTCGGGTGCGCATCAATGACATCTTCGCCGTACAGCATGAGGTCGAGCACCGTCACGGAGTGACCGAGTCCCAGAAGACGAGGCACGAGCATGGCCCCGACGTAACCAGCTCCGCCAGTGATCAGAATGCGTCGAACTGTCACGAATCCCCAAGATACTTGAACCAGTCTTCAGTCGCAGTCGCGATCGAGGACGGTGTCCATACCGGCGCCTCACGCCAGTAGTTGATGTTCTTGAGCACCTCCATTACGCCAGCCTCGATGTTCACTCTTGCCGACCATCCAAGTACTTCCTTGATGCGTCGAACGTCGGCGAACGTGCAGTCGGGCTCACCCGGACGTTTGGGAATATGTGTTTTCTCGCCACCGAGCAATTCGCAGAGGCGGTTTACGGAGACGGTCTGACCGCTGCCGACGTTCAGGATTTCGCCACTCGCGGAACTCTCTGCTGCGGTAATAAATGCGTTTGCCACGTCTGTTACGTATGTAAAATCGCGTGTTTGATTGCCGTCTCCGACGACCGTAAAGGGCTTGCCGGCCAACTTCTGGGCAAGGAACACTCCGAAGACTGCGCCGTAGGTGCCTGAAGTTCGAGACCTCGGCCCGTACACGTTGAAGAGGCGAAGAGACACGACGGGCAGCTTGTACACCTGACCGAAGTGCAAGGCGATCTCCTCGCCGAGGCGCTTAGTCAACGCATAGGGATACTGTGGTCGAATCGGGGCATCTTCGCTCGTTGGGTAGTGGTCTGGGATGCCGTAGCAAGATGACGAGGCTGCGTATACTAAGCGCTTGAGTTTCCCGCTGCGCGCAGCATCGACGACGTTGTAGGTGCCGTTTACGTTTGCGTTGTAGTACCCGCCAGGGTTTTGGATGCTGGGCACAATGTCGGCCAATGCTGCAAGATGAAAGACGCAGTCTGATTCGGCAACGATTTTTTGCCAGGTTCCTGGCGTCGCGATGTCGGCCTCAACGAGGTCGACTCGGTGCCTTACGTGGTCCAGATTTGTAGTGCGGCCAGTCGAGAAGTTGTCGATAACCGTAACCCGCTCATGGCGCTCCAGCAGTGCGTCGACGACGTGGCTCCCAATAAATCCCGCTCCTCCCGAAACAACTGCTTTCATCGGTACGCCGTGGCTAATGATACTTGCTTTGCGTCAACACTTTCGCGAAGGAGTTGCGTTCCCTCGCGTTTATCGATCGTCAGTTGAGCTAGGAAGTCCATGAATAGAACTAGAACAATGAGGTCATTCGGCGTCACGCGACTACTGGCACCTAAAATAATTTGGCCATAATTCTGTTGCGGGCTTTCTTGGCTGTTGTCCTGCTTCACCAGAGAAATCTCTACGTTATATTCTCTCAACAAGCAGAGTTCTTGACTATTGATTTCGCATGCGCACTGACAGGCATGTGACGCAGCCTTCAAGCTTTATGTATTCAGAGATGTCGACGCAGACGACTTCATAACCACGATTCCGCAGCAATTCCGCACTCTTTGGCGCATCTGCCGCCATAAGCAAGGTTCTGTCATCAATGATGACGACGTGTGCCCCAGACTCCTCTGGCATCGAAAGAAATCGCGGAAAGACGGTTGCGTCGTCGACTGCCGGATCCCAGCCGATGACCGTCCCGTCGGGCAGTGCAGTGACTGCTGATTTGAGGTGCAACACCTTCGTGACGGGCAGACATACGACTCGGGCACCGAGAGACTCGAGGTGGGCTGACAACTGATCGGCGCCCGAGCGATTCGTGCGACCGCCGATGCCGACGTAGACGACGTCCCCAATCTTCAACACGTCGCCACCGTCGAGAGTTCCTGGCGCAAGGATCCGCTGCACTCGATAGCCGAGCTCTCGCACGATAGGCTCGACTGCCTCGACTTCTGGTTTGCGACGGTGGTCGCCGGGGCGAGTCATTACCGCGAGGTCGTGGTACACGACGACCGTATCTTCGATGAACACGCAGTCCGGTGCTGACTCGAGGGTCGGCACCTCACGAATCTTCCAGCCGAACGCGTGCAGTGCATCGACGTACGCTGCCCACTGTCTCTTGGCGAGTTCGAGATCGACTGGAGAGCGTTTGATGTGGGTGACGATGCCGTCTGAGAGCCGCGAACTTGGCCGCCGCACCAACGCCGTTGTCATGGCGAGAGAATCGATGTCGGAGTCATGGCGTAAGCGCCAACACGGCAATCACGGAGTCACTTTACGAATCGTTTGAAAGTTGCCTGGAGCGGGTGACGGGAATCGAACCCGCATAGCCAGCTTGGAAGGCTGGAACTCTAGCCATTGAGCTACACCCGCGAGAGCGCAGACTTCAGCGTACTTAGCGCTGCATGCTCTTGATCTCGAGGAACTCCTCGAAACCATAGTCGCCGTACTCCCGACCGTTGCCCGACTGCTTGTAGCCGCCGAACGGCGCGTTCGGATTGAACGCACCGCCATTGACTTCAACTTGTCCAGTCCGCATGCGTCGCGCAACCGCCATGGCCTTCTCTTTGTCGGCCAACCATACGCCGCCCGCGAGGCCGTAGTCCGTCGAGTTCGCGAGACGTACGGCATCGTCGATGTTGTTGTACGCCATGATGCTGAGCACCGGGCCGAAGATCTCTTCGCGAGCGATAGTCATGTTCTCGGTCACGCCGGAGAACACCGTCGGTTTCACGTAGTAACCCTTTGAGACTCCCTCGGGTTTCCCGACTCCGCCGACCAGCAGTTTCGCACCTTCGTCGATGCCCTTCTGGATGTAACCATTCACGCGGTCGCGCTGTGCCGCGGATGCGAGTGGTCCAAGCTGCACGCCCTCGGCGAACGGGTCGCCGACCTTCATGTTCGACGCAGCGGTCGTGGCGAGTTGTTCGGCTTCTGCTAGTCGAGACTTCGGCACGAGCATGCGCGTCAGTGCAGAACAAGTCTGACCGCTGTTCAAGAATGCCTTACCGACTCCGCCCATCACCGCCTTGGCGAAGGTCTCCTTGTCGAGGTCCTCACCGATGATGTTCGCCGACTTACCACCCAATTCGAGCGCGACCCGCTTCACCGATTCGGCAGCCACCTGCATCACGCGCTTTCCCGCACGGCCGCTGCCGGTGAACGAGACCATGTCGACGAGCGGGTGTGCCGCTATCGCTTCGCCAACTACCGGGCCAACGCCCGTCACCATGTTGAACACACCGGCCGGCAATCCGATTTCGTCGATGATCTCAGCGAGCATGAACGCGTCGAGCGGTGCAATCTCGCTCGGCTTCAGCACCACCGTGCAGCCGGCGGCCATCGCGAAGGCAACCTTGGCGGCGATCTGGTGCAACGGATAGTTCCACGGAGTGATGCAACCGACGACACCGATTGGCTCGCGGACTACCAGCGAGTTACCCACCTCGCGCTCATATTGGTATTTTTCGGCGATCGCCGATGCTTGCTTGAACGAATTGATCGGTAGCCCGACCTGCACGAGCTTGCTGAGGAAGGTCGTCATACCTGTCTCGCGCGAGATCGCCGTCGCAATCTCGTCCATGCGTCCGGCGAGGCCGTCACCGATGCGACTCATGTACTTGGCGCGCTCCTGAGCATCGAGGCCCGCCCATGCATCGAACGCAGCATGCGCTGCTTTCGCGGCGGCGTCGACGTCCTTGGCCGTTCCCGCAGGGATAGTCGCCATAACCGACTCATCGGTGGAGTCAAAGACTTGAATCGTTTCACTCGAAGATGGTGCGATCCATTTGCCATTCACGTAGATCTTGTCGTAGTTGGTCATGCCCTCATACTGCCAGCAACCGTCCTCGTTACCCTTGGTCGTGGTTTTCGACCGCACCTGAAAGGCGCTTCTCATGGCGTGGAACCGAGCTTTCGCTCTCATCGGCGCCCTCGTCTGCGCCTCCTGTAGCTCGACAGAAGTGGGCAGGCAAACCGCAGATCAGAACTGTTCGGTATTCGCCCCCGTCGTGGGTCGACCGCTTCGTATCGTCTCGACCGTTGCGCCAATAACGAGCCTCGTCGCTCAGATCGTCGGCGACGCGCCGGTGCAGGTGTCGGGGCTCGTACCCGAAGGTACCAACTCCCACACTTTCGAACCGCCACCGAGTGCCGCTCGGGTGCTCGAATCTGCGGACGCGGTCTTTATGAACGGGCTGGTGCTCGAAGAGCCGACCAAAGATTTGGCAAAAGCCAATGTCGGGGATACCACGGTGCTCTGCGAACTCGGCACCAAGATCCTCCCGCGCGACCAGTGGGTGTACGACTTCTCTTTTCCGAAAGAGGGTGGAAAGCCCAATCCGCATCTTTGGACGAACCCGCCGATGGCCAAATCATACGCAGCGACAATTCGTGATGTGCTTTCGCTGCTTGATCCTCCCAATGCGCCTGCGTACGCGGCGAACTATGAGGCACTCGAACGAGTAATCGACGATCTCGATGCCGCAATGGCAGCCGCCACCGCGACGATCCCGCCTGCACGGCGTTTGTTGCTCACTTACCACGATGCTTATGCGTACTTCGCGCGACACTACGAGTGGGCCGTCGTCGGCGCAATCCAGCCGTCGTCGTTCGACGAACCTTCGCCGAAAGACATCGCGAACTTGATCGCCCAAGTTCGTGAGAAACAAGTGCCGGCAGTGTTCGGTAGCGAAGTGTTTCCTTCTGCGGTGCTCGAGCAAATCGGGGAGGAGACCGGCGCCCGATATATCGACGTACTTCGCGACGATGATCTGCCCGGCAAACCGGGCGACCCCGAACACTCGTGGCAGGCGTTGATGCGATTCAATTTCGTCACGATGATCGAAGCCATCGGAGGGGACGCGGCGAGTCTCCGGGCCCTCGACGTAGCGTTGCGAGCACCCGATCGTGCCGAGTACCCGCAGTGAACCTATGACCATCCTTGTCCGCTGCGATGCGACGAGTGTCGCCTACGAGGCGAGCTACGCCCTAGAAAACGTCACGATGCACGTTCATCGAGGTGAGTTCGTCGGCATCGTCGGTCCATCAGGTTCTGGTAAAACGACACTGCTGAGAGCCATCACCGGAGCAGTCCCAGCGACGCGCGGCAGCGTCGAGGTGGCGCGAGGTACGCGAATCGGCTACGTGCCGCAGGTTGAATCCGTGGACTGGAACTTCCCAATCACCGTCGGTGAAGTTCTCACCATGACGCGAACTCGTCGTCGCTGGCCGACGATCACCGCCGCCGAGCGAGAAGAGATGTCGCACATGCTCGAGAGCCTCGGCATTGGCGGACTGCAAGACCGTCACATCCGCGAACTGAGCGGCGGCCAGCAGCAACGAGTGTTCGTCGCGCGAGCGATGTTCGGAAATCCCGACATTCTGTTGCTCGACGAGCCGACATCGGGTGTCGACGTGCGAACACGTCACGAGGTGCTGCATCTCCTGCACGATCTACACGGCAAGGGCGCCACCATCGTGCTCACCACGCACGACTTGAACGGCTTGGCGAGCCACCTTCCGCGACTTGTCTGCCTCAATCGGGAAGTCATTGCCGATGGTCCGCCCCGAGAAACCCTCATCCCCGAGGTGCTCGAACGAACCTACGGAGCACCGCTGCACGTGCTTGAGCACGGCGGTATGCCGATTGTGCTCGACCACGACTACGAAGCTTCAGAAGTGCTTCGAGAAACCGCACACAAATTGCGCAATGAACGAAAGTTGTCCAGGTGAACGCTGTGTCATTGCTGCTGTCGATTGATTTGCTCGCGCCGTACGATTTCGGGTTCTTCGAGCGGGGAATGGTTGCAGCCACCCTCGCCGGTGCCCTCTGCGGAGTGCTCGGCGTCTACGTCGTGCTCCGCGGAATGAGTTACATCGGGCACGGGCTCTCGCATGCCGTCTTCGGTGGCGCCGCAGCTTCGGCGGTCATGTCGATCAACTTCTTCGTCGGCGCAGGCATTTGGGGCGTTGTCTCTGGCGTACTCATCGGTCGCATCGCTCGCCGGCGCATCCTCGGTGCCGATGCCGCCATCGGCATCGTCACCACGGCGAGTTTTGCGGCGGGCATCGCCCTGCTGAACCGCTACGGGCAAGCCCGCAAGAGCATCGAAGCAGTGCTCTTTGGCAGCGTGCTCGGCGTCTCCTGGGGAGACGTCGCGGCAATCCTCGTCGTCGGCTCCGTCGTCGCCGCGACCCTGGTGCTCGCGTACCGTTCATTTCTCTTTGCCACTTTCGACCCGCAGGTAGCCACGGTCTCCGGAGAGCGAGTCGCACTTATCGAAGTGATGCTCATGGTGATGCTCTCGGGCACGATCCTCGTGACGATGCGCGTGATCGGAACGCTGCTCATTTCGGCCTTATTGGTGATTCCCGCAGCAACTGCTCGGATGATGACCAATTCTTTCTCGAAGATGCTCGTCATTGCCCCAGTCATCGGCGCGGGAAGTTGTTTCATCGGTATGAACGCGTCGTATCACCTAGACACGAGTGCCGGGGCCACGATCATCCTGATCTCAGCGGCTGCGTTCACCGCGGTCTACCTGTTCGCCGGTCGTCGCGCGCGATCGCGCGTCGCCTCGTTGCATCACATCTGAGGTTTTAGCACCCACTCGACACCGTCTTTGGTGTCGCGGACTTCGACTCCTGCTTGAAGGAGCGAGTCTCGCACGACGTCCGACAAGTCGAATCTCTTTTCCTGTTTCACAACCTTGCGAATCGCGAGAAGACCGTCGACGAACGGAGCGACGACGCTTCGCGGGTCGCGCAATCCGTTCACGGCAATCTCCCCGAGTCGCGAGATCATTGCACGGAATATGGCCACCGCACGATCGCGTTCATCACTCTGCAACGTGTCCGCAGCCCACGCGCGGATCTCCGACTCGAGCGACAGCGCGGCTTCGACGGCTGCATCAGCGTCGCCGCGGATGAGCGCATCGTCGAATGAAGTTCGCAGCGACTCTGCTGAGCCGAGGAGCGATCGCCCCGTAGCGCTCGACGACGCCGGCGAGTCGTCTTGTCGTTTGCTCGACAACGTTGCTGCTCGGGAGGTGGTGACAGCGAACGCGCCAACGAATGATGGAGCGCGCAATTCCTCAATGGAGAACGACTCGCCGGCCGCGTGCACGAGTTTTCGCGAACCCTTTCGCAAAGTGACCGTGGAGTTTCCTACTACTTGAGCCGTTTCGTCGTCGAGATTGATGACGAGCCCAGTGTGTTCGTCGACACCGAGGATGTATTCGTCGTCGGGCATCATCGACTCGAGGACTTGGAGGCGACGTTCGCCGAGATAACAGAATCGGGTGTCGTGCGAGCCACCCTCGGCATTGTCGTAGTGCGGTATCACCGAGGCAGGAATCCCAAGCTCGCGCAAAAGCCCGAGCCCTTCGTTCCAGTAGGGATCCATCCCGACCTTGTAAATCTCGTAGACGGGAACCGTGCGACCGCCGAGCGTGAGTGCGGCCGCTGAGGCAAATGTGATGATCCCGCCCTGATTCAATTTGCGCGCGAGCAGTGCGCGAATCGGGGTGTCTGACCATTGCTGCATGGAATATGTAGGTGAACCTGGGCCCGCAAACAAATAGTGGGCGTCGTCGACAGCACGCAGACCCTTTTCCACGACCGCTGAACTCGGAGACGGAAGGCCGTTCGACTGTTTCATCCGGGTGAGTCCGGCGACACGCAAGTCGACGTTGACACTGGTTTTGAAGTACTCGACTGCGCGAGAAGCAAGCTCGCTTGCATTCTCCTGGAATCCGTATGGCGTGTCGAGCACGACTGCGCGCACGGGTGACGGAAGCAACGACGCGAGTCGACGATGGGTGCCGACCATTGTCGGCGCGGTCTCGCCGGATCCCATGATCGCGAGAATTCTCGGTAGTGATGTCATGTCAAGAAACCATTCTCAATGTAGGTGTGCAACGTCTGCGCCCATCGTTGCGGGAACTGCGCATGAAGGTCGTGGTGGGCGGGCGAGAACCATTCGACGCGAACATGTTCCAAACCACTGACTACTGCGTCGTATTCCTCACGTTTGCGGATGCCGCGAGCGTCACTGGCACCTGCTGGTCGGTCGTTGCCATCGGCAGGCGTGAAGAGCACCGGACGGCGAAGACTATTTACTACTTCTCGCGGTCGATGGTCCCACAGCCCGCGGAGCACCTGCATATGGCGTTCACGTGAGAGCCACGGACGGATGGTGCCGTCGCTGAGCACCTCCATGTTCGCCAATGTGCCCAGTATTGCGGTCTCGGGCCAATCGGAGTAGGCGTTACGAATCATGCGCTCGAAGTCGGATGCACGCGTACCCGTGAGCTGAGGGGGCGCCAGCAGCTTGGCACACGTCTCCCAATCGGGGAATCGATCGACTAGTTGGATGAGTCCACCGTCGACTGCGCAGACTCCCGAGACGAGTTCTGGATGACGGTTGGCGAGTTCCACGACGACGTTTCCGCCCCATGACTGTCCGGCAACGACCGGCCGGTCGAGTTGCATGGCGACGATCAGCGACGAAAGATCGTTGACGACCGTCAGCATGTCATAGCCGCCATCAGGCTTATCGCTCAAACCATGGCCGCGCTGGTCGATTGCCACGACGCGATATCCCTTGCCAGCGAGAGACATTGCGGCACCGTCCCAGAGCCGTGCGTTTGACGCAAGTCCGTGGACGAGGACGATCGGCAAGTGCCTTGTGAGTTTCGACTGTGGAGACTCTTGGGTGTCCGAAGGCATCCATTCCCGTACGTGAAGCGAGATCGCGCCGCAGCGAACCGACCGCGACTCAGGCGCGACGGTGTTCGCACTCGCAGGGGTCGAAGCGCCTGTCACCATCGTCTCGTCACCATACCCGCAGATTTTCTGCAGACGAATACAGTGAAAGGCATGTCCGACGACATCCTTGACGTCGATTTGCTCGCCTTCGAACAGGGCAGCGCCAAACAGCGTAAGGCCGTGGTTGACGGCGTGATGCGCAGCCTCGCCACTGGCTTCGTTTATACGAGTCATGACCTCTCCGAGGACATGCTCGACACGACCTACTCGATGCTCTACGAGTTTTTCAACAAGCCGCTCGAAGAAAAGCGCCGATACATCGCTCCGGGAGCGAACGGCCAAACGGGATACACGGATGTTCTCGTCGAAACTGCCGAAGTAAGCGACAAACCTGACTGGAAAGAAATGCTCAACTGGGGCAAGCAACTGGAAGCCGGGCATCCGATGCGACGCAAGTACCCGCAGGCGTATCCCGACCAGATGCTTCCTGAGGCGTCGGTACCTGGTATCAGCAAGGTGCTCTACGCCTTCCATGAAGCGATGCTCGGTCTGCAGATGCGCTTCTTACGCATCATCGCAGTGGGCCTTGGCTGCAACGAGCGTTTTTTTGATGCAATGGTCGACGACGGTTGCGCATTGAACCGAGCGATTCGGTATCCAAGCATGAAAAACGTGCCCGCCGGAGGCCACGTGTGGGCGGCGGAACACGGGGACATCAACCTCATCACGGCCTTGCCTCGCGCGACTGCTCGCGGCCTGCAGGTGAAGCACGAGGGACGCTGGATCGATGCAATCCCGCCGAGTGGCCACGTCATCGTCAACTCGGGCATCATGCTCGAGCGCATCACCAATGGAGTTCTGCCGATTGGTTGGCATCGCGTGGTCGCTGACCCCGACTACGACGGCGAGCGATACAGCATCGTGCAGTTCTGCCACCCGAAGCCGTCAACGTTGTTGGCACCATTGCCGACGTGCATCACGAACGAAAATCCGATTCGCTATCCGACTGTGACCGCTGCTGACGCACTCGACGAAGTGATTTATCGCATCAACTTGGTCGAAGGTGCTCGGCGGGTGCAGTCTTAGCCTTGATGTCGTGAACATCGGCGTCCTGACTGGTGGCGGCGATTGTCCGGGCCTCAATGCCGTCATCCGCGCAATCGTGCGCAAGGCGAATGGCGTCGGCGGGCACCGAGTAGTCGGCTTTTACGACGCATGGGATGGTGTGCTCGAGAAACGATACGAAGAGCTCGACATCAGCAACGTGCGAGGCATCTTGCCGAAGGGAGGCACGATCCTCGGCACTCGTCGCGGCAGCCCGTATGACCATGTCGACGGCGTTTCGCGCACCAAGCAGGTTTTCTCGGAACTCGGTCTCGATGCTTTGATCGTCATCGGCGGCAATGGTTCGCTCACCGTCGCATCAATGCTCGCCGATGAAGGGCTGCCAACCATCGGAGTGCCCAAGACCATCGATAATGATGTCGTTGGCACCGACGCCACCTTCGGATTCCAGACTGCAGTACAAATCGCCACGGATGCCATCGACCGACTCCACACCACCGCGGAGAGCCATGACCGCGTCATGGTGATCGAAGTCATGGGTCGCGACGCGGGGTGGATCGCATTGCACGCCGGCCTCGCTGGAGGCGCAACAGCAATCCTCGTCCCAGAAGTGCCGTTCGAGATCAAACAAGTCGCCGAGATTGTTACGCGACGACACGGCCGAGGTCGATATGCGTCGCTCGTCGTCGTAGCCGAGGGTGCCCGACCGACAGCGGGAACGCTCGAGGTACCCGAGCCGAAACTTGACAAGTACGGTCGCGAGATGCACGGCAGCATCAGCCAGATCATTGCTCCCGAGTTGTCGCGACTCACGGGTTTCGAGTCGCGAGTGGTGCAACTCGGGCACGTGCAACGTGGCGGCACACCAACTTCGTATGACCGAGTGCTTTCTTCACGATTCGGCCTGGCTGCTGTAGATGCAGTGATGGCCAAGGCTTTTGGGGAGATGGTCGTCTTGAAGTGTGGGCAAATCGAGCGAATCTCGATGCGCGTGACCCGCGGCAAGACGCGAACCATCGACCTCGCCCTGTTCAATGACGTCGCTGCATCATTCTTCGGCTGACACCCCGGCATCGCGCAACCTCGGCTGAACTTCGCCAGGCAATTGCACGTGGTGGTGAAAGAGCCGCACCCAGAAAGCAATGCCATCAACGGCTGAGGCGGTGGCTTGCTCGTCGCGCACCTGCGGTTGCGAAACGGATACGGCGCTCGATTCGCTCTGGTGAATCGTGTTCCCAGAGCTGCACCACGCCATAGCCGCATTGTCTCAGTTGGCGGGCCTTGCGGCGGTCGCGACGCCGATTGCGATCCAGTTTTTCGCGCCACCACGCAGCGTTGCGTTTCGTGCCGCGAAAACATCGCGGGCAGCCATGCCAGAAGCAACCGTGCACGAAGACCGCAATGTCGTGGTCAAGTAACAGAAAGTCGGGTGTCCCGGGGAGGTTTCGTACCTGGCGACGAAAACGCATGCTCATTCGTCGCAGGACTCGCGCAGCAGCGATCTCTGGGGCGGTGCCCGAGGTCTTGACCGCTCGCATCCGCTCCGACACCGCCTTGGTCGGCGGCCGCATTCGCGCAGCGCGCGTCACGTCAGTTTGGCGGGCCGAATTGACGGTCGCCAGCGTCACCAAGACCGGGCACGATGAACGCACGTTCATTGAGGTGGCTGTCAATCGACGCAGTCACGACGTGCAGGTTCATGCCTGTCGACTCGAGATGTTTGATGCCTTCGGGTGCAGCGAGCACGCAAGCGACATAGATCGGGCCTTTTGCGCCACGATCAACGAGAATCTTGCAGCCGTGGGCGAGCGAGCCACCGGTTGCGAGCATCGGATCGAGCACCACGCAGGTGCGGCCACTGAGGTCGTGAGGCAACTTCGCCACGTACTCGCTTGGTTCGTGGGTCTCCTCGTCACGTTGCACGCCGACAACGGCGATGTCCGCATCGGGCAGCAGCTCCATCGCCGCTGGCAACATGCCGAGACCTGCGCGAAGGATCGGCACCAGCACAGGACGATTCGCGAGCGATACGCCATCAGTGGTGGCGAGCGGCGTCGTCACTTTGCGGGCGCGGGTGGGAATCCTTCTGGTTGCTTCGGCGACGACCACTAGGGACAAGCGCCGCATCTCGGCGCGGAACATCTGATTCGAAGTGTCCTGATCGCGGAGGTGAGTGAGTGCTTCTTGGGCTACGGGATGATCGACGACGGTGACCTGAACGGGCATGACTCCATACTTGCTCAGCGCAGGTGGGCGATGCGAATGGGCACGACGTGAATTCGAGCCGAGTCGTGCCTCGCCACAACTAGCGTCGTACGCGTGCGCGTCTCCACTGTGACGAATCGCTCTGGTTGCGAGGCAGCAAGGGCGCTTTTTGACCGCGTGTGGGGGGTGGCGGGCATGGTGCCAAACGAGACCATGATCGCCACTCTGCATGCAGGCGGCCATGCGTCGCTTGCTGAAGTCGACGGCGAAGTCGTAGGGGCGACGTGGGGTTTCATCGCGAAGCACAATGGTCGACTTGGCTTGCACTCCCACGTCACGGGCGTGATTCCCGAGCGTGGGAACAAAGGCGTTGGTCTCGCACTCAAGCACCATCAGTGGGGATGGGCGAAGTCGCAGGACCTTGACTTCGTGACCTGGACGTTCGATCCGCTGGTGCGACGCAACGCCTATTTCAACCTGGTGAAGCTCGGGGCTATGGTCACCGAATACCACGAAGACTTTTACGGCGCCATCAGCGATGGTCTGAATAGGGGCGAACGCACTGATCGAGTCTTTGTGTCGTGGCCGGTTGCTGGTCGAGACGCTCCGCCCACCGGTGCATCCGTCAGCGGCGCGGAGTGGGTAATTGCCATTCCGCCCGATATCGAGTCACTGCGCCGTACCGACAAGAGTGCAGCTCACGCATGGCGAGACCAACAGCGGGCAGACTTGCGAAAAGCATTTGGCGGGTCATGGCGCATCGCAGGGTTGACGAGCGACGGAAGCTACGCAGTAACGAAGGCGAGATGAAGGCAGTACTCACACGATGATCAGCGACATTCGCATACGTCGAGCACACATCGACTTGGTGTCGCCGTTTCGCACCAGTTTCGGTGTCGAGACGGCCAGAGAACTCTTGTACCTCGAAGTTCGTGGGGATGGCGTCACCGGCTGGGGTGAGTGCGTGGCGATGAGCGAGCCGTTGTACTCGAGCGAGTACGTCGACGGTTGCGAGACGGTGCTTCGTCGTTTTCTCTTGCCGCTCGTTTCCACCACCACCACGGCGCAGCACTTTGCAGAAGAAGTGCGAGCGATTCGCGGCCACTACATGGCCAAGGCTGTGTTGGAGACTGCGCTACTTGACTTTCAGTTGCGGAGTGAACGTCGAAGCCTCGGCGAATTCCTCGGAGCAGTCAAGTCGCGGGTGCCATCAGGCGTTTCTGTTGGCATCCAACCCTCGATCGACGACTTAATACGTGTCGTGCAGGGGTACCTCAACGATGGCTACCTGCGCGTCAAACTGAAGATCGAGCCAGGGTTCGATATCGAGCCGGTTCGTGCCGTGCGTTCGACATTCGGCGAAGATCTGCTGTTGCAGGTCGATGCAAACTCTGCTTACTCAGTGAGCGACGCCAAACATCTTGCCAAGTTGGACGAATTCAACCTGCTGCTCATCGAGCAGCCGCTCCCAGAAGAACAAGTGGCGGCGCATGCGGAGCTCTGCAAGGTCGTTCGCACACCGATATGTCTTGATGAGTCGATTCTCTCGGCAGAGGTGGCCCGCGAAGCGATTGACATCGGCGCCTGCACCATCATCAACATCAAGCCAGGTCGAGTCGGCGGCTATCTCGAGGCAAAGAAGATTCATGACTTGTGCTTCCAACGGGGCATTGCGGTGTGGTGCGGCGGCATGCTCGAAACAGGCATCGGTCGCGCAGCCAACCTTGCTCTCGCTGCACTGCCGGGGTTCACCCTGCCGGGCGATACGTCGGCATCAGCGAGATACTTCCACCGTGACGTGACGACGCCGTTCGTCCTATGCGAAGGCCATCTCGACGTGCCGACCGGGCCTGGCATCGGCATCGACCCTGACATGGAGTACCTCGAGTCGATCACCGATCGGGTCGATGTCGTATCCGTGGCGCGCTAGACCGACGCGTCGCAGGCTGCCTGGCGTGCACTAGGCGCCAGCTAGTTATTTCAACGTGAAGATGATTGCGGTCTCGGGGGAGTCGCTCGACTTTCCTCGCAATCGCGCCCAGAAACTGGAGATCGTCCATGCAACAGAAAACCCTGCATACGTCAGGCCGTATTTTCTGGCAATTGCCTTACGCACGGCAATGGCCTCTTTGCCAGTGACGAGTCGGGCTGATGATTCGAGCACGGGCGAGGCCCCCGGTTGATCGGCAGGTACCACGTTGCCGCTGTAATCGCACACCTGCACGGTCACGCGTGGATTGTTGCGAATTCTCTTTACCTTGCCGACGTTGGTCTCGGTAATGACGCCAAACTCGTCGCCCATAGCGGCAAACCAGACTGGTGTCGCAACCGGCCTGCCGTCACGCCGAAACGTGACGAGCGAGACGTACTTCTCCTTGTTGCTGAGTGAAGTCATTCGAAAAGTTTCCGTCGGGATGGCAGGATTTGAACCTGCGACCTCCTGGTCCCAAACCAGGCGCACTAGCCAAGCTGTGCTACATCCCGCTTGGTTTCAGGCTAACGAACGCACGACGTGAAGCAGGCGGGCGACGTCGCCGTGCGTTACATACCGCACCACTCCCGCGCGAACCACTCCGCCCGACTCCGCAAGCCCGAGGCGCGACACGACTTCGACTGCGTAGGAGTTGCCATTCCACACCGCGATCTTGTTCGCAGCGAGAGCCGCGGCTACTTGTTCGGGAGTCTTGCCTTTCACAGTGAACGCGACGGTCGGAGTGCGCGACTCCAGCGTCGGCGGGCCCCACACCTTCACGTGCGGCAGCGACAAGAGTCCCTCGAGCAACGGTGCGAACACTTCCCGTTCACGAGCAGCGATGTTCCCCATGCCTTCTTCGAGCAAGAACCGTGCAGCAGCCTCCGTCGCCGCAATGTTCTCGAGGTTCGGCGTGCCTGTCTCAAAACGTCGAGGTCCGACGTCCTCGGCAGGTCTTACCTTGGCTACCGGCAGCGAGTTGAGCAGGTTGGGCTCAATGCACATCACTCCTGCGTGCGGTCCGTACCACTTGTACGGGCTGGTGGCGAGCACGTCACACCCGATGTCGAGCACACTGACCGGCATGTGCGGCACCAAGTGGACAGCGTCGACGAATACTCGCGCACCCACATGACGTGCAAGCGCAACGACTGCGCGTAGGTCAGGCATCGTGCCGATCAGGTTCGAAGCGCCAGTCACCGCCACCCATTTGGTGCTCGGGTTTATGAGCGAAGCGAGTGCTTTCATGTCGAGCCTGCCGTCAGGCACAGAGAACGGAGCCAGAACGTGCTCGGCGCCCGACTCCTCGCAGGCGATGCGCCAGGGTGAGACGTTCGCATCATGGTCAAGTTGCGTGCCGACGACACGATCACCTGACCGCAAAGTGCGGGCAATCGCTCGAGTGAGCGCAAACGTCATCGTCGTCATGTTCGCCCCGAAGCACACGCCACGGGGGTCTGCATCCAGCAGTTGGGCGACTACGCCTCGTGCCCGCTCGAGCAGCGCATCAGTGGCGTCTGCCTGGGCGAAGGCACCGTGAGTATTGGCGTTGTTCCCGCTCGCCGACCACTCGCTCGACGCACGAATCGCGACATCCACCATCTGCGTGCCGGCTGGCCCGTCGAATCGCGCCCAGTCACTTTGGGCGCCGGGGAAGTGTGAGCGAATCTCGCTCACTTCGCGCGCTTCGCTGCCTTTGCCAGACGCTTCTTTGCGCGGCCGACGGGGGAGAGGTGTCGGTGGTCAAGATCACTCACTTCGACTCCGTTCGCGAACCGCACCCAATATCGCTGCCATTGAAAACCATTGGCGAGGATGACGCGACCTTCGCTTCCGAGCGGAACGTCGGGTAACTCGACGGTGCTCACGACCCGGTCGCCGATTCGCAGATCAATCTGTCCTTCGTGGGGTTTGGCGAGGGCGTGCGGTTTCCAAAACGGCATGCACTCAGTATGTCACTTGTAGCCTTCTTCACTCATGCAAAGCACGGTCGAACAGCTCGAAGGCAACAAAGTAAAGGTCGAAGTCACCATCGACGCAGCGTCGTTTGAGCAAGACATCGACGTTGCGTACCGCAAGCTGGCGCGGCAGGTTCGAATTCCAGGGTTCCGTCCAGGCAAGGCACCGCGCCGGGTGATCGACGCCCACCTCGGCACAGAAGGAAAGAAAGCGGCTCGCGCGCAGGCGATTGAAGATGCGGTACCGAAGTACCTCGCCGAAGCCGTCAAGCAGCACGACATCGACATCATCGCCACTCCCAAGGTTGATCATGTGCACGGCGCCGAACAAGACGACGGTCCCATTTCGTTCCATTGCGAGATGGAAGTTCGACCCGTCATCACCGTGGCTGGATACGCCGGTCTGCGAGTCGAGCTGCCGTCGGTCACCGCGAGCGATGCAGAGATCGAAGAAGTCATGAACAGCGAGCGCAAGCGTCATGGCACGTTGATCGACGCCGCAAGGCCGGTTGCCACCGGCGACCAAGTCACGCTCGATCTCTCGGCTTCCCGCAACGGCGAGCCTGTGCCAGGTCTCAACGTCGAAGCTTGGTTGTACGAAGTTGGTCGCGGCTGGGTAGCGAAGGGCTTCGACGAAGTGCTCGTCGGCATGAACACGAACGACGAGAAAGAATTCAAGGCCGTTCCCAACGGCAACGAAGAAGAAGCGGACTTCCGACTGAAGGTGGCAAAAATCCAAGAGCTGCAGCTGCCTGAAGCAACCGACCAATGGGTGGCGGACACATTCGGCGAATTTGACACCGTTGCTGACTGGAAGACCGCGATTGCCGAACGCATGAACGTGTCGCGGCTCAATCAGGCACGGAGTTCCGTCGTGGATCGCGTGACCGACGAACTCGCAAAGCTCGTCGAAGCAGATTTGCCTGAAGCAATGGTGGAAGGCGATCTGCGCTCGCGGGTTCGCAACACGGTGGAAACTTTTCAGCGTCAGGGCATCGCGATCGCCCAGTTCTTGCAAATCACCGGTCAGACCGAGGAACAATTCATCGAGCAACTGCGCGAACAGTCGCGCAAGGCAGTTCGGGTCGACCTCGCACTCCGCGCGATCGCCAGCGACCGAAATCTCGTGGCGTCCGATGCCGATGTGGATGTCGAACTTGAGCGCATCGCACTACGCGCGAACGTGAAAACGAAGCGTGTGAAGTCGCTTTATGAAAAGAACGACGCCATCGGTGACCTGAAGGCCCAGATTCGAAAATCACAGGCCCTCGAGTGGCTCGTGCGCGAAGTCACGTATGTCGACGATGAAGGTCGCACGATCTCCACTGAATTGCTGCTCGACGAGGGTGTGGACATTGATCCCACCGTCGATACGGGTGCAGGCGCTACGGTCGCAAGCGAATCCAACACGGACGAAGAGTCGACCAGTACGGTGGACGACAAGTCCCCCGATGCATGATCGAATCATGAACTTCTCGAATTACTACGTTCCCAACGTCACCGAGGTCACGAGCCGAGGTGAGCGCGTGTACGACCTCTACAGCCGGCTGCTGAAAGAGAACATCATTTTCCTCGGCACGCCAATCGACGACACCATCGCCAACCTGATCTGCGCACAGCTCATCCACTTGGAGAGCGAGAACCCTGACAAAGACATCAACATTTACATCAACAGCCCCGGCGGTGACATCACCGCGCTGTTCGCGATCTACGACACCATGCAATTCATCAAGAACGACATCGCCACGATCTGCCTCGGCCAGGCGGCATCAGCGGCCGCGGTGCTGCTGGCAGCCGGCACCAAAGGCAAGCGTCTCGCGCTTCCACATGCGCGAATTCTGTTGCACCAGCCGTACGGCCAAGTTGGCTATGGCCAGGTGACCGATCTTGAAATCGCCGCCAGAGAAATTCTTCGCATGCGCGACTTGCTCGAGCAGATTCTTGCTCGGCACACCGGTCAGACCATCGAGCGTGTGCACAAAGACACCGACCGTGACTTCGTGATGGAAGCCGAAGAGGCAAAGGCGTACGGAGTCATCGACGAGGTCATTTCGACTCGGCAGATGGTCGACCGCTCCGGACCGATCAAGTAGCGACGAAGGGAGGGCACGTGGCCAAATTCGGTGACACCGCTGAACTCGTCAAGTGCTCCTTTTGCTCCAAGACGCAGAAACAGGTCAAGAAACTCATCGCCGGCCCCTCGGTATACATCTGCAACGAGTGCATTGATCTCTGCAACGAGATCATTGATGACGAGGTCGATGAATCAAAGGGTCTCGGGTTGGACAATGTCCCAACTCCGCGAGAAATCCGCGCATTCCTCGACGACTTCGTGGTTGGGCAAGACTCCGCCAAGAAAGTGCTCGCCGTCGCGGTCTTCAACCATTACCGGCGTCTCAAGTATTCGCAAGGCAAGAAGCTTCGCCGAGACGAAGTGGAATTGCAGAAGAGCAATATCCTCCTGCTGGGGCCGACCGGCTGCGGCAAAACCCACATGGCGCAAACGTTGGCACGAATGCTCAACGTGCCGTTTGCCATCGCTGATGCGACCGCACTCACCGAAGCCGGATACGTCGGTGAAGACGTCGAGAACATCCTCCTCAAGTTGCTGCAGGCGGCTGATTTCGACGTGAAACGCGCCGAGATGGGCATCGTTTACATCGACGAGATCGACAAGATTGCCCGCAAGAGCGAGAACCCTTCGATTACGCGCGATGTTTCAGGTGAAGGTGTGCAACAGGCGTTGCTCAAGATTCTCGAGGGCACGGTCGCGTCGGTGCCCCCACAAGGCGGGCGCAAGCACCCACACCAAGAGTTCATTCAAATCGACACCGCGAACGTGCTCTTCATCGTGGGTGGCGCGTTTGCCGGTCTT
>JBEGRF010000043.1:0-35107 GCA_041180605.1 Actinomycetota bacterium | reverse complement strand
CACCGCCTACACCGAGGGCGATGTCGAGCGGCAACGCACCGGTGGAGATGGTCTCGATGGCCATTGCCTCTTTTTCACCCATGCGCATGACCGAACCGGTGCCAAACTGCTTGTCGATCTGCCCGAGGGCTGCCTCGAGGGCCTTGGCACGCTCAGCGGCGCGGGCGCGGTCGGCGTCAACGGCCGGTTTGGGGGCCTTGGCAGGGGTCTTTTCGGCCTTCTTTTCGGTGGTCATTGCTGGTGTCCTTTCATCGGTATTTCGTGGTTGTTGGGGGGAACGTGGCACCGTAGGGATGGGGTGCCACGCGATATGTGCTGACGCGCTATGTCATTCCCTCGTCTGTGTGCACCAGCCGTGCGGAACGGGTTCGACCTTACCTACGAACACCTGTTCGGTCAAGTACCTCGGGCCACTTTTTGTGGATTCTGGGCACGGGCGCAGGTGGCGGGCAGACCCCACGGGTCGCGGCGGGCAGGCCTGAGGGCAGCGGCGGGCAGGGGCGCTGGCAGCGGCGGGCTCGCGTGAGGCGCACAGCGACGCCTCCGGAGGCTCTCCGTGCCCCAGTGCTAGGAAACGATGGCCCGACCGTGGTCTTCGCCGTCGTCCTCGGCGACAGGGCGAAGGTGGAGGTCGATGGCCTGCCACAGGGTGTACGAGACCGGGTAGCCGAACACCCCGACCACCACGGTGACCGCAACGGTCGAGCCAAGGACGGGCAGGAGCGGCACGTCGGGGTAGGTCACCACGACCCCGATGACCATCGTCAGGAGCAGCGAACCACCGGTCGTGATGAAACTGATCGCCATCGCCCCGAGCATGAAACCTTCATAGTTGCGCTCCCACCGCAGCCCGCACCCCGCGCAACGCTCGCGGCGCACGAACCACTTCTCAAAGAACGCGTGGCGGTTGCCGCAATGCGGGCAGCGGCGCAAGAGCCCTCGCCACAACATCGTGCCGAGTTTTGGCGAAGCAACAGCCGTCACGAAGAACGAAGTTACCTGAGCCCGATGATCGAGCAGTGTTGCCGAAGTCGACTAACGAACGAGTTCTTCGACGAAATCTGCGAAGACGCCGGCATATGTCATCGCAGCCTCATCGTCGTGCAACACCGAGATGAGCCACTGCTCATCCAAACCTGGCGGCAAGAGGATGCCGCGGTTGATGCCGTGCATCCACTGCGCGAACGCAAGATCGAAGTCAGTCGCCTTGTAGTCGCGGTAGTTGCGAATCGGCTCTTGCGACCAGGTAACGCAGCCCTTTGCGCCGAACTCCACCACGTTGGCGGGCACGCCATGCTGGGCGATAACCGAGCGGCAGGCTTCGACGAGGCGATGGTTGCGGGCGATCACTTCGGTGGTGGTGTCGGGCGTGCACACTTCGGCCAGCACCGCGCGGGCGGCCGCCATGCACAGCGGGTTGCCGTTGTAGGTGCCAAGGTGCACCACACGACGATTGGTGATCTCGTCCATGTATTCGCGCTTGCCACCGAAGGCACCAAGCGGTAGTCCGCCACCAATCGACTTGGCGAGAGCGACCAGGTCTGGCTCGACGCCGAGCGCTCCAGACGCACCGCGCCAACCTGCGGTGATGCCGGTCTTGACTTCGTCGAACACGAGCAACGTGCCGTACTTACGGGTGATCTCACGCACCGCCTGCAGATAGCCGGCCTGCGGCAGACAGATGCCGATGTTTTGCATCACCGGCTCGACGATGAACGCCGCGATGTCGCCGCCGCGCAGCACGCGCTCGAGCGCCTCAGGGTCGTTGTACGGGATGACAATGGTGTCGCCCACCACCCCGCGAGTGATTCCAGCCGACGAAGCGACGGAGAACGGCGCATCGGCAGGGCCAGCCTTGTCGAGCGCCGGCTTCATCGAGATCATCACTTCGTCGTGGTGCCCGTGGTAGCCGCCTTCGACTTTGACGATCTTGTCGCGGCCGGTTGCGGCACGAGCGACGCGGAGGGCATCCATCGTTGCCTCGGTGCCCGAGTTCGTGAAACGCCAGAGAGGCAGGCCGTAGCGCGCGGTCAGCAGCTCGGCCACCTCGGCATTCGTCGGGCACGGGGTGACAAAGAGAGTGCCGTCGTCGAGCTGGGTAGAGACGGCCTTGCGCACGGCGCGGTGCATGTGGCCGGCAAAGAGAGCCCCGAAACCCATGTTGTAGTCGACGTAATGGTTGCCGTCGACGTCAACTGACCAGTACTCCTGGGCACGGGCGAGCACGATCGGATACGGGTCGTAATCCTGGAAACTGGAGGGAACGCCAAGGGGCAACGACTTGCGGGCTCGGGCGTTAGCGGCCTGCGAGCCCTTCGTGCGGTCGGCGTACGTCTGCAGTTCGCGAGCAGTGATCTCCTTGGCTCGCGCTACCAGAGATTGCGTCAGCGTCTTGTCAGCCGCTGGCATGGTTATCAGCTCCAAACGAATGTGTTGCCTGCAGGCTACTAGACGTACCTTGATGCCCAGAGAGGATCGATGTCACTTCGCAAAAGTGTGGAGTTTTCGTGGCAGAATGAAGCGCCTTGGTGGGCGTAGCTCAGTTGGCTAGAGCGCTAGGTTGTGGTCCTAGAGGTCGCGGGTTCGAGCCCCGTCGTCCACCCCAATTCATCGCGGTTACATCGCGTCTTCATTTTCGGCCCGGTATGCCTGCGAGTTAGGCTGATGCGCTGCAACAGCAAGACAGTCGCCCCTCTAGCTCAGTTGGTTAGAGCATCGGACTCTTAATCCGCAGGTCCTCGGTTCGAATCCGAGGGGGGGCACCACTTCGCTCGAACATGTACCGAGCCGTTCACCTTTGACGGGTACGGTTTAGGCATGTCTCGTCTGCAACTTGCACTTAATGTAAGCAACCTTGAGGTTGCCATCTCGCACTACACGAAACTCTTCGGCACCGCGCCGGCGAAAATTCGACCTGGCTATGCCAACTTCGCCATCGAGAATCCCCCGCTCAAGCTGGTGTTGATCGAGAACCCGACCGCCACCGATTCCATCAACCACATGGGTGTCGAGGTGCAGTCAATCGATGAAGTGCGCGCCGAACACGAACGAATCACCGGCGCTGGTCTGCCAACGTGGGTCGAAGGTGAGACCACCTGCTGTTATGCAGTGCAAGAAAAGTTCTGGGTCGAAGGTGGCGATCACCGTTACGAGGTGTACACCGTGCTCGCCGACGCCGAGCAGATGAAAAACACACCGAAGATTGCCGACGTTCGCTCGGCCGAAGTCTGCTGTGCACCCGACACGCAATCGGTGAACATCACGGCGCAGCGCTAGTCGCGCGTTGAGCAGATACGTTGTGCGCGCGTACGCCGCGTCGCGTCTCGACGCGCTCGGCGTGCTCACGATCCTCGCCTACGGCACTTGGTTCTACGGCTTCGGGGTGCTCTTCGACGACCTGCTCGACGCCCACAATCTGACTGAAGGCTCGCTGGCGCTTGCCTACGGAGCCGCAAGCCTCGTGGCAGGCATCGGTGCCATCACCACCGGTCGACAACTCGACAAGGCCAACCCGCGCATCGCACTCGGCGTCGTCGGACCACTCGGAACTGCCCTGTATTTCGCCAGTGCTGGGCTGAGTGGAACCGCATTTCTCGTCACCTATGCAGCAGGCGGTGGGCTCATCGGTGCAGCCGGGTTCTACGCATTCACCCAGCCGCTGGCTGTGCGATTGGGCACGTCTGACCCATCGCGCTCAATAACACGACTCACGATTTGGGGTGCCCTGTCGTCGCCAATCATGATTCCTGCCACCGAATGGCTGCGCTCGCAACATGGCTGGCAAACCGCGATACGCGTGCCAGCGATCGCGACGTTTGCGGCCTTTGCGATCTGTGCGGTGGTGTGCAGTCCGCGCGGCTCGCAACCCGGCGCGGCTGGCTCACTGTTGCAGGCGCTTCGCAGTGCGGCCAAGCGCCGCGAGGTGCGGCGTTTCGCCATCGCAGCGCTCTTGTCGTCGGCTGCTGCGTCGAGCTTGCTGGTGTATCAGGTTCCGACGATGACCTGGGCGGGTCTCAGCGCCGGGGTGGCGGCTGGTTTCGCAAGCGCTCGCGGACTGTTGCAGTTGGCTGGTCGTCTGCCGCTCGTTGCCGCCATCGAACGGTGGGGTGCACTCGAGTTGATGCTCGTTGCTCGAGTCGTGCTCGGTCTGGCGGCCGTCGTGTTGCTCACCTCGGGCATGTTGCCGCTCGCGACGCTGTATGTGGTGCTCGCGGGAATCTCAATTGGGGCGTTGTCGGCCCTTGACGGCATCGTGGCACGACGAGTGATTGGCGAACAAGATTTCGGCGCCGTGATGGGCGCCGTCGGTTTGGTGGCGACCATCGGAGGCTCGTTGAGCCCGATCATTGCTGGAGTGCTGCGCTTCACTTCAGGCTCACCGGTCGCACCGATGTTGCTCACTGCAGTGTTTGCGTGGAGCGCTGTGCTCGTGCTCTTCACGCTGCGCAGCTCGTTGGGTGCGACGAACAACTTGTAAGTCGTGACTGACAACTCGTCAGCGTCGACTAACACCTGAGCGACGCGAATCACCGCGAGTTTGCTTGTGTTGATGACGTGTGCATTCCTACCGTCGAAGTCATCGACAGCACCACGTTGTCGTGATCACCACTTCGAAAGGAAACGAAATGTCACGCAAGCGTCTTGACCTCATCATCTCCGTGGGAGGCGTCGCAACCGCGATCCTCTTCCTCGTGCTCGGCTTCGTGTTTCGTGCGAACGGAACGTTTGCCCGCGACTACGTGAAAGATCAGCTCTCTGCCCAGGAAATCAACTTTCCTGCCACCGAGGCACTGACCGACGAAGAAGCAACAGTGGAATGCCTCATCGAGTTTGCCGGCACCGTCGTCGACTCTGGCGAAAAAGCTGAGTGCTACGCCAACGAATACATCGGTGCACACCTCGCCGGCATCGGCAAAGGTGAGACCTACGCATCACTCGGCACGCCCCAGCGCGAACTGCGTGACAAAGTGGCCGCTGCCGAGGCCGCGGGTGCCGCTGACCTCGAGACGCTGAAGGCCGACCTCGCTGCAGTCAATGCGACACGCGAGAGCATGTTCAAGGGCGAGACACTGCGCGGACTCTTGCTCACCACCTACGGCTTCAGCATCTTCGGCGAGAAGGCGATGCAGGCGGCATTCGTGGGCTTCCTCGTCGCTGCGGTGATGTTTGTTGCGGCGATTGCTGGCTTCATCCACGCCGCTCGCGCGAAAGTCTGAGTCGTCGGGAGATCCGCACCGGCGGGCACCCCTCCGTCGGTGCGGATCAACGCATGACGAACTGTGACACCACTTCCACGTGGTGGGTGTGCGGAAAGAGATCAAGCACTTCTGCATTGACGAGGTCGTAGCCCGCGTCGACAAGTAGTCGTGCGTCACGTGCCGCCGCAACCGCGTCGCATGAGACAAGCACCACGGTGGGTGCGGCGGTGTCGAGCAACGTGGTGACTCCAGGTTTGCCGAGGCCGCTGCGTGCGGGGTCGACAATCACGAGCCCGGCTCGCTGCGCACGCCAGTGCTCAAAGCGAGTGTGCATCACCTTCGCGCTTCGACCGCGCAGGTTTTCGTACGCATCACTGCAGGCCGACTCACTTGACTCCACCAATACGCACTGCACTCCGATGGGCACCACTGTTGCGGCGAACAGTCCGACACCGCCGTAACCATCGACGACTATTCCGTCACGACCATCGAGTGAGTCGCCCGCAGCGCGAGCGACGGCATCAACCAGCAACTCGGCTGCCTGCAGTGAGGCCTGAAAGAACGACGACATTGAGACGCGCAGACGGGCACCAGCGACATCTTCATGCACCACGGCAGCGGCACCTGCCGCAACATCGTCAGGCAAGCCGAGCACGCGCGCTTTGTCGTGTGACCACACGGCTCGTTCACCGGTAGCCGCTGAACAGCGCAAGGTGACTTCACCTTCACCGCGAACCCCGACGCTTGAGACGAGCTCCTGAAGTAGTGGGTGCATCACGAGACAGCGTTCGATATCCACAGTGTCGTGCGAAGCGGCACGACGAAAGCCGAGTCGCCCATTCGGCGTCACCGCCATGCGCACGGTGGTGCGCGACGCTTCGTGACCAACTGCTCCGCCGCGCACAATCGGGGCCTCGGGCATGCGGGCGGTGCGTGCGAAGGCTTCGCGCACGACCGCCACCTTGGCGTCATGCTGCATCGATGCCGCGAGATGTTGCCAATCGCAGCCGCCGCAGCCCTCTGCCACATGGCGACAGGGCGGCACCACACGATCGGGCGAAGCTTCAGTCACGCGCAACATGCGTGCGCGAGCAAAGTCTCGCTTCACTTCGACGAGTTCTGCTTCGATCGTCTCGCCGGGCAACGCCTTGTCGACAAACACCACGCGGCCTTCGTCGCGCGCGAGTGCGTCTCCCCCTGCGACGAGGCGCTCGATGTGCAACTCGCGTCGGGTGCCGACGGTGGAATCGGCGCCGCTCATCGTCATCGACCCTAGGCTTGACCGAGCATGCGACCCGTGCAAATCGCCCCGTCGGTGCTGCCGGTCGATTTTTCGAAACTCGGTGAAGCGATCGTCGCGCTCGACGCCGCGGGCGTTGATCTCATCCAATGGGACGTGATGGACGGCCAGTTCGTGCCCAATCTCACCTTCGGCCCCGACATCATCGCTTCCACACGGCACCTCACGAAAAAGTCATACGAAGCCCATCTCATGGTGCTGACCCCCGATGTGATGGCCAAGCGCTATGTGGAGGCCGGCTGCCAACGGCTCATCGTGCACGTTGAAGCGTGCGAACACCTGCACCGCACGCTCGGCAACATCCGCGAACTCGGCGCCAACGCAGCTGTTGCACTCAACCCGTCCACCCCGCCCGACGAAGTTGCCCACGTGCTCGACCTCGTTGATCTCGTGCTCGTGATGACCGTCAACCCAGGGTTCGGCGGCCAGTCCTACATCGCGTCGATGGAACCTAAGATCCGCGTCGTTCGAGACATGATCAATCGCGCCGGCCTCGCTGACGTAGTTGACCTCGAAGTCGACGGCGGCATCTCACCGTCGACGGTGCGCGGTGCGGCTGGCGCCGGCGCGAACGTGTTGATTGCCGGCAGCGCGCTCTTCCGTGACCCGCAAGGTCTGGGGCACGCGGTCAGCGAGATCCGCGACGGCGCGACTGCCGCATTCCGCGGATAGCGCCAGTCACGAGCACCCGCGTAGCCGCGAGCAAGAACAGCACCGCGAGACCTATACCGACCGGAAGCAGTAAGGCGCGCAACAAGCCGGAGCGATCGTCGAGCAACGGTCGCAGAAGACCGGTGTCGATGGCATCACCGTTCACCCGCAGTGTGCGAACAGGGTCTTCATAGTCGGGGCACGAGATGCGTTGTTCGGCGGCGACCGCGTCGCCACCGAACATGTCGGGTGGTACGCGGACTTTCGACTCGAGCACAGGAGTGTCACCGCGAATACCCGACGGAGCGGCAATAGCACCCACCAAGAACCTTTCGCCCTCCGCGAGGTATTTCACATCGTCAATCGGGTACCGCACGGTGAGCACGCTGTTGCGCAGCAGGTCGGCGACGGTACCGAATCGTTCCGACTCCACGCTGTAGAGCACGAAGTTGGCCTCGATGCTGGCAACTCGACCGACGAACACGCTTCTTAGGGAATCGGGTGTCGTGCACGACGAAGGAATCGTGGTAACTGCCGACTCAATGATGAGTGCCGAGTCGGTCTCGCTACCTCCTCCTTCGTCGTCGCCGCCCTCCTCGGCCATCGGCGCAAGCAGCGCGAGCACCGCAAGCGAGGCGCTCAGTAGCCCTTGAATTTCGGCTCCCGTTTTTGCACGAATGCTTCCATGGCTTCCATCGTGTCTTTGGTGCCGAAGTTCACGGTTTGCGCGGCACCTTCATCGTCGAGTGCTTCTTCCATCGTCACGTTGAGCGAGTTGTTCAGCATTCGCTTGGTAAGCGCCAGTGCGATCGGCGGGCCGGCCGCGAGTTTGCGTGCCCAGTCGTCGACAAACGAATCGAGTTCGGCGTCGGGCAGCACGCGGTTGACCAAGCCAAGCTCGTGGGCATCGGTTGACGAAATGATGTCGCCAAAGAGTGCGAGTTCTTTCGCACGATGCATGCCGATGCGACGCGGCAGCAGCCACGTGCCGCCAAAGTCAACCGAGAGACCACGCTTGGCGAAAATTTCGCTGAAGCGCGCAGTTTCACCCGCCACGACGAGATCACAACCGAGGGCCAGGTTGCAGCCCGCACCCACCGCCACCCCACGCACCTTGGCGATGGTCGGCTGGGGCATGCGGTGCAGCGAGAGCGCAGCGTCGTTCACCGAACGCATGGCAACCAGTTGGTGCACGGGTCGTTCGCCAGCGGTGCGCGCCGACAAGTCGGCACCCGAGCAGAACTCGCCCCCTGCCCCGGTGATCACCACACAGCGAACCGTGGTGTCGGCAGAGAGTGCACGAAACGTCTCGGCCAACTGGCCCCACATCTCGCCCGTCACGGCATTTTTGCGTTGCGGACGGTTGATGGTGACCGTCGCTACCCCGCCATCACGCGTGACCTCGATGTCGGCCATATAGAGACGATACTTGCAAGGTGGGTTTTGATCCGCACCGCAAATACAAGGCGACTCGCCTCGACTATGTGGTGATTGCTAGCGCGTTCGCCATCATCACTGCGCTCGTCGCGTGGGCATTTTTCGCATGAGCCCGCAACACAAGCGGGGCAAGCGCGTGCGAGCGAAAAGCACGCCTCGCCGCCAACGGCCCGCGACGATATGGGACGGCCTCTACGGTCACGTCGATGTGCGTCGTGTGCAGCCCTACGAGGCGCGCAAAGAATACGTGTGCCCGGGTTGCCACCGCACGATCCCGGTCGGCATGGGGCACGTCGTGTGCGTGCCGAGCGAGGCACCAGATTTGCGCCGCCACTGGCACAAGGGGTGTTGGGAGCGCCGCTAACGCGCGAGCGGTTATTCCACTAGCCAGCGCACGAACGTGCCGATCAGTTCGATCGAGTACACGATCACGAAGATGACGATCACGATTGCGCCGACCGTTGGCTCTTGCAACACCCGCAACGCAGAAAGCAGCAAGAACCCGATGCCGCCACCGCCGATGATGCCGAGCACGGTCGACGAGCGCAGATTCACGTCGAGCATGTAGAGCGTCTGGCTCACGAGGTTGGGCAATGCCTGCGGAATCACCGAGGTGACGAACTCCTGCGCCCGCGACGCACCAGTGGCGAACACGGCCTCGCGCGGCTCAGGTGACACTTCTTCGAGCGCGTCACCGATGAGCTTGGCCACGAACGTCGCCGTACCGACGGTGAGCGCGAGCGTGCCGGGCACCGGCCCGAGACCCATGGCGGCCACGAAGAGCACAGCGACAATCAATTCGGGCAAGCCACGCAACGCGAGCATGAACAGTCGCGTCGTGCCGTAGACGAAGCGGTTCACCACGATGTTGCGCGCCGACAAGATGCCGAGCGGCACCGAAATGACCAAACCCAGCGTGGTGGCGATGAAGCCGATTGCTACGGTCTCGCGAATGCCCTGCCAAAGTTCGGGGCCAGCAGTGGTGAAGTCGGGCGGGAAGAGTCGACCGAAACTGTCGATGACTTCGTCGCCGAGGCCGAGTGCGGAGAGGTACGGAATATCGATGGTTGCAAACGCCACCACGATGAGCACGAGATAGATGATGCCAGCCGATGAACGGACCAATCGCTCGTAGGTCCACGGTGGAGTAAGACGCCGGGTCGTGACGGCATCGACGAGCAAGCGGTGGTCACGGCGTTCGCGGGCCATCGTGCGGGGGGTCTTCTTCGTCGGCGACGAAAGATGGTCACCAATGATTGATGCGCGAAGCCGTGTCGACACCACTTCGATCAGGGTGATGACGACAAAGATCACCCCGACAGCGGCAATCGCACGCTGATAATCGAGGCTGCGCAGGTGCTGCTGAACCACGAAGCCCACGCCACCTGCACCGACGAAACCCAGCACCGCCGACTCGCGCAGGTTGATGTCGAGTCGATACAACGCCGTGCCGATGAACGACGGCGTCACTTGTGGCACCAACGTGGCGAGCACGGTTTGCCATTTGCCGGCGCCAGTCGAGGTCACCGCCTCGCGCGACATTGCCTCGGTGTTTTCGACGGCCTCGGTGAAGAGCTTGCCGACCATGCCGATGGAGTGAATCGCCAAAGCGAGCAGACCTGGCAGCGGCCCGATGCCGAGTGGCAACGTGAGCACTGCAGCGAGCACCAAGGTGGGTAAAGCACGGGTGAGAGTGATGATGGCGCGCGCCACTGCGAACACCACCGGATTCGGGGTGGTGTTGCGGGCCGCCATGAAGGCCAGCGGGATACTGAGCACTACGCAGGCCGTGGTGCCAATCAATGCCATCCAAATCGTTTCCACCGTGGCCTTCAACACCACGCGCATGTTGTCGAAGTTGGGCGGCACCATGTCGACCACGAGGTTCCACAGTTCGGTGAAACCGCCAAAGAGTGTGAGCAGCGTCATGTCGATGTACATCCACGACCACACGACGCCCACGACGTAGGCGACAAACACCGCCAACAGCGCCTTGCTCTGCCACTTTCGCGGTGCGCGGGGCAGCTTGTTGCCGGCCGCGCGGGCCAGCGGCTCGACGTGCGCCGCCGTCATGTCAGGCGCGCTGACGTTCGGTTATCGGTGCGGCTGCAGGCGTACTCGGGGTGGCGAGAAGCTCCGACTCGCGGTCCACTCGGCGGTACACCTCCATCACGTCAGTTTGTGACAGGCCGCGCGCATCTTGATCGAGCACCACGCGTCCGTCGCGCAAGCCGACGATGCGATGCGCCCAGCCGAGTGCAAGCTCCACCTGGTGCAAGGTGACGATGACGGTCATCTTGTCTTCGGTGGCCACCTTGAGCAACAACTCGAGCACCTGCGCGCTCGACTCGGGGTCGAGAGATGCCACTGGTTCGTCGGCCAGCAGCAACTGTGGCTGCTGCATGATCGTGCGGGCGATGGCAACGCGTTGCATTTGGCCACCCGACAAAGTGTCGGCACGCTGATAGGCCTGCGGGGCGAGACCCACGCGCTCAAGGTGATCGAACGCCTCACGGCGCAGCGTGCGTGGGTACGACCACACGCCATAACGCGGGCCACGCAAGCGGCCGAGCGCACCGCTCAACACGTTCTCGAGGCAGGTCGCCCGACCCACCAAACCGAATTGCTGAAAGACGAATCCGACGTTGCGTCGCACGTCGCGCAACTGCTTGCTCGAAGCCGATGACACCTCGACGCCGAACACTTTCACGGTGCCGGCGGTGGGCTTGTGCAGCCCGTTGAGATGGCGCATCAGCGTTGACTTACCTGAGCCTGAAAGGCCGATGAGTGACAGCAACTGACCTTTCGGCACGGTCATTGACACGTTGTCGAGGGCCAGCGTGCCGTTGGGGAAACGCTTCGATACTCCGGTGAGGCTGATGAGGGGATCAGCCCCACCGGAGAGAACGGTGGTCATGCGAATGTTGCGCGAGTGGTTACGGTCGTTGTTGCGTTGAGTGTTAGCGGCAACGGCTCGACTTGGTGGCTTCACACACCTGGCGAATCGCGTCGTACACCGCGTCGCTCGTGGGCTTGAAGCCCCACGTGGCGTCTTCGATCACGTTGCAGTTCGTCTCGTTTGCGCAGAGACCCATGCTGACGAACGCCGTCTTGTTGATCTTCTCAAGGATCGTCTTCTTCACTAATGCAAAGAGATCGGCGGGCAGGTCCTTACGCACCGCGATCGGCGAGTTCGGAATCTCACCGCTCTTCCACACGACGTTGAAGTCGGAGGTCTTGATCAAGCCGCGGTCGACGAGCAACTTGTCGAACATGTCGTCGTAGACGAAGCCTGCATCGCACGTGCCGGCCTGCACTGCAAGCACCGACTTGTCGTGACCACCGGCGAGCACCGAGCGGTAGTCAGTCGCCTGAATACCGTTTTCGAGCAGACCAGCCGTCGGATAGAGGAAGCCCGAGGTTGACGCGGCGTCAACGAAGCACAGGTTCTTACCTTTCACGTCTTTGATTGAGTTGATGCCAGAGCCCTTCTTCGTCACGAGGTAGGACAGGTAATAGCCCGAGGCCACCGTCGAAGTCGGCACCGAGGCACCGACGGCTTCGATCTTTGCACCGCGCGCCTTGGCCAACACATATGAGAACGGCCCATAGAACACCACGTCGGCGCGACCGGCAACTTGGGCTTCAATGACGCCCGCGTAGTCGGTGGCAGAAATAAAGGTGGTTGGCAGACCGGTCTCTTTCTCGATGACTTTGACGAAGTTCTGGTAGCGCAGCGTCATGGTTGCCACGTTCTCGCTCGGCACGGCCGCGATCACGAGCTTGGAGGGCCAGCCCGCGCGGGAGGTCGAGGCACCCTTGGCGGCTGCAGCTGCAGTCCAGGTGTACTTCTTGGTCTTGGCGTTGTAGGTGCAGGTCAGCGTGCCGCTCTTGCGGTTGAGCTGTGCCTTGGTGCACGCCTGGCCGGCACTCACGCTGGTGAGGGCCTGCGACATGGCAGGTGCGCTGATCGCGAGCACGAATGCGGCAACGGCAGCAACTCGCGCGAAGCGACGAAGGGTGGGCGTGGAACTGAGCTTCATGGGGTTCTCCTTTGGGGGTGGTTAGCGGTTAGTGGTTGATGATGACGCGATTACTTGCCGGCTTTGGTCGGTGCCGGAGCGGTGAGCTCGAACATTGCAACGGTGCCCGACAGTTCGTAGGAGACGATGACCAGCGGCTTACCAGTCGGGCTCTCGCTCGCCTCGAGGAACAAGACGCCCTCGGGCGACACATCACCCGCAGTGTTCAGGTAAATGTTGCCACCCGGCAGGCTCGTGTTGAGGTACTGGCGGAACTGCGGGAGCACCGGATTGGTCACGTCGTAGAGCACGATGCCGCTGTCGCGCTCGAGCGCGAGCACCATCCACTGGCGGCCGTAGGCCGTGCCGACGGCGAGACCTTCAGGCTCAGGACCTTTCGCCGACGAGCGTGACTCGAACGAACCAACGAGGCCCGTTTCGGTGTTCCAGTCGGAGTTGAACAGCAACGGACGTCGTGCCGCCACGAGTCGCTCGAGTTCGTCACCCGAGTCATAGACGATGTCGGCGTTAAATACACCGTCAATCGTGTTGCTCTTCCACACCGTGAACGAACGACCGCCAAAGGTGTAGGCGGGCGTCACCTTGGTGGTTGACCCCACGATGGTGCCAGTGACGACCGCCGGCGGGAACACGGTGACGCGGGCACGACCAGCGACGCTCGACGGTGTGAGGTCGGTGTTGAGGCCGACGTCGGCGTAGCGCGGATCTTCGCGTTCGGCTGTGGTCGTGCTGGTGCCGCCGAGCAGACATGGCCATTCGCGGGCGTCACCTTCGTTGGCGGTGATCATGTAGGTGTTGCCACCTGCGGTGACTGATGCGATGGCGTCGGGCAGATACATGCCCTGCACGTTGCGTGGCACGATATTGATCGCGTTGTCGCGGTCGCTCATGTCGAGACCCGTGTTGTACACGTTGTGGTTCTTGTAGCCGAGGCCGAGCACGTTCGTGATGGTCGCCGTGGCGAGGTCAACTGTTGCAATCGAGTTGTTCTCTTGCAGCGTCACGTAGGCGGTCGTGCTGTCGGCGGAAATCGCCACGTATTCAGGCTCGAGGTCTTGTTCGACCGAAGCGCCCGGGCCGAAGATGCGGCCACCGGCGTAGATGATCGCGTTCTTGCGTTGGGCGAAGCTCGTGAAGTCAACCGTCTTCACGGTCGGCGGGGTGGCTTCGAGATCAACGATGGAGATGCTGCCCTTCGGGTCGGAGGTCTCCGGAAGAGCACCGTTCACGAGGCAGTAGTCCTTGGGTTCGCCTTCGTTCGCGCTGATGGCGTATTTGCCATCGCTGCTGATGGTCACCGAGTCGGGCAACGCGCCGACGGTCAAGCCGGCGGGCAGACCCTTCACCATCTTGCCGTTGACGTCCATCACGAACAAGATGCCTGGTGCGGTCTTCGATGCGCCAGCCGAAGCGACGACGACAATGCCGTTTTTCGCGGCAACACTCTGAATGCCGCTCGAACCGAGTGCCGTGAAATCAACCGACTTGACGAGCTTCACTTTCTTGGGGTTGCTGATGTCGACGATGTCGATGGTGTTCTTGGCACCGTTGGTGACGAAGAGTCGCTTCGACTCTTTGTCAACCGCGGAGATCTCAGCACCACCGAGACCAGCGCCCGACGTCCAGCGTCCGACGAATCGAAGCTCAGAACCGTTGACGGGCACCGTGTTGGCACCCGCGGACGTTGCGGCAAAGGCCCCGACAGTAACTGACAGAGCAACGGATACGACAGCAATAACACGAGTTGAAGTTTTCATCGAGACGGAAAACTACGCAGCCGAGGTTGCTGCCCGATTTCTGACGTGGGAACAACCGACACACTCTCGATGAATTTCTCCTGAATGACGGGCGCCGAGAGAATTCACCAACCGTTGTCCCAACCGTTGCTCCGACTGATGCCCGATGCAACTACCGTCGTAAGAGATGCCTGCCCAGGTGCTCACCGCGCAAGAACTTGACTCGTTCGCACGAGATGGCTGGGTAGTCACCAATCTGCTCGACTCCGCGCAAACCGCGCATTTGCGTCGATGGGTTGGTGAGGTCCAGGACTGGAACGACGACGGTAATTGGATGAACCACTACGAACTCACCCGACACGGGCCGCGCCGTTGTCGCACCGAGTTTTTCACTCCATTCCACGAAGGGCTTCGGTCGCTGTTGTGCGAAGGGTCCCTGCTCGCGGCAGCGAGTGAACTGCTCGGCGAGACTGCCGTCCTCTACAAGGAAAAGATCAACTACAAACTCGCTGGTGGTGCCGGCTGGGAACCTCACCAAGATGCGCCTGCATATCCATTCATCAAGTCGCATGTCTCGTGCATGATCGCCGTAGACGATGCCACGACCGAGAACGGCTGCCTCGAGATCGTATCGGAGTTGCACCACGAGCTCATTCCGACGGACGAACGCGGCTGTATACCCGAGGCCGTCGCGGCGAAGTTGCCGTGGCGACCCGCACCTCTGCGAGCCGGCCAAACCATGTGGTTTCACTCGCGAACGCCGCATCGCTCGGGCGACAATCGTTCGACGCGCGACCGCCGCGCCATCTACCCGACATACAACGCCGCTCGCGAGGGCGATCTGCGACTCGACTACTACGCCGCAAAGCGCGCCGAGCTTGAGCGTTCCAAAGACGGCGAACGAGTGAAGATCTCCCTGATTGACGACTTTCGAGGAGTACCGGTACAACGATGAGTACTACGAGAGCCGAGAGCTACGGGTCGTTTCTTGAAGAGATTCAACGCCTTTACAGTCAGTGGGGCTCCAACAAATATGACGAGCAAGTGAGCCAACTCGAGCATGCCGTGCAATGTGCACAGCACGCCCGCAATGACGGCGCAGACCCAGCACTCGTCGTCGCGACACTGCTGCACGACATCGGCCACCTGCTGGCACTCGAGCAGCAATCAGGGATGGTCGACTTGACGCGAGACGACTCGCACGAGGCAGCCGGCGCAAGCTATCTGGCTCGCCACTTCGGTCCTGCAGTTACAGCACCGATTGCGTTGCACGTTGAAGCCAAAAGATACCTGTGCACCGTCGAGGAAACTTATTTTGCAACGCTGTCCGAAGGTTCAATCAGGAGCCTTGAAATGCAGGGCGGTCGAATGAGCCCCGAAGAAGTCGCACGATTTCGCCAGCACCCAGCCGCGGGTCGATCCGTCGCATTGCGACGGTGGGACGAACGCGGCAAAGCGCTTCAGCCGAGCGGGCTCAAGCTCGAGCACTTCAACGACGAACTTCTTGCTGTTAGCACAGACGTCATCTGACGTTCAGAACTTCCCTCTACCGTCTCGCGAGTGCCACTCGCCCCGCAAGCAATGAGAGATCCATCGAGCATGCTCATGCGTTCGGCACCAGAACGACTCGTCGAAGTTGGGGAGAAGTGTCTTGCTCTCGATCAAGTTCGCGAGTCTCTCGTCGTGACGCAGCAACCATCGTGCGGGATGGTGATGCTGCAGGTACGCGAGCCGGTACGGCGCGAACGCTTCTACCTCGGAGAAGTACTTGTCACGAAGTGTGAAGTCAGGTTGGGGGCCGCGCGAGGTTGGGCAATGGTCGACGGCGACAATCCGCACGCTGCGCTCGCGGCAGCCATATGCGATGCCGTGAGCCGAACGGACTCGGCCGAGCTCTCATCGTTGCGCGCCGGCATTCGCGAGTTGTGCGAGGAGACTGCTGCACGACTCCTCACTGAAGAACGGGACAGCTGGTCGCAGGTGGTCGAAACTCGTGTTCAATTCGAAGAGTTCGAGTGAGATGACCCACGTTGCGCTCAACTCGCGCCAGTCATCGCTCGTATTTCGGGCACTCTTGCAGTCGCTGGCCAGTCCTGGTGAGACATTTTCGCTACCTGCCGAACTGTGCTCCGCGGTTCCCGCCCGGGCCTTGCCGTTGCTCGCGCTCGTTGATATTGAGACCACGTTCTGCGCACCTGAAGACGCGGACCTCGAGTTGAGTGTCGCATCACTCACTGGTTCACGCGTCGTCGCACCTGAACTGGCGCAGTTCGCGCTCTGCGCGACTCCCCCATCGCACACATTCGTATCGCGCTTGCAACGAGGTAACGCGTCGCAACCAGAACGCGGGTGCAAACTGATCATCGGCCTGCACCCAGATGTGGCGGTCGCGAGCGTCACCCTGAGCGGCCCGGGTGTGCGACCTGGCACGACGATCGCCGCGGACAGCCAACTCAGTAGCTTCATCGCAGCACGAAACACGGTCGTCGCAGAACCCCCTTCGGGAATCGACTGTTGGTTCGTCTCTCCAGATGGTCGACTGGTCGGACTACCTCGCACCACACGAGCAGAGACCAGGTAGCGACGATGGGCTACGTCTCCGCCCGCGGTGGTCTTGGCGCAATCCGCGCGGCCGAACGACTGGTACGACGGCTGCGAGTGACATCGGAGTCGTCATGGCTCGAGGAAGACCAGATACTCGAAAAATTGCGGCTGCTCGTCGACCGAGTAATGGGTGAAGCAGGCCTGTGGGCTCCTCGGCTTGCGGCCAAGGCGTTGCGTCAGAGCGAAGGTGACGCCACCGAGGCAGTCCACTTGCTACGCGCGTACCGCTCGACTCTTCCACGAGTGTCCTATTCCGAGGTAGCTGACGCCGACCATGTGCGAGTCGTGCGCAGAATCGTTCCGGCTTTTCAGCGAGTTCCCGGCAGCCAGTTGCTCGGTCGGTCCATTGACTACACCGCCAGATTTCTCGAACGACAGAGCGACGATCTCGCACGAGAAGAGGCCGAAAAGATGCGCGCGGGGACGACGACTGAAGTGAACGAGGCTCCCGATTCGAGCGGACACGAAAGTGACGATTTGAGTCGTTCACCAAAGCGCCTTCTCGAGATGTTGAGAGAAATGGATCTCGTCGTTGACCGCCGACTCACTGACGATCCAGAACCGTTCGACATCACGCGAACTCCCGCACGTCCGCCAGCTCCGCGATCAGCCCTGCTGAGCTCGATGACGCGTGCCGACACCGGGGCCTTGGTGAACCAGTGGTACCGGAACATCCTCGGACCCGATGGGTACCTCCATGAAGTGACGCTCGGAGAGGTTCGACACGGCTCTCTTTCTGTCAACGTGACTCATCCCGTGACCGGAGAGTCAGTGAACGTCACAGACGTTCGCGTAACGGAGGTTGAGGCCATCGAGGATCTCGAGGGCATCGACGAGGATCGCACTCGATTCGATGTCGGATATGGCCTCTGCTTGGGTCACAACGAACGAAAGGCCATCGCAATGGCCAACCTCGACATCGCCTGCCATCGGGATGGTGGGCGCACGCAGCTCGAGCAGTCGCTGCTCCTCACCACGGACGCACTCGATTCCGCCGGGTTTCTCGAGCACCTGAAACTTCCGCACTACGTGACGTTCCGATCGATGATCGAACGAAAGATTGCAGTTCGAAAGGCGCGGCGTCGTGACGACGATTAACGAGCTCATCGATATATCACCGTCGGACGAGCTGCTGGACGAGTTCGCCAAGCGTGAGATTCGTCGGGCCATTCTCTCTGCCGTCGCAATCCCGGGATATCAAGTGCCGTTCGGGTCGCGGGAGATGCCTGTGGCGCGCGGCTGGGGATCTGGCGGACTCCAGGTGACCCTCGCGGTGGTCCACGCGACGGACTGCGTCAAAGTAATCGACCAAGGCGATGACGACGGAGTCAACGCCGTCAATCTTCGTCGGCTGATCACGAGTTCCACGGGCGCAAGCGAGACGAGCGTCGCGGCAGAAGCCACCATCGTGCAAAGTCGCCACCGGATACCCGAGGACGGTCTCGATGACAAATCGATTCTCGTCTTGCAAGTGCCGGTTCCGGAACCGCTTCGTGGCGTCGAGCGAGACATGCGCGAGCTCGCCCGGATGCATGCCGAAGCGGACTACTCCCGGATGTGGGTGAGTCTGTATGAAGACAAGGTTCGAAACGGACTAATCACTCAGACGACGGGGTATCCGTGCCACGTGAACGGTCGATACGTCGTTGCCACAACGCCCATTCCGCGCTGGGACATACCACGCCTCCACGACTCGTCCTTCCTTACCTTGTTCGGTGCGGGTCGTGAAAAGCGCATTTATGCGATACCGCCCCGCACCGAAGTAAAGCCGCTCACGTTCGACGACGTGCCGTTCGAAGTTGAACGAGCGGATGGCGCACGTTGTTCGCTGTGCAACAGCGACGACGCATTCCTCGTTTCTTTACCCAACTCCCCCGTGTGGATGTGCAGCGACACCGACTGGTGCCGACGCCGACGAGAACTCACACGATGACGAACATGGTCGAATACGGCCGATATCCCGTCGCACGACTCGCGGTTCCCGAGTGGATGCTGAGAGTAGAAAAACTCGGCAAGGTTTATGGAGCGCACGACGATGAGGTGATCGCATCGACCGGCCCAGAATCCGGCACCTCGAAGAGTTCGCTCAACGGCTCGATTGTGGCTGCCTGGGACGTCTCCTTCGAGGTAGCCGCAGGTGAAGCCCTGGGACTCGTCGGGGAGTCGGGTTCCGGCAAAACGACCGTGCTGCGCTGCCTTGCTGGCGATCTCTCGCCATCAGTCGGGAATGCCAGATTGCGCACATCGCGCGGCGAGGTGGCAATGTTCGATTTGGACTCGGCCGAGCGGCGCCTGCTACGCATCGACACGCTCGCCGTCGTGTATCAAGACCCAGCGGAAGGTCTGAAAATGAATGTGAGTGCTGGCGGTAACATCGCCGAACCGCTCACCGCCGCAGGCTGGCGAAGCTTCGGCAAGATTCGAGCCCGAGCCTCGGACTTGCTGACGCGCACCGAGGTACCCATCAACCGCATGGATGACCTCGTTCGCGGGTTCTCGGGAGGAATGAAGCAGCGGGTTCAAATCGCAAAGGCACTCGCCAACTCTCCAAGTGTCGTGCTCTTCGATGAGCCGACTACCGGACTCGACGCGAGTGTCGCCGCCGGGGTTTTGGACCTGATTCGGTCGCTCCTCGAAGAGCATCGAATCGCCGCAATCGTCGTGTCGCACGACTTCTCCGTGATCGAGATGCTTACATCGCGCTGTCTCGTCATGCAGCACGGTCGGGTCGTCGAGAGCGCGCTCACGGACCAGTTGCTTGAGGATCCCCACCATCCCTACACACAACGTCTCGTAGCGGCGGCACGCGCATGAGACGAGATCCTGTACTCGATGTGCGCCATCTTCACAAGTCGTTCGTTCTGCACGCGGTGAGTGATCGTAGAGTGGCGGCCTTCTCTGACATAAGTTTCCAGCTCACCGTCGGTGAGCACGTGGCGCTTGCAGGCATGAGCGGTGCCGGCAAGTCGTCACTCCTCAAATCGATTTATCGCACATACCGCGCTGACTCCGGCGAGGTTTGGCTGCAGATTCACGCCAGCGAATACGTCAATATGTGCAGCTTGAGCGATGCCGAAGTTTCGGCGATTCGCGGACACGAGATCGGTTACGTCTCTCAGTTCCTCCGACCCGAACCTCGTCGCGGCGCACTCGAGATCGTCGCTCGCTCGGCGCGACAGCGAGGCATGTCGGTCGAAGACGCGCGGGAGGCTGCGGCCGCAGCACTGTCGCGAGTGGGTATCGAGGAGAGACTCTGGGATGTCTACGCTTCGGTGCTTTCAGGTGGCGAGAAGCAGCGTGTAAACCTCGCGGCCGGCACAGTCCACCCACCAAGACTTCTGCTGCTGGACGAACCTTTGTCGGCCCTCGATCCGGATAACCGTGAGCGGGCACTTGCACTCATTGCATCACTAACGAAGCGCGGCGTTGCGGTGCTGTCGATTTTCCATGACATGGAGGCAATTCAGAGACTTGCCAGTCGGGTCCTCGTGCTCGAAAAAGGTCGGCTCGTCGCTGAGCAATCCCCCAAGGATCTCGACGAACGTCTCACATCGGCGGCGCGATGAGCGGCGCGTCGTATTCGGTTCGCAATGTCACGGCGGTGCTTCCTGACGCCGTTCTTGACGACGCGGTAGTTGTCGTTGAGGACGGAATAATTGCCGCCGTCGGGGTTGGTGCCGCACCGGCCGGCGCTATCGACGGGCGTGGTGCCCACCTCCTGCCGGGGCTTGTCGACACCCACAACGACGGACTGGAACGAGAAGTCATGCCGAGGCCGAGCACGCAAGTGCCGATCGATTTCGCTCTGCGAGCATTTGAATCCCGCGTGCGCGCAGCAGGGATTACCACGCTCTTTCACGGCATCAGCTGGGAGAACGACAACAAGTGGAATCGCACCGTTGAACTCGCGACGCAATTCAGCCAACACATCACGGCCTACCGCGCCTCCGAGTCATCGCTCATCGACCATCGACTGCTGCACCGACTTGACGCGCGGGACGGCGACGGCTCAAATGCTCTCTTCGAGCATCTTGCTGAAGTAGGTTCGCCAGCCGACTTTGGTGGCGATACCCCGCTCGTGTCATTTGAAGACCACACACCGGGCCAGGGTCAGTACACAGACAGAAGTGGTCTCGTCAGATATCTGATGGGGACGAGAGGTCTGTCACGCGAATCGGCAGAACTAGAGGTGGAGAACACGTTCCGAGAACGTGAGGCAAAGAAGCATCACCGATCCACCGCACTCCGGTGGATCGTCGACTCGGCAGATCGGGGCCATATCCGCCTGATTGCGCACGATCTGGCGACTACCGACGAAGTGGTAGAAGCCACGGACTGGGGTGCACACATTGCCGAATTCCCGACAACCATCGACGCGGCACGCCTCGCGCGAGAACACGGCCTACGGATCGTCTGCGGTGCCCCAAACGTGATGCGAGGGGGAAGTCACAGCGGCAACGTCGGCGCTCTCGACCTCATCCGCGAAGGACTGTGCGATGGTCTGTGTTCCGACTATTTGCCGTACAGCATGATCGAGTCGGTACCGATTCTTGTCGACGAGGGTGCCTGCACCTTGCCGCGCGCCGTACGACTCGTGACGAGGGGTCCGGCAGTTTCGGTCGGATTGGAAGACCGCGGGCTCATCTCTGTCGGAATGCGAGGCGACTTGGTGCTGGCGCGCCTCGGCAAACGTACCGCCCAAGTGCTGGGAGCCCTCTCGTCGCGTGCCATGACCTCGTTGGTTTCGGCATGAACCTGGATCTGGGAGCATTGCTCGACGAATCACTCACCGTCGCTCGAAACGCATTCCATCAGTCGTTGGAAACAATGAGTCGCGCGGAGCGAAGCGCCATCGTCGGCCTCGGAGGAGACGGCACGCCGACTCACCGCATGGACGTGATCGTAGAGGCACCAGTCTTGGACGTGCTTGAGCGCGCGCGGGTAAACGTGCTGTCTGAAGAAGTTGGTTGGATCGACAGGCGTTCGCCGTACACGGTGGTGATTGATCCGCTCGACGGCACGGCGAACGCTGTCGCTGGAGTTCCGCTCAGCAGCTTTAGCGCAGCAGTCGTGCGAGATGGCACCGTGTTGGAAGCCGTTTGTCACTGGTTCGAAGGTGGCCGCACATGGCGGGCCTCCGCTGACTCCACCTCTCGCGTCACCGTGTCGCATAGACGGGCCCTGGAGGGCGCATCGGTATCCATGCTTCGACCACGACCTGAAACAGCGACGGCATGGAACGCCGTAGCTAGCGCTGCCGGGCGCGTGCGCGTGCTGGGGTCCTCGGTGCTCGAAGCATGCCTGGTGGTGGATGGTGCGGTTGATGCATTCTGCGACCCAGGTGGTGAGGTGCACAGGATTGTCGACCTTGCGGCAGTCGACCTCATCATTCGCCAGGCCGGTGGTTGCATGGCGGACGTGCACGGTCGTCCGCTCAACTACGACTCAGACCTGCGACAGCGATGGAGTGGCATCGTCGCGGCCACACCGCAACTGGCTTCTGAAATCGTGGCTGCCGTCCGCGGTGCCTAAGGTTCGCGAGTCAGCAGAGCTCGCTCTGTGTCGAACACGACCCCAACTTCTTCTCCCACCTCGCAACGTACGTTTCGAGTTGCGTCGGTGCTACGAACAGTTTGGTTGCTCGGAGTGAGCAACACGTCAACCGAGGTGGTGGCACCGCCAAAGTGCACTGCCTCGACTCGCCCTCGGGCCAGCGCGTCGTCGCTCAAACCTACGACACGTACGTCTTCTGGGCGCAGCAAGAGCCTTGCGTCTCCCGAGCTGGGTCCCGACTGCGGAACCGAAAATCCGCTGGTGCTCCCCCGCAGGGCGACGATTCCGACTCCCCGTACGATCACGGCGAGGTCGTTGACTCGACCAACGAACCGGGCAACGAATGGAGTTGCTGGATACCTGTACACGGCGCGAGGAGTTCCCACTTGTTCCACGCGACCGCTGCGCATGACGCAGACACGGTCGGAAATTGCGAGGGCCTCGTCTTGGTCGTGGGTGACGAATAGGGTCGCGATTCCCGAGCCGCGCTGGATTCGTCGAATCTCATCGCGGACCTCGACTCGCACGGTGGCATCGAGAGCACTCAGCGGCTCGTCGAGCAACAGCACCCTCGGCTCAACCGCAAGCGCACGAGCGAGCGCGACTCGCTGTTGCTGTCCACCAGAAAGCTGGTGCGGGAGTCGATCGTCAAGCCCTGAAAGTCTCACTAGTTCAAGCAGCTCGGTAACTCGAGCTCGTCGAACTGCAGCAGAGCTCCGTCGCACTCGCAGGCCGAACTCGAGGTTTTCCCGCACGTTGAGGTGCGGAAAGAGGCTGTAGTTCTGGAAGACGAGTCCCATGCCACGCTCGTTGGCTGGACTTCCAAGCACACTCGATTCACCAACCATCACATCGCCGGAGTCTGGGTTCTCGAATCCGGCTGCGACTCTCAAGGCGGTTGACTTCCCGCAACCGCTCGGGCCGAGCAGACTGACGAGCTCACCTTCGGCGACCTCGACACTGAAGTGATCGAGGGCGAGCGTCTTACCGAACGACTTCGTGACGCTCAAGAACGCAAGACTGCGATTCATCGTCGTGACCGTCTTCCTATTCCGTTGGTAATGCCGATGAGTGACGCCGAAATTGCGGTCAGTACGAGACCCACTGCAAATGCTCCCTGCGGGTTCTGGCCCTGTGCATAGGCGAGGTAGAGCGGAAGCGTGTTCTTCAGAAGCAGCGACGCGATCGTGAACTCTCCGAGCACTACCGTGATCGCAAGGAACGTCGCGGTGGCGATGCTGCCTCGGATGTTGGGTGCCACAACGGTCCAAATCGTTCGATTCCAACCGGCTCCGAGACTTCGCGAGGCGTCCACAAGCGTGCGCAAGTCAATCGAAGACAGACCGTTCTCGATGGTCCGATGCGTGAACGGAAGGGCTGTTATGACAAGGAGTGGCACCATGCCATAGGGGTTGCGGATGAATAGCGGTGCGGTGCCGCGGAAGGCGCCCGCAAATCCGACGACGAGCGCAATCGCAGGCACGACGAACGGAAGCACCGCCGACACCTCGATCCACCGTCGGACTCGCGGCGATCGGAGGTGTGCCAGCGCCATGGTCGGTACCAGGAGCAATACGGTCAGTACCGCAGTGGCAACGGACAATCCGATGCTCAAAAGTGCACTGCTTCGAAAGTTTGGGTCAGCGAACGTCTCTCCAATCGGCGCCACCGTCCATTTGTCGAACACATTGCTCCAGGAGAGTTTGATGACCGGAACACGCTGAAAAGCAAATCTCGTCATAGCAACCATCGGAATTGCGTAGAAGACCGTTACGACCACGAGCACACTCCACCAGAGCTTCCTTCCGGACATCATCTTCGCCAACGTTCCGACCGCCGCACGAGTGCTTGAAATCCGACCACGAGAAGCGCCGTGATGAGGACCATCCATGCGGCCATCGCATATCCGAGGTTCGTCTTTCCGGTTATGGTCTCGCCCTGAAGAAAGAATCGGATCTGCACCGGCACCAGCCGAGAGCTGCCCGACGACAGCGCGAAGGCAGTCGCATATGCGGCGAATGAGTTGGAAACAAGAAGGAGAAAACCTCCGAGCAGTGCCGGCAAAAGAATTGGAAATGCCACGAGTCTCCAGTACTGGGGTGCAGACGCCCCGAGACTCTGTGCTGCTTCATGCCAGGTGCGACGCAGCCCGTCGAGTGCCGGCACGAGAATGAGCGTCATGAGAGGAATTTGGAAATAGAGGTACACGAGGACGATGCCCCAGAAGTCGGTGATCTTGAAACCCCATCCGACGAGGTCGACATTGATTTCACGCAAGAGACGCGTTGCAAGCCCTTGCATACCGAATGCCGCGAGGAATGCAAACGCAAGCGGGATTCCACCCATGTTCGCCGCAACTGACGAATATCCGACCAGAGCGCTGCGAACGCCCCGAATACTGTCGAGCTGGACGACGGCGATCGCCACGAGCGAGCCGACAAGCACACCGATTGCTGCGCTCGCGAATGAGAGCTGGAGGCTGTATACGAACCTTCCTCGGTACTGTCCTGTCACTGCTTCGATCATCGGACTCCGCGGGGCGCCGCTGCGTTCAAAAGCAGAACGAAACACGTAGAGCGCCGGCCAAACGAGGAATACAGCCAGAAAGGCGAAGTACGGGAGAAACACCAGAGGGCGGGCCTGTCTCTTCGACAGGCCCGCCACCCTGGAGGGAAAACTCAGGCGATTGCTGATGTCGTGTGTGGACTACTTGTCCGCGACCATCGGACCCCAATTGGCCGCCAAGGCCTCTTTCATCTTGGCGATCTGGTCCTGTGTCGGGAATTTAATCTGGGCAATCAGTTCGGGAGCGGGCAGGTTCTTTTTGGCCTCTTCCGTCACTTTGCCGGCCGCCACGAGGGCCTCAAAACGGGCCGGGATTGCGCCACCCTCGAGGTATCCGAGTGCTCCCTCGTCTGAGATGATGTGTTCGATCCAGAGCTTCGCCGCATTCGGATTCGGGCTGTCCTTCAGTCCGCCCTGTGCGTAGTAGCCACCGTAAACACCGTCTGATGGCACGCGAATCGCCCATGTGATGCCGTTCTCAACGAGCTTGGGCGCAAGACCCGGGTAGTTGTAGGTCCAGTCGAGCCAGATCGGCGTCTCACCTGCAATCACCGAAGCTTCGGTGACGTCGGTTCCGGCCAGGTTCCCAGATGCCTTCAAGTCGGCAAAGTACTGGATGCCTGGCATGATGTCATCGAAGGAGCCGCCGTTGGCGAGAGTCGCAGCGACCACCGCGGCGAACGCAGCACCTGCCTCGCGCGGGTCACCGTTCAGCGAGACGAGACCCTTGTATTCGGGCTTCTTCAGGTCGGCAAAACTTGCAGGGGCGTTTTCGACGACGGTGGTGTTCGTCCCGATCGCCATGATGCCGTAATAGGCGGCGACCCACTTGCCATCCGGATCCTTCAACACTTCCGGGATTTCATCCCAGTTGCACGGCTTGTATGGCTCCCAGTAACCCTTCGTGTCTGTTTCTTGAGCGATAGCCGGCGAGACATCGAATGCATCGGGCTGTGTGGGCTGACCCTTTAACGTTTCGTAGGCGACCAGTTCGTCAGCCGACGATGCGTCCGGATTGGCGACAGGGTTCGCGATGTTCGGATACTTCTGGCGGAACGACTCCAAGATTCCCTTGTAGTTCGCCCAGTTGTCTGGCAGAGCAATCAGATTGACCTGACCCTCGGCGTTTGCAGCGTCCACAATCTCCTGGCTCGGACATGTCTCAGCCGTTGCCGATGTCTCTTCGGTCACCGCTTCGGCAACAGTTTCTTCTGTGGCTGCTTCTTCATCGTCTCCACCGCATGCGGCAAGCACTAGTGAGGAAGCGACTGCAAGTGTGATCAACGCTCGCCATTTGTTGCGGCGAGGCTTCACTGATGTTGTTATGTGATGTTGTGTCATGAGTGCAAAAGTAAACGAGGTTGCTGAACGGTCGGAAACGTTCGGGTGTCGGTCGACAGAACCCTCCGTGAAGTCTTCGCAGTGCCGAAGGTTCGCGTCAGCTGGCGCGGGCCGGCTGGTCGACCGATGCGAGCATGACCGGGGTCGCAGTCGCAATCCCAGACACTCCAGCAGACGCGGGCCCGACCTCGGGCAACATGGCGGCAGGGTCGCGGCGAGTTTCGCCCGACCCGAGAATGACGAGACCAACAGAGAGCACCGCGTATCCCGCCGCGCACATGAGGAGCACTGAGTTGAAGCCTCGACTCAGTCCCAGTGAGAGGCCGAGTGCGGCACCGAGGACAAACGAGAGGTTGTACACCACGTCGTATACCGCAAACACTCGGCCGAGGCTCGCCGTGTGCACCGTGGACTGTACGGCGGCATCATTGCACACCCGCACATTCTGAAATGCGAATGACGCGACGACAATCGCACCGAGCGCAGTGAAGAAGTTGGGCAAGATCGCCACCGATACCACCGCCGTTGCCGAGACGATGCTGGCAAGTACTGCAACGGTCTTTCTTGGAACCCGCTCAATGATCCACTCGGCACTGAGGGTTCCGGCGAAGGTGCCTGCTCCCGCGACGCCGAACACTGCGGCGTACCCGGTTGCTTCAACTGCGAAACGGGCATCGATCACCAGTGCGACGCAGGCGTAACAGATTCCAAGCAACAGCTTTCCTGCCCCGCTCGACACGATCGAGAATCGCACTTTGTGGTGACGCGTCTGTGCGGCAGCGGCTTTCCAGTCGCGCTCACGTGCAGCGCCTCGACCGCCACCAAGCTCGACCACGATGCTCGAGTAGAAGCGTGACGACAGAGCATGCAACAGGATGGCCACGATAAAGACATAGCGAACATCAAAGTGCTCGAGTGCGCCCGCGGCAGCGACTCCGGCGAAACCCGCCGTCATACTGAGTATCAGCGACGTTGAATCTGCGGCAACGAGCTGGTGGCCTTCAACGAGCCGCGGAATCACGGTTACTCTCGCCGTGTAGAGCACCCGCGTCGCGAGCAACAGCGCACCGAATGTGAGATATCCGACAAAGGTCGACTGCGTGACTGCTGCGATGATCGCACCGAGCGTGATAGTCGCTCGGACTCGCTGACCGTTGCGAAGGATTGCTTGGCGCGAATACTTGTCCGCTAAGTAGCCAGCGAGCGGTCCGACCAAGAGCAACGGAATTGCGGCAAGCACGAGCCCGCGCAGAAATGCCTGCGTCGTGTCGCCGGGATTCAAGTCGAAGAGCAACACCTGCGCAAGTCCCAGTGAAGTCATCGCGTCGGCGACTTGCGAGGAAGTCTGCCCGAGCATCGCCACGCGAAAGTCGCGGCGGCGAAACAAGTCGCGTCGACGGACATGCTCTTTGGCCCGGTCGCGCAACAGACGGAAGTTCGCAGCGTCGGACTGCACACCTTCAGGTTTGCGGCTTTCAAAGGACGGTGTGATGCATATTGGTGAACACTCCCTGAACTTTCACAGGATGTGCAAGTTCACCTGACGATTGCCGAGCGTTCAGCATCTCTCAAGATGGCTGGCTCACAGTAGGTGCATGCGTATCGGAATCGTCACGGAAAGCTTCCTGCCCAGCGTCAACGGGGTCACGAATTCCGTAGTACGGCTGCTTGACCATCTGGAGCAATCTGAACACGATGCCATCGTCGTGGCGCCCGGAGAGGGTCCGGAGAAGTACGGTCGCTTCAAAGTCGTACGAACCCGGAGTATCTCCGTGCCCAGGTATCGAAACTTTGAACTCGGCATTCCAGGCCCGCGACTGCGAGAAGCGTTGGAGACCTTCAGGCCCGATGTGGTGCATTTGGCGGCCCCCTTCGGTATCGGCGCGTATGCCGGGAGAGTGTGTCGGCAACTCGGCGTCCCGACTATCGCCGTGTACCAAACGGACGTGCCTGGCTTCGTATCGCACTATGGCCTCGCACCGACGGCGGGAGTCATCTGGAAATGGGTTGGTCATATCCACAACAAGGCCAAGCTGACGCTCGCCCCCTCAACCGCCGCCGTTGGCGACTTGCAAGACCACGGTGTGCGAAACGTGGCGATGTGGCGGCGCGGAGTCGACGGCAATCTGTTCACACCGGACAAGCGCGACGAACAACTGCGGTCGACCTGGCGGCTCGACGGTCGGGTGGTCGTCGGATACGTGGGCCGACTTGCGCACGAGAAACGGGTGGAAGACCTGGCGATGCTCGCCAATCATCCGCACATTCGCCTCGTCATCGTGGGTGACGGCCCACAACGTGAACGCCTGCAGCGAATATTGCCCGACGCCATATTTCCGGGTTTCCTCTCAGGTGAGTCTCTCGCCCGCCACTACGCCAGTTTCGACGTGTTCGTGCACACGGGCGTGAATGAGACGTTCTGCCAGACACTTCAAGAAGCGCTCGCTTCGGGGGTTCCGTGCATCGCTCCTGCGCAAGGTGGGCCACTCGACATCGTCACTGAACAGATGAACGGTTGTCTCTTCACAGCAGGTGACACCGAGCATCTGCGGGAGTGTGTTGAACGTTTGCTTCACCGCGACCTCCGCACACGACTCGCCCAACGCGCTCGCGGCTCCGTGGAGCACCGCACTTGGCACTCGGTGAATGAGCAACTGATTGATCATTACTTCCGCGCCTGCGGTGTGGAGTTGCCCAACAACGTTCTCACGCTCGACACGAATCGCGAGTCCATGCTCATTCAGCCAGATGTTCGAATCGCACCGGTCGACGCGGCCTAGGGAATCTGATGCGAATCGCTCACGTTGCGAACTTCTACGGGCCGCGAAGCGGCGGGTTGCGCACCACGATGCACCGGCTCGGTCACGGCTACCAGCAACGGGGACACGAGGTGCTGCACATCGTGCCTGGTGCACAGTTTGACCGCGAATGGACAGAGTCGGGGCAACGACTCACCATTCCCGGACGTGTGCTCGCTGGATCGGGCGGTTATCGGGTCATCGTCAACGTGGCGAGAGTGCGTAGATTGCTCGACGAGTTTTCCCCGGATGCGCTTGAGGTCTCCGATCGTTTCACGCTCACGTCGCTGGGTGACTGGGCTCGTGAACGCATGGTGCCGAGTGCGGTATTCAGCCACGAGACTTTGACCGGACTGAGCGAGACGTTCCTGCACGCACCGCTCCTGACGGCGACCCCGGTGGATTGGTGGAACAACCGACTCGCCAAACGTTTCGACCACGTCGTTGCAACGACTGATTTCGCTGCACGAGAATTTCAGCGGCTTGGCGTCTCCAACTTGGTGCGGGTGCCGCTGGGCGTCGATCTCGAGACATTCGACGTGACAAGGCGTGACGAGGCTTTGAGAGCTTCGCTCCTGACTGACGGTGACGTTCACGCCAAGCGACACCCTCACGCCGACAACCAGAACGCAGTTTTGCTCGTGCACTGCGGACGACTCTCGCCCGAGAAGAAGGCAGATCGAAGCATCAGCACGCTGATCGAGTTGTGCGAGCGCGGGATGCAGGCACGCCTCGTGGTTGCTGGGGACGGTCCAACTCGCACGGCACTTGAGCGCCAGGCTCGCGGATATCCCGTCACGTTCCTCGGATTCGTGCAGGAGAGGAGCCGACTCGCGCAACTTCTCGCCAGTGCCGACGTAGTGCTCGCGCCGGGCCCACTCGAGACATTTTGCTTGGCCGCACTCGAAGCCCTCGCTTCAGGTACACCCGTCGTGGCGAGTGCTTCCAGTGCTGTGCGCGAAGTGATCGGAGTCGACGAAGGACCAACGCTGGCCGGCGCAGTTGCCGATGACACTCCTCGCGCATTCGCAGATGCAGTACAGCATGTGCTGCAGGCGCCGACGGTGACCCGTCGCAAGGCGTGTCGCACTCGCGCGGAACAGTTTCCCTGGTCAGCAACGATCGATCGAATGCTTGCCCTTCACAACGCGACTCGCTCGCAGAGGGCGGCCTAGCTGTGAAATCGCTCGTCGTGCTCGGCGACTCCGTCGGATTCGGCGTCGGCGACGAAGACAACGCACACCCGAACAAGGGCGTCGGTGCATTCCTCAACAAGGCACTCATGAACTTCTCCTCGTACGCGAACTATTCGCGTCCAGGCGCTCGCATGAGAGAAGTCTTCGAAGTTCAACTACCCAAGGCGCTTGAACACGAGCCAGATGTCGTGGTGCTCATTGCAGGAGGCAACGACGTCCTGCGCCAAAATTTCAACCCAGACGACATTTATTGGTCGATGTATGGCACCGTCACCACGCTGCGAAAGCGTGGTGCGGACGTTCTGACGATGAAACTTCACGATCCCAATCGCAAGATCCGCCTCCCCAAGCGGCTGGCACGACTCCTGCACCAACGCGTGGAGATTCTGAACCGAATCATCGACGACGTGTCTGGCGCGACTGGTGCCCAGTGCCTCGATGTACGACGTATCGACACTGTCTACGACCAATCGGTGTGGCATATCGACCGCATGCACCCGAACCGAATTGGGTACCACATGCTGGCGAATCACTTTGCAGCGATGCTGCAATCCGGCGGACACGACGTACGGGACGTCACCGCACCGATTCTTCGTCCTCGCTCGCGCAAAGAGAATGTGAAGTGGATGCTGCGAATGGGTCTGCCATGGTTCTTGAAGCGATGCAAAGACTTGTTTCCTGGTGTCGGCTACCTGCTCGTACTCGAGACATCAAAAGACGTGCTTCGGGCCGTGCGCAAACGAAGGGGCGGGATGACCAATCGACGATCAGAACATGCCCTCTCGTACTTCGACTTGCGTGCCGAGCACGGCGGCGGCGTCGAAGCGCACCACGAGTCGCACGCTCCTCAATCTCTCGCCGCCTAACGCAGAGTTCTTGGTCCTGGTCTTCACGTCGTCAACAGGCCTTGTGGTGTCGGCGATCTGAGCCCGCAACTGACCGACGAGGGTGGCGGTGGCCCGGCGCACTCGCAACATCTTCTGCGGCGTGATTGCTTCAAACGGATCGCCGAAGTTCGCATTGCGACGCGCCTTCACTTCGCAGATTGCGAGCACACCGTCGCGCAGCGCGACGATGTCGAGTTCACCTCGTGGACACCGCCAATTGCGGGCGACGATGACATATCCGTTGCGCACGTACCAAGCGGCGACGAGGTCTTCGGCCCAGGCGGCGCGCGCCATGCGCGAGCGTTGCCGAGCCGATGCCGACATCGCCCGTGTCGCACCACGCGGTGCAGTGCCGGGGCTGGGACGCTTGGCAACTAGAGGTTGTTGGCGGGAAGTTCCTCGATGTTGAGGTCCTTGAAACTGAGCACCCTCACCTTCGGCACCAGGCGGGTCTTGCGGTACATGTCCCACACCCATGCGTCGGTCAGCGTCACCTCCAAGAGTGGTCGCGGCCCTTCGGCAACGACCTTCACGTCAACGTGATTGGCCAGATAAAAACGGCGATCAGTCTCGACGGCGAACTTGAACATGCCGACGACGTCTTGGTACTCGTTGGCGAGCTGCAGTTCACGCTCGGCCTCGTATTGCTCGAGGTCGTCGGTGTTCATCGACTACCGCCCGTCAGATGTGTGCGGTTGATGTGCAAGTCGGGAAGCGACTTACTCTTCGCGCTTCTCGCGGATCTTCGCGGCCTTGCCGGCGCGGTCACGCAAGAAGCCGAGCTTGGCGCGACGAACGTCTCCGCGCTTCACGAGCTCGACCTTCTCGACCGACGGAGTGTGCTTGGGGAACGTGCGCTCAACGCCGACGCCGTAGCTGTTCTTGCGGACGGTGTAGCTCTCGGAGATCCCCGAACCCTCAATGGCAATGATGTCGCCCTGGAACACCTGGACGCGCTCTTTGTCGCCTTCTTTGATCAACACGTGCACCTTGACCTCGTCGCCGGGTCGCAGATCAGGAATGTCAGAGCGGAGGTTCGGCTTGTCGACGATGTCTGTGGGTTTCATAGGGAACTTTCAGGATACGGCACGGCAGGGAACTCTTCCAACAGACGCTTTTCGGCGTCGGTGAGCCCGCCACGTCGCTCGATGAGGTCGGGGCGGGCGGTCAGCGTGCGATGCAGGGCCTGCGCACGGCGCCAGCGATCGATGCGAGCGTGATCACCGCTGCGCAACACTTCGGGCACTGCGCGACCCTCAAACTCAGCAGGACGCGTGTACTGCGGGGCTTCAAGTAATGACTGCTCGAAGGACTCGTTTACCGCCGACTGATCGTTGCCCATCACGCCTGGCACCAATCGCGTGACTGCCTCGATGATCGCGCAAGCGGCAACTTCTCCCCCGCCGAGCACGAAGTCACCGATCGAAACTTCGCCGTCGCATAGTTCTTGCACGACGCGATGATCGACGCCTTCGTAGCGACCACACAACAGCGAGAATCCCTGCGACTCGGCCAGCTTGCGCGCAACTGCTTGGTCGAACTTCTTACCGCCGGGCGAGAGCAGTAGAAGCGGCCGCGGCGGATTCGCAGCACGCACGCTTGCAAATATCGGCTCAGGCCGCATGACCATGCCGGCGCCACCGCCAAACGGCGTGTCGTCGACGGTGCGATGCGCATCAGTCGTATTGGCGCGAATGTCGTGCACACGCAAATCGAGCAGACGTTCCTCACGCGCGCGACCGAGGAGGCTTTCGGAGCAGAAACCGTCGACGAGCGAAGGGAAGATGGTGAATACGTCGATGCGCATGCGGGGCACCGACTCCGGCTAAGTAAGTCGTCGAGACAGGTCAGTCATCGAGAAAGTCGACGTCGACGTCGACGCCGTCTTTCTCGGCGGCGGCGCGCACCAGTGCTCGGATGTTCTGCGCGGTACGGCCGCGACGGCCGATTACACGGCCAAGGTCGCCGTCGGCGACACGCACTTCGAGAATGATGACCCCGTCATCGTCGACGGCTTCGACGCGAACTTGGTCGGGATTGTCGACGATCGAACGAACGATATGGTCGAGCACTTTGGTGGCGACGGCTGCCTCGGCCACGGCGACTACTACTTCTTCTTCGATGACTTGGTGGCCATGAACTCGCCCCAAAGACCGGTGGTCTCCAGGAGTTTGCGCACGCGCTCGGTGGGCAAAGCGCCCTTGTTCAGCCACTGCAGCACCTTTGCGTTGTCGACGGCGAAACCCGACGGATTTTCGAGCGGGCGGTAGGTGCCGATGATCTCGAGGAACTCGCCGTTGCGAGCCTTCTTGGTGTCAGCCGCGACGACGCGATAGTGCGGCTGCTTGGTCTTGCCGACGCGGGCTAGACGAAGTTTGACGGACATGATGCTCCTTAGCGTGACTACGACGCCTCGGGCGACCGCCCGAGTGCTCCGAGCAGGCTATCTGGACGGCAGGCGGCCCCCAAACCGCTTCATCATCTTTTGCATCTCCCCGAATTGCTTCACGAGGCGGTTGACGTCTTGCACCTCCGTGCCACTGCCGTTGGCGATGCGGGTGCGTCGGCTGCCGTTGATGATCGACGGGTTCTCGCGCTCGGCAGGGGTCATCGAGCGGATGATCGCCTCGGTGCGGCGGACATGGTCGTCGCTCACCTCGGCATCTTTCAGTTGTGCGCCGACACCGGGCAACATGCCGAGGACGTTTTGCAGCGGTCCCATTTTCTTCAGTTGTTGCAACTGCTCGAGAAAGTCGTCGAGGGTGAACTTGCCGGTCGCGAGTTTCTTGGCGGCTTTCTCCGCCTCTTCTTTTTCGAAGACCTGTTCGGCCTGTTCGATGAGGGTGAGCATGTCGCCCATGCCGAGGATTCGCCCAGCCATACGGTCCGGGTGGAACTGTTCGAACGCGTCGATCTTCTCCCCCGTCGCCGCGAACGCAATGGGTTTGCCGATGACTTCCTTCACCGACAGCGCCGCACCGCCGCGCGCATCACCGTCGAGCTTCGAGAGAATGACGCCGTCGATCGCCAACGTGGCGTTGAACGCTTCGGCAACCGTGACTGCGTCTTGCCCCGTCATCGCATCGACGACTAGGAATGTGTACCGCGGTTGCACAACGTCGCTGATCTCGCGAACTTGCTGCATCATCTCTTTGTCGATGGCGAGACGACCCGCAGTGTCGACGATGAGCACGTTGCGTCCCACCCGTCGCGCTTCTTCAAGCCCGAGACGTGCAGTCTCGACCGGGTCGCCCGGTGCACTGAAGACCGGCACACCGATCTGCGAGCCGAGCACTTTCAGCTGCTCGACGGCTGCGGGTCGCTGCAGGTCGGCGCCGACCAGCATTGGCTGGCGACCTTGCTTTTTGAACCACGCCGCCAACTTGGCAGCGCTGGTGGTCTTGCCGGAACCCTGCAACCCGGCCATGAGCACCACCGTGGGCGGCTCGCTCGAGTAGGTGATCTTCAACGTCTCGCCGCCGAGCAACGCGATCAGTTCGGCGTGGACGATCTTCACGACTTGTTGTGCCGGATCGAGAGCCTTGGAGATTGCCTCGCCGACCGTTTTCTCACGGATGCGTGCCAGCACGTTGCGCACGACCGTGACGTTGACGTCGGCCTCGAGGAGGGCCGTGCGAATCTCGCCGAGTATTTCGTCGACGTCGGCTTCGCTGAGTCTTCCGCGATTGCGCAGTTTGCCGACGACGGCACCGAGGCGGTCGCTCAACGATTCGAACATGCGAACGCGAAATCTATCGGTGGGAGCGCTCGTACTCGACCAAGAGCGGGACGACCGGC
>JBEGRF010000042.1:0-2812 GCA_041180605.1 Actinomycetota bacterium | reverse complement strand
GCCAGTCGACCGGCCAACGCTGCGCGAACCGCGCGTCGTCGCTCCCGTAACCGTGCGCAGTGATGTAGTTCGACAGCGCGTCGAACCACACATATGCCACGTGTGACTCGTCCCACGGCAGAGGAATGCCCCACTTGAGCGACTTGCGGCTCACTGAGAAGTCGTTGAGACCACCCTTGATGAATCCGAGCACTTCATTGCGGCGGAATTCGGGCACGATCGCATCAGGGTGCTGCTCGTACCAATCGATCAGGCGCCGCTCGAACCGTGACAGTCGGAAGAAATAGTTCTCTTCTTCGACAAAGTTGACGGGGGTCTTGTGGATTGGGCAGTCGCCTGCGACGAGTTCGTCCTGTACGTAGTAGGCCTCGCAGGCCACGCAGTAGTGCCCCCTGTATACGTCGAGTTCGATGTCGCCCGCGTCGAAGCAAGCCTGCAACAACTTGCGCACTCCGACGATGTGGCGCTCTTCGGTCGTGCGAATGAAGTCGTCGTACTTCACGTCGAGACGCTTCCAGGCGTCTACATAGAGCGGGGCAATCTCGTCGACAAACTGCCTCGGCGTCTTGCCGGCCGCGTCCGCATATTGCTGCACTTTCAAGCCGTGTTCGTCGGTGCCGGTCAGCATGTGCACGTCGTCTCCGCGCAGACGGTGCCAGCGGCATACGGCATCGGTGACGATGGTGGTGTAAGCGTGGCCAAGATGCGGTTTCGCAGTGACGTAATAGATAGGTGTCGTCGCCGCGAACTTTGGCACCACACCAACCTACGCTCAACCTCGTGACTTTTCAGTTCGATCGCGCGACAGAGTTGAGCACGCTCAGCGACGGCTCGTTCGCGGCGAAGGTACACGATGGTTGGGACATCGGTGGCAACGCAAACGGCGGCTACCTACTCGCGCTGGTCGGCGCGGCACTTCGTAACTCAACCGGAAAAGATCTTCCGATTGCCCTGTCATGCCACTACCTCGCACCGATCAACGATGCAGACGTCGTCATAGAAACGAGAATCTTGAAAACTGGCAAATCGTTCACCACCGCCACCGCGACGATGCGCCACGGAGACCGAATCATCGTGCTGGCTTCCGGAACCTGCGCCAACGCGTTCCCCGATGGTGCAGTCGCCCATGTGACGCGCCATGCGCCAGCGCTACCGGCATTTGCCGACGCCGTGCCGCGCCAGGGGACGACCCCCGGTCTGCCGGGCCTCATGAGCAATGTCGATGTCCGTCTGCATCCCGATGACGTCGGTTTCGCGACGGGCACTCCGAGCGGCGATGCACTGGTGCGCGGCTGGTGTGCATTTCGCGACGGTCGTCCTGTCGACCCGCTCGCTCTCGCCCTGTTTTGTGACGCCTTGCCGCCCGCGATGTTCAATGTTTCGGGTGCGCCTGGCTGGGTGCCCACGGTGCACCTCTCGTTCTACTTGCGCGGCATCCCGAGTGGTGGGCCGGTCATCGCAGAATTTCGTACGAATCACTTGCACGACGGTTTCTTCGAAGAAGACGGCCTGCTGTGGGACACTCAGGGGCGTCTCGTCGCGCAGTCACGCCAGTTGGCATTGCTGCCGCGCTAGTCGCGTTTCGCCGCGCGGCGGCGACTCTTGACGGGCTTAGCCGAGGGTGAGTGTCAGTTCGTATACGTGGCGCTTCGAGACCCCGAATCGTGCCGACACCCGCGAGGCCGCATCCTTGCGCGACACACCGGCGTCTATCTCGGCGCGCAACGCAGCGAGCAGTTCGTCGTCACTTGGTGGTGCGGCAGGGGTTGCCCCAGCCAACACGATGACGAACTCGCCACGAGGTTCTCCCTCGGCATGTCGCTTGGCGGCGTCATGCAGTGAGCCGCGCCAGACTTCTTCGTGCACTTTCGTGAGTTCAGCGGCAAGTACGACTTGCCGGGTAGGTCCGCACATGAGTTCCAGGTCAGAGATCGTCTTGTGCAGCCGGTGCGGGGCTTCGTAGAGCACGACCGTGCGAGATTCGCTCGCCACTGACTCGAGGCGCTCTTTGCGTTCCGCACCTGAGCGCGGCAGGAAACCCTCGAAGACGAAACGGGCAGTCGGCAGTCCGCTGAGCGTCACTGCCATGATGGCCGCCGAGGGACCGGGGGTCGCACTCACACTGCCGCCTGAGTCGATGATCGTGCGCACGATTCGTTCTCCCGGGTCGCTGATGCCGGGACTGCCGGCGTCGGTGATGAGTGCGACCGTCTTTCCTGCGGCGACCATCGCCGCAATTTTCTCGCGCGAGTCGTGCTCGGTGTGTTCGTTGACGATCAGCAAGGGCTTCTCGCTCACTCCGATTCGTTGCAAGAGTTTGCTGGAATGCCGAGTGTCTTCGCAGCAAATGACGTCGGCCTTCCGCAGTGTTTCGATCGCACGTTCGGTGATGTCCTGAAGGTTGCCGATCGGCGTGGCAACGAGCACGAGCTGACCGGTCATTCGTGCCGCGATTTCGTGGTGGTCGTCACGTGCGCCGCACTTCGACGACATCTCCGACCTTGAGGCCCCAACGCTCGAAGGATCCAGCCTTGGCTTCGACGACCGTGCTCGCTTCTCGTACGGGCAGCGGAAGCCGCATCGGCGCCAGCCTCTGAACCTTCAGAACGTGCGACTTCTCGTCGAGGTACGCGATGTCAAGCTCGCACTTCATGCCGAAGGTGTGCACCCAGTTGCACTTGGGCAGCACCATCGCATATTGGGGGTCGCGTTCACCGATGAGCCCGCGACGACGTTCGCTTCGCGACTCCGCGACCGTCGCACTGGCAAGCACGCGACCTTGTGCGACGAGCCAGGCATTGGTTGGTCTCAT
>JBEGRF010000041.1:0-7994 GCA_041180605.1 Actinomycetota bacterium | reverse complement strand
CGATGATGATCACGTGTTTGCCGGCTGCATTGATCGAAGGTTCGGTGGTGTCGCCTTCTTGCACCTTGTTGGCAATCGGCAGGTACTCCATCGCCTGGTGGATGCCGCGCAATTGGCGCCCGGGCACGTTCAAGTCGCGCCATGCTGTTGCACCGCAGGCGAGCACGATCGCATCGTGAGTTGCTCGCAACACTTCGATATCGATGTTCTCCCCGACGCTCGCATTGGTGCGAAATTCGGTGCCCTCGGCCTGCATCTGTTCGATGCGGCGCTCGAGATGCGACTTCTCCATTTTGAATTCGGGGATGCCATAGCGCAGCAACCCGCCGATGCGATCTGCGCGCTCAAGCACCACGACTTCATGCCCAGCGCGAGTGAGCTGTTGTGCTGCAGCAAGACCAGCAGGGCCAGAGCCGATCACCGCAACACGATGACCAGTGCGCACGCTCGGCACTTGCGGCGTGACCCAGCCTTCGCGCCACGCGCGGTCGATGATCTCAACTTCGACCTGCTTGATGGTGACGGGGTCTTGGTTGATGCCAAGCACACACGCCGACTCACACGGGGCTGGGCACAAGCGGCCGGTGAACTCGGGGAAGTTGTTCGTGGCATGCAGGCGGTCGATGGCATCGCGCCAGTGGTCGCGGTAGACGAGGTCGTTCCAATCAGGGATCAGGTTGCCGAGCGGACAACCGTTGTTGCAGAACGGAATGCCGCAATCCATGCAGCGGCCTGCCTGCTGTTGCAGCACCTTCGGGTCGAACGGTTCGTAGACCTCGCGCCAGTCGGCGACGCGCACGGGGATGGGCCGGCGCTTGGGCGTGGTGCGCCCCCACTTGAGAAAGCCGGATGCTTCACCCATAGTGCGCCTCTGGCGTCACGGTTTTAGGCATTGACGCTCTCCATGATTTTTTGCGCGGTTGCGGCGTCGTCGAGCCCCGCACGCTTGGCGTCGGCCATCACGCGCAACACTCGCGCGTAGTCGCGCGGCATCACCTTGCGGAACGGCGACTTCGCCACACCAGTATCAAGCACGCGTTGCGCGACAGCAGAGCCGGTGAGTTCGGCGTGCTTGTGCAACGTGGCGGTGAGCCACTCAATGTCGTCGGCGTCGAGGTCGACCACGTCGACGAGTTCGCCGTTGACGCGCGAAGCAAAGTCGCCAGCGGTTGCCCCTGCGGCTGCAGCGGCTGCTGGCTCGTCGAGCACGTAGGCGACGCCGCCCGACATACCCGCGGCAAAGTTGCGACCCGTCGCGCCGAGCACCACCACTCGCCCACCGGTCATGTACTCGCATCCGTGATCGCCAACACCTTCAACCACCGCGGTGACACCTGAGTTGCGCACGCAGAACCGCTCGCCCACCACGCCGCGCAGATAGATCTCGCCGCTCGTTGCGCCGTAACCAATCACGTTGCCCGCAATCACGTTGTGTTCAGCGGCGAACTTTGCGTCGCGGTCGGGTCGCACGATGATGCGCCCGCCCGACAAGCCCTTGCCGAGGTAGTCATTGCTGTCGCCTTCAAGATGCATCGTGATGCCGCGCGGCACGAACGCACCGAACGACTGCCCAGCCGAACCGCGGAAGCGCAGCGTGATGGTGTCGTCAGGCAAGCCAGCGCCACCCCACTTGCGAGTCAGACGACTGCCGAGCATGGTGCCGACCGAGCGATTGACGTTGGAAACCGCCGACGCGAACTCGACGCGACGGCCATCTTCAAGCGCCGACGTACATTCGGCGATGAGACGATTATCAAGCGCATCAGCCAAGCCGTGCTCTTGCGCCACCGACTGATGCAGCGTGGAGCTGTACGGGTTGTCGGCAACTGCAAGCAGACGAGAAATATCGAGGCCACTTGCCTTCCAGTGGTCAACAGCGACGCGCGAGTCGATGCGCTCGACGTGCCCTACTGCCTCGGCGAGCGAGCGATAGCCAAGCAGCGAGAGATACTCGCGCACTTCTTGCGCGATGTATTCAAAGAAGTTGACAACGAACTCGGGCTGGCCGCTGAATCGCTTGCGCAACTCGGGGTTCTGCGTGGCAATGCCAACCGGGCAAGTGTCGAGATGGCAGACGCGCATCATGATGCAACCACTCACCACGAGCGGCGCGGTGGCAAAACCGAACTCTTCGGCACCGAGTAAGGCCGCGATAATCACGTCGCGACCCGTCTTCATCTGACCATCGGTTTGAACAACGATGCGATCGCGCAGGCCGTTCAGCAACAGCGTCTGTTGGGTTTCGGCAAGACCAAGTTCCCACGGGGCGCCGGCGTGCTTCAGCGAGGTGAGCGGCGATGCACCGGTGCCACCGTCGTGGCCGCTGATGAGCACCACGTCGGCCTTCGCTTTGCTCACACCTGCAGCGACGGTGCCCACGCCCACTTCGGCGACGAGCTTCACGTGCACACGCGCTTCTGGGTTGGAGTTCTTCAAGTCGTGGATGAGCTGCTTCAAATCTTCAATCGAATAAATGTCGTGGTGCGGCGGCGGCGAGATGAGACCGACGCCCGGCGTGCTGTGGCGAGTCTTGGCGATCCACGGGTACACCTTGTGCGCCGGCAATTGCCCACCTTCACCAGGCTTGGCGCCTTGCGCCATCTTGATCTGCAGGTCGTCGGCGTTGACGAGGTACTCACTCGTCACACCGAAACGCCCTGATGCAACTTGCTTGATAGCCGAGCGCTTCGAGTCACCGTTCGGTAGCGGCGCGTAACGCTCGGAATCTTCGCCGCCTTCGCCGGTGTTGCTCTTGCCACCGATGCGGTTCATCGCTACCGCCAATGTTTCGTGAGCCTCAGCCGAGATCGAGCCGTAACTCATCGCACCCGTGGAGAACCGTTTGACGATCTCGCCCACTGGTTCGACTTCGTCGATGGGCACTGGCACGGCGGCCGGCTTCAGGTCAAACAATCCGCGCAACGTGGCAAGCACGCGGCTTTGGTCGTCGACCGATGCGGTGTATTTCTTGAAGAGGTCGTATCGCCCGGCGCGGGTCGCATGCTGCAGGCGATACACCGTCTCGGGGTTAAAGAGGTGGTGCTCGCCTTCGCGACGCCACTGGTATTCACCGCCGAGCTCGAGTTTGCGGTGCGCGCGCTGGTCGGGCCGCGACGGGTGCGCTGCGGCATGGCGTGCGGCGACTTCGGCGGCAATCACGTCGAGACCGATGCCATCCAAACGCGAGACGGTGCCAGTGAAGTATTCGTCGACCAACTCCGTCGACAAGCCAATCGCCTCGAAGATCTGCGCCCCGGTGTAGGACGCGACGGTGGAAACACCCATCTTGCTCATCACCTTGAGCACACCTTTGCCAGCGGCCTTGATGTAATTGCGCACGGCCTTTTTTGCATCCATGCCGCCGAGTCCATGCATGCCGCGGCCGTCGTCGGCGGTAATCATGTCTTCGATCGACTCGAACGCGAGATACGGGTTGATCGCGCCAGCGCCATAGCCGATGAGCAGTGCCATGTGGTGCACTTCGCGCGCGTCGCCACATTCGATGACGAGACCCACTTTGGTGCGCTGACGCTCGCGGATGAGGTGGTGGTGCACTGCGCTGGTGAGCAACAGTGACGGGATCGGCGCATACACCGAGTCGCTGCTGCGGTCAGACAGCACGATGATGCGCGCGCCGTCGTCGATGAGATCGCTCACCTGATTGCGCACGTTGTGAATCGCCTCGCGCATGCCGAACTCGCCATCGGCCACGCGATACAGACCGCTAACTACTGCCGAGCGCAAGTGCGGCATGTTGCCGTCGTCGTTGATGTGGATGATCTTGGCGAGTTCGTCGTTGTCGATAATCGGGAACGGCAATACCAATTGCCTGCAGTTCTCGGCGGTGGCTTCAAGCAGGTTGGCTTCGGGGCCGAGCGTCGAACCCACCGAGGTGACCACTTCTTCGCGAATCGCGTCAAGCGGCGGGTTCGTCACCTGTGCGAAGAGCTGCTTGAAATAGTCAAAGAGAATGCGCGGGCGCGACGACAGCACGGCGAGCGGCGTGTCGGTGCCCATCGAACCAATCGGCTCAGCCGCGCTCTTGGCCATCGGTGCGATGATCACCTTCATGTCTTCGTGCGTGTAACCGAACACTTGCTGGCGGCGAAGCACGCTGTCGTGGCTGTGCACCACGTGCTCACGCTCGGGCAGATCGGGCAGCGACACCATGCCGTCGGCCAGCCATTGCGAATACGGCGCAGCGGCGGCGAGCGAGCGCTTGATTTCTTCGTCGTCGACGATGCGACCGAGTGAGGTATCCACCAGCAACATGCGGCCTGGTTGCAGGCGACCCTTTCGCACCACGCGTTGGGGCGGCACGTTCACCACGCCCACTTCGCTTGCGGCGATGACGAGGTCGTCGTCGGTCACCCAGAAGCGGCTCGGTCGCAGACCGTTGCGATCGAGCACCGCGCCAATGACGGTGCCGTCGGTGAAAGCGACGCTTGCCGGGCCATCCCACGGCTCCATCAGCGACGAGTGATAGCGGTAGAACGCGCGCTTGTCGTCAGGCATTGTCGCATGGTTCTCCCACGCTTCAGGGATCATCATCAATACCGCGTGCGGAAGCGAACGGCCCGAGAGATGCAGCAATTCGAGCACTTCGTCGAAACTCATCGAGTCGCTGCCGCCTGGTGTGCAGATGGGGAACGCCCGTTCGAGCCCGGCGAGGTTGGCAGAGGCGAGCAGAGACTCGCGGGTGCGCATCCAGTTGCGATTGCCCTGCACGGTGTTGATCTCACCGTTGTGCGCGATGTAGCGATACGGGTGCGCGAGCGGCCACGACGGGAAGGTGTTGGTGCTGAAGCGGCTGTGCACGAGCACCAGCGCGGATTCCATGTCTTCATCCGACAAATCTGGGAAGAACATGCCCAGCTCTGGCGTGGTGAGCATTCCTTTATATACCAGTGTGCGCGACGAGAGCGAGGGGAAGTACGTGCGCAGCTCTTCTGGCAATTCGTGCTCGGTGCGCTTGCGCGCGACGAAGAGTTTTCGGTCGAGCGCAATGCCCGACTCCCCCGTGCGCGAAACCACGAAGCAGTGCTCGAAACTCGGCATCACGCGTCGCGCGCTCGCGCCTAGGCATGACGGGTCGACGGGCACGCTGCGCCACCCGAGCACTTGCAGGCCTTCTTCGTCGAACGTGCGAGTGATGGCAGCACGAGCTTTTTCAGCGTCGTTCGCATCAGCCGGGAGGAACGCCAGACCCACCGCGTACGCGCCGCGTGCCGGCAGCTCAAAGCCAGCGGTGGCATTGGCGCCCGTGTAGCTCGTGCTGCGGCCCTCACGCTTGGCGACTTTCCGCAAAAACTTGTCGGGCACTTGCAGCAAGATCCCCGCGCCGTCACCCGTGTCGGGTTCGGCACCGGTGGCACCGCGGTGCTCCATGCTGCACAGCGCGCCAAGACCGGTTTGCACGACGCGATGGCTGGCGACACCTTGTATATGCACCACGAACGACACGCCGCACGAGTCGTGCTCAAAGCGCGGGTCATACAGCCCGCGCGCTGCCGGCACGGCCGACGCAGGCAAGGCGCCACCCGACCTAGCGGTCACCGGCAGGGCGCCGCCCGACGGCGGCAGGTCGTTGTGCATTCGGGCTGTCTCGCAATGGGTCGTGCTGCTGGTGCACCCACCGATTGGTAGGCACCGGGACGACGCTGGCCCGCGGGGTCAGCCTACTTGGTTGACCGTCACGATGGAGCTCGGAGTCTCAGGGCGGTCGGGGTTCGTTTGTGCGCCAACCGACTTGATGGTCATTTGGCCGCTGGAGGTCGTGGTCATCATGATCTGGAAGGGCGACGTGAGCTACTACCAAGCCGACGCGCAGATGCCCGCAGGCACCGTGCTGACGGTGGAGTTCGAGATGTTCGGTCGCCCGTTTGCCGCGCTGAACGGCGGGCCGGCATTCACGCATAGCGAGGCGGTGAGCTTTCAAGTGAGTTGTGAGACGCAAGCCGACGTCGACCGCATCTGGGACGCGATTGTCGGTTCGGGTGGTGCGGCCAGCCAGTGCGGTTGGTGCAAAGACCGCTGGGGCGTGAGCTGGCAGATCGTCCCCGAGGCACTCGGCCGTGCGCTGAAGGGCCTCGACGGCTACGACAGCAACTACGCGTTCAAAGCGATACTGAAGATGTCAAAAATCGTCGTCGCCGACTTGAAGCCCGCCGGCTGATCACTGCGTCGCTGCGACGCGCGTGGCTCTGCCCTAACGACGAGCGAGTCGTTCGATGAATCGAATTCGCTCGTTGTTCGGTGCAACACGTCGTGACGTCTGCTGGTCATGCCGCCGATACAAGATGTTCGGCTCAGCACTCACAACGCCGTCATGCTTGTCACTGATGGCGAGAATCAGCGCAGTGTCTTCATCTCGCGCAAGACCAGGCCATCCGCCCGCCTCCCAAACCCAGCGTGTGAACGTTGCGAACGTCGCAGGGTGAAACGGCAACACACCAAACTCGCTCCAGCAGCCACGAAGCGTGCCCCGCCGAACGGGCCCCACCCAGGCGCCGTGGTCGAATTCGCGTGCAGTAGCCACGGCGCTCGACGCACCTTCACTCATGGACACACCGTCACTCACGTAGGGCGAACCATCGGCTGCAAGCCGTAACGAGTATCTACCGTCGCGTGTGAAGATTTCGCCGTCACGGTCATCGAGTGCACCAAAACCGCACCACATATTGCCTGACTCGAGACTCTCAATCACTCGCACGATGGCTCCTGCCACGAGCCGATCATCTGCGTCGAGCATCATCACAACTTCGCCATCGCATCGGGCGAGTGCCAAATTGCGTGCCTCTGCCACTCCGCCGACAGATCCGGATGCCGCGTAGTGCACCACGTCGGCGCCGAGTGTTTCGACGAAATCCTTCACTTCGGATGCCGAACCATCCTCTTGCACGTGCCAGCGAATCTTCCAACCATGCGGGATCTCTTGTCGCACCAACGACTGCCATGTTTCAGGGAGATATCTGGCGTGCAGCGCCGTCACGGGTGTGATGATGGATACTTCGTTCGTCATATGCAGCAACTACGTGCGTGCCAGCAACGCGATGAAATCGCCTCGTTCGGCGGCGCCAACAATTGGTTGTCCGTCTGCGCCGGGCACTGCAATGGCCACCCCACCTTGGCGAAACACGGCGCGCTGCGCGGGAAGATTGGCCAAGAACGTCAGCGTGAGTTGACCGACAATCAGCACTTGTTCCGCACCCGGCAAGTCGCCAAGCGACGTAGCAAGGTCGACGTACACCACACCGCCATCCACTTCGACGGCTTCTACCAAATCCGCACGCTCGGCAAGACCCGAGCGCGAACCTGCGTTCGACTCGTCAAAGCTGGTGGGCACCACGAGCAGCTCAAGTAGTTCGTTCACCGTGTAGTCGGCACTCAGCACCGCTGCTCTACCGAAAAGCCCTTCATTGCGGATGTAATAAACAATCACACCTCGTCGTGCACGCTCGGTGGTGTCAGGCGCGACCACGCGTGGTGGCTCGGTCGTGGTGGTTGGAAGTCGCACAGCTTCAATCGGCGGTAGCTCGCGTGCCTGCTGTTCGCTGGGGATACCGCACGAGGCGCCGACGACCACAAGCGCTGCACCACAGGCCAGCCCAACGCTGTTTCGGGTGATGGGAAAGCTCATGAGTGCGCTCCGATGTCGTCAGCACTCTCGGGTGGTATCCGCAAACTGAGCGTGAATCTCGCTCCACTTTCTGGGCTCGAGTCAGCTCGGATGTCTCCTCCCATTGATCGTGCGTGTTCACGAGTGATTGCAAGCCCGAGCCCCGACCCACTCACTGCAGAGTGCTGCACGCCTCGCATGAACGGCTCAAAGATTTTTTCTCGTTCAGAAACGGGGACGCCGATGCCCGCATCGTCGAAGTGCAGCAGGTATCTGTTGTCGCGTCGTTCGCCCCGCACCGCCTCGATGCCACCTGCATAAAGATCGGCGTTGCGCTTCAAGTTCACGAAGATTTGCTCGAGTCTCCGCACGTCGA
>JBEGRF010000040.1:0-20874 GCA_041180605.1 Actinomycetota bacterium | reverse complement strand
ATGGATCTCGCCCTCGGGAAAAACCACGTATCAAACTCGATGAACTCAAGCAACTATCACGCTGCAAACTTCATTGGACACCGGGATGAGCTAAAGCTCCATTCATGCCTAGAAAGTCTGGGAGTCTCGCCAAACTCTCGAATCGCGTTGATCCATGTTCGCAACTCATCCCACGACGTTGCGTCCGGAGCGAAGGGTGACTACGACGTCCACTTCGCAAACGCCAGCCCTGAGAACTTCCAAGATGCTGTCGACTACTTGATCGGCGAGGGATTCTCGGTGATGACAGTTGGCAACCATCCAACCTCACCATCTGGGCTCGAAGGTGTGATTGAGTATCACAGATCTCCTCACCGAACTGCCTTGCTTGATTTGATAATCGGCAGATATTCGAAACTCTTTCTTGGAACCACGGCAGGTGCACCGAGTGCGGTGGCCTTCCACTTTCGATTGCCGGCACTCCTGACGAACCACGTAATCTGGAGCTCGGAGGTGACCGCTGAACCGCTTAGCTACGGGCGAGCAGTCTTCCTTCTCAAGAGTGTGTGGAGAAGCGGAGCCCAGCTCTCACACAGTGAAGTAATGAGCAGCAGACTTCCGTCGAGTGATCGGGCTCTCAGCGACATGGGAATCTCCCTGCAAGAGAACTCGAGGACCGAGATCCTCAATGGTGTGAAGGAATTGCTGGCCCTTGAGGATGGTCGCGAGCAGTGGAGCCTATTGCGCCATAGCGCTGATCAAGAAGCATTCTGGCGAGTGTTCGATGCTCATACTCGCCTTGAGCGAGTTTGCAAAGACGATGGTGCAGTCATATCCCCGAGCTTCCTGAAACAGAATCCTCATTGGCTGCGGTGAAGCCACTAGATAGTTAGCGCTGCGAATCGACAGTCAGCGCTGAGAAGCTTCATACGCAGATGAGTCAACGAGCCATTGAGTGGGAGAGAAGTCGGTAATCGGCAGGTCTTTGCCGGCGGCCACGTTGCGCAGAGAGCTTGCCTTGTCTGGACCGACTACAACTGCGATTCGGTGAGGAATCTTGCGCAGGAAGGCAGCAGATAGTGAAACTCTCTCTGCGGGCGGTTTCGGACTGGTTCGGCAGATTTCCACCGAATCGGACACTGCCTCTGAAATGACTCCCGGGAAGATACTCGCAATGTGTCCGTCGTCGGCCATACTCAAGAGTGCGACATCGGGATCGGGTATTGACAACAACTTATTGCTCCACTTCCGCGCGGTTTCCCGAAGATCAGGGTTATAGCGAGGCGAGATGATTGGCGCAATAGCCAGGGGGGTCGACTTTAGAGTGTCGGCAAGCTGAATGGCGTTTTGTTCGCTGACAACGTTGATGTTCCGCTCATCACTGACAACCAGAATCGGCATGTAGTTGAAGTTCCAGGACAATGCAACTTGTCGAATCACAAGAGGCGTTGTTGAGCCACCAGAGACCACCAGGACGTGAAGTTCTCCCTGAATTGCGAGAGCGAGGATCTTCTGTGCTGCAGCGTGTATGACAGCAGACTTTTCATCAACGAATACGGGAGCATCTCGCAGGAGAGGCACATTCATAGAGTGGAACTGAGGAGACTCAGCCAGCGTTGAGGTACCTCTGACCGATGCAAGAGACTTGCTGCAGGTAGTCGGTGAAGCACAGGCATCTTGATGAATGCCGACAACTGCGAAGTAGATCGAGCAAAGCAGGCATCCGGAATTCCAGAGAGGGGGCTCAGATTCGGTGTTCGTGCATCGAGCATGGTGATGACTGGAACTCCCAGCAGTGTGAGGTCAACACTCGCAGCCCCGGCGACACCAACGATCGCCAACAAAAGGCTTGGCGCGATCGCAGAAAGACTGTCGGTTGTAACGAAGAACCCAAAATCTTTGGCAATATTCTCGTGGCTTGGGCTGCCTGGATGCGGCTTAAACCAAAGTTCAGGGGGAGCTAGCTGACCCTTGACAGCCGAGACGGTGAGTCGGAGTAGCCGCTCTGACTCACTTCTGCTGATATCACCCAGCACAATCAGTCGATTCGGATTATGTCGCTCAGTCAAGCTGAGAGGGGCGTATCGGAGTGCCTCAACCTCAAAGACGTTTGTGTTCGGGCGACCGAGTTCGTCGAGATTACGTCGCGCAACCTCACTGTTGACGGCATATCGAGTCGGTACCGGTCTACAAGATGTTCCACTGAGTCTTCTAGTACGGGTTTCGTCGAAGTATCTGTGGTCGAGACGTCGAATTACTGAATGTGCATAGCCAGTTGATGCCGCATTGGAATGACGCGCAATAGCCGAGACCAAAGAATGCTCGAACGGTTTGTTCTCCCATAAATAAAGCCATTGATTCGTTGGATGCTTTCGAACCAGGTCGTCGTATACGTGCGACTCAATGATGGTCGAGATTGCGCGAGATCCTGAAAGGGAGTCGCGCATGTGGTTGACAAACAGCTCATCGACCGGAAGTCTGACGTGAAAATCTGCAAGTTGACCCGCACCCAGAGTTAGCTCTCGACGAGCTCTCCTCCACGAGGCGTATGACCTCAGAGCACGAGACAACGCTCCAAGAGTTACGAGGTCGTCGAACACCCGGTGGATTTCGTTCGGCGCACTTGCCTCTTTAGTTCGACAATACTTCCGAGCACTGTGGAGTGGCATCTCGTCACTTCGGTGATACAACCACAAAAGTCGACCAGATCTTGCAAGATACTCCGGCAAGTTACCCCAATACGGAGATTGGGCGCGTAGGTCACTTGCCGCGGGGATGAGGTATCCCACAAGAGCAGTTTTCGGAGTGACGAAATCAGTTCGTCGGGTGAGGTTGAGGAGTGCAACTCGTATCAATCTTGCAAAATGGACTGCGGCCTGCAAAGGTTCGGTTTGACGGCGAAGACGATGTTTGAGCGAAGCTCGACGGGCACTGGTCAAACTTCCTCTCGAAATCGCAAATTCTCTCAGAACCGATTCGAGATGTCGATCGTCGCCGTGGTACTCAATGAATGTCGGCACATGCTCGTCGCAGATCGTGTTCAAGAGAACGAGTTTCATCAGAGTGGTGAACTCTGGGGTCGTCGAATAGTTCTTCTCAGTAAGTGAGAGAAGCCACCAACTATGGAGATTGGGGAATAGCGGCGGAAGCGGGGAATCAGAAGCCGTGTACCGCACTGCAAGATTTCCAAGCCACTCGTAGAGACTTCGCTGCAACGTGGCCTCTTGGTCGTGAAGCAGGTCTCCGAGGTGTATGACACGACTCTCGGACGAACCATCGTCGTCATCGAAGCTGTTCCAGCTGACGATCACATGCTTGTCAGTTTGCACCCCGGCAAGATGAGGAGACGATCGAAAATCGTCAGTGATGGTTAAATGCACGACTATCTGTCACCAATCGGGCCACATGCTCTGCGAGCGGAGGGTTCGTAAGAATCACCGACAAAGGATCGAGGGTGTACTGCTGCAGTCCTACCACTTTTGCTCCAGCACCCTGGGCAACGGCGAGTCCTGCAGCGACGTCCCAGAACATGATTGATCGTTCGGCATAACACTCAGCAGACCCCTGGGCAAGAAGACACAAACTGTGCGCAGCACTTCCCATCATCCGCACTTTTGCGAATGAAGACATAAATTCGAAATATCCGTCTGGGCCGCTCGTTGAGTCAATAGTGAATCGAGAGGGAAATCCGGTACATAGGACGGCCGACGACAGATGTGTAATGTTTGAACAGCGAATCGGCGAGCCATCTCGACTGCTCGGAATCTCGGGTCCGCCTGCGTAGACAGACTCGTCGACGATGTCAAAGAGCGCACCATAGCGCGGCACACCATCTGTGACGTAGGCACATGAGACCACTGAGTGGCCGAGGTTCCGTGTGAAGTTGTACGAACCATCTAGAGGGTCGATGACCCACGCCTCATCGAGGCCATAGGAGTGCGATTGCTTGTCCTCCTCGCTGACGATGGGGATACCTGTCGGGGAGAGAAGCTTGCTTAAGAAGTGGTGCGCACGCCCGTCGGCATGAAGCTTTACTTCGCGACCGTCGATCTCCGTGCCAGCAATACCGCGCTCAGGCGCCGAAAGCGAGCGCAGAAACTGACCAGTCTCGATGACCGCAGACAGCGCTAGTCGAGAAATTGAGTCGATCTTCATCTACAACGAGTAGTTGCCTGGGTCGGGAATCGCGTGCCGTGCGCGCCACTGCGGGTCGGCGTAGTAGATGCTGTTCACGAGCGACATCGTGAGGAACGCATCCTTCGAGGTGCCGTGGTCGGCGGCGACCCCCGTGTCGATCGCCTCGGCAAATGCTGCGATTTCGCTCTCCCAAGAGGGGTCGGTGTTGTAGGTCCGCGCAGACTCGACGGGGTCGCCGTTGTCGCGATCCGGGTCGGCGTGCACGATAGTGAGCGTCTCTGAGCCGTAGCTCTTCGAACTGGTGAGGATGCCGCGCAGGAGCAGGCTGCCTCGCTGCAGGTTGATGTCGAGGCTGAACTGATGGCGCCACTGCGTGGCGGAAGAGTTGAGGAGGGCGACGACGCCATCCGCAGTGCGCATGAGCGCGTAGGCATTGTCTTCGACGTCGTATCCCCAGTGGGAGTTCGAAATCACGCTGTGCACTTCGGCGAATTCGCCGGCGAACAGTCGCATGAGATCGACCATGTGGATGCCCTGGTCGAGCAGCACGCCGCCACCGGCAAGGTCACGTTTGGCGCGCCAATCCGGTTGATTGAAGGTGATGAGTTTCGACTTACCGTAAAGACCGCGCAGGTTGATGATCTTGCCCAGTTCACCCGAGCGGATGATTGCGAGCGCGTCTTGCACCGAACCGTGGTATCGATGGTTGAAGCCGTACATCAGTCGTTGGTTCGGGTGCTCTCGCTCGGCGGCAAGCACACCGGTCAGCTCTTCGAGGGTGCGAGCCGGCGGCTTCTCGCAAAATACGTGGAGGCCATTACGCAACCCAGCAATCGTGACCTCGGCCGCCATGTCGTTGCTCATGCTGACGAGCAAGACATCTAGCTGTTGCTGCAGGAGTGACTTGTAATTCTTGAACGCTGGAATCCCGCTGGGAAGCGTGGTGTCTGCGGTGAAGTTCCGATCACAAACCGCGACGGTCTCAAATCTGGGGTGCTTGTCGAGGCACTCGTGGCGGCGTTTTCCGACGATTCCGTACCCGGCGATGCCGACCCTCAGTCGTGCCACGGGTCAAGGCTACTCGTGGTGTTCGGCGTCAGCCGTGCTTCAGTGCGTTCTTCACGCGCTCAAGGTCGGCCGGTGTGTCGACGGCAATCGTCTTGTGAACCGTGCGCACCATTCGTATCGCGACACCGTGCTCGAGGAATCGCAACATGTCGACCGACTCGCTCTTTTCGTGCGGCGTTGGCGCGAGACGTGCGAATTGTTCGAGTGCCTCACGACGGAACGCCATCAATCCCAGTTGCTTATAAAACGTGCGTGTTTGCTTGCCGATCAAACCCGGAACCACGGCCCGAGAGAAGTACATCGCATCGTCATGCTGGTCCATCACGACCTTGACGACGTCCTGGCTCTTTGCTTCATCCTCGGAGATCTCAAGACATAAGTTGCTCACGGCGACAGCAGGGTCGTGCAACGGTACAAGCACTTCTGCGATCTGGTCGGGGTGAGTCATCGGCTCGTCGCCCTGCACCATGACTGCAACGTCGAAGTGAAGGCCCTGTCCGGCGAGCTTGACCATCGCCTCATGGCAGCGATCCGACGCGCGTTCGTGGGTGTCGGCCGTCATGATCCCGACAGCGCCGAACTTCGCGGCGGCATCGACGATCTCCTGGTCGCACGTGGCGATGACGACCTTCGCGAGCAGACTCGACGCCGCAACCCGCCTGTAGACGTGCTCGATCATCGAGCGATCGTCAATGAGTGCAAGCGGCTTATTAGGAAATCTCGTACTCGCCAGCCGCGCAGGGATGATTGCAACTGCTTTCAGCGGTGACCTCTCGGATTCTGTGCGCTGTGCGAGACGAAAACTGCATCGACGCCGTACGCGAGGAAGCGGTGTCCAGCAGAGATCTCACTCTCGAGTTGCTTGGGGTCTGGTTGTACGACGTGCATACCGCTTGGCACGCCTGCTTTGCGGCAAGCCTTCAGCACGTCGCTGACGGCCGCGCGCACATCGGGGTGGTCGATTTGACCAGATACGCCGAGCGATGCGGAGAGATCGTACGGACCGATCATGATCGCGTCGAGACCGCGTACGGCCAGCAAGGAAGTGATCGACGCGACTGCGTTCTTGCTCTCGATCTGGGCGACGATGAGCGGTTGCTGTGACTCGGCTTTGTAGTCCTCGAATCGACGACCGAACAAGTTGGCGCGGGAGAATCCGACTCCGCGCTTGCCGGCGGGCGGCCACATACAGCCGGCCACGATGTCAGTCAATTGCGCCGCCGACTCGACTCGCGGAATGACGACGCCGGCGGCACCAGAGTCGAGCGCTTGCTGGCAGTGGCTGCCATCGGGGAGTGCGACACGAGCAAGGGGTACGGCGCCGTGAAGTTCGATGGAGCGAAATAGGTCTGGCAGCTGGTGTCGCGAGATCGCGCCATGCTCGAGGTCGATGGTGACCCAGTCGAAGCCGCCAGACGCAAGAAGTTCCGCCACGTCCGGGCTCGGAATCTGCATCCAAGTGCCGACCGTCGGCTCGTCGGCACGCAGGCGCGAGCGCAAATCGGTGAGGCGCTCATTTCGGATCGAAGTCACCTCCGACAACGCTACAAGACCCCGTGTTTGCGCAGTTCTGCGATGAGCTGTCGTGCCGCAGTCACTTCCATGAGCGTGCGCGTTTCGGCAGTCAGCGATCCCATGTGCGCGGTCAGCACGGCATCAGGTTCATCGCACAGGGCGCCGGAGTACGGCTCGTCGACAAAACAGTCGACAGCCGCCTTGAGTCGACCCGTATGCACTGCGCTTGCGAGTGCCTTCTCGTCGACCAATCCGCCCCGCGCGACGTTGACGACGATGCATCCGTGCTTTAGTCGTGAGATTTCACCCGCACCGAGAAGACCGCGAGTCTGGTCGTTCAGTGGCGTGTGGAGCGTGAGAATGTCACTCTCTGCAAGCAACTCATGCATAGTGACGCTCCGCTCATCGCGACCCTGCGCGAACGGGTCGTAATACACAACTCTTGCGCCGAAGGCCTCGACCAGTTCTGCGACGCGTCGGCCAATTCGACCGAAGCCGACGATGCCGACGGTTCTGCCCTTGATGAGACCGCCAGTGACAGGCGTCCACGTCTTTGAGTGCATGTTTCTGTCCGAGGTTGCGATGCCACGCAGCGAATTGATCATGAGGCCGATGGTGAGTTCCGCGACCGCGTCAGTCGTCGCATCGGGTGTGCCCAGCACGCTCACACCGCGTCGGCGCGCGGCATCAAGGTCGACGGTGTCCAGGCCGGCGCCGAGACGCGAGATCACTTTCAGTTCTGGATAGTGGTCGAGTACCCGTGTCGACAGTGGCTCGAGTCCGGCGATGATGCCGACACAATTGACTGGCTTGGTGGCGATGAGCTGGTCTTCGCTCAGTCGCTTGCCGCTCTCGTTGCAGACGACCTTGATACCGCAACCACTCGGCAAGGCATCCAGAAGATGCCGCCGTTCGTAACGAGACGACGAGACAAAGATGACAGGCGAGGAAGATTCCGACGAGCGCGTCATCGAGTACCCCAAGTGTACGAGTCGCCCGAATGTAGGCTTGAAACGCATGGCTGCGACCAACTCGCGGGTGGTGAACGACTACATCGAGACGCTCAATCGCGTCTTGCGTGGACCAGAGATCGCCTTGGTGGAGAAGTACACGCAGGTCTTCCTGCAGGCGTGGAACACTGGCAAACGCATTTACCTTTGCGGTAACGGCGGTAGTGCTGGCAATGCAATCCACCTCGCCAACGACTTCACCTACGGCGCCGGTGTGAAGCGAGGCATTGGTTTGCGCATCGAGGCGCTGCCCGCCAACGCATCCGTATTGACCTGCCTCGCCAACGACATCGGCTACGACAAGGTCTTCTCCGAACAGTTGCGGGTGAAGGCCGAAGCCGGCGACGTGCTGGTGGTGTTGTCGGGAAGCGGCAATTCGCCCAATGTCGTGAAGGCCCTCGAAATGGGCAACGAACTCGGCATGGTGACGCTGGCGATCGTTGCCTATGAGGGCGGGCGCTGCAAGGAACTTGCCCAACACCCCATGCACTTCCCGATCCACGACATGCAGGTCGCCGAGGATTTACAGCTCATCGTCGGGCACATGATCATGCGCCAGCTATACGACCTCGGCTGACTCGTCCGGGCACGTCACTCCGGTTGGGCCACCTGCGGTAGCAAAGCCTGACCGACCCCGATAGCGTCTGACGCGCTTTACCAACCAAAGAAGTGCGGTTCGCTCCCGGGCGAATAATCAGGATGACCTGGCCACACGAGGAAGGAAACGACATGTCCACTGCGCGCGCCGAGAAGGCTGCCGTTGTCGCCGAGGTTCGCGACAAGTTCGCTGCGTCGAACTCCGTCATCGTCTCTGAATACCGCGGTCTCACCGTCGGTGCCCTCGCCAAACTTCGTCGTACGCTGCGACCGCTCGGTGCTGAATACAAGGTCTACAAGAACACGCTCGTGAAGATCGCCGCCCGCGACGGCTCGATGTCGGCGGTCGGAGACATGGTCGGCGGTCCGGTTGCGATCACCTTTATCAACGGCGAGATTTCCGCAGTCGCGAAGGCGATGCGCGAGTTCGCGAAGGAGAACGAAGCACTCAAGTTGAAGGGCGGCGTCGTCGACGGCAAGGCAGTCGACGTGAAGGGTCTGCGTGCACTTGCCGAGCTGCCGTCGCGCGACGTGATGCTGGCCAAGCTTGCGGGCTTGCTCAAGGCACCGATGGCCAACACCGCCTACATGCTCTCGGCGCTGCCGCGAAAGGCCGCCTACGGCTTGAAGGCACTCGTCGAACAGAAGCAAGCGGCGTAGGCCGGACAGCGTAACGAGATCGAATACCAACAACCAATCCACAACAAGAAAGAAAGAGGAAACACAACATGGCACTCACGAAGGAAGAGATCCTCGACGGGATCGCCGCACTCACTGTTCTCGAACTCAAGGAGCTTCTCGATGCTTTCGAGGAGAAGTTCGGCGTCACTGCCGCTGCTCCGGTCGCCGTTGCCGCCGCTGGCGGTGGCGCAGCCCCGGCCGCTGCCGCAGAAGAGAAGGATGAGTTCTCGGTCATCTTGAAGGACAAGGGCGGCCAGCCCATCCAGGTCATCAAGGTCGTGCGCGAGTTGACCAACCTCGGCTTGAAGGAAGCCAAGGAACTCGTCGACGGCGCCCCGAAGCCGATCATGGACAAGGTCAGCAAGGCCGACGCCAACGCCGCTAAAAAGAAGCTGGAAGAAGTCGGCGCCACGGTCGAATTGGCCTGACCGGTTCACCTCGGTCGGTCGACGTCGCCCTGACGCCAGCCAGCCCTCGCCACCTCGGTGCGGGGCTCGACCTCGAAACTCAGAGACCGCGATTCGTCGCTGCTCTGGTGGAAAGTCGGCCCCGCGCAGGTAGCGTGACGAGTCGCCGTGCGACGCCCCTGCCAAACCTCCTCGCGGAGGAGTGGCGGCTGCGTTTCGGCGACCCGCCCACACACCACCGCCGTAATTCGTTAGTCCCCGCAATCCAACATGAGTAAGTAGGAGTCGTACCCGTGCCGTCTCGCGCCGCCGCACGCGAACGTTATTCGTTCGCATCACTTGACGAAGTTCTCGAAATGCCGGACTTGCTGGCGGTGCAAAAAGACAGCTTCAACTGGTTCATGCGCGACGGTATGCGCGACGTGTTCGCCGACATCTCGCCGATCAAGACCACCGACGGCTCGCTGCAACTCGAGCTCGAATTCGATCCCGACGACCGAGAACTGACGCCCGGACCGAAATTCACCGAAGCGGAGTGCCGCACCAAGCACCACACCTACGCGGTGTCGCGTTTCGTGAAGGCCCGCTTCTCCAACCGCGACACCGGCGAAATCAAAGAGCAGGTCGTCTACATCGGTGAATTCCCGAAGATGACCGAGCGCGGAACGTTCCTCGTCAACGGCATCGAGAAGGTCATCGTTTCGCAGCTCGTGCGTTCGCCCGGTGTGATCTTCGAAGCTGGTGAGCGTTATCGTCTGCGCAATCTCGCCAAGCACCAGTTGGTGAAAGGCACCATCCATCCGCAGCGCGGCGAGTGGCTCGAGTTCGACGTCGAGCACAAGCCGGGCAAGAACCCGACTGCAGGCGCTCGCATCGCCCGCAAGCGTCGTCTCAGCATCTTCCTCATCTTGCGCGCGCTCGGCTACGACGAGCAGCACGCCCCGGGGTTCCTCGAACGTTTCGTGAAGTATTTCGACTTCCTCGAAGAGCAGTGGTTGCGCGAAAAGCATATTGCGCCGACCCGCGACGAAGCGATGGTCGAGATCATGCGCCGCACCCGCCCGAGCGAGCCGGCCACCGTCGATTCCGCCCGCATCAACTTCGAGAGCGCATTCTTCGAATCGCGACGCTATGACACTTCACGCGTCGGTCGCTACAAGTTGTTCCGTAAGATCGGCCCAGAAGTACTGAAGCTCGCCGAGATTTTCGGCCTGCAGGAGGGCACTGAGCTTGGCCAGATCGACGTGCCGGCCGGGCTGAAGGAGTACCACAAAGGCGGCCAAGTCACGATGCCGACAAATGCTCCGAACGTGCTCGCACGTTGCGAAGTGTTGGCGACCATCACCTACCTCTTGCACCTCGTGAAGCAGGAGCCTGGCTATCGCCTTGATGACCAGGATCACTTCGCCAACCGTCGCGTGCGACCAGTCGGTGAACTCATCCAAAACCAAGTGCGCATCGGTCTTTCGCGCATGGAGCGCGTGGTACGCGAGCGCATGAGCTCGCAAGACCAGGACGGCATCTCGCCCCTCACCCTCATCAACGTGCGTCCGCTCGTCGGTGCGATCAAAGAGTTCTTCAACTCCTCGCAGCTGTCGCAGTTCATGGACCAGACCAATGCCTTGTCGGGTCTCACGCACCGTCGTCGCCTCTCGGCCCTCGGACCAGGCGGTCTGTCGCGTGAGCGCGCGGGCTTCGAAGTGCGCGACGTGCACTTCTCGCACTACGGCCGCATGTGCCCGATCGAGACACCAGAAGGTCCGAACATCGGTCTGCAAGGTGCGCTCGCCACGTACGCACGCGTCAACCCGTTCGGCTTCATCGAGACGCCGTACCGCCGCGTGAAGAACGGCCGCGTCACTGACGAAGTGCGCTATATGGCAGCTGACGAAGAAGAGGAATACGTCATTGCTGAGGCGAATACCGCCCTGAACGATGACGGTACCTTCGTCGACCCGAAAGTGCTCGTGCGTCGTTCGCCTCAGGCAGCCACTCTCGAAGACTTGAAGAAGATGCTCGAAGCTGAGTCGTTCTTCGGATCAACAACCGACTTGGCTCTCGTCGACCCCGAACAGGTCGACTTCATCGACGTTTCACCGCGCCAGATCGTGTCGGTTGCAACGTCGCTGATTCCGTTCCTCGAGCACGACGACGCCAACCGCGCGCTGATGGGTGCAAACATGCAGCGCCAAGCCGTGCCGCTCGTTCGAGCCGAAGCGCCGTTCGTCGGCACCGGCGTCGAAGCCCGCGCCGCACGCGACGGAGCAGACCTCGTGCTCGCCCGCGACAACGGCACCGTCGAGCTCGTGACGGGTGACCGCATCGTCGTGCGCTACGACGACCTGCCGAAAAAGGACCACGAACACGACCTCGTGAAGTTCCGTCGCTCCAATCAGGACACGACCATCAACCAGATTCCGCGCGTTCGCGAAGGCCAGAAAGTCAAGAAGGGTGACCTCCTCGCCGACGGCCCAAGCACCGACCAAGGAGAGTTGGCGCTGGGCAAGAACTTGCTCGTCGCGCTCATGCCGTGGGAGGGCTACAACTACGAAGACGCGATCATCATCTCCGAGCGTCTTGTCAAAGAAGACGTACTCACTTCAATCCACGTGAAGGAACACGAAGTCGACTCGCGCGACACCAAGCTCGGACCGGAAGAAATCACCCGTGACATCCCGAACCTTTCGGAAGACATCGTGGCCGACCTCGACGACCGCGGCATCATCCGCGTCGGCGCCGAAGTCGCCCCCGGCGACGTGCTCGTCGGCAAAGTGAGCCCGAAGGGCGAGACCGAGCTGACCCCTGAAGAGCGCCTCTTGCGCGCAATCTTCGGTGAAAAGGCCCGCGAAGTGCGCAACACTTCGTTGAACGTGCCGCACGGCGAGTCAGGCAAGGTCATCAACATCGAGGTGCTCCAACGAGTGAAAGAGGACGGCTCCGACGGCGATGAACTGCCGCCGGGCGTCAACGAACTCGTGCGCGTGTACGTGGCGCAGAAGCGCAAGATCAGCGTCGGCGACAAGCTCGCCGGTCGACACGGCAACAAGGGCGTCATCTCCAAGATCCTCCCAGTCGAAGACATGCCGTACCTGGACGACGGCACCCCGGTCGACATCATCTTGAACCCGCTCGGCGTACCGAGCCGCATGAACATCGGCCAGGTGCTCGAAGCCCACCTCGGATACGGTGCGCGTTGGGGCTGGGTCGATGCCAAGTCGGGCAAGACGGTCGGCGACGCGCCGCTGCGCGGCACCGAGACCAAGACTCGGCCGGTCACCGCGCCAAGCGTGTATGTCGCGACGCCCGTCTTCGACGGTGCGCACTGGGACGAAGCCTCCGGTGAGTCAGTGCACCCGACCATCCAAGACGTGCTCGGCTCGATCAACCCGGAGAGCGTTGACGGCAAGCGACTCGTCGGCAAGGACGGCAAGGTCCGCCTGCGCAACGGCCGCACCGGCGAGTACTACGACAACCAGATCACAGTCGGCTACATGTACATGCTCAAGCTGCACCACCTGGTCGACGACAAGATCCACGCGCGTTCGACCGGCCCGTACTCGATGATCACCCAGCAGCCGCTCGGTGGCAAGGCGCAGTTCGGTGGTCAGCGATTCGGCGAGATGGAAGTGTGGGCTCTCGAGGCGTACGGCGCCGCGTATTGCTTGCAGGAAATCCTCACCCTGAAGAGCGACGACGTGTTCGGTCGCGTGCACGTGTACGAGTCGATCGTGAAGGGCGCAAACTTGCCGGAGCCTGGCGTGCCGGAGAGTTTCAAGGTGCTCATGAAAGAGATGAAGGCGCTCTGCCTCGACGTCGAAGTGTTGCGCGAAGACGGCCGCCCGGTCGAACTTGCCGACCTCGACGAAGACATCTACAAGACCCAGAAAGAACTTGGCATCAACCTCACCCGTCCCGAGCGCGGTTCTGACGCAGACGACCGTCTGCGACAGGGCTCGTTCTAAGTAAAGGAGCACGGTAAGAACATGACCGACACGGCAGTTCCCGCAGCAACGCCCGCGACCGAGGTCAACGACTTCCGGCAGATGCGCATCGGCCTCGCGACGGCCGACGACATCCGCTCGTGGTCGTACGGCGAGGTAAAGAAGCCCGAGACGATCAACTACCGCACATTGCGACCGGAGCGTGACGGCCTCTTCTGCGAGAAGATCTTCGGCCCGACCCGCGACTTCGAGTGCGCCTGCGGTAAGTACAAGCGCGTCAAGTTCAAGGGCATCATCTGTGACAAGTGCGGCGTCGAAGTCACGCGTTCTCGCGTGCGCCGCGATCGCATGGGCCACATCGAGCTCGCCGCTCCCGTCGTGCACATCTGGTACCTGAAGGGCACTCGCTCTTGGCTGGCGTACTTGTTGAGCGGTCTCGAGCCGCGCGACGAGATGAAGGCCAAGCAACTGGAAAAGGTCATCTACCTCTCGGCATGGCTGGTGAGCACCGTCAAGAACGACGAATTGCACGAGATGAAGCCGGAACTCGAGAAGGAATACCTCGAGGACAAGGAAGAAATCGCCAAGCGCCGCGACGCGTACGTAAAGCAGCGCCAGAAAGACGCTGAAGCCGAACTTGCACAGTTGGCCAAGGACGGCGCCAAAGACACCGAAGTGAAGAACCGCCAGAAGCAGATCGAGAAAGACATTGAGGCGCTGCAGAAGACAGCCAATGACGAAATCGACTTGCTCGATCGCGCGTGGACCACCCTCGGCGAGCTCTACCCGCGCATGATCATCGAAGACGAGAACCTCTGGCGTGAACTGGTCGACCGCTACAGCGACTACTTCACCGGCGGATCCGGCGCAGAAGCAATCAAGGCGCTCATCGACTCGCTCGACTTCACTAAGGACGAGATTGAACTCCGTGACGCGATTGCCAACGGCTACAAGGGCAAGCCGCTCTCGTCGCAACGTAAGACCAAGGCCATCAAGCGCCTGAAGATCGTCGCGTCGTTCAACAAGCGCGACGAAAACGGCCGCCTCGTCAACGACCCGAAGGCGATGATCCTCGATGCCATCCCGGTGATCCCACCGGACTTGCGCCCGATGGTGCAGCTCGACGGCGGTCGTTTCGCGACGAGCGACTTGAACGACCTCTATCGCAGACTCATCAACCGCAACAATCGCCTCCAGCGCCTGCTCGAGCTGGCAACGCCCGAGATCATCCTCAACAACGAGCGCCGCATGCTGCAAGAGGCGGCGGATGCCTTGTTCGATAACGGCCGCCGCGGCCGTCCGGTGACGGGTGCTGGCAACCGCCCGCTCAAATCACTCTCTGACATGTTGAAGGGCAAGCAAGGTCGCTTCCGTCAGAACTTGCTCGGAAAGCGCGTCGACTACTCCGGCCGCTCCGTCATCGTCGCCGGTCCAACGTTGCGCCTGCACCAGTGCGGTCTGCCGAAGCTGATGGCACTCGAGTTGTTCAAGCCGTTCGTCATGCGCAAGCTCGACGACCGTGGCTTGGCGCAGAACATCAAGTCGGCCAAGCGCATGGTCGAGCGTCGTCACCCGCTCGTGTGGGACGTGCTGGAAGAAGTCATCAAGGAGCACCCAGTGCTGCTCAACCGCGCACCGACCTTGCACCGCCTCGGTATCCAGGCGTTCGAACCAGTGCTTGTCGAGGGCAAGGCCATCCACCTTCACCCGCTCGTTTGCACGGCGTTCAATGCCGACTTCGACGGCGACCAAATGGCCGTTCACCTGCCGCTGTCGCTCGAGGCGCAGGCCGAAGCGCGCGTGCTCATGTTGTCGGCCAACAACCTGTTGTCGCCGGCGTCGGGTCGCCCGATCGTGGCGCCGAACCAAGACCTCATCATCGGTGGGTACTACCTCACGCAGATGATCGAAGGCCGCGCAGGGGAGGGTCGTGCGTTCCGCACGATGGCTGAGCTCGACAACGCGCTCGACAGCAACCTCGTCACGCTCCACTCGAAGATCCACTGGTACGGCTCGACGGTGAAGAAGCCGCTCGAGACGACGCCTGGTCGCTTGATCATGGAAGAGGCGTTCCCCGAGGGCTACGTCGCCCGCTTCGGTCACATCGACAAAGCGCTCGGCAAAGCCGCATTGTCAGAGGTGGTGGAGCGACTGAGTGACCACTATCCGAAGTCAACGGTGTCGGTCGCGCTCGACCGCATCAAGTCGCTGTGCTATCGCTACGCGAGCAAGAGCGGTCTCACGTTCTCGATCAACGACATCAAGGCTCCCACTGAGAAAAAGAAGATCCTCGAGTCGTACGAAGAAAAGGCCGAGAAGGTCGAGACGCAGTTCCGTCGTGGCATCATCACCGACGGCGAGCGTCGCCAGCAAGAAGTGCGCATCTGGTCGGACGCGACCAACGAGGTCATGGGTGCGATGCAGCAGTCGTTCAAGAACGACCGATTCAACCCGATCGACATGATGGTTGGCTCTGGCGCACGCGGCAACATGACCCAGTTGCGCCAGATTGCCGGCATGCGTGGTCTCGTCGCCAACCCGCGCGGTGACATGATCCCGCGCCCGATCAAGAGCAATTTCCGTGAAGGTCTCGCGACACTCGAGTACTTCATCGCCACCCCAGGTGCGCGTAAAGGTCTCGTCGACACCGCACTGCGCACCGCAGACTCGGGCTACCTGACCCGTCGTCTGCACGACGTGGCGCAGGAACTCATCGTTCGTGAGGATGACTGTGGCACCAGCCAGGGCATCTGGGTGGAAGACGTCCTTGCCGACACTTCCAGCAAGCGAAATTGGCTCGAGACCCGCCTCTTTGGTCGTTCGTTGCACACCGACGTGACGCTGTCAAATGGCACCGTCCTCGCCCGCAACAAGATTGTCGGCGACTCTGAACTCGCGATGTTGCGCGACGATCCCAAGATCACGCGAGTGCGCGTGCGCTCGGTGCTCACGTGCGAATCGAAGATCGGCATCTGCGCCAAGTGCTACGGCCGCTCGCTCGCGACCGGTAACGCCATCGAACTCGGCGAAGCAGTCGGCGTGATCGCAGCTCAGTCGATCGGCGAGCCGGGAACCCAGCTCACCATGCGCACGTTCCACACCGGAGGTGTGGCGGGCAAGGACATCGCCGGCGGTCTGCCGCGCGTTGTCGAGCTGTTCGAAGCGCGTCACCCGAAGGGTGCTGCCACGCTCGCTCGCGCGACCGGAACGGTACGAATCGGTGACGACGACGGCAAGGGATTGCTCGTCAAGATCATCGACGACAACGGCGAAGAAGTGTCGTTCCAGATGCCGTCCGGCAGCAAGTTGAAGGTGAAAGATGGCGACTCTGTCGTCGCCGGACAGTTGCTCACCGACGGCCCGATCGATCCCAAGGAATTGCTTGAGATCAGCGGAATCCGCGACGCGCAGAACTACATCGTCGACGAAGTGCAGCGCGTGTACCGCGACCAGGGTGTCGCCATCCACGACAAGCACATCGAACTGATCATCCGCCAGATGACGCGCCGATACATCGTGCAAGATCCGGGTGACACGCCTTTCTTGCCAGGTGAGCGCATCGATGCTCGCGTGTTGCGCGAGACCAACGACGCGCTCTCGAAAGAAGGCAAGCGCACTGCCGAAGGTCGCCCAGAATTGATGGGCATCACCAAGGCCGCGATCTCGACGGACTCGTGGCTCTCGGCCGCGTCGTTCCAAGAGACCACGCGTGTACTCACGGAGGCTGCCATCGACGGTCGCAGCGATTCTCTCATCGGGCTGAAGGAAAACATCATCATCGGCAAGGTCATCCCTGCCGGTACGGGCATGGACGCCTACAACCTCTTCGGAATCGAATACCCCGGGTACGTGCGACCGCAGTCGCACACCACCGACGGAGACGAAGGTGTTGAGGTGGACGAGTCGGTCTTCGGATCGCCGTCGACGGCGACTGCGACGAGCAGCGCCCTTGCCGACTTCCAGGCCGTTATGGGCACCGGCTCTTCGACCCAAGCCGACGAGGCGGGGGAAGACTCGACTGACGCCTGACCACGGGGTTGGCGACCTCGCGGACCGCCCCATAGGCTGAAGCGCTCTCCGCGCGCGACCTTCTGGGTCGCCTCGGCTGGGTGAAAGTCAGTGCCCGTTATCCCTACGAAAGAAAGCAATCGGTTTTCGCGTGCCCACTATCCAACAGCTGATTCGACAAGGTCGCAGCTCGAAGTCGTCCAAGACCAAGACGCCGGCCCTCAAAGGTTCGCCTCAGCGTCGCGGTGTCTGCACGCGCGTCTTCACCACGACCCCGAAAAAGCCGAACTCCGCGCTACGCAAGGTGGCGCGCGTGCGCTTGACGAGCGGTATCGAGGTCACCGCCTACATTCCAGGAGAGGGCCACAATCTGCAGGAGCACTCGATCGTGCTCGTGCGCGGCGGTCGCGTTCGTGACCTGCCGGGAGTCCGTTACAAGATCATTCGCGGCGCGCTCGACGCGTCAGGCGTGAAGGATCGCAAGCAGGCGCGCAGCCGTTACGGCGCGAAGCGCTCGAAGTAGAGGTCACCATGTCGCGCAAAGGCCCGGCCGTACGCAGCGAGTTGCTCGCTGACCCCGTCTACCACTCCACGCTCGTCACTCAAGTCGTCAACAAAGTGATGTTGCACGGCAAGAAGAGCACGGCCGAGCAGATCGTCTACGGGGCACTCAAGATGATCGAACAGAAGACGAGCAGCGAGCCGCTCACCACGCTGAAGCGCGCAATCGACAACGTGAAGCCGCCGCTCGAAGTGCGCAGCCGCCGAGTCGGAGGTGCCACCTATCAGGTGCCGGTCGAGGTGAAGCCGCGCCGTTCAACGACGCTTGCGATCCGCTGGGTGGTGGACAACGCCCGCGATCGTCGCGAAAAGACGATGGCCGAATGCCTCGCCAACGAACTGATGGACGCCTCTAACGGCGTCGGCGCTTCGATGAAGAAGCGCGAGGACATGCAAAAGATGGCGGAAGCCAACAAGGCCTTCGCTCACTACCGCTGGTAACGATCACCACCATTAGGCGAAACGACGGAGTATCCCCCCATGTCTGAGAGAGACTTCCCACTCGAGCGGTACCGCAACATCGGCATCATGGCGCACATCGACGCCGGCAAGACCACGACCACCGAGCGAGTGCTCTACTACACCGGAAAGTCGTACAAGATCGGCGAAGTGCACGAAGGCGCAGCGATCATGGACCACATGGTGCAAGAACAAGAGCGCGGTATCACCATCACTGCTGCCGCGACCACCGCGTTCTGGCGCGATCACCGAATCAACATCATCGACACCCCCGGCCACGTGGACTTCACTATTGAAGTAGAGCGCTCGTTGCGCGTGCTCGACGGCGCCGTCGCAGTGTTCGACTCGGTAGCGGGCGTTGAGCCGCAGACCGAGACCGTCTGGCGTCAAGCCAACAAGTACCGCGTGCCCCGCCTTTGTTTCATCAACAAGATGGACCGTACTGGTGCCAACTTCTACCGCACAGTCGACATGATCAAAGAACGCTTGCAGAGCACCCCGGCGGTCATCCAAATGCCGTTGGGTGGAGAGCAGGAGTACCGCGGCATCATCGACATCGTCAAGATGAAGGCAATCGAATGGGAAGGTGACGACAAAGACTCGAAATATTACGAGGCCGACATCCCCGCCGAGTACCTGGACAAGGCAAAGAAATACCGTGCTGAATTGCTTGAACTTGCCGCCGGCGAAAACGAAGAAATCATGGAGAGGTACCTCAACGACGGCGACCTTTCCGAAGACGACCTGAAGCGCGCGATTCGCCTGGGCACCCTCTCGTTCAGCTTCGTGCCGGTTTTGTGCGGTTCGGCGTTCAAGAACAAGGGCGTGCAGCAGATGCTCGACTGCGTCGTCGACTATCTGCCGTCACCGCTCGACATCCCGCCGGCAGAGGGCACGAACCTGAAAGGCGACGAGAAGGTGACGCGTGAAGCGAATGAGAAGGCACCGTTCGCCGCTCTCGCATTCAAGATCGTCGCCGATCCGTTCGGCAAGCTCACGTACTTCCGCGTGTACTCCGGCCAGATTGCCAAAGGTGAGGAGTTGTACAACTCGGTCAAAGAAAAGCGCGAGCGCGTCGGCCGCCTGCTCCTCATGCATGCGAACCAGCGCGAAGACATCGACGTCGCGCGTGCAGGTGACATCGTCGCTGGTCTGGGCTTCAAGGACGTCACGACTGGTGACACGCTCTGCGACCGCGACAAGCCGGTCATTCTGGAGCGCATGGAGTTCCCCGACCCCGTCATCCACGTCGCGATCGAGCCAAAAACGAAGAACGACCAAGACAAGCTCGGCAAAGCACTCAAGTCGCTCTCCGATGAAGACCCGACGTTCCGTGTGCGCACCGACCACGAGACCGGCCAGACCGTGATCTCAGGCATGGGCGAGTTGCACCTCGAGATTCTCGTCGACCGCATGCAGCGCGAGTTCAACGTCGACGCCACCGTCGGCAAACCGCAAGTTGCGTACCGCGAGACCGTGACACGGACCGTCGACACTGTCGAGTACAGGCACATCAAGCAGTCGGGTGGCTCCGGTCAGTTCGCCGTCGTGAAGATCACCGTTGAGCCGAACCCAGGCAAGGGTTATGAGTTCGTCGACGACATCACTGGCGGTCGCATCCCGCGCGAATTCATCCAGCCGACCAATCAGGGCATCCAAGCCGCGCTCGACAACGGCGTGCTCGCCGGGTATCCGACGGTCGACGTGAAGGTGAGCCTCGTTGACGGTCAGTACCACGACGTCGACTCCAACGAAATGGCGTTCAAGATCGCGGGTCAGATGGCCTTCAAGAAAGCTGCGGCGATGGCCCGCCCGGTGCTCTTGGAGCCGATCATGGCGGTGGAAGTCGTCACGCCCGAGAACTACATGGGTGACGTCATCGGCGACTTGTCGAGCCGCCGCGGGCGCATCGAAGGCATGGAGGCCAACGGCAACTTCCAGAACGTGAAAGCGCAGGTTCCGCTTTCCGAAATGTTCGGATACAGTACAGATTTGCGTTCTCGCACCCAAGGGCGCGCGACGTACACGATGCAATTCCACTCGTACCAGCAGGTACCTGAGGCAATCTCGCAAGAGATCGTCAAGCGGGTGCGCGGGGAATAGCAAAACAAGGTCTCATAACAAGAGAAAGACACACAGGAGAAAACAGCAATGTCGAAGGGTAAATTCGAGCGCACAAAGCCCCACGTCAACATCGGAACGATGGGACACATCGACCACGGTAAGACGACCTTGACCGCGGCCATTTCCAAGACGCTCGCGGACAAGGGTTTGGCCGAGTACACGCCATTCGATCAGATCGACAAGGCGCCAGAAGAGAAGGCGCGCGGTATCACGATCTCGATCGCACACATCGAGTATGAGACCGAGAAGCGCCACTACGCGCACGTCGACATGCCGGGCCACGCCGACTACATCAAGAACATGATCACCGGTGCCGCCCAGGTTGACGGTGCGATCCTCGTGGTCGCCGCGACTGACGGCCCGATGCCCCAGACTCGCGAGCACGTG
>JBEGRF010000039.1:0-41193 GCA_041180605.1 Actinomycetota bacterium | reverse complement strand
GGTGTCGACATCGTCCAAGGTGATGCTCGGCTCGCACACCGAGACCGCCTTCCACCCGCACAAGCCGCGTTACGTGGTGCTGTTGTGCTTGCGCGGTGATGCACTGGCAGCAACCACCTATTCCGACGTTAACGAGATCGTTCAGCATCTCTCCGTTGCTGCGGTCGACGTACTGCAGACGAGCGAGTTTGTCACCACTGTCGACCCGAGCTTCATGACAAACGGCGAACCGGATGCACGAGTAACGGTCACACCACTCACGAAGCAGCAGTCAGGGTGGGTGCTGGTCTACGACGAACTCCTCATGTCGGGCACTTCGACGCGGGCCGCGAATGCCCTTGCCGAGTTGCATGTGGCTGTGAAACGTGCGACCAAACATGTCGTGCTCAATGGCGGTGACCTGCTCGTCATCGACAACGACCGTGCCGTGCACGGACGCACACCGTTCACCCCGCGCTACGACGGCACCGATCGTTGGCTGAAGCGCGCGCTCGTGGTCACGTCTCTACCGGCGAACGACGTCGTTGGTCGCATCATTCAGACACGGCTCTAGAGATTCGCGATAACTCGAAGTTCGTCGCGGTAACGAGCGAGCACCTCGACGCCTTTGCCGCCGAATACAACACGGTCGAACGATGCGTCTCGGGCGGCAGGTGCGAGTGAGTCACTGCCCAATAGTGCGACGGTTGCTTCCAACGACTGAGGTTGGTGGGCACCGCCGAGGCGATCCCACACAGTCTCAACCGAGGCATCCTGTAGATAACGGGGTCGTACGTATGGCTTGCCAAGTAAGACGGCATCGAAGGCGATGCTCGAATCAACGTCAACCACCGCGTCGCACGCATTGATAAGGCTCGGCGACGACACGTCGTCGGCGATCATCACCACGTTGCCTCGCTCAAGCACTCGACGCTCGTCGGGGGTGAGTGCAGCTGCCTCGGCGCGCAGGTGGCCCCGCACTACGAGTTGGATGCGTGGGTCGGCCCCGAGCGCGGCGATGAGTCGCATCGTTGCATCACGGTCGACCAAGTTCTGCCACTTCGGCACGAAGAACAACACGCGACGAACTACTCCGGCCGGCAATGGCGGCAGTGACACTGCGGGTGCTTGTGCATACAACTGCGGTACCCACGCATCGTTGAACCGGGGGCTCCCCCATACGCGGAGGTTTGCTCCGTTCATGTCGGAGTTCAGGGCTACCGCATCGCGGTGATAGTCAGCGCAAAAGACGTACGCTGCAAACGAGTCGCGGTCGGCGAAGGGCAGCTTGCCGCTGTTGGCGTCAGATTTCGAGCGCACATGCGTGCTGCGAATGATCGTGGTCTTCGTGGAGTGTCCGTGGGGCAGCGCCACGACCGGAATCGACAGCTCACGGGCGGCGAACTGCAACTGGGTGAAGTAGCCGGTCGACCACCAGCGAATCGCGCGGCGAACAAGCCCCGCACGGTCATGAGCGATTCCCTCCCGCCACTGCACACACACGATGCCGACATTCGTGCGCTTCAAGAAACGCTTCACCGCAAATCGGTTCCAGCGGAGTCGTTGCACTCGTTCAACGGCACTCGGCGGGCCGTCGTGGGTAAAACATGCACTCACCTCGACGGACGGACGATCCTTGCGCCACCAGGCTCGCTGCAATGAGTCGTACACCGAGACATCGGCGACCACCACGTGGCACGGTGTACCGTCGCGCGACACTTCCCAAATCACGGGGATGATGTTGTCGGCGTCAGCCTTGCCGGCCAGCGCAAAGACGTACGCACGCTGCGCGACATTCACCAATTGTCAGCCTTTGGCGGAGTGGCTCATCAGGCGCTGTTCGGCGAACCACTTGTCAGCATGCTCGCAATTGCGGTACGCGTCGAAGTACGGCCCACCGAGCGTGTAGTGAATGAGCTTCGGGGTGCCGGGCATCGTCATCTCTCCGACGAGGTAGTTCCACGTCGTGGGGATGGAGCCGATCTGTTCGTCACTGGATAGCCACTTGAACTGGTGCAGGAACAAGCCTGTCTCACTTGCCACAATCTGGGGGGTCAATGAGGTACACTTTGCATTGTTGAAGAGCATCACGCTTGACCAGTTTTTCTTCTCGTATTTCGTCTGCACGGCACCGAGAAACTTCACATCATCGCGAGCGACGTAGTCGTGCTTCACGCACATGACTGCGAACTGTTCGTCGCGCAACTGGAACAGTTCGGAGATGTCTGCAGTCATCAGCATGTCGCAATCCATGAACACCGACCAGCCCTGATAGCCGCTTAGGTAGGGCACCAAGAAGCGCGTAAACGAGAAGTCAGTCGACTCGATCGCCGAACGCTCACGTTGGTAGAAGGCAGTCATGTGGCTCTTCACGAGCGGGGTGATTGACACTGGTCGCGATGCGTGGCGCAATATCGAATGCGCCAGCACGTGATAGCCCACGGACTCCTTTTCGTCGTAGCCGATGAAGACACGAATCATGTCGTGATGCGGGCCCACGTTTGACCGTCAGTAGGTGGTGGGTTGTGGGCCAGAGACAGCGACAGCCTTGCGGATTAGCACGAGTTGTTCGAGAAGTGCTTCCATGCGGTGCAGCGGAATCATGTTCGGGCCGTCGCTCGGTGCCTTGTCAGGGTCGGGGTGCGTCTCGAGAAAGAGACCGTCGACACCCACTGCCACTGCGGCGCGTGCAAGAGCACCTGCATATTCACGCTGGCCGCCCGATGACGTGCCTTGGCCACCTGGTTGCTGCACCGAGTGCGTCACGTCGAAGATCACGGGTGCGCCGCTTGAGCGCAACTGCGGAAGACCGCGGTAGTCGACTACGAGCGTGTTGTATCCGAATGACGAGCCGCGCTCAGTGAGCAGCACGTTTTCTGCGCCACCACCCCGCAGTTTCTCGACCACGTTTTTCATGTCCCACGGGGCAAGAAACTGCCCTTTCTTCACGTTGATGGCCTTCTTGGTTGCCGCAGCGGCGAGCAATAAATCGGTCTGTCGGCACAAGAACGCAGGTATCTGCAGGACGTCCACATGCTGCGCCGCGATCGCCGCATCACCGCTCTCGTGGATGTCGGTGAGCACGGGCAGATTCAGTTGACGACCAATCTCCGACAAAATCGCGAGTCCGCCTTCGCGACCAGGCCCGCGATAGCCCGAGAGTGACGTGCGATTCGCCTTGTCATAACTCGCTTTGAACACGTATTGCACGCCGAGTTTCGCGCAGGTGTCTTTCATGCGCGTGGCCACCTCGTAGGCGAGATCTTTGCTCTCCACCACGCACGGTCCTGCGATCACCACCAGCGGTTGGCCTTCGCCGCACACCACACCCTTGCCAAGTTCGGCGCGCACGCTGGCCGCTGTACCGGATTTCTTCGTCACGACAGACCCGCTTGCACCAAGTCGTGCATGCGCAGCATGCCGACGACGGTACCGTCATCGACGACCGGCAGCACGGTTATCGCTTTCCGGGCATTGCGCTCCATCAACGTCAATGCTTCGACTGCGACTGCGCGCGAGTGCACGCTGATGGGGCTTGCGGTCATCAGGTCACGGGCGACGAGTGTGCCCCATTTATCGGCATTCGACTTCTTCAGCGCACGACGCAGGTCGCCGTCGGTGATAATGCCGCCGAGTGACGACGAATTACTCGGGTTTACGACGAGCACCGCGCCGATCGCCTGCGTGGTCAAAGCGTCGACAACTTCAGGCAGTCGAGCATCGGGTTGCACCATCAGTAACTTCTCTCGCGGGATCATCAAGTCGGCGACGGTGAGCGTGAGGCGGCGGCCGATCGTGCCGCCTGGGTGGTTCATTGCAAAGTCGTTCGCGGAGACGCCTTTAGCAGTCATCCAGGCGACGGCGAGCGCGTCACCAATCGACATCGCCACTGCAGTGCTAGATGTTGGCACTTGGTCGATCGGAGCAGCCTCGCGCTCGACTGAGGCATCGAGCACAACGTCGCATCGCTCCCCAAGCGTCGACTTTGACTTGCCGATGATGCCGAGCATCTTGATTGCACGCTTCTTCAAGAACGGCACGATGGCGAGCAGTTCGCTCGTCTCGCCGCTGTTGCTGATGAGCACTACGACGTCGCCGTCGCGTACCACGCCGATGTCGCCGTGCAGAGCATCAAGCGGGTTCAGGTACACCGACAAGAGACCAACCGACGTGAAACTCGCTGCGATCTTCTGCGCGACAAGACCCGACTTGCCCACTCCGGTGATGATCACTTTGCCGGCGCAACCGACCAGCAAAGTGACTGCCGCTTCGGCAATGTGTGCATCGATGCGCTTGGCGGCCGCCGAGATGGCAGCGGCTTCCTCGAGCATCACCTCGGTGAACGGTCGTTTAGCGGTCATTCAGCTACCAAATGTCGCGCGGTCTCGAGGTCGGCAGTGCTGTCGACGGAGAGCGTGTTGCGTGGTTGAGCGACGATCTCGTACGTGTCAATCGTAATTCCGTTCTCAAGTAACCGAAGCTGCTCGAGTTTCTCGGCTTCTTCGAGCGGCGACGCATTGAGCGACGACCAGCGTTGCAGCACGTCACGCCGGTAGCCGTATATGCCGACGTGCCCCCAGTGCACACCGCTCGCAAGCCAATCCCTGCGCTCTTTTCCGCGCACGAACGGCACAGCCGCACGGCTGAAATACAACGCCTGATTGTTGGCGCTGACCACTACTTTCACCGCGTCGGGGTTGTCGATCTTCTCGGCAGGCAATCGGTAGACGGGCGTGACTACCGAAGGGGTCGGCGTTCGCTTTCGAAACACTTCACACATCGATTCGATGACGGCCGGGTCGACGAACGGTTGGTCTCCCTGCACGTTGATGACGACATCGGCATCAATCTGAGAGATGACGGAGGCGATGCGTTCAGACCCAGACGAGCACTGCGGTGACGTCGTGATCACGCGAGTGCCCCACGCGCGTGCGTGCGATGCGACCTCGTCGGAGTCGGTGCACAGCACCACTTCGCTGATCGAAGGTGCCTTGCCGGATTCTTCGAGCACGCGCTGCAACATCGCCTTGCCGCCGATGTCGGCGAGCACCTTGCGGGGTAAGCGCGTCGATTCGAGTCGCGCTGGTATCGCGACGGCAAACTTCAATCGAGTGCGGGTCCTAGCGCCCGCCGGCTACGGCGGGCACGATCGATACGGTCTGGCCGCCAAGTACCGGCGTATCGAGACCCTTCAGGTAGCGCACGTCGTCGTCGGCGACGAACACGTTGACGAACTTGTGCAGATTGCCGTCTTGGTCGAGCAGTTTGGCAGCAAAGCCGGGGTGCGCGGTGTCGAGCGCCTTCAACACCTCCCGCAGATTGGCGCCTGCAACGGTGACGCTGCTGGCGCCCCCGGAAAGCGGTCGAAGCGTCGTGGGGATGCGAACGGTCACAGACACGTGCTTCAGGCTATCGCTGCGGGTTGTCGCGAAGAGCAAGTTCGGTTGCGATGCGTGCGCTCATGGTGACAAGCGGTAGTCCACCACCAGGATGCGTGGAACCACCGACGAGATACAGCCCGCGACGCGGCCCACGAATCGACGGTCTACGGAACGCAGCATCGCGACCGTTGGATGAGGTTCCGTAGATCGCGCCACCCGGTGATCGATATCGCTGTGCAATGTCGTGCGGGCCGATGACCTCTATCCATCTTGCGCGACTGCGAAGGTCTGGACCAACGTTCGCGAGCTTGTCGAGCAGCCACTCGCCGACTTCACTGCCAACTTCTCGATCGTCAGCAGGCACGTTGATAAGGAGAAACCAGTTCTCGCAACCGGCGGGTGCCTGTGTCGGGTCGGTCACGCTCGAGACACACCCATAAATCGTCGGGTCACGCGGAATCTTGCCGTTACGAATATCGGCGAACTCTCGCACGTAGTCGCGGGAGAACCATACGTTGTGGTGCGCGATCAATGGCGTGCGTCCCTCCACTGCGACTAGCACCGCGATACCGCTCGTCGAGCGCTGCGTGCTCTGCACCTGGCGGAAGCGTCGCTCATGCGGGAACAGGTCGCGGTACACGTGCTCGGCGTCGGCGTTGACAAACACCATCGACGCTGCGACATGTTCGCCATCCACGTTCACGCCTGTGACTCGGCGCCGGGTGGCAGTCACCGCCGTGACTTCGCAGTTTGTGTGCACCGCGACGCCGCAACGTTGTGCAACGCGCACTAATGCGTCGCGAAGGGCGCCGAGACCGCCACGCACGTACCACGCACCGAAGTCGGCTTCCACGGCAGCGATGCACCCGAGCGTTGCCGGTGCGAGCGAAGGGTCTGACCCGCTGTAAGTGGCGTAACGCCCGAGCCACTGACGCATCCGCGCGTCAGTGAATACAGACTCTGCTCGTGTCATGAGTCGTTTGCGGGCGTCGATACGCACAAAATCCCGCGGCGAACGCACGCGACGCAAGAGCGAGAGCGGTGAACCCATCTCACCTGCAAAGAACGTGCGCTCACTCGTCTGCCAGATCGAACGAGCCCGTCGCAGATACGCGAGATACTCCGCCCCACTGCCTGGGCTGAAGGCATCAAGGGCTTCCGCTGTTGCGACGGGCTGGTCGCGAAACGTCACAGTCGATGAATCGGGCCAGAAATAGCGGAAAGAGGGATCGAGCCGGATGAGGTCGACCTCTGTAGCAAGGTTCGTGCCCGCGAGGGTGAAGACTTCGTCGAACACCGATGGCAAGGTGAGCAGTGACGGGCCGATGTCGAACGTGAACCCATCCCGCTCACGCGAGGCAAGCTTGCCGCCAAGCTCGGCGTTTCGTTCATACAACGCCACACTTCGACCCGCTGCTGCGAGGCGAATTGCAGCGGTGATGCCGCCGACACCACCACCGACGACGACTGCGTCGTACTGCTGGCTCACGCGGCCTGCCGCGTTTGCTTGGCGAACGACAACCAGACGAACACTCCCATCGTCAGGCCCCCGACGAGAGCCACCACAAGATCGTCGAAGAACACCGAAAAGCCGATCGTTGACAACACGGCGAGCGTTGCGTAGGTGATGCGGGGCAGTGGTGCCGCGGTTGACATCGGCGATGCTCCCGTAACCAATTCGCGAGATTCACGTGCGTGTCGCCCCTCGCACATGAACACGGCGATGGCCGATGTGATGCTCGCCGTCAGCAGCCAGCCGAGATAGTTGAAGAGCGGAATGCCACGATACGAAGGCGTTGCCGGCTGCCACTGCCAATAGCCCTCTCCCACCATCTGCGGGTCGAGAAACGCATCCCACGCGGTGATCGCGAATGCCATGAGCGCGATGCGACCGACTCGCACGTTACGCAACGCACCGTACACCGTAAGCGTGATGCCGGCCCACGCGAACGACACGATGATCGGCACTCCGAAGAGTTGTGGCGTGAGCACGCTCGTGTATTCGTACTCCCCGAACGGAAACCCCGTCTTGCTGCCGAGAATCTCCACCAGGAACGTGAAGACGACGATTGATACAGCAGCAACGAGTGCCCGCCGCCCGTGGTCTTGAATCGCTGCAGAGACTGCGCTCACGAACAACGCTGCGACCACCGCGAGGGCGAGCACCAGCCGTTCGTCGCCAGCTTTCCCAAAAAGCGGTGTTGCGATCATGCCAGTAATCATCACGATGAATGCCGCGAGTGCAAGGCGCGGACGTAGCGACATGAGCGGGGCTCGCAACGACATCACCCGCCGACAGGCAATAGCAACCGACCCACCATCCAGGCTTTTTGCAGCGTTGGCACGGATGCTCGCTTGGCGAACACGTCGTAGTGCTGAGCCTCGATGCGCTCCAAGATGCGCGAGTACAGCACCCTCGCCGCGCGTATGCAGCGGGCCGAACGAGCGGGCAGCATCGCGATGCCTTTGTCGGCAGAGTCGTACAGTTCGCGACAGCGCTCGATCTCGAACTTCATGAGGGCGACGAACTCTGGCGTGCAGCGTCGAGCGGCGAGGTCGACGCCAAAGCGTCGCAGATCGACTTGCGGAATGTACACGCGACCACGGTCGAGGTCTTCGTTCACGTCACGCAGAAAGTTCGTGAGTTGAAACGCATTGCCGAGGTCTCTGGCATGGCCGAATGCCGACTTGTCGTGCGGCTCGAGGATCGGAAGCATCATCTCGCCGATCACCGCTGCCGAACCGTCCATGTACTCGAGCAGGTCTTCCCAGGTCTCGTAGGTGGCGACGGTGAGGTCCATCGTCATGCTGCGCAAGAAACGGCGAAAGCACTCAGCGTCGATCGGAAACTTGCGGACGGTGTCGACCACTGCCATCAAGACGGGGTCGGTCGAAGCACCAGCCGCGAGGTCGCGAAAGAAACGCTCGCCAAAACTCGCGAGCGCCGCCTCGCGCTCGGCCACCGGCACCGGCCCCAGATCGTCGACGATGTCGTCGGCGTATCGACAAAATCCGTAAAGCGCATGCACATGGGGTCGTTTGTCTGGTGGCAGCACCTTGGTCGACCAGTAATACGTGGTGCCGTGGCGCTTGTTGAATTCTTTGCAGAGCGCGTAACTCTCTGCGAGCGTCACTGGACCCTTCGGCAACAGGTGCGTCGTGGGTGTAGGCACCTTCGCCACGCTCTATTTGCCCCGTTCGCCTGCAAAGTCGGCGATGCGTCGTGCGGCGAGCTTTCCCGAAACGAGCACCATCGGCACGCCGACACCAGGCACGGTCGACGAGCCAACGAAGAACAATCCGGGCACCCGCTTGTCTTTGTTATTCGGTCGGAACGGCCCAGTCTGAAAGAACGTGTGGGCGAGGGCGAAGGGTGTGCCGCGCTCCATGCCCATCTGCTCCCAGTCGAGCGGGTCGTAGATGCGCTCGACCACTACGTCGGTCGGGTAGCCGAGGCGCGCGACGCGCGAGCGCAAGTCGGCCATGATGCGGTCTCGCTCACGCGACCAGTCGATCTTGCCGTCCAAGTTCGGCGTGGGCTCGAGCACATATATAGATGAGTGGCCCTCTGGTGCGAGACCTGCGGTGTCGAGCGAGTGCAAGGTGACCAAGATCGACGGGTCGGGCATTCGCACACCGTCTTCGATGAGCGCTTTGAACGAACCGTTCCAGTCGGCACCGAAGTGAATGTTGTGGTGCGCAGCCTTCGCGTGAGGAACGCCTTTCACTCCCGCAACCCATAGCAGGCAGCTCGGGCTGTACTTGCCGTTGCGCGCAGCGCGAGGCGCGTCGATACCGCCCAGCATCGTGCGGTACGCGACCGGCAGGTCGGGGTTGCACACCACTGCATCGGCTTCAATGCGTTCGCCGCCGGCGAGCTCGACGCCTGTCACGTAACCGCGCGAGCCGTTCGCACGCAAGATGCGCGACACCGTCGTACCGTAACGAATCTTCACGCCGGCATGTTCGACCGCTGCTGCGAGGCCGGTCGCCATCGCGTGCATTCCACCCTCTGGAAAATAGACGCCTTGGACGGAGTCCATGTAGGTGATCACCGCGTAGAGCGACAGTGCTTCGTAGGGGGCGAGCCCCGCATACATTGACTGGAAACTGAAGATGCGCTGTAGCCGGTCGTCGCTGAAGAATCCGCCGATCTTCTTGTCGAGGCGCCTGAATGCGCCGAGTTGCACGAGTTTCAGCGCATCCCGCCACGGACGAACGAGATCAAGCGGCGAGTCAAAGTTTGTGTCGATGAACGACGACATCTCTGCCTTGTACAACTGCTCGAGCCAGTCGCAGAACTTGATGAACGATGCGGCCTCTGCTTTGTCCGAGAATCGGGCGATCTCTTCGGCCATCGCCTCGCGCCCGTGGCGCACCAGAAGTTCGCTGCCGTCTTCGTAGACGGCGCGGTACATCGGGTCGACCTTCTTGATCTTGACGTAGTCGGCCATGTTCGCGCCAGCTGCGTTGAATGCGTCTTCGAGGAGGTTCGGCATGGTGAGCACGGTCGGACCGTTGTCGAGGCGGAAGCCGTGCGATGCGATGAGCCCCGCACGGCCACCTGGAATATCGTCACGTTCGAGCAGGGTTACGTCGTGCCCGCTGCGCGCCAGATGCGCTGCAGTAGAGAGTCCGCCCAGCCCTGCACCGATGACCACGACGTGCATGTGCCGGTCGCTCGTCATCAGACCCGCCGATCACTCACGAAGTGAGCGAGTTCGACCAGTCTGTCTCGCACGTCGCCGCCTACTGGCGCGTTCATGATCGCCGCGATTGCCTCGCTGGTGAGGCGGCTGATGGTCGACTCCATTTCTTTAAGCGCGCCGGAATCGACGATTGCCTGCTGCACCTCGGCGATGTCTGTCGCGGTGAGTGCGGCTCGCCCCACCCGTTCGAGCACTGCGCGCTGCGAAGTTGTCGCTCGCTGTAAGGCGAGCGCCATGAGCGGTGTCGGCTTGGCTTCGCGCAAGTCGTCACCGACGGGTTTGCCGGTCACGCTCGACTCGCCGTACACGCCGAGCACGTCGTCGCGCAATTGGAATGCATCGCCGAGCGGCAAACCGTAGGCAGAGTACGCGTCGAGCAAGTTCGTTTTCTCGTCAGCAAGCAGTGCCCCGAGATGCAGCGGTCGCTCGATGGTGTATTTGCCGCTCTTGTAGCGACAGATGCGTGCGGCTTTCTCTGGGCTGCGCTCGTTCTGTGCCGAGCCGAGCATGTCGAGGTACTGGCCGACGTTCAACTCGACTCGAAGTTCGTTCCACATTTGCCAGCCGCGCGAGCCGAGACCCGAGAGAAGCACGTCGGAGTACACGAACGAGAGATCGCCGATCAATATCGCCGTACCGTCACCGAACCGACGCGCATCTCCCGCCCAGGCCCGCGCGCGATGCTGCGCCTGCAGGCTCTCATGAGTGGTGGTGGCGCCGCGGCGCGTGACCGAGCCGTCCATGATGTCGTCGTGAAACAGCGCAAATGCGTGCAGCAACTCGAATGCCGCCCCCGCGTCGACGACACGCGGGTCGTCGCGCTTGCCTCCGGCGCCAACGAACCCCCAGTAGGTGAAGACAGGTCGAAGTCTCTTGCCGCCGCCCACGACCATGCGTTCCAATTCGTCGAAGACGACGGTCAGGTCGAGGTCGAATGCCGTCCACCGAGTTCGCTCAGCGAGAAGAAACGATTTGAGCCGAACGTCGACCCGTGCAGCGACCTCGCGAAGAGCTTCGGGGGCGTTGCTCACGAGACGAGGCTACGCCAGCAGGCGAAAACGCTGCCGAACCCGTCAGCCTGATTCTTCGGGCAACTCGATGTCTTTCACCTCGAGACGGGCGGCGGCGATGCGATCGCGGCAGATCTTCACGAGTTCGGTCGCGCGTTTCACGCGTTCGGCCAAGTGATCGACGTCGATGTCGTCGTCGGAGAGCTCGGCGAGAATCTCCTCGAGCTCGATGACCGCTTCTTCGTATCCGGTCTCAGTGGCGTCTTTCTTTCGTGGCATCTGGGCTTCTCTTTCGTGACTGGAGCTTGGTTGGTGTGGGTATCGGCGGTCGCAACTAGTTGTTGTGAGTCTCGGTGGTGGTACTGAACACGGTGCCATCGGCGAGCCTGGTCGAGAGTTCAGAGCCTTTCTTGACCTGCTTGACTGACTTCATCACGCGACCATCCTTGTCGTAAGTGATGCTCCAGCCACGCCGCATGAGCACCACGGGGTCGAAACCTCGCAATTCGCTCTCCAACAGGTCAATGCGCGACTTGGCGCCGTTCAACGACGAGGTGCGAAGCGTGCGCAACTGGCCGACGGCATCAGCCACACGGCGTTCAGCCGTAGCGAGTGCCTTGAGTACGAGGGTTGCCATGCGCTGGGCGGCGGTCTCCACTCGCATGACGAAGTCGTTCACCATGTCGATGATTGCGATGGCACACGCCGTTGGTGTCTTGTTCCACGAGAATGCGACTTCGTCGACGATGCTCGTGTCGACTTCGTGGCCGATACCTGTGAAGACGGGCTTGGCACATGTTGCGGCGGCCCGGGCCAGTGCTTCGTCGTCGAACGCTGCAAGATCGGTCTTTGATCCACCGCCACGAATGACCGCGACCAAGTCGACGTCATCAAACGTTGCGAGGTGCCCGATTGCGGCGGCGACGGATGCGGCGGCGCCGTCTCCCTGCACGCGAACGTCGCACAACGAAACGCGGAACCCGATGCCTGACTGTTCGAGCGTCTTCATGAAGTCGGCGTGCGCGGCCGAGCCCTTGCTCGTGACAAGACCGATTCCGAGGGGCACCATCGGCAGCCGGGTGCGCTTGTTGCGGTCGTACAAACCGTCGCGCTTCAGGCGGGTGACGATTTCTTCGCGCTTGGCAGCGAGGTCGCCGAGGGTGAATCGCGGGTCGAGGTCGGACATCTTGAAACCGAGCGAACCGTTCGTGGCGAACACATCGGGGGTCACCCGGATGCGAACCTTGATGCCGCTCACGATGTCCACACCGTGCTGTTTCATCTTTGGGCCAAGGCTCTGGCGCACGCCACGGAAGAGCTTGACGGCAAGCACGCTCTTTTCGCCGCCGTCTTCTTCGATCAAGTCGAAGTAGCAGTGGCCGCTCGCTGCGTTGGTGACCTTGCCGACCTCGCCGTACACCCACACGTCACGAAACTCGCGCGCTAGCACCTGGTTGATGTCGGCGATCAGTTCCGAGACGCTGCGGGCATCGTCGGCGCTCGAGCCGCGGCCATCGGTATCTTCGTCTCGATCTCTGAACTGGCTCGGCATCTGCATCAAGTTTCTGTCGCGGTGATTGTTGATGTTACGCACGCAAACCTAGGCTGGCTGTCTCATGAGGTTGGCTCGTCAGGTTGCGCTGACCTCGGCGGCAGTGCTGGTGCTGGCATCGTGCGGCGAGCGGCTGATTTTCGAGGCAAGCACCGACCCGACCATCGAAGCAGACGTTGACGACGCAACTGGTGCGACCGCAGACAACGAGACCGACTCCTCCACCGACGCTCCGATCCCTGCAACTCCACCCGGAACCATCAGTTGGGGCACCTGCACCCCCGGCTCGACGGGCACCTTCGAGTGCGGCTACCTCGACGTGCCCTTCGACTACGACGATCCCGGCGTCGGTACGTTTTCGCTCTATCTCGTGCGGCGACTCGCCGACTCGCCTGCCTCACGAATCGGGTCGATGCTCGTCAACCCGGGCGGACCTGGTTTCGGTGGCAGCGACGTTGCCGCTTATGCCGAGTGGTACGTGAGCGACTCGCTGATGGAACGGTTCGACGTCGTGGGGTGGGACCCACGAGGCACGGGCAAGTCGACGCCGGCCGTTGACTGCGTCGACGAGTACGACCGCTATTTCGGCATCGACTCGCCTCCCAACGACGATGCTGCAAAACAAGCGATGATCGACATCACCCAAGCGTTCGTCGACGAGTGTGTCGAGCACAACGGCGAGATGTTGAAATATATCTCCACCGAGGCTTCCGCGCGCGACATGGATTCGATTCGCCGGGCGCTCGGCGAAGATCGGATCACCTATTTCGGTTTCTCCTACGGTTCCGAACTCGGCGCCACGTGGGTGACGCTCTTCCCCGAGACGGTTCGCGCCGCCGTATTCGATGGTGCTTCTGACCCGAACGCAAGCGGCTTTGATCAGGCTGTCTCGCAGTTGAAAGGCTTCGAGCAGCAACTTGATGCCTTCTTGGCCGACTGCGCAAAGCGGCCGGCGTGCGCGATCTACAACAATGGCAGGCCGGCAACGCTGTTCGACAAACTCGTCAAAGACATTGATGTGAAGCCGATCCCATCGCCCGGCGATCGCACGCCAGTGACACAGGGTGTGTTCTACACGGCGGTAGTGCAAGCGATGTACAGCAACACCTTGTGGCCGCAACTCGAGACCGCGCTCGCCCAGGCGGTGGTCGGCAACGGCGCCGGACTGCTGAAGTTGTACGACGACTACTACCAGCGCAAGCCTGACGGCACTTACGGCAACGAACTTGAGGCATTCCTCGCCATTTCGTGCCTCGACGACCCGGAGGGTTCGACGGTCGCCGACATCGACGCCGACATCCCGAAGTTTGCCGCCGCCGCCAGACGCCTCGGCGAAAACTTCGGCTACGGCTATGCGTGTGCACTGTGGCCGTATCACGTCGAGAGTCGCGTCGAGGTCACCGGAAAAGGTGCTGGTCCCATCGTGGTAATCGGCACGACGGGCGACGCGGCGACGCCGCTCGCCAGCACGCGAAAGGCGGCATCGAATCTTGAGGAGGGCATCTTGATCATCGTTGAAGCCGATCGTCATACCGGCTACGGGCTTAACGCATGTGTCGTGAACCGTGTCGACACGTATTTATTGGAGCTGAAGACCCCGGACAACGAAACGTACTGCCGCTGAGCGCCAGGCGTCGCGCACGCACGACCGCGCGCTACGGCTGCGTCAGCACATAAAGGTTGCGAACCCAGCCCGGTTTCACCGGCCGAATCAACCCACCCGCGAATCGCGCGAGCAACGAGGGCAGCCGGCGCGCGATTCGTGGTGCGGCCACCGGCACTCTGTGCAACGAGAACTCTGACTGCAGTTGCGAGAACGTGTCGTTGATCGAGCCGTCGGTGCCTGCCGAGACCATGATCAACGCGACACCGTCTTGAGTCATGTTCTGTTCAAGCAGCCGCAGCCACTCCCGGTGCGACTCCACCGAAGAGGTGCGAGTGAACGGGTAGAACTCCTGGCACAACACCACGTCGAACGGCGCGCCCTCGAGCGATGCACCAGGCGTGATCGCCCCCGCGACAAACCTGCACTTTGGCCACTCTCGCTGCGCAAAACTGACCGCATCAATTGACACATCGAAGCCGTAGACGGAAGCCGTCGGCCACAGGCGCTGCACGCCGGCGGTGGTGAATCCGGCTCCGCAACCGAAGTCGGCTACCGAGCGCGGTGCTCGCCCAAGCATCTTTCGCACGACTCGGCCGTAGTCGCGGCACACCGTATTAATGCGCCAGGGCTCGCACTCGTTGTGCATGTACAAGCCAGACGCCGTCGCGTCCTTCCCGTCGGCGAGGGCCTTGTACGAGGCAAAGTCGTTGCGCACGTCGCCAGTTTCGTCACCAGTACCCGCACGAATCTCGCGTTCACGCTCAGTGAGCGCTTCAGGCGACCACCAGGGTCGATCACTCTTCGCGGTGGTCATGTGCGAGCCACCATCATGCCTCGCGCCGTCGCGCAAAGAAGGCCTGCAACAATTCTGTTGACTCTTGCGCCAACACGCCGTACCGCACGTGTGGCTCGTGATTTAGTCGCGGATCTGCGGAAAGGTTGTACAACGAACCCATAGCCCCGGCTTTTAGATCTGCGGCGCCGAACACCACGGCGCCGATGCGCGCGTTCACCGCCGCTCCCGCGCACATGGCACAGGGTTCGAGCGTCACGTACAGCGTGCAGTCATCGAGTCGCCAACGACCCAGCTTCTCTGCCGCCGCACGCATCGCCAATAGCTCAGCGTGGGCCGTCGGGTCGTGTCGCAGCTCGCGTTCGTTGCATGCCGAAGCAATGACCGCGCCATCGCGCACGACGACGGCGCCGACCGGCACGTCGCCGTGGCTTTCGGCCCGGCGCGCTTCAACAAGGGCGATCTGCATCGCTTCGACGTCAGTCATGTGGCGGAAGGGGTGGGATTTGAACCCACGGTAGGCATACACCCACAACGGTTTTCGAGACCGTCCCATTCGGCCGCTCTGGCACCCTTCCGTCTGGCAACGCTACCTGTGGGTGCAGCACGCAAGCTCCGACGGTACGTCACGCAACCGGAATGTGTCGGTATGCGCAAGTGGCGGAGGGGGTGGGATTCGAACCCACGGAAGCTTGCGCTTCACGCGCTTTCCAAGCGCGCCGATTCGGCCGCTCTCGCACCCCTCCGAATCATCATCGCGTGCGAATGCACTACGAGAACGACGGCAGGCTATCTGAATGAACGACTCTCACTGAATGCAAAGTTCTCGGACATCGATTACGAGACGTGATTCTTCGGCGTTATCGTGAGGTGTACCGACGCTTCGTCGAGTGAGGTGGCGGTCGGGTCCTGTGCAACGGACACCCGAGAATCAGGTCAGGTCCGGAAGGAAGCAGCCTTCATCGGAAGTGCCCGTGTGCCGCAGATCGCCTGGCCGTCACTTCAGTCGACGAAGCGATTCGGCTCTCTCGCCGAGTTTCGTGACACCCCACGCTTCGGTGATCTCGGCGAATCGAGCAGTCGGCCCATTCCACTTCCACCCATCAACTGTCCCTACAGCAACGGTGTCAACAAGCGTGGCAAGAATACGAAAAAGTTCAACGTCTGCACGACCCTCGCGCAACACGGTGGCGAGTTTTTCTGCACCGCGCACTTTGACCCCATCCCTAAGCCACTGCTCGTGACTCTCGGGTATCGACATCACGTCGCCGTACTTTGCCAGCAGCGTTGAGGCGCTCTTAGCCCCCCACCCGGGCAGACCTGGGAAGCCGTCAGCAGTATCACCGACGAGCGCCAAGTAATCGACAATCGACTCCGGCCCGATGCCATATTTCGTCCGCACTGCAGCTTCATCAATCAGCGTGTCGTTTCGGCGATCAACTTGCACCACGCGACGACCACTCACGCATTGGCCGAGATCCTTGTCGGGTGTCAGCAGCCGCACTTGGTGCACTCGTCGGTCTTCGCAGGCCACTCGCACGGCTGACGCGAGCGCATCGTCTGCTTCGAACTCGTCCATAGCCCAGACCATGACACCCATCGCGCGCAACGCATCTTCGAGTATCGGAATCTGGCGGAGGATTTCAGGTTCCATGCCCTCGCTCGTCTTGTATCCGGCCCACAAGTCGTTGCGAAAACTCTCGATGACATGGTCAGTAGCGACCCCAATGTGTGTCGCCCCGTCTTCGATCAATTGCAGGGTGCTCGAGAGCACCCCGATGACTCCAGCGTTCTCATGTTCGTCGGTGTGCCGACCGAGTTGCCCGTAGAACTGCCGATACAACTCGTACGTGCCGTCGACTAGGTGAACGATCACGGTCTCGAACCTAGACGCTGGAGACCATTACCAGCCATGCGGCGCCGAGAAGATGCGGTCCGAACGGAATGGTTGAGGAGCCGCGCCAGTAGCGATTCACGCCCGCATGAGTCACTCCGAAAACTGCCGAGAGTAATTGCCATGTGAGGAGAGCGTTTTTCTCAACTGCAGACAACGCGAGAGAGAGTGGCAAAACGATGAGAACGTCACCCCAGCCGAGAGAAGTGGGGGACATCCGGTGAGTCAGCCAATACACACCAAAGATTGCGAGAGACAAAAGGGCGATGAGAATATCTGTGCTCGCTCGGCCGTAAAGCACGAAATCAACTGAGATAATGGAGACCACTGCCCCGAGTGCGACAAGTGTGACTGGGCGGGACAAGCGACGAGTCGTTACATCGAGTGGTGTCTGCAGAAGTAGAAGAGAAGTGATTGCGACACAAAATAAATCGTTACGAGTATTGGAACTAGCCAGCACTCGCCCAACCGTGACTGCTCCAATGACTGCTGCGAATACGTACCACCACATTGGATATCGCAACTGCAATGGTGCACCTTCTCGAGATATGTCGCCAATTATCCGTTGTGAAATTCGAATGTGGGTGACTGCAAGTGCAGCACCGATGGTCACCCATGCCATGACAGGCACGGGTTATTCCTGCACTAACTCGATCAACGTACCGAATGAACCTTTCGGATGGATAAAAGCGACTGTCGTGCCTCGTGAGCCCATTCGTGGTTCATGATCAATGGGTGTCGCGCCAGCTGAGACCATGGCTTTGAGTGCCGCTTTGCAGTCGGCGACGCGATAGCCCACATGATGAAGACCCTCTCCGCGCTTCTCAATCGCTTTGGCAACTGTCGAGTCGGGTCGGGTCGGGGTGAGCAACTGAATGTAGCTGTCGGCAACCTTGAGCAGCACTTCCTCTACCCCGTCCCGCTCGACGACCTCGCGATGATCGATCGTGGCACCAAACGCTCGCTGGTAGTAGTCGACCGCTGCCGCCAAGTCGCGGACGGCAATCGCCACGTGGTCAATCTCGGTGAGCATCATCGGCGGAACCTCCTGAGTCTGGCTTCACCAACTTTGGCACGAAGGTCGGTGTCGGTGACGCCTTCACCCTCGTTCTCTGCAAGACAAAGCACGCCGATCTTCCCCTCGTGCATGTTGCGATGCACTTGGTAGGTGGCGTCACCCACATTGTCGAGCGTGAAGGTTTGTGAGAGCACCGGATCAATCATCCCTTTGGCGATCAGCCTGTTTGCGGCGTACGCCTCACGGTAATTAGCAAAATGTGAACCAACGAGACGCTTGAGGCGCATCCAAAAGTAGCGGTTGTCGAATTCCAACATGTAGCCACTCGTCGCAGCGCACGTGACGACGGTGCCGCCCTTCTTCGCCACGTACATTGATGCACCAAACGTGGAGCGGCCCGGGTGCTCGAAGACGATGTCGGGGTCTTCGCCGACGAGCGAACGGATATCGCTGCCGAAGCGACGCCACTCGCTCTCGTTGTGCGTTTCATCATCGTTCCAGAATTTGTAGCCAGCCTTCGAGCGGTCGATGACTGCTTCGCAACCCATCTCGTTGAGGATGCGGGCCTTATCTGGCGAACTGACGACGCCGACGGGAATGCCGCCGCCGTTCAGCACGTACTGCACCGCATACGCACCGATACCACCTGTGGCACCCCAGATGAGCACAACGTCACCCTGCTTCATGTTCGCACCGTTTTGCGACACCAACATGCGGTAGCTGGTGCTGTTGCACAGCGCGTTGACTGCGGCTTCTTCCCACGTCAAGTGGGCGGGTTTAGGCATTAACTGGTTCGCTTTCACCACGCACAGGTCCGCCAAGCCACCGAAGTTGGTCTCGTACCCCCAAATTCGCTGGTTGGCGCCCAGCATCGAGTCGTCGTGCGCGCTCGGGTCTTGGTCATCAACGTGATTGCAGTGGATGGTGACGCGGTCACCAGGTTTCCAGTTACGCACGGCATTGCCAACGCGCAGAACGACGCCTGAGCCGTCGCTTCCCACCACGTGATACGGCAAGTCATGGCGCTTCGCCCATTTGCTTTCTTTGGCCAGGCGTGAAAGAGAGCCGAATGTGCTGACGGGTTCGAAAATCGAGCTCCATACCGTGTTGAAGTTGATGCTGCTCGCCATCACCGCGACAACCGCCTCATCTGGCGCGAGTTCGGGCACCGGCACTTGCCTGATCTTCAGGCTTTTGCGAGGGTCTTTGTCGCGAGATGCGACGCCAGCGAACATCTCAGCGTCAGTCTTCTCGAGCACTGCCGCACGGTAAATGTCCGGCACCTTTATGCTTGCAAGTTGCTCACCTGTTGCACCGTTGTTGATGGCATCAAGAATCTGGCGCACGCATAGAAACTACCGATGTGCCTCGCACACAAGACGAGCCGAGCAGGCATGGCGATCGAGCGAAGAACTACTGTTGCGGCAGGAGGCCGCCATGCCAGGTTCATACATCGTTGCCGGTGCCCGTACGCCCATCGGAAAGATGAGCGGGGCGCTCGCTGACTTCGCTGCTGCTGATCTGGGTGGTTTCGCTATCGCCGAGGCGTTGAGGCGGGCCGAGGTGCAACCCAATGAAATAGAACATGTAATTGTTGGCCAAGTGCTGATGGCAGGGCAAGGCCAGGTGCCTGCACGGCAGGCGGCAGGAAAAGCCGCCATTCCGCTGCACGTACCGAGCGTGAACATAAATAAGGTGTGCCTCTCAGGCTTGAACGCCATCTACCTTGCCGACCAAATGGTGGCGAGCGGCGAAGCCGACATCGTGGTCGCAGCCGGCATGGAATCTATGACTAATGCCCCGTATCTCGCCCCTGGCGCCCGAGGCGGGTTTCGCTACGGCAACACTGAGCTCGCTGATGCAATCATCAAGGACGGTCTCTGGTGCGCATTCGACGCTTGCCTGATGGGGCTCGGCACTGAGCGTTACGCCGCCGGAAGCGTCTCGCGCGAAGACCAAGATCGCGTAGCGATGCAAAGCCACGCACGCGCCGCTGCGGCGATTGCGGCCGGTCGTCTTGCCGACGAGATCGTGGCGGTCAAGGTGCCCCAACGAAAGGGTGATCCGATCGTCGTCAGTCAAGACGAGGGCGTTCGAGCCGCAACCACGATGGAGTCACTAGGTGCACTGCGACCTGCATTCGACAAGAACGGCACGGTGACGGCGGGTAATGCCAGCCAAATCAGCGATGGAGCGTCGGCGGTCGTCGTGATGTCGAAGCGAGAGGCAGCCAAGCGCGGCGTGACCCCGCTCGGTGAATTCATTTCGTACGGCATGGTGGCTGGGCCCGACTCTGCGTCACTCTTGCATCAGCCGAGCCGCGCAATCTCACAGGCGCTCTCGAAGGCCAAGATGGTAATCGGCGAGTTGTCACTTCTAGAAATCAACGAAGCCTTCGCTGCCGTCGGCATCGCATCGATGCGCGAGCTGGGCGTCAACGACGACATCGTCAACGTCAATGGCGGCGCGATTGCACTCGGTCACCCCATCGGCATGAGCGGCAACCGGCTTGCCCTCACGCTGTTATGCGAGTTGCGCCGTCGAGGCGGCGGTACTGGCGCTGTCGCCCTCTGTGGTGGTGGCGGTCAAGGTGATGCACTCATCGTGCGCACAGTGCGCTGAGCCAGAGCAAAGAGCGGCTGGTTGCGCCTTAGTCGCCGACTTCGCGGCGACCCGTCAGCGCACGCCCGAGGGTGACCTCGTCGGCATACTCAAGGTCTCCGCCAACCGGCAAGCCCATGGCCAGTTGCGTGACGCGCACCCCCAGGGGCTTCAGCAGTCGGGCGAGGTACATGGTGGTGACATCGCCCTCAGTGTTCGGGTTGAGACAAAGAATCACCTCGTTGATCGACTCGGGCTCAAGACGAAGCAACAACTCGCGAACCTTCAGGTGTTCGGGGCCAACACCTTCGAGCGGATTGATCGCCCCGAGCAGCACGTGGTAGCGGCCGCGAAACTGGCCCGTCTTCTCCAATGCCACTACGTCACGTGACTCTTCAACCACGCACAACGTGGTGTGGTCGCGTCGTTCGTCAGCGCAGATGTGGCACACAGGCGACTCCGAAAAATTGAAACAGCGCTCGCAAAATCGAACGGATTCTCTGGCTTCGGTGATGGCCTTCGTGAGCCGAGTGACTTCGTCACGCTCGGTCTTCAATATGTGGAAGGCGATTCGTTGGGCGGATTTTGGGCCCACGCCCGGCAGACGCGAGAGCGCATCAATCATCGCCTGCATGGAACGCGAGTATGCCGACGCCATCAGGGCGGTCTATTTCTTTGTGTCGACGATACGAGCGCCAGGGAACGACTTGGCGATTTGATCAACGACCGACTCCGTGGCGTCACCATTGCCTACTTCGTCATCGGTGTCGACGTGGTCGTCTGCGCCTTGGCGCACCCGCGATACCGGCTTCGCAGCACTTACGGTTGCAGCTTGGCGAGGCGCCGCGACCCGTATGTCGAGCGCAATGGGCCGTGTTGCCGCTGCCGTGAGTGCAGCACGAACGGGCTCTTGTAACTCGACGCATTTCTTTCGGTGCATCTCGCTCGGTGCGGCAACTACTAGCGTGTCGGCCTCAAGACCGACGACTTCGACCGCCGAATACAACGCTCGCACCGTGGCTTTCAGCGTGCGCACGATGCCTGGCCACGCCGCAACAAGGTCGTCGACCGGACCAGACGTCGCCGACTGTTTGGGTTGAGCTGACATCTGCGACTGCGCTGCGGCGCTTGGCGACGCAGGTCGTTCATCCGACGTCGACCGAGATGCTCGCGGAGTTTGGGGCGGCGTCGATGGTGCGGCGCCTGTGAGGCGCGGGCGCGGAATCGGCCCCGTCACGTCTCTTGGTCGCGTGGTACCCGACTCGAGTCGCTCGACGCGTGCGAGCAACGACGCGGTGTCGTTGGCCACCGTGTTGCTGGCGAGTCGTACGAGAGTGACTTCGAGCACCAGTCGCGGGTCAGGCGCGCGACGAATGTCAAGCAGGGCTTCACCCAGCACCTCGATCGCGCGGACGACGGAGGCGATGCCGTAGCGGGCGGTCATGTCGGCCGCAACCTCGGCGTGATCTTCGGCCAGCTGTACGAGTTGCGGCGCCATCGACGAGAGGAACATCTCGCGCAAAAACCGGACGATCTGTTCGGTGAACGCCTTTGGGTCGTGACCGCGCTGCATGGCCGAACCAACTTGGGTGAGCACAGCGGCGGCATCGTGGTTGATGAGTGATTCGATGACATCTTCGGGGCGAACGAACACCTCGGCCTCCCCACCACCAGCTGCAACTAATTCGAGCGCAGAGAGAGTGTCGCGAGCGGAGCCACCGCCCTGCTCCACTACTTGGCGAATCGCTTCCGGCGACACGTCGAGCTTGGCGTCGTTCACCACCCATCGAACGTGCGCTTCAAGGTCTTTGGCGGGCAGCAGGCGGAACTGCAGGTGTTGCGTGCGACTGCGAATGGTCTCGCTCACCTTTTGTGGGTCGGTGGTTGCAAGCACGAACACCACGTGGGGCGGCGGCTCTTCGAGGGTCTTCAAGAGTGCTGCCTCGGCACCACCGCTCAGCATGTGCACCTCGTCGAGAATGAACACTCGATGGCGACCCGGGTTGCCCATAGCCGCCCGCTCGATGAGTTCGCGAATGTTGTCGACGCCGTTGTTGCTGGCGGCGTCGAGCTCGAGCACGTCGAAACTGGTCCCCCGTTCGATGGCCAAGCACGATTCGCATTCACAGCACGGCTCGCCTTTGTCGGGGTTGGTGCAGTTGAGCACTTTGGCCAAAATGCGGGCAGCCGACGTCTTGCCCGTGCCGCGCGGACCAGAAAAGAGGTATGCCTGACCGCCACGATCGTTGGCCACCGCGTTGCGCAAGGCACGCACGACATGCTCTTGCCCCTTCAACTCGCCGAAACGGCGCGGCCGGTAGCGGCGATACAGCGACTGGGTGGCCATTTCGTAGCGAGCCTACCCCTCGGGTGAACCGCAGAATCATAGAAACTTGGTGCCGCTCGATACTCCACGTGGTTGCGACGCCTGCCGTGCAGGGCTTGGGTACCGTTGTAAAACGCCGATGCGTGCAGTTGCTGTCAAAGGGTGGCATTCCCTGTTCTCGTCCATCGTGGCGATCGTTGCCGCAGTCGGACTGCTCGCCTCGCTGCCCGCTACAGCACATGCTGCCTCCACGATTCCGAACGAGCTGATTTCGTCGAACCCGCAGCCGAATTCCACCGTCAACGTGGTGCCCACACAACTGCAGTTAATTTTCCGCAACAAATTGGACGCCGATGACGCTGCCGCACTCGGCGTGCTCTTGCGCTGCAACGGGGTGACCGTCTCGCTCGGGGCACCCGTCATCGCCGTCGACATGCAGACGGTGTCGACCCCACTTGCATCGCTGCCACCAGCGGGTCAATGCACGGTCACCTGGGTGATCAACCGCAACATCGGCAGCCTCGGCACGTTCAACTTCACCTTGCTCGTCACGTCCGACACCACTGCGGCGGCGTCAGGCGAGGTTGGTGCGACCGCTACCACGGTCGTCGGAGAGATCGTGACCGTCGAGCCAGCATCGGAGTCGCGATTCGGGTTGTTGCTCGGCCTCTTTCGAATATTCGAATACCTGTTCGTCATCTCACTTTTCGGTGGGTTGCTGTACATCGTGATGGGCTGGCCCGAGGGCTTCGAATACGACACCACGCAGCGCTTCTTGCGGCTCTCGTGGATCGGTGCAACAGTGACGATGTTTATTGTCGTCGCACTGCAGTCGGCTCGCGCTGGGGGTAATTCGTTCGTCGCATCACTGAACCCATTCAGTTGGTTCGGTGCGCTGAACTCTGCGTTCGGCTTCATCATCTTGTTGCGCTTCGTGCTCGTCGCAGGTTCGGCGTGGATCGCATTTTCGCCTCGACGAGTGCTCGCACCAGAAACTCAGGTGCCAGCGATCATTTATCTTCTTGCGATGATGGCCACCTACGGGCTCACTCGTATCGGCCAGAACCTGTCAGTTGCCACCTATATCTTCGGTATCTTTCATTCCTGGTCGATGGGCTTGTGGCTCGGTGGTCTTGCGCTGCTGGCACGCGCTGCACTGGCCGGACCGGGTGACCGTGACTTGCTTGATGCGGTTCGCTACTTCGTAAAGATTTCGCCGCTGCTCATCGTGCTGACCGTCTTTACGGGCTTGGTGCAGGTGTATCTCATGGATGAAGCTGCGATCTTCACCAGCAGTCACGGCAGGCTCAACGTGCTGCAATTGGTGATTGCTGCGCTCATGATCTGGCTCATGCTCGTGTTGCGCGACTTTGCGATGACACGACTGAATCGCGAGAAGCGACTGACCGCCCAGATGGCGTGGCGGTTGCGGCGGGCCATCACGGCTGAGATCGTCGTCGGGGTCGTGATTCTTGCCATCACCTCATGGGCAGTGTCGATGCGACCTGCGCAAGCGGTACCCAAGCGGGCAGCACCGGTAGCCAACTACATCTATAGGGAAGAGCTGAAGAACGACCGCTTCCACGTGGTGCTCTCGCTCACACCGCTGACCACCGGTGCCAACGCGATGCGGGTCGAACTCATCGAGCCGAGACGCATTAACAACTTCGAGGTTCGCCTTGTACCGCAAGCCGAGGGCTACGCGGGTATCTCGCTCATCGTGCCAATCAAGTACCCCGGTGCAGCGGTAGCACCGGTTGACGGCGGGTTGGTGTTCCCGGTGGCCGGGGTGTGGAATGTGGAGATCGTCGGAACTACAACGACGGGTGATCTGACCCCGCTCGGCACCACCATCACCGTGGTTGACTCGCTGATCGACTCGTGAACTTGGGATACACCATGCAGAGTGCGAGAAACAACACCGTCAACAGGTTCACATAGCTCGCGACGACTCGGGCGATCATTCTGAAGTCTGGGTCGAGAGTGATGGAGAGCGTCGTTTCAGAGATCCCATCTGCACCGAACACCCCCAAGAACCCACCAGCGTTCACCGACGAGAGCCGGGTGCCGTTGCTGTCGCGAACAACCAGCGTGTTGTCGTACGTCACTGGCAGCACCAAGGCCTTGTCGGCCGCAATGGCAGAGGTCGCAGATCGCCAGAGGCAGCGCTCGGCACAGAGCGTTAGATTCGGCAACGACGATTGCGCAGTCGTGGTGGCGTCGGCCAGTAGCGGACAGACTTGCTGAAGAATCGGGCAGACTTCATAGCCCGAAACTGACTCTCTGGGGATGACGAACGCCGAGAATTCGCTTCGCACAAAGACGTCAAATGTGCGTTGAGGCAACATCAGCCGCCCGTCTGGAGTGAGCACGTCATTTAAGCGTTCGATGAGATTATTCCTGCTACCCAATGCATCAGATTCGCCCTCTGACGATGACCCGACAAGCACGATGCGAACTTGCAAGAAATCGAGCACTCGATCTAACTGCTCTCGATCAAAGTTCGTGAATGTCGGCGGATTGATGGAGTAGTTGAATGCGTAGCCGCTTTGTAGTTGGTTCGATGCTCTGGTCTTTGGGTCAGCGCTCGCCACGACCGGTTACCCGAGTGCCACGAACGGCAAGAAGTCGTAGAAGCTGGGGCTGTCCGCAACCAAGATGCGCGATGACTGCTTCTCTTGCTGTGAAAACCACTCGGTCTGGGCCAGCACATCGGCATTCTGGAACCACGACGGGTGATTCTTTGGGAGCTGCAAGCCAGACCCGAGAGACAGGAACCCAAACTGGACAAGACACCACGCTCCGACGAGCCAGAGATTCACCATTGCAATGATGCGTGGTACGTGCACGACGCCGGGAACCTTCATCAGAATAAGCCACCCAACAAACACGTTGAAGACAAGCACCACTTCGAGCGTCATCCATGCACCTGACGCCGCGAGGGTTGCCGGAAGTGCGTCTGCAGCCGACCCTGCGACAAAAAACCAAATGATTACTTGAGCAGCGAACACCCGTGATACGAGTAGCCGAGCCGAAGAGCCCTTCAGGGCATTCGATCCGAATACGAATGCAAGAAGGATCAACGAACCGGTGAACTCAACACGCGGAAGCTCTCGAAAGTCTGAGGCACGAAAGTTCTGTGGCAAGACTGCATCGAACAGCACGAAGAAGGGCATCAAGGTGGTGCTGAGAAGCGAGGCGATGACGTGCTTCAGCGCTTGCGGAAGAGAGCCCCCGTCGGACAATCCGTAAAAGCCAGCGAATGCATACTCGCTGAAGAGTCCCTGCGTTCGTGCAAGGCGACCGACTCCGAACGGCTGGCCTTCCCGTTCCGCTGCGAGGTCTTGAACCACGGCGGCAATCGTCAAGAGCGTTGAAGCTGTCACCACCCCGATCTGCCATCGGCTACTCGTTGCCCAGGCCCAGATTCGTGCCCTGAAGACACCACTTGTGAGGAACACTCCCGTAATCGAAAGCAGAATGGCGGCCGCAACCGGCCAGAAACCTGGGTGTCCGGTGACCACGCCATTCAGGGAAATCGCGAGGCACAACATCGAGGTGCTCTGTCCATCTGACTCCTCGATGAACGCCTGGTCGTGAAATCTCCGGTGCATGAGAAAAAGAGCCACGGCACATACACCGACGCCTTGTACGTAGTGATCGCTCCACTCGTTCTGGCGAAGATTGAGCCCGAACGAAGAGCTTGCGAGAAGTCCGAACCCAACAAGACTCAGCGGTTTCAGGTTCGATGCCCACGACTAAAGCGTTCTGATGCAGAGCCACAATCCGGACACTGCAAAAATAAACGCTCGAACGAGACCGTAGTCGCTCCAATCGAAGATGACTCGCAGCCACCAAGTAACGCTCTGTGCCCATGCTGCTTGATACCGCAAGCGATCACCTTCCCTTGCAACGTGTCATACACCGGTACGCCAAGCACCACGTGTTGACCGGCATCAGCGGTGCCGGAGTCGCGAGTCTGGTGATGTGCTGCAATCGAGTACGACGTGTTAGCTGACTCTTCGACATCGGCGCTCCCAAAGAATGCAAGAAATATTGTGATGACAAGAGCAGTGAAGAATGCGGCAACCCAAGCACGACGGTGACAAGATTCAATGCCAACGGTTCCCGAAGGCTGCTTCATTGGTCCCAACATTGTCCTACAGATCTCTCCAAGCGTCTTAGCTGCTGTGCGCAAGATTTGCGGTAGCAGATCAAACTGAAGCGTCTCTTGGTCAAACGCTCGATAGCTTCATTCACCGAAAACGGTTTCTGGTCTCCGGGTGGATGACTCGCTCACGCCACGATGAGTCCTAATCTCACGGACGTCTCACAATGGTGGTTTGCGTTGTGTTTGGGAGTTCGGCCGAATCGTTCGTCGTACGGGGCACGGGAACTATCGTCAAAGCGTGGCTGCAGACCCGATCGCCGACAAACTTGCCGACCTTGCACAACGAAAGCAACAGGCTCATAGTGCCGGCTCACAGCGAGCAGTTGAGCGCCAACACGAGAAAGGCAAGATGCTGGCGCGGGAGCGCATTGATGCACTGCTCGACCCAGGCAGCTTCCACGAACTCGACTTGCTTGCTCGCCATCGCGCACACGCCGCAGGGCTCGAAGACCGGCCCTATACCGACGGTGTCATCACCGGCTGGGGCACAATTGACGGCCGGCAGGTGTTCGTCTTCAGCCAAGACTTCACGGTGTTCGGCGGTGCGTTAGGCGAAGTATTTGCCGAGAAGATCCACAAGTTGATGGACCTTGCGCTGAAAACCGGTGCTCCCGTCATCGGGCTCAACGACGGTGCCGGAGCGCGTATCCAAGAAGGAGTCGTATCTCTCGCTAGTTACGGCGGCATCTTCTGGCGCAATGTCCAATCATCCGGGGTTGTTCCCCAGATCTCCGTGATTCTCGGCCCGTGCGCAGGTGGCGCCGTCTACTCGCCGGCGATGACCGACTTCATCTTTATGGTGCGCGAGACGAGCCATATGTTCATCACCGGGCCTGACGTCGTTAAGACCGTGACCGGCGAAGACGTCACCCTCGAAGAGCTCGGCGGTGCAGCAAGCCATGCATCAAAGAGTGGTGTGGCGACCTTCGTCTCTGCTGACGAGCAGTCGTGCTTGGCAGACGTTCGACACCTGCTCAGTTTCTTACCGCAGAACAACCTTGCGGCTCCACCGTCGGCGCCAACCACCGACGACCCTTCACGAACGTGCGAGTCGCTTCGCTCGATACTTCCTGCTTCGCCAAACATGCCATACGACATGAAGAAGGTCATCGGCGAGGTAGTCGACGACGGTGAGTTCTTTGAATACTTCCCTAACTGGGCCAAGAGCATTGTGTGTGGATTCTCACGCATCGACGGCCAGTCTGTTGGCATCGTAGGCAATCAGCCGATGGTTCTTGCCGGCGTGCTCGACATTGAGTCAAGCGAGAAGGCAGCGCGCTTCGTGCGCACCTGCGACGCTTTCAACATTCCAATCGTCACATTCGTCGACGTACCCGGCTTCTTGCCGGGCGTCGATCAGGAGTACGGGGGAATCATTCGTCACGGCGCAAAGTTGCTCTACGCCTATTGCGAAGCGACCGTACCTCGCATTCAGGTGATTACCCGCAAGGCGTACGGTGGCGCCTACGTCGTGATGAACTCAAAGTCGATTGGTGCCGACCTCGCCTACGCATGGCCCTCAGCCGAGCTCGCCGTGATGGGCCCGCAAGGAGCTGTAGAAATCGTCTACCGCCGCGAGTTGCAGCAAGCGGCAGACCCCACCACCCGACGATCGCAACTTGTCGCCGAATACACCGAGCGGTATGCCAACCCCTACCTTGCCGCCGAACGAGGCTTCGTTGACGATGTCATCGACCCTGCCGAAACACGAATCAAGTTGGTGGAAGGTCTTCGCCTCCTACGCACGAAGCGTGATGAGTCACCACAGCGAAAGCATGGGAACATTCCACTGTGAACCCCACGATCATTGTCATCTCAATGAGACCGCGAGCGAACGAAGCGGAGGTTGCGGCTATCACTGCAACGCTTCCCGCTCTTTGGCCAAGTCCACAAATCACTCAGCGATCTCAAAGAGACCAAAATTGGAGATTCAGCGGACGCCTGCGCCGAATCTGATGTGGCGCGCTCGGGAAGACTCGAACTTCCAACCTTCTGATCCGTAGTCAGATGCTCTATCCATTAAGCTACGAGCGCTGGTTCGTTAAATGCTACCGCTTGATGCACGCGGCTGACTCTGAACTGCGCTCTCGTGACTACGGACGCCAAGAACTCGTCCACCACGGGCGCCATGAATTCCCGCTGCGGCGATACAGCGCAAGAGCAGCTTCGGCGTTGGTTCGCGGGTCAAGAAGCTGATCTGCGGTCGTCACGCCATTGCTCGCAAGCCAGGAGCGATGCACCGACCAATAGATCTGGAAGAGGCCGAGACAGCAACCGCCTTTGCCTCCCACGACGGAGTTAACGAAGTTGCTTTCACGTTGTGCCACAAAAAGAGCGGTTTCCTCTAAATCATCCGGCCACACATCGCGAATGATTGCTTTTAATTGCTTGCGGGTGAATTGCTCAGTAGAGGAAGGTGTCGCGACCGCGGGTTGGGAGGAGATACATACCCGATCACCAACGAACAAGGCGGTACGTGTAGTGGCATTGTTGAGTGCGAGCAGCTCGGGCAGTGATGTCTTGAAGCGTGCAGCTAGTCGTGTCCACGAGTCATTGGGTCTTGCAGAGTGATACTGAGTGCACGATGCCGCAGAGATGGCCGGTGCGTAGGGTGCGGAGGCGACAATCACGACAATTGCGACGACAATCAAGCGTCGAAACTGGCGGAGAGGGAGGGATTTGAACCCTCGGTCCGCTTTACACGGACAACGCCTTAGCAGGGCGCCCCATTCGGCCACTCTGGCACCTCTCCAAATCGTGCGAATAACTCGAGAAACCGTGTTGTGAGTGTACCCACCAGATGGCCGGGCTTGATCTCTCAACTGCTTGGCGGAACGAGAGGGATTCGAACCCCCGAGCCTTGTGGGCTGCCTGTTTTCAAGACAGGTGCAATCGTCCGCTCTGCCATCGTTCCGTGTCAAACGCTATCTGTAATGGCTGCAGTGTGCTGGTTTACGATTGGCTCAGCCGTCTATGCGCGAGCGAATGTCGCGCAACCAGTCGTCGGCGTCGCGCCAACGTTGATCAGCATGCTCACGAACCGAAGCTGGCTGCGGTGACGAGTTCGGGTACGACCCGAGAAACTTCACGTCGCCTTGCTTCGTACGAAGATCGCGTAGTGCGTCGGCCATCACCTCGTCGCTCACGTGTGCATCGGCGTAGATGACGAAGCAGTAGTCGCCAAGGCCACCGCGTTTGGTCGGGCGGCTCAGCAACTGCGACAAATTGATTCGGCGCGCGGCGAACTCTTGCAAGATGCCGATCAAGCTGCCGGGCTCGTCGGCGCGCTGGAACACGACGAGACTCGTCTTGTCGTTACCGGTGCGGGCGGGGATGCGATCCTTGCCGACGAGGACGAACCGCGTCTGATTACCTTCGTGGTCTGCCACGTTGCGACGCAGCACCTCAAGACCATATATACGTGCAGCATTCTCGGGCGCGATTGCCGCCAGAGTGTTGCTGGAGTCTTCCGACACCAATCGCGCTGCTTCGGCGGTGGAGTTTGCGGCGCGAACCTCAGCTTGAGGCAGCGAATTTCGCACGAACACGTGGCACTGCGCGGTAGCCACGGGAATCGATAGCAGCACTTTGACGTTCTCCAGCGTGGTGCCCGGGCGGGCGAGCACGCAGTGCTCGATGTCGAGTACCACCTCTCGCTGGATGAGCAGGTCGTGGTCAAACACCAGAGCATCTTGCGTGAAGTTGACCGTGCCCTCAATGGAGTTTTCGATCGGTACGAAACCGAGGTCGACCTCGCCCGACTCCACGGCATCGAGCACGTCGGGTACCGTGCGGTACGGCACGAGTCGCATTGCGGCCAGGTCGGGTTGCGTGAGCAGAGCCTGCTCGGTGAACGTTCCGGCGGGGCCGAAATAGCCGACACGACGTGCGTTCGTCATCTCGTCAAGGCTACGAGGCAGAGATAGCCTGCGATTCATGTTCGAGTACGCCGCGTTCAACCCGTTCAACGCCAGCCCCGAAGGCCTCGCTGCAGAACTCACTCGCAAATCAGCAGAAGGTTGGGAAGTCGTGTCGATCACCACCACGCACGAGGGACGATTCTGCGCATTCTTGCGCCGACCAGTGCGCGCAACTGCAACGACGGCAGTCGCGAGCTCGACGACCAGCCGTGCGACGGTTGCTGCACCGAGCACCACTGGTGATGCTGGCTATGCCGCAGGCTCTGGTGCGTCGGCAACTCCCTCCGTGCCTGCCGCGTGGTACAAAGACCCGTCCGGTCGCTACGAAATGCGCTACTGGAACGGCACTGCTTGGACGGAGCACGTCGCTCGCGGCGGCCAACAGTTCACTGACCCGCCCGTCGCCTGACGCGCCCATGCGGGCTACGTCGCTCGGTCACGCCGGCATCCTCATTCGCTGTCGACAGGCCTCGATTGTCTGCGACCCGTGGTTCGAACCGGCCTTCCTCGGGTCGTGGTTCCCGTTCCCGCGCAACGATCGACTCGATGCGACAACGATGGCGGAAGTGTGCTCCCCCGACTATTTATATGTCTCACACCTGCATGGAGATCACTTCGACGAGAAGTTCCTGAAAGACCGCATGAACAAGTCAGTGCAGGTGTTGTTGCCCGATTTCCCTTCTGTCGAACTGCGGCGGCGCCTCATGCGACTCGGCTTCACCAACTTCGTCACCACGAAAGACGGCGAAGAGACCGAGCTGCGTGACGGTCTTCGTGTAGCTATCCATGTGGAGTCGAGCATTACCGACGGCCCAGGTGGCGACTCCGCCCTCGTGGTGAGCGACGGTTCGTCTCGCCTCGTGAACCAGAACGACTGCCGTACCCATGACCCGAAAGCCCTCGCCGCACACGGGCGCGTCGACCAGCACTGGCTGCAGTACAGCGGAGCGATCTGGTATCCGATGGTCTACGACGAGCCAGATGACGTGCGCTCGGCTCAAGCCCGCACCAAGGTGGAGAGCCAGTTTGCCCGAGCGGAACATTACGTGTCGGCCGTGAATGCGACGGTCGTGGTGCCATCTGCTGGGCCACCGTGCTTCTTGGATGAAGAGCTGTTCGGCTTCAACATGGTGACGGGTGAAGAGATCTCAATCTTCCCCGATCAAACGAAGTTCATCGAACGACTGACGAAGGCTGGTTACAGTTCTGCCGTCAACGTGCCCGGCACGACCATCGAATCTGTGGGTGGCGAAGTGCGGGTCACGCACCCAAATATCAACGTCAACGAACCGTTCGCGCAAAAGGAGCGTTACCTGCGCGACTACCAACGTGACTGGAGCGGCTGGCTCGCACGCGAGAAGGCATCGTGGCCAGAAAAGAGCGCTGGGTTTCAGCCGCGACTCGCAGCCTGGTGGCAGCCGTTGTTGTTGCGGGCACCGACGCTGCGCAAGGGGGTGGGTGGTTCGTGCTTGTTTCGCCTCGGTGACGAGCACGTGATCGTCGACTTTCCGAATGCAACCGTGCGAGAGCACCAGGGAGAGCCATATCAGTTCCGCTTTGACATCGCGCCCGAATTCGTCGAAAAAGTTCTCATCGAACGCGCCGTCGACTGGTCGAACTCGCTGTTCTTGTCGTGCAGGTTCACCGCGTGGCGAGAGGGGGCATTCAATGAATACCTCTACAACTTCTTGAAGAGCCTCTCCATCGAACGAATCGACCGTGCCGAGGCCGACGCACGCAAACGCCTCGGTGAACCCGAGGCCCCGAGTGACGAAATCGAGATCGGGCCGTTCACGCTCGAGCGGTATTGCCCGCACCGCAAAGCCGACCTTGCCGTGTTCGGCAAGATCGAAGGCGACGAAGTGGTGTGCACCATGCACGGTTGGCGGTTTCGCACCAGTGACGGGCGGTGCTTGACGGCCGACGACCGTCGGCTTCAGATCCGTCGCACTAGATAGGCGAACTCGAACGTTCCTGCTGGTATCTCGTATCTCGGCAGCACGTCGGGCCCGCAGCTCGCGGTACCGAGCCCACGGTGTGCCACGTCAAGGTGCACGATGAGGTCGCTCGAACGGCGCAACTGTGTGGTGTCGAGTGCTTGGTGAAGCTGCGTTGGTGTGTGGTACACGGCGCTGAAGTGCAACGTTGCCGGATGCAGCACGTCGATGCGCACCGTCGCATAAGACGAGACGAATTCCACCCACTCACAATCAGTGCGCAGACCGAATTCTTGTGGCACGAGATACGGCAGCTCGTCTGGCTCGCGAGCCCACACGTCGCGCATAGCGCCAGAGTTGCGGTCGGGATAGTTCTCGTGCGGTCCGCGACCGAACCACCTGACGTACGAAAACGCATGTGGCAAAGCAAACTGCACACCGACTCGTGGAAGACCAGCGAGTGGTTCTGGCACGTTCACGCGGTGCCGATACTCGACGCTGCCATCTGCGCGTGACAGACGCTGCTGCACGTGCTGGACGCCGGTCGGAATCTGGTCGTCGAGGATGCCGAGCCGAGACCACCGCGACAACGCTCGGCCACCGATGCGGTGTTCTTCTCCGAAACCGGGCATCACCTTGTAGCCGTCATTGTCGACGGTGGCACGCATGAGTGCGAGGCGAACCGGAGCAGAAAACACCTCGTCGGCGGCCTTTTGTGTGCCGGCGGCGGGCTGTGACTCGGTCGTGCTTGCCGACACACGCAAAGGTGGCGGTGTTTTCGGCTGGGGTGCCCGCAGCACGAGTTCGTCCCACGCCACCAAGTGTCCAGCGAGGGCAAAGGGTGTCTCGTAACGCTGCACCCAGCGGAACTGGGCAGTCACCGTTGCTCCCGGGATTGCGGCAGCGAGTGCAGTTAGGAAATCCGACGAGTACTCACGTTGCATTCTCGTGTGTGGCGGCACGTCTACCGAGACTTCTTCTTCGTATTTCACTTCGCCGCCAACCAGCAGGGTGAGCGTGCAGCGCAGATCGCTGGTGCTCAGATGTGATCGTAGGTTGTGTATCACGTACCCTCGATCGCCATCGGCAACTATCGCAACCGGTCGGTGCACCCACGCGAGTTCGCGCATTGCGGGATGCGGCATGAGGTCGGATGCGTTGATGCCGTCAGCCACGAAGTTGCCGTCGTTGGGCTCGTCACCGAACTGGCCGCCATAGGCGTATCGCCACGTTGACCCGTTGGCAGAACTCTTGCGATCGATGACTTGTCGCAGGCCGTGGTCTTTCCACTCCCACACGAAGCCACCCGCGAGCAGTGGTTCGCGCTCGATAGCGGCCCAGTAATCGGCAAGCGAACCGTTGGAGTTGCCCATCGCATGGCTGTACTCGCACATCACGAGCGGGCGGTCGGCACCGCTTCGCGCATAGTCGACAATTGCCCTGATGGACGGATACATCGGGCACACGACGTCGGTGGCATTGCGGCCTCCATTGAGCCAAGGCTTCGCGTCGCCGTTGCGGCTGTGGAAGATTGCGCCTTCGTAGTGCAACGGTCGTGACGGGTCAAGCGAACGAATCAAAGCTGCGAGCGCATCGTGATTGGTGCCGAAGCCCGACTCGTTGCCGAGTGACCAGAAGATGACGCTGGGATGGTGCCGGTCGCGAATCACCATTCGCGAACCGCGCGCAATCCACGCCGCGAGATAACGAGGGTCGTCGCACAATGACGTGTTGTAGGCGTGGGACTCGATATTCGCTTCAGCGACGACATACAAGCCGTACTCGTCGCACAGGTCGAGAAACGCCGGGTCGTTCGGGTAGTGGCTGGTGCGAACCGCATTGCAGTTGTGGCGCTTCATCGCGACAATGTCGTCGCGCATGTCATCTACCGTCACGGCCTTGCCGCGCTCGGGATGGTGATCATGCCTGTTGACGCCGCGTATGGTGATGCGGCGACCGTTGACGCGGATTTCGCCGTGTTCAACGCGGATGCGACGGAAGCCCGTCAGGAGTGAGGTGAACTCGCGTTCAGCGCCGAGCAACTTGACCACCAGTCGGTAGCGATGCGGATCTTCTGCCGACCACGGGCGCACGTGAGGGATCATGATCCTGGTCGATGCCTTGTGGCCGGTGAATCCGTACCGCTGCTTGTAGTCGTGCGGGATCTCGAGCATGACAGGTTGGGACACGCGCTTGCCAGACAGCTCCTCAAACCACACCTGTGCTGAGACGCCTGCGGTTGGCTCACCGATGAATGCCGCTTCAACTTCTAGGTCGGCGACACCATGCTTGGTGTCAGGGTCGTAATCGGCACGACAGTTCACCGAGCGCACGTGAGCGACCGACCTCGCTTCGACGAACACCGACCGATGGAGGCCCGCCATCCACCACTGGTCCTGGTCTTCGACGTAACTCTGGGCGCTGTATCTCACCACAATGACGGCAAGTTCATTGGCCCCCGGGCGAACCTGCTGCGTGATGTCGTATTCGCTCGCCAGACGGTTGTCGGCACCGTATCCCACGAACGATTTGTTGACGTAGATGAGATGTACGCTGTCGGCGGCGCCGATGTGTAGCACGACTTGATGTCGCTTCCACGACGCGGGCATATTGAAGGAGCGTCGATACAAACCCGACGGGTTGACACTCGGCAGGTTCGGCGGCGGGCCAGGAAAGGGCATGTCAATGTTCGTGTAGTGCGGCAGGTCGCCGACGTCTTGCATCGTCCAGTTGCCAGGTACGCGAATCGACTTCCATGATGCGCCAAGTGATGATGATCGACCGCGAAGATGTGCTTCTCTAATATCTTCAGGACGTTCGAACAATCTGAAGCCCCATTGACCATCGAGTTGCAGTCGTCGCGATGGCTGTCGCGCGCGAGTTGCTTCGAGAGAGTCACTTATAGAAAGAGGCGGACGCATCGGCAGACGATTGATCTCGAAGACACTCGCGTTATGCCACAGAAGAGGGGGGATGAGAGTTCTCATTTGATTCCTACCGACTATTTGGTAAGTTCACTATCGACTGCCAACATCTCTGCCCTGAGTAGTGTTGAACCTCATCATGAGTAGCCAATTTTCGGGACATGAATCGGGTTTGTTGGGGACGGTGGATTTTCGGGCATTCTTTGAAACTCTCCGATTACGGTGGTGGATACTTCCGACAATAATCGGACTCTCTGTTGGATTTCTTCAAGCTCAGAAGTCCGACCTGCGAACGCAACCCGAAACATTCGTAATCTCTCGGGGATACGATTTGGGTCTTCCAAATCGTGCGTTGTCAGCGCTCGGCGTCGAAACTGGCGTAATCGAATTTCCCGAACAGGAAGTGCAGAGTCTAATTCTTGCGAGCGCTGAGACTCGAGAAAAAGTTGCTCAAAAGATTGGCAAGGACATTCCAGTAAGCCTGCCAAAAGACTGGGAGCCTCCAATAGTTTTTACTTGTAATCAGCCGGTGCGCGAGGATTGTGTTCAAGCCATCGAGGCATACGTAGAACAAGCAGCCGAAATCCGCACCCAAGCTTTGCGGAGTGGCATCAAAACTGTCAAAGACATCTTGGTTGCTAAACAAGAAATTAATGAAGACCCACTTCTAGTCCCCAAGGTCGCTGCTCTTCAGGCTCTTGAGAAAAATTTGAATGTGCAAGTAGTGCAAGTCAATAGCTCGGAACAGTCCATCGGTGCAACGGTAAATGACGTTGGGGGCCCCACGGTGTTGATTGGTGCTGCTGCAGGATTTTTCATCAGCATACTCATATTGTTGCAGTTGACATACAGTGATAGTCGAGTTCGCTCGATACGGCAACTTGTTCGCCTAACTGGACCATATGAATTCTTGGGGAGCCTTGGAAGAAAGGCGGAAGCTGTGCGTGACCGTCGCGTTGCTCTTGGACTGCACTGCGGACTTAGCGCCACGAGCGCAAATCGAATCCGCTTCCTACCTCTTCGAGGTTCACTGGATACCGAGTCTTTGATTCGAGTTGCAGAGATGGCAGAAGTACAACACACGCTCGCCGATCCATTCATTGAACTAAGCGTCCCTGAACTCGCAGGTGCGAATCCGGACGAGGCTGATGTGTTGATCGTGCAACGCAACAAAGACCTGCGAAAGGACGTACTTGATGCCTTGCAGGGAATTCAACGATCAGAGCGTCATCTAATAGGCGTCTTACTCGTAGATTAGACTGTTTAATACTTAATCGCCAACGATGCCACGAGTAACGCCCACAAAAAATGTGAACCGATAAAGAAAGACTCTTGGGTCGCTGCTACGAGAATGAATGTAACTAGTGAAAGTCTGCTGATACCATCGGAAGTGGATGCCTTACTGATTCGCTCTGAATACGCAGCGACAGAGAAAGCGAAGAGTAGTGCTGCGGGAAGGCCTGCTCCTAAAAGCAGGTCCAAATAACCATTATGCGACCACTCCATCCCCCAAGCTTTCCAACTCGGCCTATCATCTGAATTCAAGAAAGTTGGAGTGTGCCACGCCGCCATCCAACCCCACCCGTGCCAGGGTTTCTCTAAAACACCGCTCCAGCTAATTGACCAGATACCACCTCGCTGATTGAAAGCAGTTCTCGATTCGTCTAGGCCTCCCACGCCCAATTCAAACCGAATTCCAGCGAAGATCGTAAGCGCGACCAGCCCAAGGGTCAAGAGTGTGGAGCTCTTATGGGAAGCGATAAGTCCAGGGGAGTCTCTAGTTAATCGTCGCGTGACAAGCCAAAGCACACATGTTATGAGGGCGATAAGCAGAGCGATTGGCGAAGTCCGTGAGTCGCTCTGCCATAGTTCAATGGCTGCAACTGACGTCAGGGCAACACCAAGAGTTGTGGCAAGGAATACCCGTGCCAACCGGTTTTTTGAGTCAGATCTCCTTGCAGTTATGAAGAGAGCGGAAGTGGCAATCAGTGCCACCGCACTGACTGGAGCCAGCGAGTTCCGATTGTAGTAGATGCCGACCCAGTAGTCCTCTTGGAAATCAACTGCACCATCCCACAGCCGCATCACAGCGATCCAAGACACGCCAACACCTAACGTCACTGCAGAAGTAACAAGCCACCAGAACTGACGCAATGAATAACTGGTGGCGAGATACATCCCGAACGAAGTCGTCAGCAAAAGGGCAACGAATTCTGGTAAAGAGTATCGGGCAAATGTTGACCAGAAAACGCTCAAGCCAAGCCACCATATGAACACAAACAGAAACTGGTTGGCACGTTCGCGCCACCAGCTCGCTTCTACCCTGCGAATCCAGAGAGCAAGAGCAGGTATCTGAAGAACGACGTATGTGGCGAACTGGACATGTGATACCGTCGGACTTGGCAACAATTCGATAAGTTCCCCACTCTGGCTCCAGAGCCGAGTGACTGGGCCCTGAGTGAGTGCAAACAACGCAAGTGTCGCATACGCGAACTCTGCCGCGCGCAACAGTTGCGCACTCGACCAACGCTTCATTGCTTCGTCAAAACTACCGCAGACCGCCGTCGGCATCTGCGCAGAAGTGCGTTCAGTAGCCTGAAACCAGTGGGCATTCGGTGTCGGCGGTGAATGCAGAACATCAATGAATCGTCAGTACCCCGTCATCATCACGGTGCGGGACCGGTTGTCGCCCCTCATCGCCCTACTCGAGTGGCTCGACGGCGTCGGGCAGCACGACGTTTGGTTGTGCGACAACGCCAGCACCTACGAACCGACTGTCAAGTTCTTGGCCAACACTTCGCATCACGTGGTGCACAACCACCGCAACCTGGGCCACAGAGCTCCGTGGCTGAGCGGGCTCGTGACAGAACTCGGGGCTGACCGGCCATTCGTCGTCTCCGACCCTGACGTGGTGCCTTGCGACACCTGCCCGCACGACGCACTCGACTATTTCGCAGAGACACTCCAAGTGCACCATGATCTTGACAAGGTGGGGTTCTCACTTCGGCTCGACGACCTGCCCACGCACTTTGCGCACCGTGACAGCGTGATCGCCTGGGAGCGCCAGTTCTGGACGAATCAGTTCAAGCCCGGTTTCTTTTTCGCGCCAATTGACACGACGTTCGCCATGTATCGACCGGGGCTCGGTCACCAGAATGGTCGGTCATTGCGATCACAGCCACCGTATGAGGCCCGGCACATGCCGTGGTACGACGACACCGCCAATCCGACACCCGAACAGGCGTACTACGTGCAACACGCCGATCGACTGATCTCAAACTGGAACTCCGAACGTATCCCCGCGAACGTACGCGCCAAATTGTCGTATCTCGGCAAGACTGACGGGGGCCCGAAATGACCACACCTGCCATCACCGTGCAAGGCGTGTGGAAGAACTTCCGCCTGTACCACGAGCGGAACCGCTACATCAAGGCCGCCGTGTTGCGTGGCCGTAGGGCACGCTACGAGGAGTTCTGGGCGCTACAAGACGTAACCCTCGACGTACCGCACGGGGCGACGGTCGGAGTAATCGGCTCGAACGGTTCGGGCAAGACCACGCTGCTGAAATGCCTGACGGGCATCTACACGCCCGAGCGCGGCACCATCACCATCGACGGCAACGTCGCCGCGCTGCTCGAGCTCGGAGCCGGGTTTCACGCCGAGCTCTCGGGCACGGAGAACATCTACCTCAACGGCTCCATCCTCGGGATGTCGAAGAAGGAGATCGATGCGAAATTCGACAGCATCGTCGAGTTCGCCGGACTCGAACAATTCATCGATACCCCCGTGAAGAACTTCTCTTCGGGCATGGTGGTGCGCCTCGGATTTTCCGTCGCCACCCATGTCGAACCCGAAGTGCTGTTGATCGACGAGATACTCGCGGTCGGCGACCAAGCCTTCCAACGCAAGAGCACTGAGAAAATCGAGCAGTTTCGTCGCGAAGGCCGCACCATCTTGGTGGTGAGCCACTCGCTCGGCCTGGTGCAGCAACTGTGCAACACCGTCGTGTGGCTGGAGAAAGGCCGCGTGAAGATGGTGGGCGATGCAAACGACGTGATCGCGAGCTACACCGGCAACACCTACGGCAATTTCACCCAGGTCGACGCCGGATCCAAGACCCGCTGGGGCACTGGCGATGCGCAGGTCACTCAGGTTGCGCTCGTCGATACGAATGAACAGCCGCTTGACACCATCCAATCAGGCGGTGAGATACGTGTCGCCATCGAAATCAACTCGCACGTGCGACTCGAATCCCCCGTCGTTCACGTGAAACTCGAGACTGTGACTGGCGAGCTGGTGTGGGCGACATCCACCCAGCGCGGTACCGCCACATTGCGCATGCTCGACGGGCCGGGGCGCGCTGTCTTGCACGCACCCAGCGTGCCGCTCGCAGAGGGCACGTACTACGTGTCGGTCGTGATCACCGACGCGACGGGTGGCACTGAGTACGACCACTGCCAGCATTGGGCGAAACTGCACGTGTCCGGCGGACAGGCGAACGACTCCGGCATAGTGTCGATGCCGTCGACGTGGTCGATCGGCCGCCAGAAGACCTGAAGTTCACAACTCTTCGGCGATGCGGCGCGAGAAGCGCGAGAAGACCGCGAGCCCGATCGCCAGTGATGCAAACGAGATGACGACGAGCACACCAAGGTCAGACCAGTCGGGTGCCCTGCCGTCGAAGGTGACGTGGCGGAACGAACGGATGAATGCGGTCGACGGGTTCCAGTGGTAGATCGAATACCAGAAGCTTGAAACTCGTTCTTCGATGCGCGCTGGGTCGTAGATCACCGGGGTGGCAAAGAACCACACCTGGGCGATGATCGTCCAGAGATATTTGAGGTCGCGGAAGAATACCGCGCCAATTGACAAGATGAGCGCGAGACCCGACGTGAAGATGGCCAACAACAACATGAGGAACAGCAGCATCGGCAACCACGGCAAGAGTGGGCTGCCGAAGATGAGCAAGACGATGCAAAGCAGTGTCATCTCAATGCTGAATTGCACGAGGCTGAAGAGCACCTCCGAAAAGATGAGCGTTTCTCGTGCAAAGCGCACTTTTCGCACGAGTGCTGCGTTTCCGATGAGAGTGTTGAGACCGAGACCACAGATGAGGTTGATGAAGCCCCACGGCAGGATGCCGCTCAACAAATAGAGGCTGTAGACGTCGATGCCCGACGGATCACCTTTTCGGGCCTGGATGCCGAAGATGACGCCGAAGACCACCGAATAAATGAGCATCTGTGAGAGCGGATTGAGCATCGACCAGCCCCAACCGAGAATCGAGCGTCGATACTTCGCGCGAAGCTCTCGCAACGTGAGGTTCCACAACAGATTGCGCGATCGAATGATTTCAGCGACTTGACGCACCG